>JAFROL010000042.1 GCA_017429685.1 Bacteroidales bacterium | reverse complement strand
GGGGAGTTCTATAAATTAAATAGCTAAATTTCATTTTGTTATATCAATATTTTTTCGTATTTTTGCAGTATTAACAGAAAAATACAGCATCTATGAAATACCGTAATAATCAAGGCATTGGATTATTTGACAAAGAGAACACCCTTCAAGAATTGCTTGAAAACGGCAATCCGTTGCCAAAGTTGAAGGAAATCATAGACTTTGAGCAGTTCCGAAACATCCTGGAACCTGTATTTGAGAACACGGGGAAGAAGAGCAACGCGGGCCGCAAGCCAATCGATCCTGTGTTTATGTTCCGAGTGTTGTTTCTGCAGAGGCTTTACGGCTTGAGCGATGCCCAGATAGAGTACCATATCAAGGACCGCACCAGTTTCCGTGACTTCCTCGGCATCCAGAGTGTGGACGATGTGCCGGACGGGAAGACAGTGTGGAAGTATAAGGACGCGCTGGCTCAGAACGGAACGTATGATTTACTGTTCAAGAGATTCAACGAGTATCTTGACAGCATAGGGCTGATTGTGAATGAGGGCAAGATTGTCGACGCAAGCTTTGTCGTAGTCCCTCGGCAGCGCAACACACGCGAGGAGAACAGGAAGATAAAGGAGGGCAAGGGCGATGAACTCTGGAACGACAACCCCCACAAGAAGTGCCACAAGGACATCGACGCCCGATGGGTGAAGAAACGCGGGGAACGGTTCTACGGGTACAAGGACAACGTGGAGATATGCAACAAGACCAAGCTCATACGCAACTACACGGTGTGTGCCGCCAACCGCCACGACTCCAAGGAGACGGAGCTGGTGCTGACGGAGCCGCCCAAGGGGGCCCACGGAGAACCTGTTTGGCTCGACGCGGGATATGCCGGGATGGAAGATGTGGTGAGAGCGAAGCACAAGACTCCGATAATCTGCGAGAAGGGCCGGAGAGGCCATCCCTTGACGGAGGAGCAGAAGGAACGCAACCGGCAGAAGTCGAAGGTGCGCAGCCGTGTGGAACATATCTTCGGATTTATGGAGCAGACGATGGGGGGCCTGATATTCCGAGGAGTGGGCTTGATAAGGGCAAAAGCCAACATCGCATTGACAAACCTCGTCTACAATATGTGCCGACTGGTGCAAATCGTGAAATACCAATCAAATTTAATCACAATACAATAAGCAGAATATCAAACAATTACCCCCCCCACAAAATTATGGCAAAAAGTTCATTGTCAAATGAAAAAATAGTTGTAACTTTGCACTCGTAAATCGAATGTCAAAACACGGTTGTCTGGCAGATTAACGGGTTCTGTCTGTTTGGATGACCAAAAAGTGAATAAATAGAACCCACCATATACGTTTTCTCGGAGCTGTGTCGGAGCTGTGTAAAGGAAGTAGTATATACGTGTCGGGCAATGTATGGGTGCCGTGTTGGTGATCCTCTGTCGCTATGGAGGTGTGCAAAGGATAGGGCGTTTCGCAGTCCCAAAAAACGGGAAATCTTTGTATGTGCAAAAAAATATATATCTTTGCATTTTATAAGCTTTATACAAAAAATCCAAACAATACTAAAAATGAAGAAATTAGCCTTATCCTTATTCGCTTTGGCGACAATTATTCTTAGTGGATGCTCCAAATGGGCCGGAGACCCTATCACGCAGACATTCAGCATCAAAGGCAATTATACCGAGCTCAGAGTTGAAGATGCATTCGATGTCACCGTTAGTGACACCGTCGACCAGGTCATCATTACCGCCGGCGACAATGTTATGCCCCACATCGTGGTCAAGGAGGAAGGCAAGACGCTGAATATCTATATCAAAGGCTGGCGAAGCAACCGCGGTGGCGATATGACGGTAATTCTGCCCTACAATGCATCGCTCACCGATGTCGACCTTTCGGGCGCTTCCAGTTTCAATAGCGAGTTCGTCCTTAAAGGCACAAAGGTGGAAGTAGACCTGTCGGGTTCTTCAGATTGCAATTGCGACATCGAGGCCGACGAAATCTCTCTAGACCTTTCCGGGTCTTCGGATTTCAGCGGAATGGTGGCAGCCAAAGAACTTGAAATTGATATGAGCGGATCGTCCGACGCCGCTATTGAAGGCACGGTCGAAACTCTCGACCTGGACCTCTCTGGTGCGAGCACCCTCAAAAAGAAGATTGTCGGCGACCGCTACGCTCTTGTATGCAACAATTGCGAGGGCTCGCTGTCGGGCTCAAGCGACGCCTACATCCACTGCGACGGTTTTATTTCGGTCAAGCTTTCGGGTTCAAGCGATCTGCACTACACCGGCAATGCCAGAACCACGGGATGCAGCACCTCAGGCAGCTCAAACATCGTCCACGACGTGCTGAGATAGTGTATTCGCCTATTTTATAGCCAACGATTTGCAGGATAGGAAATTTCAGAACAGGACAAAAACAGCCAGCACCACCTGCGCCGCCAGCATCACGGGCACCCCGATGGTGAATTTTTTGTGGCGGGTCTTGTGTCGGAACAGATGCATAGCCAAGAGGGCTCCGGCGCTGCCACCGAGGGCTGCGAGGAGCAGCAGCGTCGCTTCGGGCGTACGGCGGCGCGCGTTCTTGATTCTTTTCCTGCGACCTTTCTTTCTTTTCTTGCGCGAACGGATTCTGCGCGGAGCAGCCTTGGGGTCGGGGTTCTGCGCTTTCCACTTGTCGTGGCCGTAGGCTACGAAAGTCAGCAAGTTGATGGTCTGCAGGTAGTGTATGAAAATCGCCACATTCATATATCGTCGTTTCTTTTGCAAAAGTACACTTTTTTTTGCACCTTGCGAAAAATGATTATTTTTGCAGATTGTACGGCAACGGCAAAACCTTGCACACAGCAAAGATAATCAAACAAATAAAACATAACTTATAAACAAAATTAAAACTAAAAAACTATGTTCTTTCACGTTTATGGCGCTAATGCGCTGCTGCAATGGGGAATGATGCTGGTCGTGCTGGCCGGCCTCATCCTCTGGAACGAATTTGCCCGTCGCACCAAGATGGGCGGCATCATCACTTTCCTCGCCATCCCCCTGGCCCTTACGGTCTACTTCGTGGCCATCGCCATCGGTGCCCGCACCGGTGCCGACTGGGCACTGTACAACCAGACCCACCTCTATATGAACGGCTGGTTCCACTACGCCAAGCTCTACGCCGCCCTCACAGGCTGCATCGGCTTTATGATGATCAAATACAAATGGGGCATCGGCGCCAAGCACTGGTTCAAGCCCTTCCCCTTCGTCATCGTGGCCATCAACATCCTCATCGCCGTGGCCTCCGACTTCGAAAGCGCCATCAAAGGCTGGAACTGCTGGTGGCTCTCGAGCGAAGGCGTGTGGCTGTATGGCGGCTGGCACAACGTTATGAACGGCCTGGCCGGCATCATCAACATCTTCTGTATGACCGCCTGGTGGAACGTCTATGCCTCGAAGGACAAAAAAGATATGATCTGGGCCGATATGACGTGGGTCTACATCGTCATCTACGACATCTGGAACTTCGCCTACACCTACAACTGCCTGCCCACCCACAGCTGGTTCTGCGGCATCGCCCTGCTGCTGGCCCCGACCGTGGCTGCCCTGCTCTGGAACCGCGGCGGCTGGATCCAGAACCGCGCCAACACGCTGGCCATCTGGTGTATGTTCGCACAGGTGTTCCCCCTGTTCCAGGAGACTTTCCACGACGGCTTCCACAAGTTCGACTGGGTGGCCCTGCCGACCACCTACGCTGACGGCACGCTGAACGGCATCGTCGAGGGCGGCACCGCCAACGCCAACCCCACGGCAATGACCGTCATCAGCGCACTGGCACTGATTACCAACATCATCGCCATCTGCTACATCATCAGTGTCTCGAAGAAGCGCCACATCAACCCCTACAAGGAGGACGTCTTCGTCAACCAGAAGTACTACAAAGACTCTATGGCCCGCGCCGACGTCGAATAAATCATCCCTTTCGGCAAAAGCCAAAAAGCAAGGGGCGTCCGATTTGGATGCCCCTTGTTTTGTCGAAATATGGCCTTGTCGCCGCATTTCAGCGTTCAGGTTGCGAATAGCATCAGAGAGCTGAAGAAAAGCAGGATTCGTTTCGCAAGATGTTGTTGTTGATGCTTTTGTGCAAAGTCAACAAAGCCTACCAATTGAACACCATCGGCAGGTTGCCGGCAAACAGCTTGACGGCCATAGCCAGCAGGATAACGCCGAAAAACTTGCGCAGCACGTAGATGATGTCCGCCCCGAGCCAGTGGGTGATTTTGTCGAGATAGCGCAGCACGACGAAGTCAATTATGATGTTGAGCGCCAGGCCAATCATAATGTTCACCGTGGCGTATTCGGCGTGGAGCGAGATGAATGCCGTGATGGCTCCGGGTCCCGCGATGAGCGGGAAGGCTATGGGCACGATGCTGGCGCCCGACGAGGTGGGCTCGTTCTTGATGATGTCGCGGCCCAGAATCATCTCGAAGGCCAGGATGAAGAGCACCACCGACCCTGCGACGGCAAACGACGGCATATCGATGCCGAACAGGCGCAGCAGCGCGTCGCCCAGGAAATAGAACCCGATGAAGAGCGCCAGAGCCGCCAGCGTGGCCTGGAAGGGTTTGATTTTGGCTCCTTTGTCGCGCATCGACACAAAGATGGGTATGGAGCCCGTAATGTCGATGATGGCGAACATCACCAGGAAGGTGCTGAAAATTTCTCTAAAATCTATCATATCGTTCCAGAATTTAAAAAACAAAATATGTCGGTGCGGTAAGTTTTGCTATTTATAAGAATGCCAGCGTGTTGCAATCTTTTGGCAAAATATTCCGTTTTGCAAATATACTACTTTTTGCCGACACCTGGTGTACCAGTTCTTATATCGTTCTTATATTGTTCTTATATCGTTCTTATATTGGACGTATGGGAACGGACTGTTTGTGGCAGGAAAACGATGTGCGAAAATGCGGCGCAGGGGTGTGCACAATATTTTCCGGCTTTCGGCGTTATGAAGGCTATGAGTGATTTGATTCTTGACATCGGAAACACGCGGATGAAGGCTGCGGTGATGGCTGGCGGCGAGTTGCGCGAGGTGTGCGTGCTTGGCGACGATGCCGTCGGGGCGGTGGCGCGACTGTGCCGTCGCCACGGCATAGGGCGGGCCATTGCATCGGTGGTGGGCCGCGAGGTGGATTTCGACACGCTGCTCCCCAAACCTTTACAGCCTCATTTCCATAGGCTTGGCCACGAGTCGCGCCTTCCGGTGACGCTCGACTACGCGACGCCGCAGACGCTCGGTATGGACCGTGTTGCCGCCGTGGTTGGCGCCCGGGTGCTGTGCCCCGAGGGGCCGCTGGTGGTGGTCGATGCGGGCAGCTGCGTCACCGTCGACCTGCTCGACGGCGGCGACTGCTATCGTGGCGGCGCCATCCTGCCCGGAATGGCGATGCGTTTCAGGGCTATGCACGAGTTCACCGCCGCGCTGCCGCTGGTGCAGCTCACCGACGCCGAACGCGACGGCAGTGAGGCTACGCCCCTGACGGGTTGCTCGACAAGGGCTTCGATGGTGGCCGGCGTGTGCAATGCTATGGTGTATGAAATTGAGGGTTTTATGCGCGATTATGAACGTCAGCTGCCTGGCGTTAAACTTTTTTTAACAGGAGGAAATGCAGATTTTTTTGCTAAACGATTATTTTTTCCGAACTTTGCAACGCCTTACCTGATGTATGTAGGATTGGAAAAACTGCTGGAAATGAATGTAATAAATTGAATTTTGATATATAATGTCTATTGGATTTAATAATAAAAAGGGTCTTGTGATGATGCTGGCGCTTCTTTCGGCGATGACCGTGGCGGCGCAGAACGGCATCAATTCGCCTTATTCGCAGTATGGTATCGGACTGAGCAGTATGCCGTACAATATTCCATCGATGGCGTCGCTGGGCGGTGTGGCCTATACGCGCTCGGCGTCGAATATGATCAATCCCTTCAATCCGGCCTCGTATGCCGCGGTGGGGAAGGAGACCCTGGTGTTCGATATGGGTCTGTCGGTCGATATGACGACGCTTCGCGATGCCAAAAGCTCGCAGTTCGATGCCGACGGCAATCTGGGATATCTGTCGGTCGCGTTCCCGCTGACGAAATGGTGGAAAACGGCGGTGGGCGTGATGCCCCTGACCGATGTCAACTATCAGTCGGTGAGCACCGGCGTGGTCGAGCCCGGTGGTGAGGTCAAGACTCGCTATGAGGGCAACGGCGGCGTGTCGCAGCTGTTTTGGGGTCACGCCTTCAACATATTGGGCGGCAGCGACCCTGCCAAGCCGCAGCTGCGTGCCGGTTTCAATATCGACTATGTTTTCGGCAACCTGACGCGCGCGGTGACTTTCGACTTTACGGCCAACGACACGACCTATATGATGGACAGCCGCAGCCAGAAAGACACCTATGTCAAGAACCTGCTGCTGGACTTCGGCTTGCAATATGAGCAGCCCATCGGTGGCAAGTACCACCTGGGTGTTGGCCTCACGGTGCGCCCCCACAGGACGATGACCGTCAAGGACAACGCGCTGGTCTACACCTTTGTGACCAGTGCCGGCTCGGAGTATATGCGCGACACGATTTTTCCGCTCGATGGCGGCGACAGCGAGTTTGAGAGCACGCTGGAGCAGCCTTTCACGACGGGCATCGGACTGTCGTTCCGTCGCGACGACAAGTGGCTTGTGGCCATCGACGGTACTTTTTCGCCGTGGAACGGACTGAAATATACCGAAAACAGCGACTACTCCATCTTCGGCATCAGCCCGTTGCGCTATGGCAGTAGCCAGCGCTGGGCGCTTGGTGTGCAGCTGCTGGGCGACAAGAATGCCGCCTCCTATTTGCGCCGCATCACCTTCTCGGCCGGTGCGCACTATGAAAGCGGCCGTCTGCAGCTGCATATGACCGACGGTAAGGACTACAAGCTCAACGAATGGGGCATAGGTGCCGGCCTTTCGCTGCCGATGCGCAAGGGACGTTCGGTGCTGAACATCTCGGCGGCCTATTCGTCGATGGGTACCGTTGACCTGCTGCGCCGCGACGTCTTCTCGATAGGTGTTTCCGTGGGTAGCTGCGAGAGCTGGTTTGTGAAGAGAAAGTTTAATTGATAAGTGGGAGTTAGAAGGGAAGTTAAAGGGAGTTAAGGGAAGTTAAAGGGAAGTTAAAGGACAATAGTATTTGTATCTGAAGTTAAGGTTAAGGTTAGGGTTAAAGTTAAGGTTAAAGTTAAAATATCATAAATATACAATTCGTGCCGATGGTGGCACACTAAAGAAGAAAACAGAAATAACAGAAATAAATCAAAAATAACATAACAGAGAGATGAAAACAATAAAAATTTTAACACTCGGATTGGTAATGACGATGTCGGTTCTTTCGGCTTCGGCCCAGAAGTGGGGCAACACTCCCGAAGACAGCGTCAGTTGCGTAACGAACACCTTCCTCTATCGTGAGGCTTTCAAGAACAAGCAGTACGTTGAGGCCTATGAGCCTTGGAAAGAGTGTCTGGACAAGTGCCCCGGCAACAACAAGAACCTCTATATCCGTGGTGTGACCATCCTCAAGTCGCGCTTCAACGCCACCAAGGATGCCAACGAACGCAAGGCCATCGTCGACGAACTGATGAAGATGTACGACCTGCGTATAGCCAACTTCGGCGAAGCCGCCGAGGTTACTGCCCGCAAGGCTTACGATATGGAACAGCTGGGTGGCAACGCAAGGCTGAAAGACTACTATGAGCTCTATGACGAAGCTATGCGTCTGGGAGCCGACAAGCTTGAGCTGGCCTTTGTGGAGCGCTACTTCGACGCCACGGTGAAGTATGTCACCTCGGGCTTTGCCGACACGACGGTGATTATCGACAACTACGATATGGTCAGCGACGCCCTCGACGCCCTGGCATCGAGCGAGACCGACAGCGCCAAGCGCGCCGAGATCTATGGTGTCATCGCACACATCGAGAATCGCTTCTCGCCCTTCGCCTCGTGCGACGAGCTGGTCAATATATACAGCAAGAAGTTTAAGGCTACGCCCGACGATGTCACGCTGCTGAAGAAAATCACCACCATCCTCCGCAAGAAGAAATGTATGGACACTGAGCTCTTCTTCGCCGCCACCGAGAAACTGCACTCGCTCGAGCCCACCGCCTCGACGGCCTACCTGATGGCCCAGATGTGCTACCAGAAGAAGCGCTACAACGATGCCGCCAAGTATATCAACGACGCCATCGAAGGTGCCGAAGACAAGGACAAGTACAATATGTACATCCTGCAGGGCCTCTGCTATGCCAACAACAACAGCTACAGCGCTGCCCGCTCGTCGTACAACAAGGCTGCCGATATGGAACCCAACAAGGGTGAGCCCTACCGCCTCATCGCACAGCTCTATGCCAGCGGAGCCCGCGCCGTCAGCGACGGAATGGGTGGCCGTTCGGCCTACTGGGCTGCTGTCGACGCTGCCCGCAAGTCCATCAACATCGATGGCTCGCCCGAGAACGTCGAGGCCGCCAACCGCCTCATCAGCTCCTATTCGGGACACTTCCCCAAACAGGACGAGGCCTTTATGCTCGACCTTATCGATGGCAACAGCTTTACCGTGCCGGGATGGATCGGAGTAAGCACAACCGTCAGAACAAGAAAATAAACATTCATCGGGGGGAATGATGCAAGCTGCAAAAAGCCAGTCCCCAAAAGGAGTAAGGAGGCGCGCCCTGGGCACGCTTCCTTGCTTCGTTTTATTGCTGGTGCTCACGATGTCGTGCCGCAACGATATGGACAAGGTGCTGGAGTTCGACCCCAAGCAGTACCCGCAGCAGAACCTCGACAGCGTCAGAGCGGTGCGCAGCCTTGGAGGCAAAAGGCAGATGGTGCTGAAGTCCTCGAAGGTGGTTGTGTTTGACCAGCCGGAGAAAAAGACCGTCTATCCCCACGGCATCGATATGCAGCTGTTTTCGGGCGATGTCATCACGGCATCGATTACTGCCGACTCGGCCATATCGATGGACGAGCGGAAACTGGTCGAGGCCTACGGGAATGTCGTCATAATCGACTATCGGTCGGGCGACACGTCGTATCTGAACAGTATAGTGTGGAACTCGGCCGAGCACAGCATTTTCTCCAACGACCCCGTCCGGTCGGTCAACGGGACGCGCGTCACGTATGGTGACGGATTCCGGAGCGACGATGAATTCACGACACCGCAGATTCTGCATCAGCGCGGTACAATGACCATCGACGAATGAAAGGCCCTACACGCAGACAGTGGAGAGGATATCTGGTGCTTTGTGCCGTGTTGCTGGCGGTGCTTGCCGCTGCGGTGCTGTGGCCCGCACCGCGGCACGGGAATGAGACGGCAGGCAACAGCCTTTTCGAAAAGGCCATAGAGGAATATGCCGACGGCATCGATTCGGCAACAACCGCGAGGCGGCAACGCCACTATGCGTCGCCTGGGGCAAGGCAATACGCGCCAAGGCGGACTGACAGCACCGCACGCCCTTCCGACAGACTTCGGGACGACCGGCGCGAGCGGTTGGCCAGGCATCGCGAAGAGTATTTCCGCAGTGTCAGCGTCGAACTCAACAGCGCCGACACTGCCGAACTGCAGCGTCTCTATGGCATAGGTCCCGCTTTTGCTGTGCGGATAGCCAAATATCGCGACCTGCTGGGGGGCTTTGTCCGCAAGGAGCAGCTGCTGGAAGTCTACGGTATGGACACGGTGCGTTTCAGCGGTATAGCCGACAACGTCACGGTCGACCCATCGCAGGTCCGCAGGATTGCCATCAATAGCGCCACGCTCGACGAACTGAGGCGGCACCCTTATCTCGACTATTATCAGGCACGGGCCATAACAGACTATAGGAAAAAGGGCTACCGCATAGAAAAACCTGACGATTTGCTTCTTGTCAGCCTCATCGACGAGGCCACGGTAAGAAAATTGCAGGACTATATACAATTTAATTGAACTTTATGCGTTCTATTAATTCAATCAAAGTAAAAATAACAAATTGCCGTAATATGAAATTCAATACCAATCAGATAGCAACTATGCTCGGCGGTCACGTCGAAGGTGACGCCAATGCCGAGGTGTGGAAACTGTGCAAGATTGAAGAGGGCGAGGCCGGCGGTCTCTCCTTTCTGGCCAATAGCAAATATACCAACTACATATATGACACCAACGCCACTGCGGTCATCGTGAGCAACGATTTCGCCCCCGAGCATCCCGTCAAGGCCACAATGATACGTGTGGCAGACCCGTATCTGGCTTTCGCCAACCTGCTGAAAAAATACAACGAGATGCAGCTTGACAAGAAGGGTGTCGACCCGCAAGCCTTCGTGTCGCCCAGCGCCACCATCGGCAAGGACTGCTATATCGGTCCCTTTGCTTTCATCGGCGAGAACGCACGTATTGGCGACGGTGCCAAAATCTATCCGCAGACCTATGTCGGCGACAATTCGACCATCGGCAATGGCACCACCCTTTTTGCCGGCGTGCGTGTCTATCAGAACATCGTCATCGGCGACCGCTGCATACTGCATTCGGGCTGCGTGATCGGTGCCGACGGTTTCGGCTTTGCCCCCACGGCCGACGGCAGCTACCAGAAAATCGACCAGATAGGCAATGTGGTGATCGAGGACGACGTCGAGATTGGTGCCAATGCCACCATAGACCGCGCCACGCTGGGTTCGACCCGAATCCACAAGGGCGTCAAGATTGACAATCTGTGCCAGCTGGCCCACAATGTCGTCGTTGGCGAAAACACCGTGATGGCGTCGCAGAGCGGCATCGCCGGTTCCGGCAAGGTGGGCAGCCACTGCATCATTGCCGGCCAGGTGGGCATTGTCGGCCACATCGAGGTGGGCAACAATGTCACCATCGCCGCCCAGTCGGGCGTCACGCGCAATTTCCCCGACAATGTCACCATCCTCGGCTCGCCGGCCACCGACGCTGTCAAGCAGCGCAAGACGTATATCTACGAGCGTAACCTTGACCAACTCTACAAACGCGTCGACGAGCTGGAGAAGAAGTTGGCAATGAACAACAAATAACATTTTTTTGGCGACGACCTTCCTGCAATGAAGTTAACGGGCACTCTGAAATTTTTTGCTATCGTTGTGGCAGTGCTGATGGTGCTGTGCATCGTCTTTCCCAAGGACGGCATAGCTGTCGGCGGCGTGACGCTTCGCTTCCCGTCGCTCCACAAGGTGTTTGTCCACGAGCAGGAAAAGAGTATGGAACAGCTGCTCGTCAAACGCGAAGAGCGCGATTTGTCGGGTGTCCGCGACTCGATAGGCGAGTGCTATCATCTGCTCTTCGATGTCCAGACGCGTTTCTGGCTGCCCGACGACGATGTGAGCTGCTTCGACAAGTTTTTCGCCAAGGCCGAGAAAGCCCAGGACCAGCGTCGCATAGTGCGCGTGCTTCACTACGGCGATTCGCAGATCGAGCAGGACCGCATCAGCTGCCGCCTGCGCGAGCGCCTGCAGAGGACTTTCGGTGGTGGCGGTCCGGGAATGCTGCCGTTGCGTCAGCCGGTGCCCACCATATCCTTCAACCAGTCGGTTACTGGCGCCATCCAAGGTCTTTCCACTTACGGCGACAGCACTTTCAGACGCTCCAACGGAAACTATGGCCCTATGCTGCGCTGCTGGCGCCTCACGGGCAGCGCAACGATGTCGCTCTATGCCTCCAACGGTAACCACGTGGGCGAGCGGGCCGGCACCTTCTCGTCGATACGGGTACTCTACAACAACCGCCCCGGTCCGCTCAGCGTTGTGATGCACAACCGCAAAGGTCCTGGCGACTATGCGGCAAGCGACTCAAGGACCGGAATCGGTATGCTCTCGTGGCGAATAGACACTGTCACTTCGTCGGCAATGCTGACCCTCAACGGTACCGCCGACATCTACGGAGTCCTTGTCGACAACGGCTATGGCGTGGCTGTCGACAATATAGCTATGCGCGGCGTGTCGGGCCATCAGTTCAAGATGGCCAACCTCGACCAGCTTACCGAGGCCTACAGGCTGCTCGACATAGGTATGATCATTATGCAATTCGGCGGCAATTCGGTGCCATATCTCAAGAACGAAAAGACCATCGACAGCTATTGCCAGCATCTCGGCGAGCAAATCGACTATGTCCGTCAGGCCTGTCCCGATGCCGTCATCCTCTTTGTGGGCCCTTCCGATATGAGCACCAAAGTCGGCGGACAACTCGCCACCTATCCTATGCTGCCCACCGTCGTCGAGCGGCTGCGCGAGATGGCCAATGCCCACGGCGCAGCCTACTGGAGCATCTACGACGCTATGGGCGGCCGCAACTCTATGGTTACCTGGGTCAAGAATGGCTATGCCGGTTCCGACTACATACACTTCTCGCACAAGGGAGCCCGCATTATGGGCGACTACCTGAGCGACGCCCTGTTAAATGTTTATGAATTATACAAGATTAGAAAACAACTGACTCCTAACCAGTTCAACGACATCTGGAGCAAACTGAAGACAAACGATGAAAATCAACTTTAACAAGAACAAACAACATATCAACCAAAACATACTGTCGATGCTGTACAAAAACTTTGTCATATTCGTGATATGCACATTGATGCTGGCTTGCGGCAATGCTCAGGACAACGTGGAGCAACGCTTGTTGGACATCGACGACAGCCTAATGTTTGTGCCCGTCGACACCTCATATTCTTTCATCCGCTACGACTCCAACCACCTCATTCTGCCTGCCGACAGCAGCCTGATGCGCCTTTTTGCCGAGAAGTGGTATCGTATGCTTGCCACCGGCGAGGGGCATATCAATATCGTCCAGATGGGTGCGTCGCACGTGCAGGGAGGCTCGCTGCCCCACCGCGTCCGCTACAACCTGCTGACGCCTCTGCCCAACCTGGTGGCGGCCCGCGGACTGATTTTCCCCTATTCGGCTGCGGTCAAATGCAACAACCCCTACGACTACAAGGTCTCTCGCACTCGGCCGCTGACGCTGACGCGGTGTGTCTACAAAGAGCCTGCCGAGCGCCTTGGCCTGTGCGGCATTGCCGTCACCGCTGCCGACGAGCCTGCCGATATCGGCATAACCCTCAACGAGCCTGAAATCAATTTCGCCTCCACAACGGTGACGCTTTTTGGCGAAGCCCGCGGAGGGGTCGAGCCCTACCTCACTATCGTCGACCGCGACGGCGATTCGGTGGCTCTTCGTCCTGTCTCGGTCGACAAACAGTTGCGCCGCTACACCTTCGAGATGCCCTGTGCCGTCGACTCGTTCCACATCGTGATGCCGTGCACCGTAGGCCAGTCGTTTGCCATCACTGGCGTTTATCTCGACAATGGTGCCCCCGGCATCAGTTTCCATTCTATCGGCGTCAATGGTGCCTCGCTGGTCGAGTATATCTCCAAAATGCCGTATTTCACCGCCGACCTCCAGATGGTCAAGCCCGACTTGGTCATCTTCGGTATAGGCATCAACGACGCTTCCGGAGCCAATTTCGACACCTCGGTCTTCATCAGACGCTATATGCGTCTTGTCGACTCTATCCGCTCCGTCAGCCCCGATTGCGCCTTCCTCTTTCTTACCAACAACGACAGTTTCCGCCGCAGCGGACGCAATTACATCGTGAACGACAATGGCCCCATTGCCCGCGAGGCTTTCATCCGTCTCGGGCAGATGACCGGTGGTGCCGTCTGGGACCAGTTTACCGTTATGGGCGGCCTGGGCTCTATGGGCACCTGGCAGAACAACGAGCTGGCCCAGCGCGACCACATACATTTCACGCGCAAGGGCTATCAGCTGCTTGCCGACCTGATGAGCAATGCCCTCTTCGAGACCCTCGTCCAGCTAAAACCTGCCCATTTGACTGCCCAGCCCGACAAGGCCTCCCCGGCGCAGGACGACCGCCGTCTGTACAAGAAACGCAGCCACCGTGGCAGCAGAACGACGCAAGATAAATCCACTGACAATGAGAGACCTGATTACATTCATTACTAACCTCTTCTCGTTCGACAAGGAGCATCCGCTCCTTTTCACCCAGTTCAACTTCTGGGCCTTCTTCCTCATTGTCTTTGCCGGATTCTGCCTGGTGCAGAGCCCCTGGTTCTGGACCAAGGTGCTGAAACGCAGCGCCGGCGATCCGGGCCGGCCCAACCTCAAACTGACAGTCCGCAACGGCTACCTCTTCATCGTCAGCCTTTTCTTCTACTTCAAGACCTCGGGGCTCTTTGTGCTGCTGCTCATATTCTCCACCTTGCTGGGATACTTCCTGGGCATAGGGATGGACCGCCTGTCGGACAACGGAGGGCGCAAAGCAAAAGCGCTGATGATTACCGGTGTGGTCGTCAACCTGCTGGTGCTGTTCTACTTCAAGTATGCCTATTTCTTCACCGACATCCACAACAACATATTCCATACCGACCATCAGGTGGTCAACCATCTGGCGCAGTTTGCCAACCATTTCACCAAGACGCCGCAGTTTGACGCTTCGAAGATTCTGCTGCCCGTGGGCATATCCTTCTTCACCTTCCAGAATATCAGCTATATCGTCGATGTCTACAAGCACAAGATACGCCACGCCTCCAACATCTTCGACTTCGGCTTCTACACCACCTTTTTCCCGCAGTTGGTGGCGGGTCCCATTGTCCGTGCCGACCAGTTCATTCCGCAGCTCTACAAGCCCTATTTCCTCTCGCGCCGCCAGTTCGGCATCGCCGTCTTCTGGATCCTCAACGGCCTGATGAAGAAGATAATCCTCAGCGACTACCTGGCCGTCAACTTCGTCGACCGCGTTTTCGAGAATCCGCTGCTCTACACAGGCTTCGAGAACCTCTCGGCGCTCTTCATCTATTCGCTGCAGGTCTATGCCGACTTTTCGGGCTATACCGACATAGCCATCGGCGTGGCTATGCTGATGGGATTCTATCTGCCCAAGAACTTCAATTCGCCCTACAAGGCCACCAATCCTGCCGGCTTCTGGAAGCGCTGGCATATGTCGCTCAGCAACTGGCTGAAGGACTACCTCTACATACCCCTTGGCGGCAACCGCCGTGCCTCGGCGGCCAGCTATCTCATCCTCGGTGGTATGCTCGTTGTCGTGGCGCTGATGGCCCAGACAGTGTGGGTCACCCTCGTCGTAACCACCGTCATCGGTGCCCTCGTCGCCGTCTATTTCATCTTCCCGCGCCACCGCAAAGAGTTCAACACCAATGTCAACAATATGGACACGATGCTCCTTGGCGGTATGTGGCACGGTGCCAGCTTCAACTTCATCACCTGGGGCGGCCTCAACGGAATGGGAATCCTTGTCTACAAATGGTGGAAAAAACAGGGTCCGCGAGCCCGTGTTGTCGCCACCGAGGCGCTGTTTGCCCTCTTCCTCCTTGCCGACATCATCTGGCCGTCGCCGGCACTCAATGTGGGTGCTGTCTGGACGGGTATCATATGTGTCGGCACCGTGATACGCTACCTCGTCGTCAATCCGCTCTGCGACCGCTGCAAGGCCGGGCAGGTCAAACTCAAGATCGAGCAGGTGTGGAACATCCTGCTCACCTTCATCTTCATCACCTTCACGCGCCTCTTTTTCCGCAGCGGCTCGAATCTTGACCCTGCCGAAGCCAACCAGGTGGCCTGGAACACCGCCAAGAATATGGTGGGGCGCATTGGCAGCCCGTGGCAGGGCGACGTGGCCGGCATCCTGTCCAACTATTCGGGCGTCTTCATCGTCTTCGTTATCGGAATGGTCATCCACTGGTTGCCCGAGCGTTTCAAGCGCCGCTATCGTCTCTCGTTCGCTATGATGCCCCTGTGGCTTATGGCTGTCGCCGTCGTGGTTTGCGTCCTTCTTGTCTACCAGTTCATCACTGCCGACCTGCAGCCGTTCATCTACTTCCAGTTCTGATTCTTTTGAACAGGAATTACCAGAAATTGGCCAGGAATTAACAGAAATATTTATTTTGTTTAACAGCAATTACCAGCAATTGGACAGCAATTATCAGCAATTATTTTTTTGTTTAACAGGAATTACCAGAAATTAGCCAGGAATTTTCATAAATTATGCTCGAGGAGCATTTTTTTCTTTGAACAGCAATTATCAGCAATTGGACAGCAATTATCAGCAATTTTTTTAACAATAAAACTAGCAACATAATAATTATCAGCAATTCGCTCGCAAATGCGAGCGTAATAATCTATAAGATCTATAGATTTCGCGAGGCGGAACGCCGAGCAGGAGAAAAATTTACAAGATTTACCAGATTTCGCTCGCTTGCGAGCAGGAGAAATAAACAGCAATTACCAGCAATTGGTCAGCAATTATCAGCAATTATTTTTTAGAACGTGAATGTCCGTAAATGACCGCGAATTTCCGTGAATTATTTATAAACGACATAAACAGCAGCATAATAAAAATGGACGGCAATTCGCTCGCAAATGCGAGCGTTATAATCTATAAGATTTATAGATTTCGCGAGGCGGAACGCCGAGCAGGAGAAAAATTTACAAGATTTACAAGATTTCGCTCGCTTGCGAGCAGGAGGAAAAAGAAAAATCCACAAGATCTACGAGATCTCGCTCGCTTGCGAGCAGGAGACATAAACAGCAATTACCAGCAATTGGCCAGCAATTATCAGCAATTTTTTAACAATAAAACCAGCGATATATTAATTGTCAGCAATTCGCTCGCAATGCGAGCGTTATAATCCACAAGATCTACAAGATCTCGCTCGCTTGCGAGCAGGAGGGAAAAGAAAAATCCACAAGATCTACGAGATCTCGCTCGCTTGCGAGCAGGAGAATGCATTTGTTAAAAAATCATAAATAATGTTAAAAAAAGAACCTTTTTCCTCCGAAAATGCTCTTATATATATAAAAAAAATTTTGACCACCTTTAATTATCCACCAAATTCGTGGTAAAAAGTAATTCGCCGTTAGACCCACTTCGATGAAGCCTGTTGATGAAAAGACATATAGCCGTTTCCACAGTTTGTGGCACCGCTACCAACGTATGGTTTGGCTGCTGAGCATCAGCTATGCGCGTGGTGAAGAAGCCGTAGCCTACGACTATTCGCAGGAGTGCGCTCTTGCTCTTTTGACTTTTATCGACGAACTTGGGGCCGACGAAGGCTCCTTTGCCGAGTTCAGGTGGGTCCTGCGCCTCGCGCATTCCACCTTGCGGCGTTGCAAACGGTCGCAACTCATCGCCACCTTGCCTCTTGGCGACGAAATCCAGTATGTCGCCACTTCGCCGGACAACAGGGCCCGCGAAATCCTCGAGGCACTGATGTCGCACCTCGACGACGACGATCGCGCTTTTTTCAGCCTGATTGTCGACGGCTACAAGCTCAAGGAGTTGGCTTCGGCATACGGCATCAGCGAAAGTGTGGCAAAAAAACGCTATATGTATATAAAACAGAAATTACACATAATCAATAAAAAATATCACTACTATGAACCCTGACAATATAGATTGGCTTCTTTGCAGAACCACTGCCGACGCCTCGCGTCTCGACGTCGCAAAGCAATGCAATGCGGGCTTTCCCCGATGCTTCCGCAGGCTGCGTCATCTCCTTTTGGTGTTGATGCCCATTGCGCTGATGCTCATCATCGTCACCGCCTGCGCAGCATTGCCTGGCACCGACGACACAGGCCACCTCGCCAACTGGCGGGCCTCCTATTCCGAATTGAGGGGCAATATTGACCATATATTCGTACAGATATGAAACGCTGGGGACTAAAATTCTTGCTTCTGGCCTTTGCCAGCATCCTTGTCGTCGTCGCCGTCAAGTACTGGCCGCGTGTCCTTACGCCCGACCAGTGCAGCGAGGTCTACCGCCGCTACAAGGACCGCGACAACCTCAGCGTGGCCTTCGTCAAGGACTACCGCATCGGCGACAGCATCACCGTCGACGTCACCACCATCACCGCCCCCGACTCAGCCGGTTGGGAACAGCTGCTCCGCGAGATGAATGTGAAAGAAGGAACTATTGAAATAAACAATCGACTTGTACGCGAAGGGAAACACACGGCAACAACAATACTTTCCGCCAAAGGATATCCCGAAAAACGCGTCTCTATAGATACAACGACATCTGTCGACCTTGTTTTTTTTGTGTACAGCGAAAAGTGCGTTTACGTGT
>JAFROL010000041.1 GCA_017429685.1 Bacteroidales bacterium | reverse complement strand
GATATGGCTCTGGCACACATCGACAACGACAATGTGGCATCTGCCACATACTGGTACAACAATACCAGTACCTTAGATGATGTCATCGTCAATGTGTTTGATGCGGCCAACCTTGCTGCAACTCCATTCGGGACAATACCCACATATACGATGCAGGCACAAGTGCCAAGTCTAACCTTCCGCATCAAAGACCTGGTATTCAGCCGCACAAAATCAGAGTTGGTCCTGCTTCTGAGCGAAATTACCTCTTTGGGTAATGGCAGTATTATTGCCGAACTGCCAATACCACCGTCTTATGTCGTGCCAATCGATGTCACTTATACAAGTTCCTACTCGTTATCTTCTCTTGACGGATACAACAGCGACAACAATTTTCTCGCTATGGGATACGACATCAGCAATCCATCATATGCAACATTCTTCACTCAGCCACTACAAATGTTGCCAAAATGTGCCAACAATTCATCTACAAATATTAATGACCCATTTCTTGCTGCAAAATCGAGCATCTGCCCATATACCGTATGTTCCGGGGCTTTCAAGTGCGTACAGGCAAACAGCAAGGCTCTCAAGAAAGATATCGACACGATATGCATAGAACCTTAAAACATCTCGGTATGAAAAAAATAATTTTATTTTTGGCGGCATATGCCTTTATTGCGGGTGGCTACACAAGCCGGGCACAAGGCCAGCTCTATTTCAACGAAGGCGACACGATATACGGACGCGACACAACGTACCACTACCAATGGTGGAGCGAACAGTGGCTGGCAAGCGACCCGATGAACAGATTGTGTTTAGGGTCTTATAGATCGGGGGCGTTACAGATTAATCACGGACGACTGCTACGCTACAACTATACAGAACAGCCGCTTAATATTGTCGGCATAGCAACATCTATTTACAATTTCTGTTCCAGCTACTCTGCTTCACGAGAACTCGGTATACCTCACGGTGTCCCCTGCGACATTCCTCCGGCAAAGCAGGAATACGTCCTGCTTTATGAGGCCGACACTTCAAGAACGCCGTTCTACGAAGTGGGACGAATACCTTTCGACTACAGCAAGCCCGCACGCTATATGGATGTTGTTTCAAGATGGAATTATGGCAGTTCCTGCTGCACCACAGCAACAGACAATCACAGTTTAATCAAAATAAGGGAATTCTATTTCGACAAGCCAATCACCGTAAGAGATTCGTTCTATGTGGGACATACAACAAACAGTAATCCCTGGCCAGACCCTGAACGTACAACGCCTTGGGATTTCGAAATTGCCTGCTGGACGTTACAGAGCGTACATCCGGGACCAGAATGCCCTCCCACCACGCTGGTGTGTGAAGAGATACCATATCAGCTATACAAAATGAAACAGGATGACTTTTCCGATGGTTTATATGACAGTAGCTTTTGGTATTATTTTTCCTGGCCGATGTTATTTATCGAATTCCCCATAATCGAAATCGACTCGTCGTTCTATGACGGGCCGCCGCAGTATGTGTGCCCGCAGGTGCAGAATTTCCGCATCTCGTATGCCGAAGAGGGACAGGCCGTAATGCTGTGGGACACCCACGGCGACCACCAGTCGTGGCAGATAAGCTACGGACCTGCCGGGACGGAGCCCGACGGCGGCACCATCATCAACTGCCCGATACAGGTGGGACAGATTATGGGACTGGACACCTGCACCGACTATGTGGCCTATATCCGCGCCGTGTGCAACCACGACAGCATCGTCTTCAGCGAATGGAGCGAGCCCCTCACCATCAACATCTGCGACACCACGGGCGGAAGCGGCGAAACGGAGTCGATTGAAGGCGGAATGGGACAATACATTCAGCTGTTCCCCTCGCCTGCCACCGACCAGGTGCAGGTGATGTCGTCGTTCGAGCTGCGCGGCATCGAGGTCTACGACCTGCAGGGACGAACACTGCTGAGCATTCCGTGCGAGGGCCACTCGGCCGCCTTCGACGTCGAGAATTGGCCCAAAGGAATGTATGTCGCCGTTGTGCGGACCAGTGCAGGCAACTTCACGAAGAAACTTGTCGTTCGTTAATTTGTTAATTTGTCAATTCGTTAGTGGGCTGAAGCGGTCGAGAGTTGAAAGTTGAAAACTTCTTACGAAAACCAAAACGAAAACGGAAAGCGAATCAGACTAACAAATTAACAAATTAACATTTGTCTGACATTTCAGAAAAAATTCGTATATTTGCACGCTGTTTCGGCATACGAAACGGCGTGTAAAATTGATATATATTAATGTAAAATAAAAGATTATGCAAAAATTTGATCCTGCAACAGCAATCCAGCGTCTTGATGGACGCGACGCCAACCGCGGCGTGAACCCCGCAATCAGCGACAGCGCTACTTTCACCTTCCCCGAAGCACACCTGATGACCGAGACTTTCCACGGCGAAACTGAGGGCTACTTCCTCTACAGCCGCCACTGGAATCCGTCGAACCTCGCCCTCTGCCAAGCACTGGCAGCAATGGAAGGCACCGAGGCTGCCTGGTGCACGGGTTCTGGTCTTGCTGCCATCACCTGCGCCCTGCTGCACGAGGTGAAGAGCGGTGACCACATTGTCAGCTCGATGACGACCTACGGCGGTACCTTTGCCTTTATGGCCAACTATATGAAGAAGTTCAATGTGGAGACGACTTTTGTCAACTTCCAGGACCTCGAGGCCGTTAAGAAAGCCATCCGTCCGAACACGAAGGTGCTCTACACGGAAACGATGAACAACCCTCTGCTCCGCATTGCCAACATTCCCGAGCTGAGCAAGATAGCCCACGCCCACGGTGCCAAATTGATTGTTGACAACACCTTCACCCCGATGATTTTCAGCCCCTACCGTCTGGGTGCCGACGTCGTCGTCTATTCGATGACGAAGTTCATCAACGGCAAGAACGACTGCGTGGCCGGTGCCATCTGCGGCAGCGCCGAATACATCGGCAGCCTGATCGACGTGAACAACGGTACCTGTATGCTTCTGGGTCCCGTACTGGATCCTATGCGCAGCAGCAGCATCCTGAAGAACCTGCACACCCTGCACATCCGTATGCAGAAGCACGGCGAGAACGCTATGTACCTGGCCAAACGCTTCAAGGAAGTGGGATTCAAATACAACTACCCCGGTCTGCCTGAGCATCCCGACTACGAACTGTTCTGCAGTATGATGAACAAGGGCTACGGCTTTGGCGGTATGATCAGCATCGATATGGGCACAGCCGAGGCTGCCAGCCGCATTATGGAGATTATGCAGAAGAAAGGTGTTGGCTACCTGGCCGTTTCGCTGGGCTACTTCAAGACTCTGTTCAGCAACAGCGGCAAGTCGACTTCGAGCGAAGTGCCGGAGGACATCCAGAAGGAAATGGGTATGAGCGAAGGCCTTATCCGCTTCTCGATGGGTCTGGACAACGACATCGAAGCCACCTTCCAGCTTATCAAAGAGTCGGTTGACGAATACAACGCCGGCAAGTAAATAGAGAATTGTGACCTGTGACCTGTGAATCGTGACACGAACGCGCTCGATTTACGGGTCACAGGTCACTATTCATTTTAAACCATCATAACAATGAAGAAGATAGCAGTAATTCTTTCTGGTTGCGGCAACCGCGACGGCAGCGAGCTGCAGGAGACCCTGGGCCTGCTGTTGGCCATTGATCGCAAGGGGTGGCAGTATCAATGTTTTGCCCCTGAAGGTTTTTTCGAGGTTGTCCCCCACGTCGACGTTGTTGACGACGAAGAGGATATGGGCAATGTTGTCGACATCGAACAGAGGGACATCTTTGTCGAGAGCGCCCGAATTGCCCGCGGCAATATCAAACCCCTCAGCGAATACCGTGCCGCCGACTACGACGCGCTGGCGATGCCTGGCGGAATGGGAGCTGCCCGCAATCTGAGCACTTTTGCTTTCGACGGTCCTCAGATGACGGTTATTGACAGCGTGATGGATGCACTGCTGGAGACCAATCGTGCCAAAAAGCCTATTGTAGCGATGTGCATTGCTCCGACTGTTTTGGCTAAAGTGTTTGGCAAACAAGGCATAAGCCTAACATTGGGAAGTGTTGACAATCCTGCAGCCAAGGTTGCCCAAGGCTTCGGATGCAACGTTGTGGAATGCGGTCCTACGGACATCTGCGTCGACGACGAGCACCGCATCATCACGACGCCGGCCTATATGGTGGCAACACATATAAGCCAGATTTTCGACGGAGCCGCCAATATGGTAAACCGTCTGGCAGAATGGATTGGATAAGCGGAAAGCGGAAAGCGGAAAGCGGAAAACTGAAAGCGGAGAGCGGAAAACGGAAAGCGGAGAGCGGAAAGCGGAAAGCGAGGCTGCCGCGGTCTATTCACAATTCACTATGTATTGTCCTTTAACTTCTCTTAACTTCTCTTAACTTCCCTTAACTCCCAATCATAACATTCCTTAACTTCCCTTAACTCCCAATCATAACTTCCCCTTTTATTTCCCTTTAACTCCCTTTTTAACTTCTCCAAACTTCTCAACTCTCAACTCTCCTCACCTGCCGATAAGAAACACTGTGTTGCGCTTGTGCAGATTGATTTTTTCGCGCTCATTGCGCCAACGATAGGCGCTGAGGGTGCGTATTGTCTGCGTAGGCAGTGTGATGTCGCAGGCGACGCAGATGCGTGTGTCGGGGTGGCAGGTGTCGGCAAGAGCCTGCAGCATCTGGTTGTTGCGATATGGAGCTTCGATAAAAATTTGTGTCTGCCCGTTTCTGAGGGCGTTCTGTTCAAGTGAGCGGATGGCTGCAATGCGCTGTGAGCGATCTACGGGGAGATAGCCGTGGAAGGCGAACTGCTGTCCATTCAGGCCCGAAGCCATCAAGGCAAGCATCAGCGACGAAGGACCGACAAGCGGGACGATTGAGGCGCCGCGAGCTTGAGCCATAGAGGTCACAAGTGCCCCGGGGTCGGCCACACAGGGCAAACCGGCTTCGCTCAGCAGGCCTATATCCTCACCCCTGTCCAAAGGGTCAAGATAATGCGTTATTTCTTCTGGCGACGTGTGTTCGTTGAGAAGCAGGAAAGTCGTGTCGTCGATAGGATGAGGATAACCGGCACGCTTGAGGAAACGTCGGGCGGAACGGAGTTCTTCGACTATGAATGTATGGCATTGGGCCAACAATGCCAGATTGGCCTGTGGCAGCGAGAAAGACACATCGTCGTTGCCAATTGGGACTGGAAAAAGGAAAAGACAAGCCATTTTGAAGTTGAAAGTTGAGAGTTGAAAGTTGAGAGCGAAAAACGGAAAACTGAAAACGGAGAACTGAGAACGGAGAACTGAGAACGGAGAACGGAGAGCGGAAAGCGGAAAACGGAAAGATAATTCGTATTGTTCCTTAACTTCTCTTAACTTCCTTTAACTTCCCTTAACTTCCAATCATAACTTCCCCTTTAACTTCCCTTAACTTCCATTTAACTTCCTTTTTTACTTCCCCCCTATTAACGAATTAACAAATTAACAATGTTACTTGGTTTCTTGGGCTTTGATAAGTCGTATGTTGTCGAGTTCGATGTCGGTGAAGGGGATGGCGTCGATTTTGACATCGGAAGGTTTAAACCAGGACTGTTTGGCAAAGAACTCTTTGAGGTCGGGGTTATTGAACTTGTATCCGTGCCGTGCATAGATGGCGTTGCGTGCAAGTGCGAGCTCTTCTTTGGACATCTGCTCCACTTCGCTTTTCGAGAGTGGGCGGCTGGAGGCGTCGATAAGCCGTATGTTGTTATAGATATTGCCGGTGCCTGTTTTTGTGGTTTTTACGACGGGGAGCGTAGAGGCTGCAGGCTTTATGTTTTCGCTGTCGGGAACCTTCTTTTGCTCTGCTTCAACATTTGTGGCTTTTTGGGGTACAGGCTTTTCCTGGTTGGGTTTGGCCTCGTCCGTCGCAGCCTTTTGTTCTGATGGAGTTGGGGCTTTTTCAGCGGTGTTCTCCACCACAAGGACCGGCTGTGCATCAGACCTGTTGCGGTCGTTGGACCAGGGATGAGCGACGAGCAGGATGACGGTGGCGCAGAATGCCACGATGGCAGTGCATATGACGGCGGTGAGGTTGATGCGAGGAGGTTCCTCGTCTTCAATCTCTTCCTGTTCCAGGAGCGGTGCTGTGGTGCGTCCGTGGGTTGTGTCGAGGGCTTCGACAATAGGTTTTGCAAAGGCTTCCGTGTTCTCGCGGAGCTGGTTATCGGCTTCTTGCTGACGTTGGAGGTTATCTATTTCCTCAAGTTGGCTGTTGTGGGACATACTTTTAAATTGAAAATTGAGAATTGAAAATTGAAATCACTTGTCGCTTGCTAAGTTGAAAAAATTGAAAATTGGAATCACTTGTCACCATCCATTATGTATCTGAAGTTAAAGTTAACGTTATCTGACGACTTCTATTGCGCCGTTATGCTGGATGAAACCGAAATCGCCCTGCGCGTCGAAGCGGAAGAAGTCTGGCACAAAGCCACACTCGGCAACAGCACAAAACTCAACACCAGCAGCAAAAAACGGCATCCGCCACTCAAAACATCTGTTTTCTTACCTCCCGTCATAAACATAAAGCACTATAGCAAATTGATAATCAGCACCCTCCACAACAACCGTCACACACCGTCGAAATGCAAATATAATAATAATTGATAAAACTATAAAAAGCAATTGGCCGAAAAACGCAAAGCGCAAATCCCGTACACAGGCTATCAAAACAGCCACCAGGATCCGAAGCTCCAGTAAAGCTTTTGGAGTTCCAGCAGCGAAGCAAAAGAACAACCAGCCCGCGAAAAAACACACAACAACGCATCAACCAATTTCAACTCCCAAAGGCTTTCTGCCAAACAAAGCCCCCCCCTAACCTCTCTTTCGCCTTTTCCTTCACCCTCCTCTCGCAGTTCTTATATCGTTCTTATATCGCGAATATAAGAACTATATAAGAACTGCATAAAAAAACTATGCGAAAAGGCAACCCAACACGCCATCTCCCCCAGCCATCCACCCTCACTCACTCTTCGGATAGTAGATATAGTATTTCCGCACCGCCTTCTCCAAAAAATGGCGGTCCAGCTGGTCGCTCGACTCGCTGATGCCCCTGCAGCTGCCGTCCTTATACAGTATCCGGATCTCACTGTCTGAGAACGAATAACTGCGATTCACCAAACTCCCCGTCCCAACAAAATACATCGACTCTTCCCGACTCAGCGCGCACTGACGCATCACCCGCTCTATGTGGCGCTCCAGCTCTTCGGCACCAAAGGGCTGCGACGACTCCTCGACCTTCGGCAGGCGACGCCACACAAGACGACGGCACAACTCGGACAGCACCGCGTCGCCACAGCGGCACCACACCTTGACGGTCGACATCACGTCACCGTCGTCGATCGAGGCATAGACGTCCAAGAGGGCAGCATCGCTCGCAAAATGGTCGGCATCGTACTGACCCCGCAAGAAGTACAGCAAGGGCTCGTAGCCCTCAAGCGGCACACCCTCGCGCAAAAGCTTGCGGGCTCGCGCCAAAATGCTGTAGAACAGATTGTCAGCCGCTATCACGGTCTTGTGAAGATACACCTGCCAGTACATCAGACGGCGCGATATGATGAACTTCTCAATGGAATAGATGCCCTTCTCGTCGACCACCAGCGCGTCGTCCTTGACATTGAGCATATTGATGATGCGCTCGGTGCCCACAACGCCCTCGCTGACGCCAGTGAAAAAACTGTCGCGCGCAAGGTAGTCGAGACGGTCCATATCAAGCTGCGATGAGACAAGCTGATGCAGGAAATGACGCGGATAGCTGTCGGCGAAAATCTCGATCGCCATCTGCAGACGGCCTCCGAATTGGGCGTTCATCCGCTGCATAAAGAGCGAGGTCAGGTACTCGTGGTGCACGTTGCACAGCACCTTCTCGGAGGTGTGCGAGAAAGGCCCGTGACCAACATCGTGAAGCAGGATGGCGAGCTGGACGGCCAGCGCCTCGTCGTCGCTTATCGGCACACCCTTGGTGCGCAACACGGCAATGGCGCGTTTCATCAGGTTCAGCGCACCAAGCATATGGCTGAAACGGCTATGCACGGCACCAGGGTAGACGAGATAGGTGAAACCCAGCTGCTTCACGGCACGCTGCCGCTGGAAATAAGGGTGCTCGATGACGTCGTATATCAAGTCATCGTCGATACTCAGAAACCCATACACCGGGTCGTTAATTATTTTGCGCTTGTTTGTCAAAGTGTTAACTTGTTAATTTGTTAATTCGTTAATTAGTTAATTCGTTAGTGGCTGACGCGGTTTTCCGCTTTCCGCTCTCAGTTCTCAGTTCTCAGTTCTCCGCTCTCAGTTCTCAGTTCTTAGTTCTCCGCTCTCCGTTCTCACTTCTCACTTCTCACTTCTCAGTTTTTCGCTTTCCGCTCTCCGCTTTCCGCTTCCAACTCCTCCCTCACCGACGGATGGGCGATGCTTATCAGCGCTTTGGCCCGCTGTTCCAGATTCAGCCCATAGAGGTCGACGGCTCCCTGCTCGGTCACTACCCATCGCACCAGCGTGCGCGGAGTCACCACACCGGCACCTGGCGTCAGCGTCGGCACGATCTTGCTCACACCCTTCGACGTAATCGAAGGCATCGCAATAATCGGCACACCACCATCACTATACGTGGCACCGAGCATAAAATCAAGCTGGCCGCCGCTGCCGCTGAAAATCCTGCTCCCAATCGAGTCGGAACAGACCTGGCCGCTCAGGTCAATCTCTATCGCCGAATTCAGCGCCACCACACGCGGATTGCTTGCAATGACGGCCGGATTGTTCGTATACCCCACATCGCGCATCAGAACCGCATCGTTGTGGTCCACAAAATCATACAGCTTCTGCGACCCCTTTAGGAACATCGCCACCAGCTTGCCGCAGTCCGTCGTTTTGCACCTGCCGTTGATCACTCCCTTCTCGACAAGCGGTATCACGCTGTCCGAGAACATCTCCGAGTGAACGCCAAGGTCCTTGTGGTCGCCCAGCTGGCTCAGCACCGCCGTGGGTATGTTGCCGATGCCTATCTGAAGCGTCGCACCGTCGGGGATAAGCTCCGCACAGTAGCGACCTATGGCGAGGTCCACATCGCTCAGCGGCAACGGAGCCGCCGGACGCAACGGGGCATCGTGACGCACAAAGGCATCTATCTTGCTCACCGCAATGCGGCTATCGCCATATGTATAAGGCACATATCCGTTCACCTGCGCCACCACCACACGCGCCCGCTCGATGGCCTCGGGCATATAGTCCACCGACGTGCCCAGCGACACATAACCCTCGGCGTCGGGCTCACTGACCATCAGAAAGACAACATCGCAGCCCACAGCGCCACTGCTTATCATACGCGGTGTCTCGCTGAGCGAACAGGGTATGTAGTCGGCACGTCCAGCCTGCGTCGCCGACCGCACATTGCCACCAACGAAAAACGAGTCGAGATGGAAAACACCCTCATATTCCGGCAGCGTATAGTCGGCATAACCTTCGGTGTAAAAATGACTTATCGTCACGTCGCGCAGCTGGCCGGCACGCCTCACCAAAGCCTCGATCAGATGCTCCGGAGCACCGCTCACACACGGCCAATGTATATGGTCGCCCGACCGAACAACCTTCACAGCCTCTTCTGCAGTTGTATATTGTATCATAGTTAATTTGTTAATTCGTTAATATGTTAATGTGTTAGTGGCTGGCGCGTCTGTTTCGCTTTCCGCTCTCCGTTCTCCGTTCTCAGTTCTCCGTTTTTCGTTCTTCGCTTTCCGCTTTCCGCTTTCCGCTTTTCACATTTCCGCCAGCATACCGGCGGCGTCGCCGACCATCTCGTTGCAGGGACGCTTGCCCATCTGCAGCAGGCGGCCACAGACGATGTCGCCCTCTTCGGCACGGAACTTCTCTATCAGCGTCCGCACTTCGCCAGTATGTCCCGTCAGGCCGCATACCATAGCCATTCCGCTGACGCAGCCGCACACCTCGCGACATCCGGCAATTCCGCGGCCAAAGGGAGCCGCAACATTCATTAAATTCTCAGCGTCGATGGGCAGCTTCTCGGCGAATGCCATCACCACCGACTGACAGCAGTTGCACCCCTGTTTGTGCAACGCTTTTGCTCGTTCTATTGCTTCTTCTTTTGTCATTGTCAAATCGTTAATTTGTTAATTCGTTAATAAGGGGAGTTAAAGGAAGTTAAGGGAAGTTATGATTGGAAGTTAAGGGAAGTTAAGGGAAGTTAAAGGAAGTTAAGGGACAATACGAATCATCTTTCCGCTTTCCGCTTTCCGCTTTCCGTTCTCCGCTTTCCGTTTTCCGCTTTCCGTTCTCCGCTTTCCGCTTTCCGCTTTCAGTTCTCCGCTCTCATAATTTTTGTCATTTCCCACATCACTATCGCGGCAGCGCAACTAACATTCAACGAATGCTTTGTGCCGTATTGCGGAATCTCTATCGCTCCGTCGCAAAGTTCCATAACCTCCTCCTGCACCCCGTCAATTTCGTTGCCCAGGACAAGAGCCACGGGACCGTCGGCAGCGATAGGATCGGTGCCCAGTTTCAGGCTGTTGTGGGCCAGCTCGACGGCATATATCCTATACCCCTGCTCCTTAAGCGCTCGCACGCAATCCACCGTATCCTCGCAATAGCTCCAGTCCACGCTTTCCTCCGCACCCAGCGCCGTCTTGTGAATCTCGCGATGCGGCGGAGTGGAACAAATGCCACAAAGCACAATCCGGCCGACGCGTAATGCATCGGCAGTACGGAACACGGAGCCTATATTATTCTGACTGCGTACGTTATCGAGCACAACCGTCAGCGGAATCTTCTGGCTGGCACGGAACTCGTCTACCGTCAGACGATTCATTTCCTGAGTTGTAAGTTTGTAGGACATAACTAGTTATTGTGTTATTGTGTTATTGTGTTAGTGTGTTAGTGTGTTAGTGTGTTAGTGCTGACGCGTCAGCCTCGCTTTCCGCTTTCCGCTTCCACCGTCTGGTGTTGGACAAGGAGAATGACGTGGTCGGCACGCAGAGCCTCAAGGGTTTGCCGGAAATTGGCACGAGCCTCTGCATCCATCCAAGCCGTAGGCTCGTCGAAAAGCAGCACCTGAGCCTTGGAATAAAGCTGACGGGCAAGGGCAATGCGCTGCCACTGTCCCATACTAAGTTCCTCACCACCATCGAATTGTCGACCCAAAGGGGTGTCCAATCCGTGGTCCAAACCATCCACAACGGCATCGGCACCAGCGGCGCGAATGGACTGCGCCAGCCGTTGAGCATCGTCGGCATTGCCGATGTCGCCGAAGACTATATTTTCACGCGCCGTGAAACAGAACTGCACATAATCCTGAAAAATGACGCTAAGATTGCGACGCAACTCGGCAACGTCGAAACGGCGTATATCAATGCCGTTGATGCGGACACTGCCCTGCTGCGGGTCGTAGAGACGCAACAAAAGCTTGAGCATCGTCGTCTTACCACGTCCGTTTTCGCCTTCGATGAGGGTCACCTCGCCACGCCGTGCGGTGAGCGAAAAGTGTGACAATACAGGTTGCTTCATATCAGGATATAAGAACGTTACGTCGTCGAAACAGACCTCCTCCACCCTCTCCGGAAATGGAACGGGATCGGCTGGCGAAACAATAGAGGGAGTTAAAGAAAGAAAATCAAACAAGTTGTTTATAAACAATTTATGTTCATACAAACCACTAACTCCACTCACCAGGCTGCTGAGGTGGCCCTGTCCACGACGAAAGGCCTCGAAGAGCATCACGAACGAGCCGATGGTCATTGCGCCACTGATGGCGGGACGTATCAAGAATATGATTACCAATGCCATTGCAGCGGTTTCCAAGATAGCCGTGATGGCGTCGAAAAGTGCCAGACGTCGCGATATGGCCAGGAGTTGCTGCACCAGTCGTGCGCGGATGTCGACATAGAGGCGGCGGAAGTGGTCGGCCAGGCCGAAGGCGCGCACCTCTTTGGCAAAGATGCGGTTGGTGAGCAATTGACCATAATAGTTCGTGCGACGCATATCCTGCGTTGTCTCACGGCGGAAACGGTAGATGCGTCGCGACTTGTAGAGGCGCACTGCGAACGATGGCAGCACGGCGACAAGCATCACCGCCACAACCTGCCACGAGGATGCCAGCAGCATAGCGGCAATGCCAGCCAGCGCTGCTACCGAGCCGACAACGGTGACCGTATTTTCCAGTATGCGGATGGGGCGGAAGGCGGCTTCCTGCTGGGCGCGGTGGAACGTGTCGTGATAGTCGGGGTTGTCGTAATAGGCCATATCGAGCCTGACCGACTGGGTCTGGATGATGTTGTTGATGTAGTCGGTAAGTCGCTGGGTAAGAATGTCGTTGTTGACGGTGTTGAGCACCCCGATCCAGCGGTTGAGCAGCATAATGCCGCAAAAGGCTGCAATATATCCCGCAAGGGGTGCACCCCAAAGCATAGCGTCGACAGGCTTCGATTCGACAGCTGTCGTTATGGCGTCGACCAACAGCTTGAGCACGTACAGGTTAATCAGCGGCAAAAGGCTGTTGCACACGGTGTAGAGAAGCTTGAGGACGAATCCCCGCTTATCGCATTGCCATATAAGTCTGAAAGCCTGACGCATATTAATCTTTAATTATTATTTTTTAATTACCACCAGGCTGCCGTTGACATAGTCGACAACCGTTACCGACTCGCCTTTGTCAATATAACCAATCTGAGCCACAGCGTCATAGAGCCGTCCATCGACAGTCACTTTGCCCGCCGGTCGCAGAATCGTGGCGGCCACACCGTCGGCACCAATCAACGACAGCTCACGTTCGCCGGCCACAGTGTAGCCCTCATCGGTTTTCTCCTCGGTATTGAGGGCCAATCCGCCAAACAACGTGCTCTCAAACAGCTTTTTACCAAGCCATATACTGACAGGCAACGCTACCGCCACCGACACCAGCACTATCATCAGCCTGTTGGCAATCAGCGCTCCTGGGACGGCCGAGAAGTCGAAACCCACATTACCTACCATACTGAACATCAGACCTGCCACCAGACAGATAATACCCATCACGCCAGCCACGCCAAATCCGGGTATTACAAACAATTCCAACGCTATCAGCACTATACCTATTATAAAGACGATGATTTCCCAATACGTGGCAAGCCCTTCGAGATAGAGCGGAGCGAAATAGAGCGCCGCCGCCGAGAGAGCCAGAATCAGCGGAAAACCGATGCCAGGTTGTTGCAGTTCGAAGTATATGCCGCCTATAATCAACATAATAAGTATGCCTGAAACGACGGGCGAGACAAGGAAACCGATAAGCTTGTCGAGGAACGAGTAGCGCTGTTCGCGGATGACGTAGTCCGTAACTCCAGCGTGCTCAAGCAGTTGCGCCACACTTTCCGTCTCTGCCTCGCAATAGCCATACTTTATGGCCTCCTGTGTGGTGAACGTCAGCACCTTGCCACTGTCGCTGATGCCTTCCACATAGATATCTGGGTCCACCATAGCCTGCGCTATGTCGGGACGGCGTCCGCGCGCTTCGGCGGTGGTGCGCATCAGCGAACGCATATAGCTCTGATACTTGTCGGGCTGCACAGCACCAGTCTGGTCCACCACGGTGGCGGCACCTATCGACGAGCCGCTGTGCATATAAATCGAGTCGCAGGCGATGCTGATCAGTGCCCCTGCCGATGCGGCGTTGTTGTCGATATAGGCATAGATTGGACGACCGGCCTGCAGGAAGGCGGTACGGATTTTGTCGGCATCGTCGAGGCTGCCTCCGAAGGTGTTGATACGCACCACGATAATGTCGGCCTCAAGCTTGGCGGCCTCCTCCATAGCCTTTTCGACCCGCAGCGACGCCGGAGGGGCGATTTCCTCGTCGATGTCGAAACGATAAACGGTCTTTTTCGTTGCCTGTGCCGACATCACAAGCGGCAACAGGGCCAAGACCATCAAAGACAGTAACTTTTTCATAATCCGAAATATTGTAATTGTGAGACCATCTCGTCGAAGACAAATGGATTGGCGGCCACCATTTCGCCGCCAGTAAGCCAGTTGCCGCCGCCACCGAAATCGCCGATGCGCCCGCCGGCCTTCTCGACGATGAAGGCACCTGCAGCAACGTCGTAGGGCTTCAAACCGTACTCGTAGAATGCATCGCAGCGTCCACAGGCGGTATAGACCAGGTCGGCCGCCGCCGACCCGAGGCGACGCACCCCGTGGCTGTGGCGCATAGTCCATTCCAGCATACGCATATATTGCTCCATACGACCGAAATCACTATATGGAAACCCCGTGGCAATCAGCGAGTCGTCAAGCTTTGCAGCACGCGACACACCTATGGCCTTTCCATTGAGCGTAGCCCCCTGCTGCGAACAGCAAGCGGCGAAACATTCGTCGCCCCACAGTTCGTAGACCACGCCCAAAACCATCGACGGGCGGCCCTGTTCGGCTGACAACTGACTGTCCTGCAGCGCAATGCTGATGCAGGTCGGGGCCAGTCCGTGCATAAAATTCGTCGTGCCGTCTATCGGATCGACTATCCAGGTGTATCGGCTTCCGGCACTGCGCTGTGCCGTGTTTTCCTCGGCAATAAAATCGCCTTCGGGCAACAGCTGTCGCAACCGCTCGACGATGCGGCGCTCCGACTCGCGGTCGAAACGCGTCACGTAGTCGTGCGGTCCCTTCGACTGCGAATCGACCACGTCGTCCGTCTTGATGCGCTCGCCGACAAGGAATTGTCCCGTCTCGCGTGCCAGCAGACAAACCTCTTCACAAAGCTCTATATCGTTCATATTCTTCTCTTTATACAAAATCCAAAATCGACAGGCAAACACAGAATCCCTAATGTTCAAGCCTATCGGCCTCATTGCCCGCAAATCTTGAACTATATTACAACGCCAAAAGTGCCTTTTTATTTTATAGGATACAATAAAAAAAAGAGCCTGCCGTTACTACCACCAAAACAACGCACATCAACCGACCTATGCAAACTGTCACTTTGCGGGCTATGGAACCCGCCGACATCGATGCCATCTACCGCTGGGAAAACGACCCCTCGACGTGGACCGTCAGCGCGGCGCACCAGCCTTTTTCGCGCCACACGCTGCAGCGTTTCATCGACGAAAGCAGCGGCTGCGACATCTACACCTCGCGGCAGCTGCGCCTGATGGCCGTCGACACAACAGGTGCCGCCGTGGGCTGCGTCGACCTATACGACTTCGACCCGTTCCACCGTCGCAGCGCCATCGGCATCATCGTCGACAGCAGTCTGCGCCACAAAGGCTACGGCGCCGCTATGCTTCTCGCCGTCGAGGATTTCGCCGTCCGCCACCTGGACCTGCACCAGCTGCACTGCATCGTCGCCACCGACAACACGCGCAGCCTCCGACTGTTCCAAAAAGCAGGCTATACCGAGTGCGGCACCATCAAAGAATGGATTCTTGACGGCCGCCAATGGACCGATGCCATAATCTTCCAAAAGCTATTAGAACGATGACGAAAACTAAAACGAAAACAAAGACGAAGACAACGAAAAAAGGAGACAAACAAACCACTGGCGGAAAGCACATCACCATAGCTATTGTCGCCGCAGTGCTGCTGGCAGGTGCAATCGCCGCACTGCTCGTCCTGCGCGGACAGAAGATGGGCAACAGCGAAACCGAGACAATCCTCATCCCCACAGGATCGGACTATGCGGCCGTAGTCGATTCGCTCGACGCCCACTCGTGCATCGGCAACGGTGCCGTTTTCAACACCCTGGCCCGTCTGCGCCACTACCGCGACAACGTCAAGGGCGGACGCTACATCATAGAGCCGCACGCCAACACCTGGCGCACCCTCACCAAGCTCTACTACGGCAACCAGGACGCCCTGAAACTCACCATCGGCAAGCACCGCACCAAACAGCAGCTATGCGAATACTTAGGCCAACGGCTTGAAATGGAGGGCGACACGCTGCTGCAACTGCTGTCAGACGACAGCCTATGCGCCGCCTACGGCCACACCCCGCAGACCATCATCGCCATCTTCCCGCAAAACACCTACGAAATCTATTGGAACACCACACCCCGCAAGCTGCTCGACAGGATGCAGAAAGAAAGCGACCGTTTCTGGAACAACGAGCGGCGCAACAAGTGCAAAGCGCTGAACCTCACCACCGACGAGGTGACAACGCTGGCATCGATTGTCGAAGAGGAGACCAACAAGAACGACGAGAAGGCCGACATTGCAAGCGTCTACCTCAACCGCATCCGCAAAGGGATGCTGCTGCAAGCCGACCCCACTCTGAAATATGCCGTGGGCGACTTCAGCCTGCGCCGCCTGCTCAACGTGCACATCGAGGCCGAAAGTCCGTACAACACCTACAAACACCGCGGACTGCCTCCCGGCCCGATATGCATACCGTCGGCAGCCTCGATCGACGCCGTCTTGGCCAACAAGCAGACCGACTACCTTTATTTCTGCGCACGCGCCGACTTCAGCGGACGCCACAACTTTGCCAGCACGCTGGCACAACACAACGCCAACGCCGCCGCTTTCCACGCCGAAATGAACCGCCGGAAGATATACAAATGATTAAGGGGAGTTAAGGGGGAAGATAGAGGGATATTAAGGGAAGTTAGAGGGATATTAAGGAAGTTAGAGGGAAGTTAAGGGAAGTTAAGGGAAGTTAAAGGACAATAGTGACCAGCAAGTGCATTTGTCCCTTAACTTCCCTCTAACTTCCTTTAACTTCCCTTAGCTCCCCTTAATTTCTCAGCCAACACTGCCTTCAAGGCTGATGCTGAGCAGTTTCTGTGCCTCGACGGCAAATTCCATAGGCAGTTTTTTGAGCACATCCTTGGCATAGCCATTGACGATGAGGCCCACTGCACTTTCGGGGCTGATGCCGCGCTGCTGGCAGTAGAAGAGCTGGTCGTCGCTGATTTTAGACGTGGTTGCTTCGTGCTCCAGGATGGCCGTATGATTGTCGGCCTTGATGTAGGGCCAGGTGTGTGCACCGCACTGGTCGCCAAGCAAAAGGCTGTCGCACTGCGAGAAGTTGCGCGCCCCGTCGGCACCCTTGCCTATCTGCACCAGTCCGCGATAGCTGTTGTGGCTGTGGCCTGCGCTGATGCCTTTCGACATAATGGTGCTGTGCGTGTTCTTGCCGACGTGGATCATCTTGGTGCCGGTGTCGGCCTGCTGATAGTTGTTGGTGACGGCGACGCTGTAGAACTCGGCCGTCGAATCGTCGCCCTGCAGGATACAGCTGGGGTACTTCCAGGTCACCGCCGAGCCCGTCTCGACCTGCGTCCAGCTGATTTTCGACCGGCTTCCCTTGCAGATGCCGCGTTTGGTGACGAAATTGTAGATACCGCCTTTGCCGTCCTTGTCGCCAGGATACCAGTTCTGTACGGTGCTGTACTTCACCTCGGCGTCCTTCATTGCAATGATTTCCACGATGGCGGCGTGCAGCTGGTTCTCGTCGCGCTGCGGGGCGGTGCAGCCCTCCATATAGCTGACATAAGCGCCTTCGTCGGCGACAATCAGCGTGCGCTCGAACTGGCCCGTACCTTTGGCATTGATGCGGAAATAGCTCGAAAGCTCGATGGGACAGCGCACCCCCTTGGGGATATAGCAGAACGAGCCGTCGCTGAAGACGGCACTATTGAGGGCAGCGAAAAAGTTGTCGCTCGACGGAACCACCGAGCCCAGGTATTTCTGCACCAATTCAGGATACTTTTGCACCGCCTCGCTGATAGGCATAAAGAGTATACCCTTCTCTTCCAGCATCTTCTGGCTGGTGGTCTTGACGCTCACCGAGTCCATAATGGCATCGTAGGCCACGCCCACCGACGACTCGACACCGGCCAGCGCCTCACGTTCGCGCAGCGGGATGCCCAGCTTGTCGAAAGTGGCCAGCAGTTCGGGGTCCACCTCGTCCATCGACTTCTTTTTCTGCTGCTTCGGAGCGGCGAAATAAATGATGTCCTGATAGTTAGGTGTCTCGTATTCCAGATGTGCCCAGTCGGGTTCCTTCATTGTCTGCCATTTGCGGAACGCCTTGAGGCGGAAATCGAGCAGCCATTCAGGTTCGCCTTTCTTCTGCGAAATCAGGCGCACGATGTCCTCGTCCAGGCCCTTGCGGATGGTTTCGGTAGCAATATCGGTGGTGAAGCCCCATTTGTATTCTTCGTTGGTAACTTCTTGTATTATATCTTTTTCGTTGTTTTCCATCGTCTAAAATGCATATAAATTGCCGATGCAAAGATACGATTTTTTTGCTAAATGCATACAGCAAAAAACGTTTTCGGCTCTACTTTCTTTATCCGGAAGTTTCCAAAGTGTTTTTGGGCGAAGGACGATGCGGGATGCGTATTGGTGTTTTGCTCTGCAGGCTGAACGCCATTTGCCCCCGAGCCGCACCGCCATTTCGCATAGCGAAGGCACGGCAAAAATATGCCGTTCCCATACCTCGAATATAAGAACGATATAAGAACAATATAAGAACGATATAAGAACTGGCGGACAAGGTGCTTGTTGCCAGCCTATTGCCCAAACACAGGCAAAAAGGAGCAATAATTGTGAATTACAGCTACTTACGCTTTTAACTTAAAAATTTTAACTTTCAACACCCAACTTTCCCCTATAGTGCGGATGGTAAAGTGTGATGGTGTCGCGAAGGTACTGGTGCGAAAGGTGGGTGTAAATCTCTGTGGTATTGATTTTTTCGTGGCCGAGCATCTCCTGCACGGCACGCAGGTCGGCACCTCCGGTGACCAGCTCGGTGGCGAAACTGTGGCGCAGGCTGTGCGGCGAAATATGCTTTTTGATGCCGGCATCTGCCACGGCCTGCTTGAGGAACATAAACACGTAATTGCGTGAGAGGTGGGTTCCCAAGCGATTGATAAACACATACTTTTCCTCGCCGGGCCTGATTCTCTGGTGGCAACGGATGGTGGAGATGTATTGCAGCATCAGGTGCAGGGCTATATGGTTGATGGGCACCCATCGCTGCTTGTCGCCTTTGCCTGTGACGAGCAGGCATTCGTCGTCGGGGTAAATGTTTGACAGATGGAGGTTTACCAGTTCGCTGACACGCAGACCGCAGCCATACAGCACTTCGACGATGACGCGGTTGCGCGCCTGGTCGGGCAGGCTGAGGTCGAAGGTGGCAATGATGGCGTCTATCTCGTCGTTGCTGAGCACGTCGGGCAGATGGCGTGCGGTGCGCGGCATTTCGAGCAACGTGGCGGGATTGTCGCTGACGGCGTCCTCGACGACCATCATCTTGTAGAAGGTGCGCAACCCGCTGACGATGCGGCTCTGGGTGGTGAGCGCAACGCCGATGTCGCTGAGCTGTGCAACAAGCTGGCGCAAGTCGTCGAGAGTGATTTGCGACGGGCTTTTGCCCCGCTCCACCGCAAACTGTGCCAAATGCGACACATCGCGCAGATAGGCCTCTATCGAGTTGTCCGACAGCTGTTTCTCGAGCTTCAGATAGGTGCGCAGCGCATTGAGGGCACGCCGCCATTCGGGATCGGTTATGGACTGGACGAGATTCAATTTGTTTATTTGTCAATTCATTAGTGACGAGTGACCGGTGACGAGTGATACGGACGCATTCGTGTCGCAGGTCACAGGTCACTATTCACAATAACGCATCCACAATATATTTATTTTTTATTTTTTTAAGAATATTTTGCAGGGTTAAAAATAATGTGTATATTTGTAAACGCATTTTAGCGAAAGAATATATCATAAACAATTAAACAACAATAAATTATGGCAAAAGTAGCAATCAATGGCTTCGGCCGAATCGGAAGAATGTCCTTCCGCGCTATGCTGGCTCATCCCGAGCTTGAAATCGTGGCAATCAACGACCTCACCAGCGCCGACACGCTGGCATACCTGTTCAAATACGACTCCGTACACGACAACTTTGACGGCGAAGTTCACGCCGAAGGCGAATACCTGGTTGTCAACGGCAAGAAGGTGCGCATCTATGCCGAGCGCGACCCGCAGAACCTGCCTTGGGGCGAACTGGGCGTTGACATCGTCGTCGAATCGACGGGTCTGTTCAAGAAACGCGAGCAGATGATGAAGCACATCAACGCTGGTGCCAAGAAGGTTATCCTCACCGTTCCCGCAGGCAAGGCCGACGACGTCGACGCCACCGTGGTTATGGGCGTGAACGACAACGTTCTGACCAAGGAGATGCAGCTCGTCAGCAACGCCAGCTGCACCACCAACTGCCTGGCTCCCGTGGCCAAGGTGCTGAACGACAAATTCGGCATCAAGCGCGGTCTGATGAACACCGTCCACAGCTACACCAACGACCAGAAGATCCTCGACCAGCCGCACAGCGACCTGCGCCGTGCCCGTGCTGCCGCCGTCAGCATCATCCCCACTTCGTCGGGTGCCGCCAAGGCTGTGGGTCTGGTAATCCCCGAACTGAAAGGCAAGCTGGACGGCTTCGCTATGCGCGTCCCCACTCCTGACGGCAGCGTCGTTGACCTGACCGCCGAGCTGAACCGCAACGTCACCAAGGAAGAAATCAACGCCGCCATCAAGGAAGCCGCCGAAGGCAAGATGAAAGGCGTCCTGCAGTATGTTGACGAACCTATCGTCAGCGTCGACATCATCGACAACACCCACAGCTCGATTTTCGACAGCCTGCTGACTCAGGTTATGGACGGCAACTTCGTCAAGGTCGTCAGCTGGTACGACAACGAGAAGGGCTACAGCACCCGCGTCGGCGACCTCGCCGCCAAGCTGGCCAAACTTCTCTAATCGACTCATACAGAACCAATACAGATAGAGGATGCCTTACGGCATCCTCTTCTTTTGATTTACCGTATTTATTAGACCTGTGACACGAATGCGCTCGTATCACCGGTCGCTCATCACTGGTCGCTAATCTGTGATATGAAAACAAAATATTTAATTCTTGCACTGTTTTTTGTAGGATTCTTTGCAGCATCCTGCCACCACACCACAACTGCTGACAAAAGCCAAACATACGAATATACTGACGACTACGGCACCAAGGTTATGGTACCGGCGCATCCCGGGCGCATCGTGAGCCTGTCGCCTGCGGTGACGGAGATTATGTTTGCCATCGGTGCCGACAGCCTGTTGGTGGGTCGCACCGAATTCTGCGCCTATCCGCCCGAAGCAGCGGCAATAGAGAACATCGGCGGCATCAGCAACCTGAACATCGAGAAGGTGCTGTCGTGCCAGCCCGACCTGATTATCAGCGGCTCGATGGTGCCGCAAAAGGTTGTCGAACAGTTCAACAAGATGGGCGTACCGCTGGTGTGCGTCATCGAGAAACAGAAGTTTGCCGGCCTTTTCGAGAATATTAGCAAGATTGGACACCTCACGGGATACAGGTCGCAGGCCGACAGCCTGAACAAGGAACTGGTAATACAACTGGCAGATGCACAACCCGTTGGTATTAATGCCGACATCGACAGGCCTTCGTGCTATTACGTGGTGGGCTTCGGCAGCGGCGGCAACTTCACCGCCGGCGGCAATACCTTCATCAACGAAATAATCCAAATGGCCGGAGGTCGCAACATCGCCGCCGACAGCGAAGGATGGACATTCAGCGTCGAAGCACTGATGAACACCGACCCCGACTTTGTCCTGATACGTCGCGAAGACAGTGCACGCTTCTGCCAGACAGCACCTTACAGCAATCTAAGCGCAGTAAAAAATGGAAATCTGATCTCGCTCGAGGACGGCATCCTCGACCTGCAGGTGCCTCGCAATATCGAGGTGATAAAGCGTCTGAAAGACCGTTTTGCTACGAAGTAGCCCTTCCCTACCCTATTTCACTATCAATTTCCTTACGGCAACTGCGTTGCCACTGCGAACATTGACCATATAGATGCCGCGCGGCCAGTCGGTGACATTGAGAGTGCATTGCGGTGACGAAGGCTTGAGGCTTGCAACGCAGCGTCCCTGAAGATCGTAGCAATCCACATTGAGAATGTTTTGCGTAGCCGTCAGTTTCACCTCGGTTCTGGCTGGGTTGGGTGCCATTGTGAACGTGAAGTGCGGTGCATAGATGCCCTCTGTCGCGGTGTCTGTCGCGAAGAAGGCAGTCAACGATGTGTCCTGAGTCAGCGTCAGGATGCGGGGATTGGTTGTGTCACCGTCGGTCCAATAGAGGAAACGCGAAGCGGAGCCTATAGGCGTAGCAGTGAAGACGAGTCTCGAGCCTTCAGAGTACATATTAGAGCTTGAGACGTTCTGCGTTCCGCTCTCGACAGCGATACCGACACTGCCTATGGAAGAATCGTTTGAGAAGGCTGTAGCTTGGTAATAGACTGGCTGCGGTTCAGAGAGGGTTTCGAACGAGACAGGGCCTGTCCAAGGGCTGCTGTAATTGTTGCGATCGATTGTGATATTGTTGCGTACCCAGACATAATACCTCTTACCCGACCGCAGGCCGCTGATGGTCACAGGATTGAGGTCGGACGTGAAGGTGCTGTCGGATTGTGAGAACGACGGCGAAGTGCCATAGACAATGGTGCGGTTGTCGGGCTGTGTGGTGTCGACGATGGCAAGCGTCGCTTCACACTGCGAGACAGAGTCAACATTGATATTCAGCGGAGGCATACAAGGCAGATCCATAGTTACCTGAATCTGTGCCACATTAAGGCCGTAACCGCTGTGATAGTCGGACATCAGCGGAGCCACAATTGCGATGTAGCGTCCGCTGCCGGTATAGCTGTCAAGACGTTTGGTGAAATGCTGGACGGATCCGCCAACCAGCGAGTCGCGCGAAACAGCGGTATAGGTGCTGAAGTCGCGCGGGTCGTCAAGCACTCCGATTTCTACAACCTCCACATACTGGTCATAAACGCCCGTGTAGTCGTTCTGGGCTGCATACGTGACGGTAAGGTCGGCAATGCTGTCGGCAAAGAGGGACAGCACCAAGGCCGAATAGCTGTTACCGTAGTGGCTCATATTGACGTAATGGTTCAGATCCGTGTTGTTAGGGCTGTTATGATAGACGCGGGCCGTGATAGAACCTGTGCTGTTGAAGTACCAGCAAGGATCGATGACACTTGTCAGATTTCCAATCACCGTTGTTCCCCACGACGAGAAATCTTCGCTGAAAGGCAGATTGTCGCGAGTGATGGCCATACACGATGTGTAGAAGTCGTTGGAAAGCGTCCAACGGCTATGCACGCCATTGCCACATTCGGCACGTACAGCCACCTTATAGTGTGTTCCGGCGAGCAGACCGCCAAGAACGAAAGCCGTGTCGGTTATGCCACTGACAACCTGATAGGTAGAGGCGTCGCTTGTGTCGAAGAGATCAACAGGAGCATAGGCGACGGTGAAGCTGGCAGGCATCTCGTCGAGGTAGAGCCAATTGAGCGACACCGACGTGTCGAGCGGATGGTGAGCCACTACCCGCGGCGAAGCGTGGCAGCCGTTGTCGGGCAGGCACGAGGCATAGAGCAGGAACCCGCCGTCGTAGAAGTCGTGGCAATTGAAGACAAGAGTCAGAGGACCCTGGGTAGAGATGTGGGTAGGCATAACCGTATCACCCGTATACGTTCCCAGGAGAGTGCCGTCGGTACCGACGCCGTCGTACACGTTGACCTCCAGCACCCAGTTGTTGTAGGGTTGCAAGCTCACGGTGCCCTGAACGGCTGCCAACGAGTTGGGCGTTGACGGGAATATTACCAAGGTATCGTCGGCGAAGAAGTTGGAGTCCTTAATCATAGTGTTGCAAGTGACGATAGTATCGGTGCGGCCCGGAAGCATCGTCCACACTCCTGCCTTGAACGATACAGGGCCGCTCCAGAAGCCTGTGTCGTCAACGCCGCAGACGGTGCGGACAAAGACGCTGTAGTTCTGCCCTGCGACGAGAGATGGCAGCATATAAGCCGTGTCGTTGGTTATGGCATGCGCACCGGCATCGGGATTGGTCAGGCCTGCGCCGTAGGAGACCTGCCACTGCGAAGTGCCCACGGCTGCACGCCAGCAAACCGTTGCGGCATCGGCAGAGTTAGGATTGACTATATGCATATCGGATGGCGAGAGACACCGTTCAGGAGTGTTGACATTAAAGATACTTGCCAAAGATGTGTCGCCATTGGTGCAAATTGTGCGCAGCTTGAACAGATAGGATGTCAACTGGTTAAGTCCTGTAATGGTTATCGTAGTGTCGGTGGTGACGACAGAGCCCGACTCAAGACTGTCCAAAGAGTTGTAGCTGACAAGATAGAGAGAGTCACTGACGCGGCGGCTCCAATGCAAAGCGACGCTGTCGGAATGGACTTCGTCGGCTCTGAAAGAGGCAGGCAAGATGCAGTGGGTGGCATTGTTAGAGATAGACATACGCATCACAGGCAATTTTGCCGACAACGAGGCGTGGTTGCCTGAAGTGGTGATGCCGGGATGATTTCCGTAGCTTACGTCGTTATCGTCAAAGCGAAGCAGTACAGCACTGTCGACAGGGTTGTAATGATAATTCCATAGTGTCGAGTATTGTGCGCCGTGATACGACACCGCAATGGCAAGGTTGTCCACACCGTTGTAGTAAAAAGGTATCGTGAGCGGTATGGCAAACCAGCCTGCACTTTGGGGCTGCATAACGGTTGAGTGAGCAACAGCCATAAGCGAATCGGCAGCGAACCAGCTGGTATTGGCGGGATGGACTCTCCACGGGGTGTGGCCCATATAGACTGTGACACTTGTATCTTGCGGCTGTGTGTTGCCCACCGCTGCGGCACTGAACCAAATGGTATCAATATAACAGGGCGCTCTCAACGAGTCGGCAGGATAAATCATCTGAGTCCAAGTGTGTCTGAAATACCCATTGATAGGAGTATTATATCCGTATTCAGAGCCCACTTCTCCGAATTGCACGATGTCGTGCGAGAAAGTGCCTCGGTTGGTGATAATCTGCACGGGCTGCGACCACAGGCTGCTGTCATCGTCGCCGCACACTGCACGTACTTTAATATTGTAGCGGGTGTTGGTGCTGAGGCCTGTAAGTGTTACAGGGTTGGTCGTTGTGCTGACCACACCGGAATGTTCGACTGCTGAATCCGAACCCGTCACTTCCGTAAAGGCAACCTCCCAATGCATCCCACTGCCATTCTCGCGCCAACCGACAACTGCCTGGTCGGACAGCATTGGATCGTCAAAAAGGCTGACAGTGACACTGTCGGGGACGGGACAGGTTTCGATGTAGGCACTCACGTTGCCAAAATAGTAGCCAGTGTCACCTTCGCCGCAAATGGGGCGGACAGAGAAACTATAGGTGCGGTTGCCGCGCAAGCCACCGATAGTGCATACCGTCGAGTCGTTTGCGAAGAGGGTGCCGCTGTGACTGCCGTCGTTGGCGGTGTACGACACCTGCCATTGAGAGGCGCTGCCCGTTTCGTTCCATTGCAAACGGACCCCGTTGCCGTCCGCACTCGCAATATGGACATTGCTGACATTCAGACAACTGCTTGTGACCATCGAAAAGCGCACTACCGGCCTGTTTGTGACTCTTGATCCAAGGAAATCGTCGGACGCAATCTGCTGCAGCGCGAAGGGAGTAGCGTCACCTTTATACATAAGGCTCCCATTACCGGCAGAAGTATAAGAGAAATAGTCGCCACTGTACCTTGAAGTACTGTTGCTGTGAAGAAATACCACAGCCAACTCGTCTACGCCATTGTAAAAGAACGGCGTTTCGAGAGGTATTGGCACCCAGCGGTTGCCGCCTGGCGCAAGCCAGGTATTGGCGTGGAAGACCTCTACAAGTGAGTCCAATTCCACCCAATCCCTGTTGCTGCGGGCCACAGTGGTGTCGAAATGGGCCAGATAGAGCGTCAACGAGGTGTCAAGCCGTCCAGTTCCGTTGAAAGATGTATTGCAATAGAACCAAACGGTGTCTATCCAACCAGCGGCCGAATATTGCGTCAGCGGGTAGATTGTCTGGGTCAGAGAGTGTTTAAAGGATCTTTCTATAGGATAGTGGGCGGAATAGGAACCGCCTGGGTTGCCTATCTGGACCGTGACAAGTGCGTGCCCTGCGTCGACAGCGGTGGTTATCTGTTTCGAACAAGGCAGGCTCGTGTCGCCTTCGTCGATGGCGCGGACAGTGACATTGTATATCGTATGACTGGCAAGTCCATTGATGGCGAACGGTTTTGCTGTTGCAACAAGCGACTGGCCGTAAGAGTCGTCTCGCGCTGCACAATCCACAATCCAGCGGGTCGCGGTGCCCTGTTCTGTCCAGTCGATGGTCAACGAACGGTCCGTGCGGTTTGCGACCACGATGTTCTTCACCGGATGGCAAACCTCCTGTTCTATGACGATCGAGTCGAGGTTTCTTATTTTCCCAACCAGTGCACGGAAGGCCAGACGTCCCGCCGAGCGGTCGTTGCAGTAGAAAGTCAGCGCACCCGTGCTGGCATTTGTCACATTGTTCTGCAGGCCGATGCCGTCAACCTGCCTGAAACTGCCAATCTGCATATCGTTGTTCATTGTCCCGAACTCAAGTGTGGCGCCCATATCGTTGGTATATCGCAGAGCTGCAGTCATCTTCATCTGGTCCATACGGATCTCTGTCGTGTCGAATTCGGGCGACACCCAATAGCAGTAGCCGCTTTCAGGTTGCTCGATGTAGGTCCAGCAGGGAACATTCATATAGGGAACTGCGTTAACCGCAGGGCCAAGGTCGTTGGCCAACAGGCGATAGGGCAATGCTGAAACCGGTTGGCAATCGGTGCAAAAGACCACATTGCTGTTTTGCGAATATCTGTTACCACTATCGCAAACCGTACGTACATTCACCTGATAATAAGTACCTGGCCGTAGGCTGTCGATAACCAAAGTGTTTTCTGTTGTATAATGGGTTGTATAGTTATACTCTCTATACCGCGACACACCCACCTCATAGCCCGCAGCTCCCAATGTGCGGTTGCGCCAGCCGACCGTTACCGAGGTGGCGGTAATGTTCGTGAGCGTCACATCGTAGGGTGTGTAGCAACCATAGACCGTGTCGAGAGTCACGCGGCGCAGATAACCCTGGCGCCAGCGGATAGCAATATGACCGTCGGTTCCCGTCCAGCGACCGAAATCCAAATTTTCAATGATATTGGACTCACCGCCATATACCGTGTCGTATGGCTCGAATGTGTTCGTGTCGGCAGCATCCGTCATCACCCCTATCTCTACAGGAATGCTGTCAGGAACAGAATACCTGAATTGTATATGTATCGACGACAACGGCGCATCGAACAAAGGCAACACAGCATAACTTTTCACGCTGTCGTTGGACGACTGCACACAATAATTGTTAACCGTAGCATTGTACAATGTCCAACAGCTGTCGACATTCGTCGCTGTTGTATAGACATCGTAAGGCAGCGAGACAATACAGTTTTGGGCATTAACAGCAGAGAAAAGCCCTGCAGACAAAAACAATAAAGAAAAAACTTTTTTCATATAAACTTATTTTCAAATTCAACTACACCCTATACGTATCAATTTGTCCCGCTTTTTTACAACAAAATTAAAAAAAATTTCACCACCAATGGTTAAACAGCAGCCAAACAAATGTATAACAGCCTATAATTCAAATAGAATCAGAAGAAGAATAATATTTCACTTCCCCGTTCTGACGAATTCGAGGGCTCGCTCCAGCTGGTTGTCGTGACCGTTCTGAAGCGCATTGAAATCGAGCAGGCACTCGATATCGGGCGTAACACCTATTCCTTCGAGCGACTTATATTCTTTGTCGACAACATCGAAGTTGCTGGTATACACATAGTAGCCATAGCGGTCATAGTCGCCGAAGACTCCGCTGTAGAGCATATCGTGGCCGCCACTGATAAGCGGACAGGTGGCGCCATAGGTACGTTCGCCGATGACCGTTCCGTTGGACATCGACTGAACCATCAAGGCCGTGATTTCTGAACAACTGACTGAATTGACATCGGTAAGGACGACAACCTTGCGGTCCCAACGCAGGTAATTGTCCGGCCGTTCGATGCGGAAGGGCGTCCAGGCGCTATAGTCCAGTCGGCCCAACCCCTCTTTGGTGCGCGAATAGCCCAAGTCGATATCTGCGTGCGAAAGGCTGGCAACGACAGGCTTGAGGTCGGTAAGCTGGCCACCACCGTTTCCGCGCACATCGATGATGACAGCCTCAACGTTGTCGCTGCCCGCCCATCCGTTGGTGACGCCGTCAACGATGCCGCTGCCATAGAATGAACGCAACGGAGCCAAATCATCGGCCGAAAGATAATTGACCATAGAACTAACATTGAATGAACGGAATCGCAGATAGGCTATCTTCTTGCCGTTGTTGCCTGGGAAAAGCGCGAAATAGCAAGGGAAAGCACTGCCTCCCTCTTTGTAATTGCTGACACCTTCCATCGAGCTTAGCAGGGCAACCTGCTGGTCGAAAGGCGTATAGTGGTAGTAGTCGCGGTAAGGCACTTCATCCCACGCCGGGTCGGCATATATGGCGTGACCAGTCTTAAGGTTCTTGATTTGCACATACATATGATGATCCAACAATCCACGCACCATCGACTGATAGGCTTCGGTCAGCTCGGCATCGGTGGCCGAACCGCGGGCATCGAAACCCTGAAAAACCGGCAGCATACGCTCGTAGACGGCATCCCAATCGACGGTGTCGCGCTCCCAAAACAAATAGCCCTGGTCTATACCCGTCCACACTGTTTCGAACTGGGACACATAGTCGTAGCAATAATGGCGGTCAGGATCGACCAGTTCCATAGCCTCCTTCCGACAGGAGGTAAACAATAAAGCAACAACCCAAATTGCAAAAAACAATCTCTTCATAACCATATCAATTATTTAGCTTACAGCCAATACGAAACCCCGAACTGCAGGGTACGCGTGGTGTTGTAACGTGGATTAAGATTCTGCTGATAGTTTTTCTGGACGTCGGTCAAACCATAATACCAGCGCAGTTCGGCACTGAGATCAAGCTTTTTGGCCACCGTGCAGCGCAATGCGGCACCAAAGACGATACCGGCATCGAAACGGTTGTCGCGGACATCGTTGAACACATATTCCTCGTCGAAAAACGTATCGTCTTGATTACCCGTGGTGAGGTATGTCACCGAGAGGCTCTGCCCTTCCCGACGGCCCGAAAGCCAATAGCCGACATATCCGCCAACCACGCCGCAGACGCGGAATGTGCGTCCCAACGACAAAACCGCCGTCACGGGGAGCGAAAGGTAGGTATTGGACGACTCGGTATAGACAAACGGCAAATAGCGGTTGTCGCGATCCATACGATAGTTTTTCTGTACCATAGCGACATCGGCGCGCAGCGACAGCCACCCCTTGGGATGACAGGACACCGTGGCGCCAGCACTATAGCCGCCAAGGTCTGTATATTTCATATCGGTGGCATAGAGCACATCGATGACGTGGTGGTTGCTCGTAATTCCACCAAAAACTCCAACCGACCAGCGCGAAACTGCCGTGTCGGGCAAAAGGGTACCGCGGAAAGTGCCGTCGTTTTGGGCTTTGCCGACGCACACGCTACCGACCATCAGGATGAACAAAAAAAGACGCTTTGTCATTCAGAAAACAAAAAAACAGGGACGCCCTCGCGAGGGCGTCCCTCTCTATGAAACAATTATTTATTTTTTGGCTTTGGATGCAGCTTTCTTTGCTGCGGCGGTTTTGGCCTTAGCCGTTTTGGCAGCGGCCTTAACCGTGGCTTTAGCCTTTGCTACGGCCTTGTCGGCAGCTTTGGCAACAGTCTTCACAGCTTTCTCGACAACGTAGGGGTTGTCCTCGTTGCTGACAAAGGGATAGCTGTAGTTGCTGGCGGGATCGAAGGTCTCCTTGATGGCCTGCGGCGAGGTCCAGCGGATAAGGTTGAGGTACGAGCCGGCCTTGTCGTTGGTGCCGCTGGCGCGGGCACCGCCGAAGGGCTGCTGACCGACGACGGCTCCGGTGGGCTTGTCGTTGTAGTAGATATTGCCGGCAGCATATTTGAGGATTTCGGCACCGAGGCGCAGGGCCTTGCGGTCGGTAGCGAAGATGGCTCCCGTCAGAGCGTAGGGCGAAGTCTCGTCGCAGAGGTGCAGCGTCTTCTCATAGTCCTTGTCGTCATAGACATAGATGGTGATGATAGGTCCGAAGATTTCCTCGCACATCGACTTGTAATCGGGTTTCTTGGCCAGAATAACAGTGGGCTGGATGAACCAACCAACGCTCTTGTCGCCTTCGCCACCGAAAACGATCTCGGCGTCTTTGCTCTTCTTGGCGTGGTTGATGTAGTTCATACAGTTGTCAAACGAAGCCTCGTCGATGACGGCATTGACGAATGCGCTGAAGTCGCGCACATCGCCGACCTTGATTTCTTTCAGCATCTTGCCGACAATTTCCTTGACCTCAGGCCACATCGACTTGGGGACGTATGCGCGGCTGGCTGCCGAGCACTTCTGGCCCTGGAACTCGAAGGCACCGCGGACGATGGCCGTAGCCACTTGGGCTGCGTTGGCGCTGCTGTGGGCGAAGATGAAGTCCTTGCCGCCGGTCTCGCCGACAATCTTGGGATAGGTGCGATAGTTGGCGATGTTGTCGCCGATGCTCTTCCAGAATCCGTTGAAGGTCTTGGTACCGCCGGTGAAGTGGACACCAGCCAGGTTCTCGTTGGCGAAAGCCACCTTGCCGATGAGCGAGCCGCTGCCGGGCAGGAAGTTGACAACGCCGTCGGGCAGACCGGCTTCCTTATAGATGTCCATAAGGATATAGTTGGAGAGCATAGCCGTCGTCGAGGGTTTCCAGATGCAGGTGTTGCCCATCAGCACAGGGCTGAGGCACAGGTTGCTGGCGATCGAAGTGAAATTGAACGGAGTGATAGCAAAGACGAAACCTTCCAGCGGACGGTAGGTCATATAGTTCAGCGTGCCCTTGTCGCTGCAGGGCTGGTCGCTGTAAATCTGGCTTGCATAGTAGGCATTGTAGCGCAGGAAATCGACCAATTCGCAAGCCGAGTCGATTTCGGCCTGCATCGTGGTCTTGCCCTGACCCAGCATAGTGGCGGCGTTGATAAGCCAACGGTATTTGCCGCTGATGAGGGTTGCAATTTTCAGCATCACGCTGGCGCGCTCAATCCAAGGGGTGTTGGCCCATTCCTCGTGGGCTTTCATTGCTGCGTCGATGGCCATCTTGACCTCTTTTTCGGTGACCTTGTAGTATTTGGCCAAGACGTGCTTGTTCTCGGTGGGCATCACAATGGTGCCTGTCTCCTTGGTTTTGATCTTTTTGCCGCCGATGACAGGGCAAATCTCGTACTCTTTCTTGTAAAGTTCGTTAAGAGCTTCGCGGATTTTTTTGCGTTCGGGGCTGCCTGGAGCATAGCCAAGTACAGGTTCATTCTCAGGCTTGGGGAAAGAAAAAAGTGTGTTGTTCATTTGATTTGAATTTTATTATTTGATTGTTTTATAGTCTATTGCCAATAATTAATCGTTTTGTTGTCCACAAAAACAGATGCAAAAATACATTTATTTTCTCAAATTCAAAAAAAAATGTAACTTTGCGCGGCGTCAAGAAATGAACATTCAACGCCCATATCTTTGAATATCAACAATAAAAAACATAAAAAAATAATCAAAAAATGAAAAAATTTGGAATCATTATGATGTTTGCCGCCCTGCTCGGCGTCACCGCCTGCGGAACCTTGGGCGCAGCAACCGATACTGCTGCCGCCACCTCGGGTGCAGCCTGCGGACGCGCTCTCATCGCCCTCAACAACAGCAAGAAGGCTGGCACTCTGGCCATCACCAACCCTACCGACCTCAGCAATATGCTCATCGTCATCAACGCCTATAACGGTTTGAAGGCCAACAAAGAGAACGCCAACTACAAGAAATCATTCACCACAGGTATGGTCACTGGAGGCAACAACCTCATCAACCAGGCCACGGCTACCACTATCACCAACAACCTGCTGAACGCTACCGGCCTCGACGGTGTGAACACCAACAACATTGCCCAGAAAGCACAGACCGTTGGCACCATTTTGCAACTGCTTGGCGCTCTAAAATAACAGAGTCAACATAAAAAAAGTAACGGGAATCAATCGATTCCCGTTTTTTTTGTCTTTGCCTTATCGATGTTGCGTTGCCATTGCGTGTATTTGATGCGAGACAGAGCACTGCGTTTCGAGAAGGTGCGGAACTTCTCTTCGTCGGCATCGGCTAGGTCTTCGAGCTGACGTTGGCGCTCATTGTCAAGATGGAACGATGCCGGTGCCTGAATATTGAACGGGCAGACACTTTGGCAGATGTCGCAACCAAAAGCATAACCGCGTGTGTCGAGCTCGTCCGGCAAGGTTTCGGCGCGGTTTTCTATAGTATTGTATGATGTACAGCGTCGTGCATCAACCATTGCGACCCCGAACCTCGAGGTCACTATAGCATTATTCGGGCAGGCCTGAACACAGCGATTGCATTCACCACATTGACTAACAGAATACATCTTATCGTAATTGTTAGCAACGGCACTGGTGACTATCTCGCCCAGAAAACAATAGGAACCATAGCGAGGATGGACAAAAAGCGTGTTGCGCCCTATCCAGCCCAGACCGGCACGGACAGCCCAATGGCGGTCGCTGATGGGTGCGGTGTCAACAAAAGGACGACCTTCAAAGTTGGGATATTTTTCTTTAATTGCCGCCATAAGGCTGAACATCATCCGTTTGAGGCGCGTATGGTAGTCTTCGCCATAGGCATATTGTGATATCCTGCAACAACCATCCATTTGACTGTCGGGCTTGTAGGCCAATACGAGCGATATTACCGTCTGCGCCCCGTCAACAAGCAGCCGCGGATCGCGACGCATTTCAGCGTTGCGTTCCATATAGTGCATATCGGCCTGACAGCCAGCATTGAGCCATTCGTCGAGAGGGTATTCCTCTTCGCCGAGCCGCTCGGCACGCGCAATGCCACAGTCGGAAAAGCCCTCAGCGGCAGCCAGATGTTTGATTAACGCACTATTTATCACCAGATACGATAGATTATTTGTTTCTCATTCTCAGAACGACCATCCGATTTTAAAGCTTATCATTTGGGTTAGTCCAAATATAAGCTGAGCATCGTCCATCAGTTTGTCGCCATCGTCCTGATGCCATTTTCTGCTAAGAGGGGTATATTCAACAAATTCGGCTGTAAAGTGTTTTTTTGATAGGAACCTGATTCCAAATCCAAAATCAGGTGATGCCAGCATTCGGCGGTAGTGGAACTGGCGTGTGCGGATGTCCCAGCCGTCGCTGCCATCAAAAACGTCATATTTGCCTGATGCATAAAGCAAATTGCCTCCAGCCTGAAGGAAGAACAACATTCCCCAAAGCTTTGCAAAATAGAAACGATAGTGTACAGTCCCCATAGCCACCCCCACGTGATGCACACCGGCCATCAAATCCATCTGCGGCGCACCGCCAAGCGAGACTTCGGCCGAATGGCGACGGTGGATGTTGTATTCATAGAACACTGTCGGATGAAACCAGGCAAAAGGGTTGATTTTGACGGTATGCTTGTAGAGCGTATCCCATACGGTAACAGGTTTTGGCACAACGGCTTCCACTTCTTGCGCTTTTGCGGAGCCTCCCAATGCCGCCATCATCAAAACCAACAAGGACAGCAGCAACACGATTCTTGACTTACATACCATAATGCCACCGTCCTTTCCAGCTACCGGGATACAGATTCAGAGTGTCGCGAATACAAGGGTATTCACCACCATAAAGAGTGTCGCCTTTGTACAATATGTAAAGCCTGTTGTATTCGAACTGGAACTTGCTGTTGTCGACCAAATTGCCGACACCAATATTGTATGCAAACCCGAAACGGCCCTGACTGTCGGTGGACACCGAGCCCAGAGTATCGGAACCGTCCATTGTGAAAAACAGTTGCTGCCCCGACAACGGCACCGTCAAAGTGCTGTCGGAATACAGCGTTCCGCGTATTTCGTACAACTTGGTATCAGTACACGAAAAAAGCGTCAACGCAGTTGCTGTAAGCAATATATTTTTCAGGAACTTCATTTCTCAATCCTCCGTTTTCGTCTTTTTGCTGCCGCTGTAGAGTTCGAACTTGAGCAGGCGGCAGTCGAGCGCGCCGTTGAAGAGCTGGATTTTCTTCGACGGATGCAGACCAATGTGCTTCATAGCCTCGAAGTCGGAGGTAATGAGCCAAACCTCGCAGCGTTCGCCATAGAGGTTCTTGAAGGTGTCGCCAAGCTTGGTGTAGAGGGCGTTGAGGTCTTCGACCTTGATGCGCTCGCCGTAGGGTGGATTGGTAACAATCAGCGTTTTGCCTTCGGGCGGCTCCTGGTTTTCGAACGAGCCGTGATAGAGCATCACATCCTTGTGCAACTTGGCGTACTGCAGGTTCTGCTCGGCCTGCTGCAGCACGTCGAGGTCGATGTCGTTGCCCCAAATCTCGCACTCGAAGTCGCCGGCACCTATCTTGCGGTCTTCCTGCTCTTTGACACTTTTCCATTCGCCGATATTGAAGTCGCGCCAGCGCTTGAAGGCGAAGTTTTCACGACGGTAGTACTGGGCTGGGATATTGTTGGCAAGCATTGCGGCCTCGATAAGCAGTGTGCCGCTACCGCACATCGGGTCGTAGAAGTTGCAGTCGCACTTCCATCCGGCCAGCTTGATCATACCGGCGGCGAGCACCTCGTTGAGCGGTGCCAAACCCACGCCTTGACGGTAGCCGCGCTTATGGAGCGACTCGCCCGACGAGTTGAGCAGCAGCGTGACGTGGGTGTCGGCTATATGCAAATTAATCTTGAAATCAGCGTTTTCAGTATCGATATTGGGACGGTGGTTGAACAGGCGGCGCAGCCGGTCGACGATAGCGTCCTTTGTCTTGAGGGCGGCATAGTAGGAATGGGTGAAGATTTCGCCCGAGGTGGTGGAGTCGATCATAAAGGTTCCATCGACGTCGATAATCTTTTCCCACTTGATTTTGGCCACGTTGTCGTAGAGCTCCTGCTCATCGTTGGCCTCAAACTCGGCAAAGGGCTTGAGGATTGCCAGCGCCGTACGGCAGGTGTAGTTGGCGCGGTAAAGGACACGCATATCACCCGTGAAAGCGACGGCGCGCGTGAGGGGTTCGATGTCCTTTGCGCCACATTGGCGCAGTTCGTCGGCCAGGATTTCTTCGAGGCCGAACATTGTTTTGGCTATCATTTTGAATTCCGCGCGCGGACGCTGCTCGGTGGGTACTGTTTTGCCGTGTGACTTCTGGATAATCATATTTATAATGAGTTAATTTGTCAATTCTTGAATGTGTAGATTTTTCAGTCTGCCTGCGGTGTGCTTTTCATTTTGCCTATTCCCGACGGGCTGTGGTAGATGTTGGAGCCGCGAGGCTGGCGGCAGTTGGGGTTGTCGGTTCTGAGGGCATAGTGCGGACGCTCCTTGAGGCGGCGTTGACGCTCTTTTTTGCGGCTGCGCGACGGCTTGTAGCCAACTTCGCGACTGTCAGCAATAGCGATGTTGACCGCATAGCCTGCAAGGATAACGATGCAGTTGGCGTAGATCCAAAGCATCAGTATCAGCAGCGTTCCGATTGAACCATAAAGGATGTTGTAATTGTTGAAGTTGTTGATATAAATCTGGAAAGCCCACGAAAGGCCGAATATCATCAGTGTGGAAAGCACCGAGCCGATAGATAGGAAATTGATGCGCTGTTTTTTGACCGGTGCCAAATAGTAGAGCAGGCTGAGAGTCAGCAGGGTAAGGAAAACCAGCAGGAACCAGCGGCCAAGGCTGAAAGCAAAAAGGCTGAGCTTGGTTTCGGCCATAAAGTTGCGGCTTATCATAAACTGGATGAAGAACTTATAACCGATAAGGAGCGACAGGATGGCAACAACAAGCACATAAAGGATTATCACAAGCAGAAGACACAAAATGTAGCGATGCACAAGCGAACGCCATTCAATGCTGTGACTCACCGAATTGAACGATTGCAGCAGGCCGTGGATGCCGTTTGCCGCAAGGATAATGGAGCCGATGAAACCAATTGACAGCAAACTGCTGTGTTTGTGGCCCATAACGTCGTTGATGGTCGGTGCTATGCGGTCGTAGATTCCACCGGGCAATATGACAGCCAGCTGCGTAAGAAGTTCGTTCTGAATACCTTCGATAGGCAGATAAGGGATAAGGGTGAAGAAGAAAATGAGCAGCGGAGGCAAGGCCATAAGGAACGAGAACGCAAGCGCCTTGGCGCTCTGCCACAGGTCGCGGTTCGAGAAATGAGCCAGAATCTGCACCAGCGGAACACCGGCGCATCCGGGCAGTATCAGCTTGTTGGCGAAAGGCACAACACGCAGCGACCAGAAGCGCATTACGTCTTCGTAACGGCGATAGGTCCACACGCCCGCCCGGCTGTCTTTTAGTTTCTCGTAGAATCGCATTTTACTACTTTAACCTTTTCAACCTTAACTTTAACTTCAGAATGCTTTCAGCAAACCATTTTTCGTTTTGGTTTTCGTGCGAAGCTTTGTTTTCGTTTTCGTTTTGGTTTTCGTTAGTTTTATTTCTTCACCAAACTGAGGTCCAAACTTTTGATATGGTGCGTTAAGGCTCCTACCGAAATAAAATCGACTCCCGTTTCGGCGTACGGACGCAGCGTCTGGTCGGTGATGCCGCCACTGGCTTCGGTTTCAAAACGATGGTCTATACGTTTTACGGCTTCGCGCAAAGTAGGAATGTCGAAATTGTCGAGCATAATGCGGTCCACGCCACCGTGGTCAAGCACACGCTGCAGCTCGTCAAGGTTGCGAACCTCGATTTCTATCTTAAGGTTCTTGCCCTTGGATTGCAGGTAGTTGCGAGTGCGGTCGATGGCTGCTTCGATGCCTCCGGCAAAGTCTATATGATTGTCTTTCAGCATCACCATATCATAGAGACCGATACGGTGGTTGGTGCCGCCGCCGCAAGCCACAGCATATTTCTCAAGCAGACGCATATTAGGCGTCGTCTTGCGGGTATCGAGCAGTTTGGTATTCAAGCCTTTGAGCATAGATACCATACGCCGTGTCTCGGTGGCGATGCCGCTGAGACGCTGCATAAAGTTGAGTGCCGTACGCTCGGCCGTAAGGATGCTGCCTGAATGACCTTTGACCAACATCACAACGTCGCCTTTTGCGACACTTTCGCCGTCGTTCTTAAGCAGGGTGACCTTGAGGGTCGGATCGACCTGCAGGAAAACGCGTTTGCCCACTTCGGCGCCGCAGAGTACGCCGTCCTGTTTGGCAACCATCTTGGCAGTGCCCACAGCTTCGGGGGGTATGCAGGCCAGCGTGCTGTGGTCGCCATCGCCTACATCTTCGCGAAGAGCCATCCGAATGAGCTCGTCTAAATTGGGAATATCGGTCATAGTCAGATATTGATTTACGTTGTTAAAATTTTCAAGTCAAAGTCCTGAAATAATTTGCAAAAATACGAATAAAATCCTTTACGGAGCAAAAAAATTTTCATATCTGATGCAAGTTTTGTATTTTTGCACAAAAATGGCGACCATACTTTTCGCCACAAAACACACAAAATATGAATGTTAGCATAATAAATATAGGAGACGAACTGCTGATAGGCCAAGTGGTCAACAGCAACGCCTCGACGATGTCGCGGATGCTTATCGCGGCAGGAATGGACGTAAAAGAAGTGGCTGTAATTGGCGACGATGGCGATGCAATACGCAACACCCTATGCCGCTGTCTGGCAGCCACCGACGCCGTCCTCATCACAGGCGGTCTTGGCCCCACCAAGGACGACATTACAAAGACAATACTGTGCAACTTTTTCCACAGCCACCTTGTCGAAAACCAGACGGCTCTCGAAAACGTCAAAAGGCTCTTCGCCATACGAGGCTTCGAACTGACACCCGTCAACCGCGCGCAAGCCCTTGTGCCCGAATGCTGTCAGGTGCTCAACAACGACCTGGGCACAGCCCCGTGTATGTGGTTCGATGCCGACAACGGGAAAGTCGTTGTTTCGATGCCCGGCGTGCCGTTCGAGATGGAATGGCTGATGCAGAACCGCGTCGTGCCGCAACTGCAGGAGCATTTCCATACCGACCACATAATCAACAAGAACCTATTGGTTCAAGGCATCGGCGAATCCTTCTTCAGCGACCTTGTCGAGCCGTGGGAGCTGGCGCTGCCCAAGTGCATCCGACTGGCCTACCTGCCGCAAGCCGGAATGCTGAAACTGCGCCTGACGGCACGCGGCAACGACCGCCAGGCACTACAAAACGCCATCGACAAAGCCGTCGAACAGCTCTACCCCATCGCCGGACAGTACATCGCAGGCGAAGACTGCGAGACGCTGGCCGAATTGGCACACAAACTGCTGACCTCCAAAGGCAAAACCCTTGCCACTGCCGAAAGCTGCACCGGAGGCACCATAGCCAGCCAACTGACGGCCCTGGCAGGTGCATCGCGCTATTTCCGCGGAGGCGTAGTAGCCTATAGCAACGAAGTGAAAGAGTGCGCATTGGGCGTGCAACACAGCACATTGGAACAATACGGAGCCGTCAGCGAACAGACAGTCCGCGAGATGGCCGAAGGGGTGCGCGAGCGCTTCGACAGCGACTATGCCATCGCCACCACTGGCATCGCCGGTCCAGACGGAGGCACACCGACCAAACCGGTTGGAACAGTGTGGATTGCCGTAGCCAGCCGCACACATACCGAAGCCGCGCTGCTCAACTTCCCCGGACGCCGACGCCAGCAAAACATCGAACGTTCTGTCAACCAAGCACTCGCAATGCTCATTAAAGCCATTGCAAACTAACGAAGACTAAAACCACAACTGCCACAAAATTTCAACTTTCAACTCTCAACTTTCAACTAAAAAATGCCCAAAGCTCTATCTACCATACTCCTGCTCATCGTCAGCAACGTCTTTATGACCTTTGCCTGGTACGGCAACCTGAAGCTGACCGAAATGAAAATCAACACCTCTTGGCCTCTGATACTCATCATCCTGTCGTCGTGGGGCGTAGCCTTCTTCGAGTACAGCTTTATGATTCCCGCCAACCGCATCGGCAGCCAGATCAACGGCGGTCCCTTCTCACTGATGCAGCTCAAAATCCTGGCCGAGTGCATCTCGCTGACGGTCTTCACCATCATCGTCGCCACCGTCTTCAAAAGCGAGCCCATCCGCTGGAACCACCTCGTCAGCTTCGCCTTCATCCTGCTCGCCGTCATCTTCGCCTTCTGGAAAAATGAATAGACCTACTAAGCGGAAAGCGGAAAGCGGAAAACGGAAAGCGGAAAACGGAAAGCGGAAAGCGGAAAACTGCGTCAGCCACTAACGCAATAACGTATTAATTTCAAAAATTATGAAGAAATTATTATTTATCGTCGCCACACTGTTGTTTGCCGCCTGCTCGACGCAGAAGGCCGACCGTATATACCTGACCGACTGGCAATTCAAGTATCAGGACAAATGGTATCCCGCCTCCGTGCCGGGATTCATCCACACCGACCTGACGGCCAACGGACTCATTCCCGACCCATACCTCGCCACCAACGAGGACAGCGTCCGCTGGATTGCCGACGAGATGTGGACCTATCAGGTAGACATCAGCAGCCTGAATCTGCCCAAAGGCAAAAAGCATTGGATTGTTTTCGAAGGACTTGCGGGCGATTGCCTTATCAACCTCTATCACGGCGAGGAGTCACACGTGCTGACAGAGAACAATATGTTCGTTCAAAACACGATGGAGTTGCCCGAGGACTGCGACCGCATACAGATAACCTTTTTCCCTCTCCAAGACGAATACAATCAATCCATTTACGGCATCACCCTGCCCGACCGGCGCGCTTTCACGCGCATAGCCCCCTACCAGCAAGGCTGGGACTGGGGAGCCAAGCTGCCAACCTGCGGAATATGGAAAGAGGTGTATATAACTAATGATACTAGTACTTCTAGTAGTACTAGTCTTACTAAAAATGCTAGTCCTACGAGCAGCCCCGTCGAGTTCCGCCAGCAGCCCGACTCCATCGGCCAAAGCTTTGCCTTCTACCGCGACGGCAAACCCCTCTTCATCAAAGGCGCCAACTGGATTCCGGCGCACACCTTCCCGGCAACGTCGCCCCAGCTGGCGGCCCGCTACCGCTACCTGCTCTGCTCCGCCAAGGAGGCAGGATTCAATATGATACGCATTTGGGGCGGCGGCATATACGAGCACGACCTGTTCTACGACCTATGCGACTCGCTGGGGCTGATGGTGTGGCAGGACTTCAACTTCTCCACTATGCTCTATCCCGACGACCCCGAGATGCTCGAATCAATCAAACGCGAGGCCTACGAGAACGTCAGCCGCATTGCACGCCACCCCTGCATCGTCCTCTGGTGCGGCAACAACGAGGTCAAGAACGGATGGGAAGACTGGGGCTGGCAAGGACAATTCAACTGGACGCCAGAGCAGCGCGCCCGGCTGGAGAAGGCGATGGACACCATCTTCGGCTACCCCGGCACCACCAGCAACACCAGCTCGACCAGCATCCTTGCGCAAGCCGTAAGAGACTGCGATCCAATGCATCGCCCCTACATCACCACCTCGCCGCTCTATGGCTGGGGCCATCCCGAATGCACCACCCACGGCGACAGCCACTATTGGGGCGTATGGTGGGGCGAGCAGCCATTCGAAATGTACAAGGAAAAAACCGGCCGCTTTATGTCGGAATACGGATTCCAAAGCTATCCTCTGATTTCCAGCATCCGACAGTTCACATCCGCCGACCAGCTCGACATCGACTCCCCCACCCTGCGCAACCACCAGAAGCACGCTCGCGGCCGCGAAATCATCGACAAGGCGATGCAACGCTACTACGGTTTAGACAGCCGCACCCTGTCGCTCACGGACTACGCCTACGTCAGCCAGCTGCTCCAGGCCTGGGGCACCGGCTACGGCATCCTCTGCCATATCGCCGACCCGCGCTGCGCCGGCACACTCTACTGGCAGCTTAACGACAGCTGGCCCGTAGCCAGCTGGTCCTCAATCGACTACTACGGCAACTGGAAGGCGCTCCACTACCGCGCAAAAGCGCTTTTTGAAGCGGAAAGCGGAAAGCGGAAAGCGGAAAGTCTGGAACGGAGTTTGGACGAATGGCAGCAGTACTATGCCACATACCCCAAAGACCGCCACTATGACAAGGCGCAATACACTTTTAACCAGCGCGTTGAAGACGGCGTACTGACAGTAACCATCCGCGCCCTGAGCGACCTCTACGACGTCTGCATCGAGCCCCGCCCCTTCCGTCACGGCCACTTCAACCGCAACTTCTTCGACCTCAAGAAAGGGCAACAAGTCACCGTCCGCTTCATCCCCGCCCCCGTCGAGATGGGCAACACACTGGGTTACGGCATCCCCCAAGACGCCACCGCCACCCCAACAACCGTCGTCGTCCGCACCCTGAACGACCTGTACAACAAATAAGCGGAAAACGGAAAGCGGAAAACGGAAAGCGGAAAACGGAAAGCGGAAAACGGAAAACGGAAAACGAAAAGCGGAAAACGGAAAGCGGAAAAGCGATAAACTGGTACGCAGGCGCCTCGCCTGCAAAAACAAAAACAAAAACAAAAAGCCTGACAAAATGTCAGGTTTTTTGTGCAAAAAAAGTTTCAAAAACGGGAAAAAGGGCCAAAAATCGCCTTTCATAACCGCCACAAAAACAGGACCATCTTCTTATCAAATTCTACCCAAATTCTTATCAAATTCTTACCTCCTTTTACCACGGTAGAAGATGATAGGGCTTTGGTTAGGATTTCGTGCGACTGACATTTTGTCAGGTCGCCTTGCAGGCGGAATTCCTACCGAAACCATCGGGACTGGAAGGGAAAAATAAAAGAGCTGCGATTAGTTTCGCAGCTCTTTTTTCAAGCCTCCAGTTTTTTTCAAACCTTCAGCGCCCTGCCATCAGGCTTTAGGAATATGCAGTCGCAACTGGCTTATTTCATTCGTTTCAGGGCGTTTACGGCCGGTTCATAGCCTTCGGCGGCGGCCTTCTGGTACCAGTATTTAGCACGCTTGAGGTCGCGCTTGACGCCCTCTTCGCCCTCCTCGTACATCGTGGCGGCATTGTACATCGCCAGCAGATTACCGGCTTCGGCCCCCTTTTCGAACCATTGCAGGGCCTTGGCGTTGTCTTCCTCGACGAAAATGCCTTCGAGGTAGCAGAACGCAATCATCAGATAACCACGATGATATCCAGCGTCGGCGGCACGCTTGTAGAGGTCGTAGGCCTTGCGGTAGCTCAGCACGACGCCGTGCCCCTTCTCGTAGCAGAGTCCAAGGCTGCACATACCCTCGTAATTGCCGCCATCGGCCGATTGCTGATAGCAAGCGACGGCTTTCTCGTACTCTTCGCGCGCTTCGTAGAGATAACCCAAACGGTTGCAGGCTGTTAGCGAGCCACCGTCGATGGCCTGCCGGTAGTACTTTATGGCGGCCGCCGTGTCGGGTTCGCAGCCGTATCCGTTCAGGTAGCACTGGGCCAGGGCCGTCATTGCGCCGATGTTGCCCAGGGACGCGGCCGTGTCGAGATAGAGTTTTCCGAGCCGTTCGCTCTGCTGGCATCCGCGGCCGTTGAGTCGGGCTGTGCCCATATAATAGTAGGCCGACGAGTTGTTGACGCGCGATGCTACATTCTCGAATATGCGGTAGGCCTCTTCGGGATTGGCCTCGATGCCGTAGCCCTCCTGCAGGCAGACGGCAAAGAGCACCATTGCATCGTAGTTGCCTCGCTGGGCTCCGGTGTTGAGATATTCGACAGCTTCTTTCGGGTAGTTTTCGTTTATAAGCTGACGGCCAATAGCGTAGCTTGCATCGCCACTGCCGTTGTTGTGGGCCAACATATAATAGTATATAGCCGAGTCGACGTTGGCAGGGAAACCGCCTTTGGCGTAGTTGTAGAATTCGGCCAAAAGGAAGGCTGCCTGACCGACATCCTGCGTCGCTGCCGACCTGAGGTAGGGTATTGCCGCCGACGTGTCGATGTCGACGCCGCACCCTTCGAGGTAGGAACGGCCGATGTAGTATACGGCCGATGCATCGCCTTGCGAAGCGGCATTGTTGTAATACTCGAAAGCCTTCTTCTTGTCGAGCGGAACATTCTGGCCGATGCGGTAGAAGTCGCCAAGATAGCGCATTGCCGGCCCGTAGCCCATATCGGCAGCACGGTTGTAGTATTCGACGGCCTTGGTCATATCCTGCTCCAAGCCTCCGTCGCCAAGTTCGTAATAAAGTCCCATTTTGAAATAACCGGCCGGAATATCGTTGTCGGCCAGCAGCTTGAAGTACGACAACGCCTTTTCCTGGTCGGCTTCGCCAACGAAGTCGCCAGTCTCATACATATAACCCAAACGGTAGATAGCATCGATATTGCCCATATCGGCCGCTTTCTGCACGTATGCCAGTCCCTTCTCGATGTCTTTCGGGCTCTGCTTGCCCAGCGAACCATTGAGATAGAGGACACCCAGTTTATCCAGCGAGGCGGAAGTGGACGATTTGAGGTAATATTTTTCGGCCTTCTTATAGTCGGGCTTTTCACCGATGGCCCCAGCTTCGTAGATATTGCCCAACACCTGCTGGCAAAGGGCGCTGCCGGCCTTGTCGCCATTGTTGAGGGCCTCAAGCTCCTTGCCGGTATCGGGGATATTGTCGTATACCATTGCCAGCCAATAGTATCCGTCGGGGCGGCCATAGGATATGTATCGGTTGAAGGTGCTGATGGCTTCGGACGTTTGTCCTGTGTATGCATACATACGTCCAATGCCGACAATGGCATCGGTGTCGCCAAGCGTGAATGCCTTGTCGTAGAAGGCAATAGCCTTTGTCACATCGTTTTGCTGCTCGGCATAAAAATCGCCCAGCATCGTGGCACATTCGGCACTTTTGAAACGGTCCACACCCATATTCAGCCAGTACAACGCCGAGTCGCTGCCTTGCTCCTTCACCAATCCGCCGAAGCAGATACGCGCCATCGACGCACACGTTGCGCCCTGCTGTTCGTTGCCAGCGGGGTCGTTGATGACATCCTTAAGGTAACGTATCGACTTGTCAAATTGCTGATTGTTCAGATAATAGCGCGCCAGGTTCAGGCGGCATTCTGCATCGCCCTGCGCGGCACCTTTTTGCCAGTACGACAGGGCCTTCAGGCTGTCGCGCAAAGCGGGGTCGGTGGCGTCCATAAACATTTGCCCAGCCTCATCGAAGGCCATATTGTTCTGGCTGACGACATCGGAGATTATCTGCAGAGCTTTGCGCTGATCGGCGGCGACCTCAGCGGTGCCGATGAAGTAGCATCCGGCCTCGAGAATCCTTACGGCGGGATCGTTCCACTTCTTTGCCTCCTGGATGTATTTCCAAGTATTCTTGGCATCACCCATTATTGAATAAAGATAGGCAAGGCGGGCATAGTTCACCAAATCGCCAGCCTTTAGCGCTTTTTTATAATACTGCTCCGCCAGTTTGTTGTTACGCGGATAGCCGAAAACTCCGTAGGTATAGTTGTCGCCAATCGAGCCAAGCGCCCATCCTGAACCTTTTCGGGCAGCTTCTTCGATAAGTTTCATAGCCTTTGCCGTGTCGGCCTCCACTCCGCATCCAAGGAGATATGCATACCCCAAAGCGGCAATGCCGTTAGGCAGACCCTTGTCGGCCCATTCCTTACGGATGGCCAGGAAGCGGGCCGTGTCGGCAGGCAGCAGCCGGCCTTCCCTATAGTAGCGCGAAATGCAAAGCCACGCCTCGCCATCGCCCTTGTCGGCAGCACGCTGGTACCACTGCAGGGCCATAGCCGAATCGTGAGCCACACCAGCCCCGCGCTCGTAGCAGAAGGCAAGCAGACGCATAGCCTTAATGTCGCCAGCATTGGCTTTGTCAATCAGTTTCTGGTCGGCTTGGGCATTGGCCGTCGAGCATTGAAAGAGCAGCATTAAGCAGCAGGCCACGCCGAGCAACGAATTAGCGAATGTCTTCATACTTATATATTTAAATGCATTAGTGCGTTATTGTGTTAATGCGTTAGAGGCTGACGCGGCCTCAAAGGCGTTAGTACGTCAATACGAGACAATGATCATTTACCCATCGGCATATAAATTACCTTTTTGGTTTCGAAATAGGGTTCTTCGAAGAAATCTGCGATGTCCCAGGTGCGCACTTTTTTGCGGAAGGGGGCAATTTCGTCGGTGAGGTCGCCGCCTTTGAGGTAGATAATGCCGTTGCGAAGTTTATGATAATGGATATCAGATATTTTGCCACGCACCCAACCGGCAAACTGGCTGAGGTCGGTGACGGCACGCGAGACGACGAAGTCGAAGTCGCGCTGCACCTGCTCAGCACGGATCTGCTCGGCGGTGACGTTCTTCAGCTGCAGCTGTTCGGCGACATCCTTTACCACCTTGATTTTCTTGCCGATAGAATCGACAAGATAGAAGTTGGAATCGGGGAACATTATCGCCAACGGGATGCCCGGGAAGCCGCCACCGGTGCCGAGGTCCATAATGTCGCACATCGTCTTGAACTGCACCACTTTGGCAATGGCCAGCGAATGCAGCACGTGGTGTTCGACAAAGTTGTCCATATCCTTGCGGCTGATGACGTTGATCTTCGAGTTCCAATCGTTGTACAGGTCCGGCAAGGCTGCGAACTGCTCCTTCTGGCGCTCGGTGAGGTTGGGGAAATATTTGAGTATGAGATCCATTTCGAATGAGTTAATTCGTTAATGTGTTAATTTGTTAGTGGCTGGCGCGTCTGCCTCGCTTTCCGTTTTCCGTTTTCCGCTTTCCGTTTTCCGTTCTCCGCTTTCCGCTTTCCGTTTTCCGCTTTCCGCTACTTCGACAGGCAGGCGTCGAGTTCGGCGGTGATGGCGTCGCGGTCGAGGTGCTGGCCGATGAAGACGAGCTTCTGCATACGGTCGCCGTAGGTGTCGTCCCAGTCGCGCATCAGGTCGGGGTTGCGGCGCATAAAGTCAAGCAGCTCCTCGTCGGGCATCGTTGCGTACCACTGGCCTGTGTCGCGCAACGACACTTGCTTGCCGGCCTGCTCGAAAAGGTAGCAGGTGTCGGGCTCGGAGAGGAACCAGCAGATGCCCTTGGCGCGTATGACGCCCTTAGGCCAACGGCGGGCGATGAAGTCGTCGAAACGGCTGATATTCATCGGTTCGCGACGATAGTAGACAAAGGTCGAGATGCCGTATTCCTCGGCTTCGCCCTCGTCGTCGTGGTCATGGTGATGATGGTGGTGGTGGTGCTCGTGCTCGTCATCATCGTGCTCGTCGTGGTGATGGTCTTCTTCTTCGTCTTCGTCATCGTGGTGATGATGCTCGTGTTCTTCGTCCTCGTCCTCGTGGTGTCCCTCGATGGCGTCGATCCAGGCAGCCGACGTGGCCACACGGTCGAAGTCGAACAGACGCGTGTTCAGAATCTTGTCGAAGTCGACGTCGCAATAGTCGCAATCGATGATTTCGGCCTTGGGCTGTATGGCGCGGATTATTTCGCGGATGCGACCCAATTCGGCTGGTTCAACCTCCGAGGCCTTGTTGAGCAGGATGATATTGCAGAACTCGATTTGCTGGATTACGAGGTTCTCGATGTCGTCCTCGGCCAGGCCGGGCTTGAGCAGGTTCTTGCCGCTGCCGAACTCGTCCTTCATACGCAGCGCGTCGACCACGGTGACGATGCTGTCGACCACGGGAATGCCGTCCTTGACGTATTCCGGCCCCATTGTGGGTATGGAGCAGATGGTCTGGGCTATGGGTTCGGGTTCGCAGATGCCGCTGGCCTCGATGACGATGTAGTCGAAGCGGTGCTGACTGGTGATGTCGCGCAGCTGCTCGATGAGGTCCATTTTGAGGGTGCAGCAGATGCAGCCGTTTTGCAGGGCCACGAGGTTGTCGTCCTTTTTGCCCACTACGCCACCTTTTTCGATGAGGTCGGCGTCGATGTTGACTTCGCCGAGGTCGTTGACGATGACGGCGAATTTGATGCCGCGGCGGTTGGAAAGGATGCGGTTCAGTAAAGTTGTTTTGCCACTGCCAAGATAGCCAGTGAGCAGAAGTACAGGAATAGATTTTATGTTCATTATTTGTCGACTGATTTAAGAATTGACTTTATTAAGTATTGAAAACCAAGACAATAAACATTCCTATTGTTTTCAATTAAGATTTAACGCAAAAAGAAAGGTTTTGGTATGTTTGAGAGAATAATATTTATGACAGAATCTTGGGACCATTATTCCTCAACGACTTACGACAAAAGAATGATTACAGACCCCACCCTGTCGCACACTACAGCAGAATCCAGTCACTGATACTGGTTGACGTGGCGATGGCTTTCAGCCAATGCGACCAGTTCCTTGAAGCGTTCCACACGATCGGCCCTCATTGCATTGGCATTAATCAGTTTTCGATTATGTTTCCACCACGTATGAAGATTGCGCTCTTCGGGGAAATGTTTCGACGGACAGCGTCCGTTGGTCTCAATGAAAGCGGCATACTCGTCGCACCGCGCTTTCCACATTTCATCTTGTGTCATAGTTCGTTATGTTTTATCAGACGTGTTGTTTTTCAAATTCTATCAGCCACTTTTTCCGTTCGATTCCGAAAGCGTAGCCCGTCAGTCTGCCGCCAGAGCCGACCACGCGGTGGCAGGGCACAATAACAGCCACCGGATTATGCCCTATGGCCTGGCCCACAGCTCGAGCCGAACGGCAGCCTATGCCGCGGGCAATGTCGCCGTAAGTCACAGTCGCCCCATAAGGAATTTTTGCCAGTTTGTCCCACACATGCTTCTGAAACATTGTCCCATTAAGGCAAAGCGGCGGAACAAAACCAGGCTGTCCGCCAGCGAAATAGATGTCGAGCCAACGCCTTACCATCGGCGGCATATCGCCACCGACGCCAGCCTCCCGACCATCGCCAAACCGCAGCTCGGCAACGGCCTCGCCGTAGCATTTTATCGCTATCGTCCCCAATGGAGAATGATATGTATAGACTTCGCTTCCAGCCATAATATCTAATTATTCGCCACATCATCGTTTGAAAGCACCGCTCCGCATTGAGGACAGCAGCCCAGCGCGTCGGCGTCAAAAGTACCGCCACATTCGCACTGCGGCACGGGGTCCCAACCGCAACTGAAGTCAACCATCCGTGCCCGTCCGCACCGATTGCAGTAGAGCGTTCCCTGCCCGTTGTATCCAATGCCACAGCTTCGCTCGAACGAGCACCCGCATCCACGACATATAATCTTGTATATTACTGACATAGCTATCTATAGATCGAAATTAATATTGTTTGATTAAATCCAGTGACCTCCAATACTATCATCTTCCTCTCAAGCGATTTGATTGAATATCAGAGGTTGTTCTGAGCTTCATCCCTATTGCTTATAAGCTGGCAGTCATTTTTGCTAAGTTCAAGATTAGCAAGACACACAGCGATTTCCTTTTCCTCATCGCGCGGTCGCCAAGCGATCACGAAACTCACCTCTGCATCCGAGACAGTATATCCTTTGCCTTCCAGTGTCACAAGACGTTTTCGCATAGCATTAGAAACACATCCGATACGCATACCTTGGTATATGAGATAGCCTTCAGAATACTGAAGTTTGTCTCCACTTCGCAGACGCAGCACTTGTTCCTTCATATTATAGAAATAATCAAGCCACACGTCGTGCATCGATAGCGACAATACGATAGAAGGGTGATTAACAAGGAAAGACACATCTTTATAAATAAAAAGGTTATGCTTTGCACGAGTGATACCGACATAGATAGCGCGAAGCATATCGTCATCCATTTTGCGTATGCCACCATACAGCAGATGGACGGTATCGAACTCGCGTCCTTTTGCCTTATGAATGGTGCTGACGAAGATAGCGTCTTCGTCCGTGGCGATAAAGTCGTCAATAGTCGATTCGAGGGCAAATTCTCGCAAATCACTGCGATAATAGTTCTTATGCGTAGACTCGAAATCTGCAAAGAACTGTTTCACAGCCTCTATACAGGTACTTGACGCATAGGCTTTTTCGGTACGCAGTTTGGCCTGTTCCCATTGTTCACCACTAATACGGCCATCCGCAGAGTTACCCAGTTGCTTGAAAAAAAAGCGTACTTCAGCCAAGTTTACAAAACGGAAACCATCGGTGGATTGGATTATCCTTATGCGTCTACCCTGCTGCCGTAATAAGTGAGCGACCTGCAGTGTTTGCTCGTTAGTGATGGTGAGCACAGCAGTTGTACCGACTGTTTGAATATTGAAATTAGAATCCTTAATGTGGGCAGATGTGTCAAGCTGACCGTCTTTATGGCTAACAGCCACTATTGGTGTCTTCTTTATACGTCCGTGAATTTGCTGCACAAAGCGATTTGCATAATCAACAATAGCGCGGTCACTACGATAGTTGTCCACAAGTTCATAGAGCGTGGCACCTTTGTCGTTGATCAGCGACTGCAAATAGTGCGAACTGCTTCCTCGAAATGCAAAGATATTCTGGTCGTCGTCGCCAACAGCAATCAAGCGCATTTCCTCGTTTTTTTGCATCAAAGCCTGCACCAACCTAAAGTCGTCACCGCTCATATCTTGCGCCTCGTCAATCACCAACACACTTTTGGCAATCTTACTTTCTTCCACATCGCCATTCTCTATCATTTCTGCCGCACGTCTCACGACGCTATCAGCCTCTTCGAGCGATCCGTTGCGACCTATAAGGTCGAAACTGTATGAATGAAAGGTCTTGATATCGACAAAGTGTGCAGCATTGCCCACCAGCTCGATGAGTCGCTTCTTAAACTCCGTAGCAGCTGCCCGCGAAAATGTAAGCATAAGCAGTTGCTCGTGTTTTACATCCTCCATCAACAGCAGCGAAGCCAGTTTATGAACAAGCACACGCGTCTTGCCGCTACCAGGCCCTGCTGCCACCACGATGTACTTTGACTGCTTATCGTCTATAATATCACGCTGACGCTGACTTAACGAACCGAAGATTTGCTCATATTTGGCAGGTGTGATGTTTTTTACAATTTGGGCACGCCGATCACCTTTAAAGTATTTGTTGATGAAAGCACGGTAATCCATCAGGAAATAATCGCTGACAAACTGCATTGCAGCATCGTAGTCGCGCACCATCATATTGGCATATTCGCCTACGATATGTATCTGCTGAATACGCTGCCGGTAGAACTCGTCCAGCAGACGGTACTGGTCTTTGCCATAGCGACGCGAGCGTTCGACCTTTCGGTGCAGCTGCATCGTGTTGTAAATGACCATAAAACCACCTTCTATTTTCAGCAGTCCTGCCTTACTCAGGTATAGCAGTGTCTCCTCCATATCACCAAGCGTAGCCTTATCAGAAGGTCCAAACACCGATGTCTGGCGAGTAGCGTTGAATTGATTCAACAACTCGACTATAGAAAAGAGAACCATTGTTTCACCGTTAGCACCTGCAAGTACCTTGACCACATAGCGGCTCAAATCCACGCGACGGCCAAAACGTGCCATAGTAGCCTCGCGATCCACTTCCAACCGCAGTCTGACACTATCAGAAGCCGTATGTTCCTCTTTGCGCACGTAGCCTTTGACAAGCATAAAGTGAAACAGCATACGCAGTTTTTTCACCGTACAATGTATATGGCCCGCCTGATTGGCTTCTGCATTAAGCTGCTTGTAATTGAAGATGGCAGTGTCGGTGCCAATCTGCTGCAACAGGTACTTCTCCAACCGCAGCATTTCTTCCAGTCCGCGTGCAATGTTGGCGCGATCAATATAGGCCTGCATATCCTGCGTGTCTGCCAAAATTCCCTCTTGTCGCATCAGGTTAATGTTACGCACCACAGCCTCTTTCTTCATTCCAAGAATGTCGGCGAGGTAGTCAATGCGGCTTTCCGCCTCCGCACATCTGCCGTCGGTTGTGGCTCGACTGCTAATAAGCGAATGAATTATACGGATAGCCTCCTCGCGTGTAATGTCGTCGAAAAGGGTCGAGACGTTCAGTCGTTGACGAGCTTCGTCCATCGAACGGACCTTGATTCCGGTGGCATAGATTTGTGGCGCATTGCTACCGCGACTGATAAATTCAGCTTGTTCCAACGCAGTAATGGTTCCTCGCACGCGAGTCTCGATATCTGCACCATCGTCGTCATTCCATCCAGCCTGGCGAGCTATCTCCAGCGGCGAACAACTCACTTTGTCGCGCTTTGCAGTCAGTTCTTTAATTGCTTTCCAGACCTGCTGTATTTCACTAACACTTAACTTCGTCTGATTGAGTAGGATAAAATGCTTATCGAGATCATTATCGTCAAACAGCACATAACAGTCGGCCACCATCTGTGGGTCACGGCCCGCACGTCCGGCTTCCTGCACATAGTTTTCCAGCGAGTCGCTGATGTCATAGTGCACAACCAGTCCGACGTCCTTCTTGTCCACCCCCATACCGAAAGCAGAAGTGGCCACAATAACCTGCGTTTGCCCATTCATAAAGGCATTTTGGTTCTCAACTTTTTCGGAGGCATCCATCTTGCCATTGAATGGCAGTGCTGCAATACCGTCGCGTTGAAGCCGCTCGGCCAGTTCGCGAGTGCGTCGTGTACGCGCTACATATACGATGGATGGGCACTGGTGACCAAGAATCAGGTTGCGCAGTTGGCTGTACTTCTCGTCAGCCGTTTCTGTATGCAGAACATTGTATCGGAGGTTTTGCCGCTCAGCACTAGCAGCAAAAACTTTCAGGTCTATGCCAAGTTTCTGCTTGAAATAGACGCAAATGTCGGAAATTACCTTTTGTTTGGCAGTGGCCGTGAAGCAACTCACGGCTATTGGCTGTGACAGATGCTTCTTTTCCTGCAGTTCGCGAATGAAATCGCCTATGTAGAGATAATCGGTACGGAAATCCTGACCCCACGCCGAAAAACAATGAGCCTCATCCACGACAAATCGCACAACGTTCCGACCCAGCAATAGTCGTTCGATAGTTTTCGAACGAAGCATCTCTGGAGCAATATAAAGCATATTAGCAGTACCCTCAGCCACCTGCTCGATGGCTGCCGCTCTCTCTATCGGGTCAAGCAAACCATTGATGGTAACAGCTTCACCTATACCACGCTCGGCCAGATTATCCACCTGATCTTTCATCAGACTCTGCAATGGCGATATGACAACAGTCAAACCGTGAATGTTACGCCCTGCCATCAAGGCAGGCAACTGGAATGTCAATGATTTGCCACCACCTGTAGGGAAAATGGTCAGCAGAGATTCGCCGCGTATGGCTGACTCCACAGCATTTTGCTGCATCGGTTCACCGTCGAAAAGCCGGAACTCGTCATAACCGAAATAGTCCTTCAGACCTATATGGGCATCCAACTTGTGTTTGCAGTATTCACATTCGCCACAAGGAGTGTTACGAAGAAATGCCATCACATTGTTCACCTTCGGATAGTTGCGAAGCACCCAAGCTGGTGTCAATGACTGAAGATCGTCGGCACCTATTATAGCCAACGCGTAAGCCAATTCGACTGGGTAACGCTTCGCCACAGCCTCGATATTAGCGTTAGTGCATATCTTGCCAGCAAATTCTTCCCTAATCAACATCGCGAGTGTCGTGTTGGAATCCACAGAATTCTGCCCTATGTAGTCAAAGAAACCGCTGAATTCCCTAACCTGCGAAAGCAAACTGCGATATATGGCCTGACGGCGTGCCGAAAGCAAGCGCCAAGCAGCCAACTCATCGCCAAACAGGTCACGTGCCTTCTTGGCATCGTTGACAGGATTGTTCAGTTCCTCCACTTGCAGTTTGTCGTCCTTCAGTAAGCGATGGTATGGCTTCTGAGGAAATAGCAAGGGCGAAAGATAGAGTGTATCGATGTAGATGTGAGGCCGTTCTAACGATACATATTTTAGATCGAACCAGATGATATTATGTCCGCACACTACTCGACAGTCGTCAACAAATGCCACGAACTCTGCAGTAGACCGAGTATGCAACACTGCATTATCGTTGCGCACTGCACCGTAGTCAAGCACTCGCTGGCTTTCAATGCCAACTTCTGTGTCGATAAAAACGACCGTCGACATTTATTTATAAAATAAAATTCAAGAAAAACTTCGGACGAAAACGAAGACGAAGACCAGATTCAATCTCTCCCCTTTCGTTTTCGTACGAAGTCTTTCATTAAAGAATTATTCATTATTTAAAATACTGCACTCCGCTTTCGAAGATCTGCTGGTCGTCGTTGCCGTAGATGTTGAGGGCGCTGCCTTTGCTGCGACGCTCACTGTGGCCCATCTTGCCAAAAACACGGCCGTCGGGGCTGGTGATGCCTTCGATGGCGCAGTAGGAGCCGTTCATATTGTACTCCTCGTCCATCGTGGGATTGCCCTGCAGGTCAACGTACTGCGTTGCCACCTGTCCGTTCTTGAAGAGGCGGTCGATCCACTCCTGCGGCGCCACAAAGCGGCCTTCGCCGTGCGAGATGGGGATGACGTAGGTGGCACCCAGCTCGGCACGCTGCAGCCAGGGGCTGAGGTTGGAGCTGACGCGCGTGTAGGCCATCTTGCTCTGGTGGCGTCCGATGGTGTTGAAGGTTAGCGTAGGTGCGTCGGCAGCCTGCGGACGAATCTCGCCGTAGGGCACAAGGCCGAGCTTGACGAGGGCCTGGAAGCCGTTGCAGATGCCAAGCATCAGGCCGTCGCGCTTCTGCAGGAGTTCCATCACGGCATCGGCAATGCGCGGATTGCGGAAGACGCTGGTGATGAACTTGGCGCTGCCTTCGGGCTCGTCGCCTGCCGAGAAGCCGCCGGGAATCATAATGATCTGGCTGCGGCGGATAGCGTCGACGTATGCGTCAACGCTCTCGCGGATCTGCTGGCCGTTCTGGTTGCGGAAGACGATGATTTCGCTTTCGGCGCCGGCGCGGTTGAAGGCGCGTGCGCTGTCGTACTCGCAGTTGGTGCCGGGGAAGGCGGGAATGAAGACGTGGGGCTTGGGGGAATGCGTTAATGCATTAATGTGCGAATGTGTCAGTGGGGCAGGAGCTTTAAAGAGCGGGGTCTCCACTTTCTGGTTTCCGTTCTCCGTTTTGGCACTGCGCGTGGGGAAGACGCCTTCGAGGGGCTTTTGCCAGGCGGCGAGGGCATCCTCGATACTGACGCGCTCGCCCTTGTATTCGAAGTAGGGATTGTCGGTGACAACGCCAATTTCGTGGCTGCGGAAAGGCAGGTCGGCAACCTCGGCAGAGGTCTCGACGACGATATGGCCATAGTTGATTTTGCACAAGTCGCTGAGGGTCAAACTGTCGCTAAGGGTTACACCAAGTTTATTACCGAAGGCCATCTTGCTGACGGCCTCGATCAGGGCACCACGGCCGATGCAATAGGTGGAGAGTACCTGACACTGCTCGATACCTTTGCGCAGGGCTGCATACTGTGCTAGCGCGTCGTCGTAGTCGGGCATATCATAATCTTTCTGCTTGATGTCAAGCAGCACCAGACGGCTGCCGGCTTTCTTGAGTTCGGGAGTGACGACGTGCTGCAAGTCGCTGATGCCCACGGCAAAGCTGCAGAACGTTGGTGGCACGTCGATATCGTTGAAGGTTCCGCTCATCGAGTCCTTGCCGCCAATGGCAGGCAGATGCAGACCCATCTGTGCGTTGTAGGCACCAAGCAAGGCGCTGAAGGGCTCGCCCCAGCGATAGGGGTCGTTGCCGAGCTTCTTGAAATACTCCTGGAATGTGAGTCGCACGCGGCTGGCATCGCCACCGGCGGCGGCAATCTTGGCCACTGAGTCGAGCACGGCGTAGACGGCTCCGTGGAAGGGGCTCCAGCTGAGCTTGTAGGGGTCGAGGCCATAGGACATAATGGTCACCGTGTCGCACTTGCCGTCGAGCAGAGGCAGTTTGCCAATCATCGACTGGGTGGGCGTCAGCTGGTAGCGACCGCCAAAGGGCATCACCACGCTGCCGGCACCGATGGAACTATCGAACATCTCGATAAGGCCCTTCTGCGAGCATACGTTGAGGTTGGCGAGGGTGTTGAGCCAAAGGCTTTTTATGTCGGTATCAATAGGTTTATTAGATTTTATAGACTCGTTAGGCATAGTGACAGAGACGGTGGTCTCCTGATGGGCACCGTTGGTGTCAATGAAGCGGCGGCTGAGGTTGACAATCTCCTTGCCTCGCCAGCTGATGACCATACGAGGTTCTTCGGTGACAGTGGCCACGACGGTGGCTTCGAGGTTTTCCTCGTCGGCATACCGCAGCATCTGGTCGACATCCTTGGGGTCGACGACGACGGCCATACGCTCCTGACTTTCGCTGATAGCCAGCTCGGTGCCGTCGAGGCCAGCGTATTTTTTGGGGACCTTGTCAAGATTGATTTGCAGGCCGTCGGCCAGCTCGCCGATGGCGACGCTGACGCCGCCGGCGCCGAAGTCGTTACATTTCTTGATAAGGCTGGACACCTCTTCGCGACGGAAGAGGCGCTGAATCTTGCGTTCGGTGGGGGCGTTGCCCTTCTGCACCTCGGCGCCACACGATGTCAACGACTTGGTTGTGTGACTCTTGGATGCGCCCGTAGCACCTCCGATGCCGTCTCGGCCCGTGCGACCACCCAGCAGGATGATGATGTCGCCAGGGTCGGAGGTCAGTCGTTTGACGGCACGACGCGGAGCGGCAGCAATGACGGCGCCGATCTCCATACGCTTGGCCACATAGCCAGGATGGTATATCTCGTTGACAAGGCCGGTAGCCAGGCCAATCTGGTTGCCATACGATGAATAGCCGCGTGCAGCTGTGGTGACAATTTTGCGCTGCGGCAGCTTGCCCGGCAGGGTTTCGTTCAGCGGCTTGGTGGGGTCGGCTGCACCGGTGACGCGCATAGCCTGGTAGACGTAGGTACGGCCCGAAAGCGGGTCACGAATGCATCCGCCAAGGCAGGTAGCAGCACCACCAAACGGTTCAATCTCAGTGGGGTGGTTGTGGGTCTCGTTCTTGAAATTGATAAGCCACTCCTCCTCTACTCCATCGATAACGACTGGCACCACGATGGAACAGGCATTGATCTCGTCGCTGGGTTCCTGGTCGTCGAGGTAGCCAGCCTTCTTGAGCCGCTTGCCTGCCAAAGTGCCAATATCCATCAGGCAGACATACTTGTCGGTACGGCCTGTGTACTGCTCTTTGTGGTCGGCGAGGTACTGCTTGAATGCACCTTCAATCAGCGGACGGTAGTATCCGTCGTCGAACTTCACATCCTTCAGTTCGGTGGCGAAGGTGGTGTGGCGGCAGTGGTCGCTCCAATAGGTGTCGAGTACGCGAATTTCGGTCATTGTCGGGTTGCGATGCTCCTCGTCGTGGAAGTAGCGTTGTATGTGCTTAAAATCCGCGAATGTCATAGCCAATCCCAACGAGTCGTAGAGCTCGCGCAATTGAGGCTCGGCCATATCCTTGAATCCGTCGAACGTGATGACGTCGGCAGGTTCGTCGAAGTGGTCGACAAGCGTTTCGGGCTTGACCTCGTCGGTCAGGCGGCTGTCGACGGGATTGATGCAGTGTTTGCGTATGGCTTCCTTCTGGGCATCGGTGAGGGTTCCACTGATAACGTAGGTCGTGGCCGACTTGATGATAGGCTGCTCGCTGTCGTTGAGCAGGCAGCAGCACTGTTCGGCGCTGTCGGCACGCTGGTCGAACTGGCCAGGCAGGTATTCGACCGAGAAGCAGAAGTCGCTGCCAGCGTGAGGAAACTGTTCCTCGTATACGTCATCGACAGGCGGCTCGCTAAAAACAGTGACGAGAGCCTTGCGATAGGTCTCGTCGCTGAGGTTCTCAATGTCGTAGCGTATCAGCACACGCACGTTGTCGGCATTGATATTAAGGTAGTTGAGCATTTCGCTCTTCAGCTCGTTTGCTTTGATGGCAAAGTCGGGCTTCTTTTCTACGTAAATTCGTCTTACGGTATTCATATTATGGATATTATTTTTTCGTTTCGTGGGAGTAAGTCTGTCTAAGCAGGTCGATATCCCAGCCGCTGGCGTTGCGTGGCGAGACATCGCTGTAGATGTCCAGGATACGTAGCATATCGGCATCGAAGTCGCCCGTGGGTTCGATGAGCGGCCCGACGCCCATATGGCGTGTCTTGTAGTTGATATAGGTCACTGCCACCGGCACTCCGGCCTGCACCGCTATTTCATAAAAACCACGTTTGAAGCGTTTGACACGTTTGCGAGTGCCCTCGGGTGTGATGATAAACGATATGTCGCCGTTATCGGCCAATGCCTTGACGGCATTGCCAACCATATTGTTGTTGGGGTTGCCGCGATCAATGGGCAATGCGCCGCTCCAGTACAGGAAGTGGCGCAATGGAAAGACAAAAAACTCTTTCTTGATAAAGAACCGTCCGTTCAGTCCCAGACGCCACACACAGGCGGCGCCGAGCAAAAAGTCATATATACTGGTATGCGGTGCCTCGATAAGGACACAATGATGCAGACGTTTCCAGTCGTCGGCAGGCGGAAGGTCGAACTTCCAGCCGAAGAGTCTAACTATCGCAATCCACAGCTTTTTCATCTTCCACCGTTTATCTGTTTACGAATCTGTTCGGCTGATTTCTTGTCGCCACTCTTTTCAAGGCCGTTGGCATAGGCTGCATAGAAACCGTATAACGCACTGTTCTGGTCGCTGCCCTGCGACATACGCAGCTGGACATACAGGTTCAGAGCGTCCTGGTCCATCAAGCCGCGGTCGAGCATAGCATTCAGTTCACTAATGGCGCCGTTGATGTTGCCTTGCTGGGCATAGAGCTGCGCCGTGATAGTGAACGGGAATGCGTTCACAGGATTGGCTTTCATCTTGTCAATCAATGCTGCAGCCTCTTGCTGGCGTCCACTATTAAGGTAGGCATACACAAGCATCTGTCCGGCCTGGGGATTCGACGGATCGACAGCCAAGATGCGGTTGCAGTAGTCGGCAGCCTCGTCGGTTTTGCCTTGCTGAAGACTGATGTTTGCCAGATTACTGAGTGCCGTCTCGTTAACGGGATTCACTTCGAGGGCTTTGCCGAACAGCACGATGGCACTATCGACATTACCAGCTTTGAGCTGCTGCATAGCGTAATAGTCGTCCTTGGTGGCTCGTTTCAGCACCACAGCGATAGGCATTCCGTCGACATCGACGGTGTGGACGCAGTCCTTGGGCGGGAAGTTGTTGCCAAGCAGATAATCACCACTGACACCTGTAAGTGGGAACACGAGATAATCCCAATCGAACTCATAGCGCTGGGCCCATCGCACGAAGCGCGTTTCGAAGCGCGACGTGTCGTTGCGCAGGAAATACTTGGTCGACTCGATGTGCCACGAGCCCACGATTGTTTTCTCGCCATCGGACTTGGGAGCGGCATTGGCTACGACCCACTCGGTGGCTTCGCGCATCGAGTGGTAGTAGTAGTCGAGCTCGTAGTGACCGAAAGCATTCTTCACGCCACCAGCCAACTTGTTGAAATAGACATATTCGTAGGGGTGGTTACGGACAGTGTGCAATGCCGGAGGCACCAGCAGACACACAGGCACCAGCGAACAAACCAGTTCGACCCACGCAACACCGCGCTTTCCGTTTTCCGCTTTCCGCTTTCCGCTCTTCCGGCCGGCCCACTCGGCAAAGGCATCAAAGCCCAATCCGGCGGCAACAGCCATTGGCGGATAAGCAAACAGCGAATGACGCCAGCCGCCATAGACATTAGCTCCTGTAACCACAATCCATATTACAGGGAAAAGGAAACAGAAATAAACCATTATGCTTTCGATGCGACGATCGCGCTTGAAGGCTCCAAAGAAAGGATACATCAGCCAGCCGACGATAACAGCCAGCGGAATGGTCATAAGCATAAACTTGGGCGTATAGTACCACGGAAGACTGCTCGACATAACCATAGAACCCTCAAACAGCTGGCGCAGCTGAACATCAAATTGCGACATCAGCTTGAAGCTTTCGATGCTGTTGTGAATGGGGCTTTGCAAGGCATAGGGCCACAGCAGCAGACCTCCAAAGAAACCTAGGGCACACACCATCAGCGCTGCAACGATGGTCTTGCCTATCGTAGCTCCACCGACGCTCTTGCCGTAGCGGATAAGCCACAGCAAACCCCATAATCCCATATATCCGACGGCAATCAAACCGCCGATACGATTGCTTACTGCCAAAGCCAGCGAAAGAGCCAGCATAGCAAGGGTCAACGGGTTGAACTTTGGGGCATCCTTTATCATCAGAACAACTACGAAAAGTGCTACAAGCAGCACCGTAAAGCCGACGCCCGTCGCCTTGATGAGGAATGGCGATGCCAGAACGAAAAGGAATATGGCTAACCAGCGGGTAACCTTGTCCGAAAAGGCCTGCTCCGGATACTGGACCTTCGACAATGCTTTTTTGCCCTTCGAAGCTGCGGTATCGGCAACAACCTGCGGAGTCACCTGACGGAAGAACATCATCATATAATATATCGACATAATGATGCCAGCAGCCAGCGGTATATCCTTGGGATTGTTGAATGAATGGCCCAACAGGCGTGGCGAAAGAAAGAGCAACAGCATTGTGAAAAATCCGGCACGCCAGCCACCGATACGGTAGGCTATCATTGCCCCGAAAAAGACTATCAGCCAGCCCATAAGCGAGTTGCACACGTGACGCGTGCGGGCAATGTCGTCTATGCCGAAAGTCTGGTTGATCCATTCGGTGACCACATCGAACGAGCAGCCGTAATATTTCAGGTTCCAGCTCTGCTCCTTCCCGTTCAGAGTCACCACATCCTGCATACAGGTTGTGTCGGCGCCGTCACTGTGGAAATAGTCCATCACGAAACGGCCCTGGGGAATCTGGAACTTGTCCTCGTCGCCGCTGTTGCCTGCATCGAGGCTCATTAGCGGCATTGCCACCAGCAGCGCGCCAGCCAAAGCGACAAACAGCCAGAACCAAGGATTATGCTTGTTTTCCAAAAATAATTTCTTCATATTATTATACGATGTGTAAATCTTAAAATGTTAGCCTTTCTTGTATTTGCGACGTATTTTGAGCAGCTCGACAGGTGCCTTGACGAAATCGCGGCTTTTCAGCTGCGAACCGTCGACATCCTGCCACTGGAACAACGGATATTCATATATTTTATTGACAGCACGTTCCGCGCCATAGTGCTGGGTATAACGAGCCAAAATCTCTACATCAAACAGCCAGCGCGTAATGAACGGCTCGTTAAAAAGAGCACGCACAACATCGGCTCGGAACAGTTTAGCCCCGCATTGCGTGTCGTAGACCGGCAACTTCAGCATCATCGATGCTACCGTTGCAAAACAGCGCCCCAGATAGTGGCGCATAGTTTTGCGATGCACCTGAGCACCCAAACGCATCAGCCTCAATCCCATAACAGCATCATATCCTTTGTCGGCCCACGCCACCATCGGCGATATCTCGTCGAGGGGCGTCGCCAAATCGGCATCCCAAAAGGCTATATATTGCGGTGCATAGTGTTCTGCAGCATATAGCATACCCTTTCTCACCGCTTCCGCTTTGCCACCATTTGGCTGTATGTCAAGGAGCAGCAAATGTTCGTGTTTTGCCGTCAGTGTCTGCAGCACGTCGAGGGTATTGTCCCTGCTGCCATCGTTGGCGAACAGGAATGCCACGTCCTCGTCCTGCTCCACATAGCGCAAAAAATCATTTTGACGCAGACGTCTCGACTCATTATAGCAGGGCACTACAACAATGGTTTTCATACTGTCAAGAATTTAATGTAGTGATATATTACGTTACCTATTACAGCGAGAAACGTTTCTTATAGGCTTTCATTGTGTTCTGCAGCAATGAAACGATGGTCAGGGGTCCCACGCCACCAGGCACCGGTGTCACCCAGCTGCACTTGGCATCAACCTCACCGTGCTTCACGTCGCCTATGATGCGGTAGCCGCTTTTCTTTGTTTCGTCAGGAATGCGATGGATACCCACATCGACAAGCACAGCGCCGTCCTTGACCATATCGGCAGTGACAAATTCGGGTTTGCCGATGGCCACGACCAGTATGTCGGCCTGACGGGTCAGTTCAGGCAGGTTCTGGGTACGGCTATGGCACAGTGTCACAGTGCAGTCGAAGCCCTTGCGCGACAACAGGTTGGCCACAGGAGTACCCACTATGTTGCTGCGGCCCAACACGACACAATGTTTGCCCGAGGTCTCAATGTTGAAATGCTTCAATATAGAGCAGATACCCATCGGGGTGGCCGGAAGGAACGCATCCTCGCCGAGCACCATACGTCCGATGTTGATAGGCGTGAATCCGTCGACATCCTTCTCCGGCGAGATAGCATTAATAACTTTCTGCTCGTCAATCTGTTTTGGCAATGGAAGTTGGACTATGAATCCGTCAATATCGTCATCATTGTTGAGGAATTCGATGGCTTTCAGCAGTTCCTCTTCTGAAGTGTTGGCCGAATAGCGGTAAACCGACGAGGTGAAACCCACCTCGTGTGACGATTTCTCCTTGTTGGCAACGTAGGTCTGGCTTGCGCCGTCGTCGCCAACAAGAATGGCTGCCAGATGAGGCGGGCGCATACCTTTGGCCGTCAACGCACGCACCTCGTTGGCTATTTGATCTTTAATTGCAATGGAAGTCTGTTTTCCGTCAAGTAACTGATACATATAGTTGTTTTTAGCTGATTATATTTGTATAATATTTTCTGTTCTCTACCTTCTTCTCCTCGGCATAGGCATCTTGCCGCCCTTGGTCGACACGGCCTTCATCATCTTGCGGGTGTCCTCAAACTGTTTGACAAGGCGGTTCACCTCCTGTATCGTGCGACCGCTGCCGGCTGCGATGCGCTGCTTGCGGCTGCCGTTCAGGCAACTGGGATTGCGGCGTTCATATGGAGTCATCGAGCCTATGATTGACTCGATGGGCACAAAAGCATCGTCACCAATTTCCACATCCTTTGTCAACTTGCTCATTCCGGGAATCATACCTATCAGGTCTTTCATATTTCCCATCTTCTTGATTTGGGCTATCTGCGAAAGGAAGTCCTCATAGTTATACTCGTTGTGGACCAGTCGTTTCTGAATCTTGCGAGCCTCTTGCTCGTCATATTGCTCCTGGGCACGTTCCACCAGCGATACAACGTCGCCCATACCGAGGATTCTATTGGCCATACGGTCGGGATGGAAAACGTCGAGGGCATCCATCTTTTCACCTATTCCGACGAATTTGATAGGTTTCTGTACCGTATAGCGTATTGTAAGGGCCGCACCACCGCGAGTGTCGCCATCCAGCTTGGTCAAGACCACACCATCATAGTCAATACGTTCATTAAACGCTTTAGCTGTATTGACGGCATCCTGACCTGTCATCGAGTCAACTACGAACAATGTTTCCTGCGGTTTCAGCGACTCTTTCAGGCGTGCTATCTCGTCCATCATCTGCTCGTCGACAGCCAAGCGGCCGGCAGTATCCACTATCACGACCTCTGTACCCTTCATACGGGCTTCCTGAAGTGCATCCTGTGCAATCTTGACCGGGTCGTTGACGCCCAACTGGGCATAGACCGGCACGCCAACCTGCTCGCCGAGCACCTGTAACTGGTTGATAGCTGCCGGACGGTAGACGTCGCCGGCAACCAACATCACCGAACGGTTTTTCTTAGTCTTGAGATAATAGGCCAGTTTTGCGCTGAACGTGGTCTTACCAGAACCCTGCAGACCAGCTATAAGTATGATGGCCGGACGGCCTTTGATGTTGATATCCACGGCCTCGCTGCCCATCAGTTTGGTAAGTTCCTCGTGGACAATTTTCACCATCAACTGCCCCGGTTCTATCGACTGGATGACATTGCGTCCCAAGGCCTCCTGCTTCACACGGTCGGTAAACTCCTTGGCTATGGGATAGCTCACGTCGGCATCCAGAAGGGCTTTGCGCACCTCCTTGACGGTCTCGGCGATATTGATATCGGTTATCGACCCCTTGCCGCGCAGAGTGTGCAACGCTTTTTCGATCTTGCTGCTGATATTCTCAAACATATCTATATTTATTATTATTGTTATTCACAAAATGCACCGTCCATCACGCCCGCGAACGCAACAGAAACACCCGCAGAACATTTTGGACTACAACTCGTTACGCAAGCACAAAACAGCAAAACAAGCCATCTTGCACTAACTGTAAACGACTGCAAAGATAAGAAAAAAATGGCTATTCTGAGATTTTTTTTTCAACAGATGAAACTTTTTTTCATTTTTATCGTTAATGAGAACAGCAACATTGATAATAAAGTAATTTTTCATATATGAGACAATTAAAAATTACCCATTCCATCACCAACCGCGACATCAAATCGCTCGACAAATATCTGCAGGATATTTGCAGCGAGGATCTGCTCACCCCCGAAGAGGAGGTGCAGCTGGCTCAGCGCATCAAAGCCGGCGACCAAGCAGCCCTCGACCGTCTTACCAAGGCCAACCTGCGCTTTGTCGTATCGGTAGCCAAGCAGTATCAGAACCAAGGCCTTAGCCTCCCCGACCTCATCAACGAAGGAAACGTGGGACTCATCAAGGCCGCAAAACGATTCGACGAGACGCGAGGCTTCAAATTCATCTCTTACGCTGTGTGGTGGATACGCCAGTCCATTCTGCAGGCCATAGCCGAGAACTCACGCATCGTGCGACTTCCATCCAACCAGCTTGGAGCTCTCAACAAGCTGAAAAAAGAAATATCCAAACTAGAACAGAAACTTGAACGTCCGCCATCGGAAGAGGAACTGGCCGAGTTGCTTGACATACCCGAAGAGAAGATAAAGAACATCCTCAATATTTCGGGTCGTCACATCTCGATCGACGCACCTCTCGTTGCCGACGAGGATGTAAACTTTGTCGACGTTCTGCCCAACGAGGACACTCCGGCCACCGACGACGCGCTGATGCAGGAGTCGCTGTCACTCGAAATCGAGCGTGCCCTCTCTTCCCTCACCGAATACGAACGCGACGTCATCCGTATGTACTTCGGCATCGGCATACCACACGCCCTTAGCCTCGACGAGATTGCTATGAAGTTCGGACTCACACGCGAACGTGTGCGCCAAATCAAGGAAAAAGGACTTAAACGACTGAAATCAAGCTCGAAAAGCAAAAATCTCATAGCCTATTTATAAGCAGAGGAATGTATGTGAGAATAACCAAAAGAAAAAGGGAGGATCGATGTCCTCCCTTTTCTTTTATTATTCACATTTCCGCGTCGGCGTCTGTTTCGGGAACAATGTTGCTCATATCAAGATGTATCGGAAACACATTCTCTTTCACTATCGTGCCTGGATAGCGGTCCTTGATGCTCCGCATAAACACAAAAGCGTCAAGCTTGCTTGTAAAGTCACCCACCTTGATGCGGAAATTGGGCTCCGTGAATATGATATACACCTCCACTTCAGGATAGTCCTCCTTGAAACGGCGTTTCAAATCAAAAGCCTGCTCGCGCGAGTTGGCTCCCGACAGGGCCGCAATCTGCACACGGTAGCCTGGCACCGTCCGCATACGCTCGTTGAACTCTATATGCTTCTTCACCAGCTCGCTGACCTGCACATCGCCAGTGATTTCAACCTTTCCTCTTCGCGTCTGCGCCTGTAGCGTGGCAGCAACCGTCAGCGCGGCGACAAATAACAACAATGCCTTTCTCATCTTGCCTGCGATATCTCTTCGGGACGTATGCTTAGTATTGGATGCTTCGAAAGAGTCAGCATCTGCTGAGCATAAGTTCCTATCAGCCAACTCGTCAAAGCCTTCTCCTGCTCGGTCATAATGACAATGAGGTCGGCATTGACCTTGTCGGCGTACTCGAGCGTGGTGACCGTGAGGTTTTTCTTGGCTTCGACAAATTCTGTAACGTGCTTGACTTCATATTTTTCAAGATATTTTTCCACCTGATCGACATATCCGTTCACCAGGCCGCGGATATCCTTCGAGTCGGATGTATAAAGGCCCAGCAGGTGTATGGTCGACCCGAATGTCTTGGCCATACGGGCAGCAAAAGGAACCTTCTGACGCGTCTCGGTCGTGCTGTCCAAAGGCACGATAATGGTCTCCAAAGCCTTGTGGAAATCAAAATCCTCGCGTATGCTTAGCACCGGAACCGGCGAGTTGGTGATGGTGCGATATGTGTTCTTGCCAATCCAGTTGGTCTCGAAACCCGACATACCGTGCGTACCGACAACAATCATAAGGGCTTCGTCCTCAAGCGCCTGGGCAGCAAGTTCCTCATAGACCTTGCCTTCGCGAATCACATATTCCAGCTTTATTCCTTTAAGCAGATGGGCAACACCGGCATTGCGTCGTTCTATTTCTTCACGGACTGGCTCCTCGTCCTCGCCATCCTTCTTGACATACACCAAACGTATGTCCGACTGCCAACGGTTAGCGATATCGATGGTCAAGTCTACGGCATAAGCCGATCCGGCAGAGAAGTCAAATCCGACTATGATATTATTCATAAAACAGTTTTTTAAGGTTCTTTTTCGGATACAAAAGTACAAACTTTTTTCGAACTGACAAAAAAAAGTTGAAAAAAGGGCCACAAACAAGCCTTAAAAACGGCCATATTTGCCCATCATCAACAGCACAGACAACAAGATATTACCTAACCATATAACTATAAATCAGAATAGTAACCGAACAATGTTAATAATTGCAAAAAAAAATTGTCACCATTAGTAAAAAAAAACGTAAATTTGCAATTTATTAAAATAGAACATTACCATAAAAACTAAATAAAAAACAATTATGACAGAAATCTGGTCTGCAGTATTAGTCCTAAGCATCACGGGTGCCATCTTTGCAGTGGTACTCTACTTTGTGGCACAGAAATTTAAGGTCGTTGAAGACCCCCTGATTGACGAGGTTGCCGAAGTGCTCCCCGGAGCCAACTGTGGCGGTTGTGGCAAAGCCGGCTGCCGCGCAATGGCCGAAGCATTCGTAAAACAAGGCAATATGGACGGCCTGAGCTGTCCTGCCGGCGGTGCCGAAGTGGCCAAGAAGGTCGCTGCCCTGCTGGGCTGCACGCCCGAAGAGTCGGAACCCAAGGTGGCTGTGGTGCGCTGCAACGGCACTTGCACCAACGCTTCCGCCAAAACCCATTATGACGGCCTGCAGGACTGTGCCTTTGCTAACAGTCTCTACACCGGCGAGAGCGGCTGCGCTTTCGGCTGCCTCGGACTCGGCAACTGCGCCCGCGCCTGCCAGTTCGACGCCCTCTCGGTCGACCCCGAAACGGGACTGCCCGTCGTCGACGAAGAGAAGTGTGTTGCCTGTGGTGCCTGCGTCAAGGCCTGCCCGCGCGGCATCATCGAACTGCGCAACAAAGGTATGAAGAACCGCCGCGTCTTTGTGGCCTGCCGCAACAAAGAGAAAGGCGCCGACGCTCGCAAATCCTGCTCGGCAGCCTGCATCGGATGTGGCAAGTGCGCCAAGACCTGCCCATTTGGAGCCATCACCGTCGAAAACAACCTGGCATACATCGACTTCAACGTATGCAAGCTGTGCCGCAAGTGCGTGGCCGAATGCCCCACGGGTGCCATCCACGCCGTCAACTTCCCGCCCAAGGTGGAACGTCCTGCAGCAACACCTGCCGCCGATGCCGCCAAACCCGAAGCCGTGACAGCAGAAACCACAACCAATAACACAACTCAAGCTTAAACCGAAACGTATGAAGACATTCGCTATGGGTGGTGTACACCCCGAAGAGAACAAGATATCTACCGCCGCCGCCATCGAGGAATTTCCACTGCCGAAGACTGCGGTAATTCTGATGAACCAGCATCTTGGCGCCCCCGCCACACCCTGCGTCGCAAAAGGCGACAAAGTCAAGGTGGGACAGCTTATCGGCAAAGCCGAAGCCTTTATGTGCGCCAATATCCACTCGCCATTCAGCGGCACCGTGGCCAAGATCGACACCTGCAAGGACGCCTTCGGCCTTGCCAAACCGGCAATCTACATCAACATCGAAGGCGACGAATGGGAAGAGAGCATAGACCGCACGCCAGACATCAAGCGCCAGTGCGACCTCGAGCCCAAACAGATCGTCGAGAAACTAAAAGAGATGGGTGTCGTCGGACTCGGCGGCGCAACCTTCCCCACCCACATCAAATACAGCATCGCCCCCGACAAGAAGGCTGAATACCTCATCATCAACGCCGTCGAGTGCGAACCCTACCTCACCAGCGACCACCGCGTAATGATGGAACACGCCGAGGAAATATGCATCGGCGTCAGCATCCTCCGCAAGGCCCTCGGCGTCCCCAACGCCTATATCGGCATCGAGAACAACAAGCCCGAGCCCATAGCCGTAATGAAAGCTATGGCCGCCAAATTCGAAGGCATCATCGTCGAACCCCTCAAGGTCAAATACCCGCAGGGCGCCGAGAAACAGCTCATCAACGCCATCACCGGCCGTCGCGTACCGTCGGGCAAACTGCCCATCGACGTGGGTTGTGTGGTCAGCAATGTCGGCACCTCATACGCCGTCTACGAGGCCATCCAGAAAAACAAACCCCTGATCGAGAACATACTCACCGTAACAGGCAAGAAACTCGCCGCACAGCACAACTACCACGTGCGTTTCGGCATCACCTATAACGACATCATTGCTCACGCCATCGGCACCCTGCCCGAAACCACAGGCAAGGTCATCAGCGGAGGTCCGATGATGGGCAAGGCCGTCAGCAACCTCGACGGTCCGACGACAAAGGGTGCGTCGAGCGTCCTGGTCATCGACGAGTCCGAAGCCACACGCGCCACCGAGAGCAACTGCATCCGCTGCGGCAAATGTATGAACGCCTGCCCTATGGGGCTCGAGCCCTACCTCTTCTCGGCATTGGTCAAAAACCGCCGCATCGAAGAGGCCGGACAGCACAACATCCTCGACTGCATCGAGTGCGGATGCTGCTTCTTCTCCTGCCCCGCCAACAAACCGCTGCTCGACGAGATTCGCCTCGGCAAGAACCTCTACCGCGGCATTCTTATGGCCAAGAAAAAATAGTCACAGCTTCGCAAATCAATAATTATTTTTAAGGAAACAATATATAATATAAATATGAAACTGCTAAACGTATCCGGTTCGCCCCACGTCCACAGCGATGAATCAACCAAGAAGATTATGTGGCGTGTCAATCTGGCTTTGGTGCCCACACTCATTGTCGCCATCGCCTTCTTCGGACTCAACGCGCTGCTCATCAGCCTCGTCTCCGTGGCCAGCTGCGTCCTGTTCCAGTGGCTCATCGAGAAATTCATCCTCAAAACTCCCAGCACCGTCTGCGATGGCTCGGCCGTAGTCACCGGCCTCCTGCTGGCCTTCAACGTGCCTGCCACGCGCGAGATGATCTGGCTGGTCATCATCGCCGCCCTCGTGGCCATCGCCATCGGCAAGATGAGCTTCGGCGGCCTCGGCAAGAATCCCTTCAACCCAGCCCTCGTAGGCCGCGTATTTATGCTCATTTCCTTCCCCGTCCAAATGACCACCTGGCCCAAGCCCGGCGAGAACCTCTTCTCTATGGTCAGCCAGCCCACCACCGACGCCACCACAGGAGCCACACCACTCGGCCTCATCAAGGAAAACGGCGTCCAGGCTGCCGGACAGGTATGGGACTATTTCGTAGGCAACATCGGCGGATCGCTCGGCGAGGTGTCGGCTCTGGCCATCCTCATCGGCGCCATCTACCTGCTCTGCCGCCGCATCATCAGCTGGCACATCCCCGTGTCGTTCATCGGCACAGCGTTTATCTTCAGCGGCATCCTCTGGCTCTGCGACAAGACAGCCTTTGTCGATCCCCTCACCACCATCCTCACCGGCGGCATTATGCTTGGTGCCTGCTTTATGGCCACCGATATGGTCACCTCGCCGATGACCAAGGCCGGACAGCTGGTCTTCGGTTTCGGATGCGGACTGCTGACCATCATCATCCGCAACTGGGGCAACTACCCCGAAGGCGTCAGCTTCGCCATCCTGCTGATGAACGCCCTCACGCCGCTCCTCAACCGCTGGTTCAAACCCAAACGTTTTGCCAACTAATCCTATCGCAATAACGCGGTAACGCAATAACGCAATAAAACAAAAAACTTCTCAATTATGGCAAAGAAAGCAGAATCATCGCTCAAGAATATGCTCCTCTCGCTGACGCTGATAGCACTGGTGGCAAGCCTTGCCCTGGCACTGGTCAACAACGTCACCAAGGGACCCATCGAAAAAGTCAACCAAGAAAAAATAGCCAACGCCGTGGCCAAAGTGCTGCCGGCCTACAATGAATACACCATCGACACCGTAACCGTCGAAACGCCCAAAGGCGACGCACAGATGGTGCGCTACACCGCCGTCAACGAAGCTGGCGAGCTCGTAGGCAAAGCCATCGAGTCGTTCGACGACAACGGCTTCGGCGGACGCCTCTCGGCAATGGTGGGCTTCGACGCTGAAGGCAACATCAGCGGCTACGAAATCCTCGCCTCGGCCGAAACCCCGGGTCTCGGCGCCAAGGCCGACCAGTGGTTCCAGAAAGACGGCAAAGGCAACGTCATTGGCCTTAACCCCACCAGCGACAACATCACCGTCAAGAAAGACGGCGGCCAGGTCGACGCCATCACCGGCTCCACCATCACCTCGCGCGCCTTCTGCCGCCTGGTGGCAACAGCATACAACGCATTCCAAATCGAGAAAGGAGAACAACAATGAAAGCTAAAGACATAATCAAAAACGGACTTATCAAAGAGAACCCCACTTGGGTCCTCGTGCTCGGTATGTGCCCCACCCTGGCAACAACCACCTCGGCCATCAACGGCCTTTGTATGGGCCTGGCCACCACCTTCGTCCTTATGTGCTCCAACGTGGTCATCTCGCTCCTCAAAAGCCTGGTGCCCGACAAGGTGCGCATCCCCTGCTTCATCGTCGTCATCGCCACCTTCGTCACCATCGTCCAGATGGTTATGCAAGGCTTCATCCCCGACCTCTACGCCTCGCTGGGACTCTTCATCCCCCTCATCGTGGTCAACTGCATCGTGCTGGGACGCGCCGAAGCCTTCGCCTCCAAAAACAACGTGTGGCACTCCTTCCTCGACGGACTCTTTATGGGTCTCGGCTTCACCTGGGCCCTCACCCTGCTGGGCATAGTGCGCGAAGCCCTTGGCGCAGGCAGCTTCTTCGGCGTCAACTTCATCGGCGGCAACGACGGTATGCTCCTATTCATCCTCGCTCCCGGTGGCTTCCTCTGCCTCGGACTCCTTATGGCCCTCATCAATCATATACGCAGCAAATCAAGAAGTTAAAAAGATTTAACATTTTTTAAGAAAACAATCTAAACTTTTTGACCCCTTTTGAGCTACTATATAGGCAGAAATGAAAAAAAACAACAATATGAAAAAGTCATTCCTATTTTTCGCGCTCGCAATGGCATTTTTGCTCAATGCAACCTATGCCCAGGACGAAGCCATTGTGACACTTAACAGTGCCGCCAACGGGACAACCGCATCTATGGTTGAAACACCCGGTGGATATCTCGTTTCAATAATAAGTGAGAATCTTCCAAGCGGAGACTATGACGACGGTCCTTTCGACAGAAGCGTCACCGTGCAAGGAAACTGCGACACCGCCAACCTCGAAATCAGTCTGTATTTTGAGACGTTCGACATCGACCCCGGCGACACGCTGTTCATCTACGACGGACCTTCGACCAGCAGTCCCGTTCTCGCGAAGTCTAACAACAACTACAACTCGCAGTATCACCGTACCGTGTTCCCTTCTATGATGAACACGACAAACAAACTTACAATCCGTTTCAAAACAAACGGCGACGGTAAAAGCGGAGCGGGTTTTTCCATTTCCGTTCGTTGCCGCGACAAATGCGAAACCGTTGTCCCTGTCATCGACTCGTTCTATTACAAAACAAAAAACGGCGTGATTATTGATACGGCATACACGAGAGATTTCATTCAGGTCGACACGTCGTGGAGCGGCGATTCAACATCTTACACGCTCGACACGCAGTACTTCACCGGTGTACACCTCTGCTTGGGCGAAGGTGTCATCTTCAACGGTCACGGCCAATACACCAACTACTACGGCTACGGTCCCTCCGACATTTCCTCGATGTTCGAATGGAATTTCGGCAACGGCGACGACACCTCCGGCATCGGTCTCAAAATGGCTCCGGCTCGCTACAGAGACCTCGACTGCTACGACGTCACACTCCGCATCACCGACATCAAGGGATGCAATTCAACAATAATGGAATCCGTACGCGTCCGCATCTCTCAGAACCCTATCAAGACTATTTTCCCCCTCAACCCGATATGTACCACCGACTCCGCTATCGTCAACATCGGATATGGCGGCGACAACGCCTCAATCACAATGCAATATCTCGAGTTTGCAAAAGCCAAGTCGCGTACTATCGACTGCCGGACATTTATCCCCGACGGTAAAGGCAAACATTGCCCTCAGGCTGACGCTAGCGACCCCGACTGCTTCAAAGCACCTATCCACTTCGACGACTTCCCCTCGGGCCGTGTGGTTCAGTCGGCCGAGGATATCTGCTCCATCTGTATCAACTATGAGCACTCATTTATGGGCGACTACCGACTCTCCATCAGATGTCCCAGCGGCGAAACTGCAGTGTTGAAATATGCCGACTACGGCCACGAAGTCGGCTTGCCACCAGAAATTGTTGCTGCACACAACAACTCCAATGACCCCAAAGCATACCTTATGGGCGGTGTCGGTGGCAGCGGTACCCTGACAGGTGTACCCTATGATGGTCAGGGTGACTACGATCGAAAATGCTCCCCTGAACCTTACGAAAATGCAAACTATTGCGACACAACCTGCAATATGTGGGGAGAGGGTATGGACTATTGCTTCTCACGCAACGGTGACTACATTCTTGCCAGCGGGAAAAAAGCAAACACATCTGATTTTGCCGCATCCGACTTTTTTGCAACTCAAGATTGGTTCGACGAAATTCAAGATTACACATTCCCGACAATTCCCGCACCTTATGCCACTGCAGGATACACTGCTTCGCCAAAAACTGTCCGATTCAAGAGACCAAGCAACCACGAAGAAAAGACCAACTACTACCTTCCTGTCAGCGACCTCAGCGACCTTGAGGGGTGCCCCCTCAATGGCGACTGGTCAATAATCATCTGCGACTATTGGCAAGCAGATAACGGCTGGGTCTTCAACTGGTCGCTCGACTTCTGCGGCATCAGCGCCGGCGGCGGCTGCGAATACCAGGTAGGTATCGACAGCGTCATCTGGGAGCCCGACTCGGCCTATGGCGACTTCGACCTTGGCTACTGGCGAGGCCTCAACATCGAGAAACGAACCGATATACGTTCCATCATCTCGTCTCACGACACAGCCGGCTACTTCCCCATCAACGTACGCATCTACGACGAATTCGGCTGCGAATGGGACACCACGACATCCATCCAGGCTGTATGGTCGCCGACGCCCGAACTTGGCGACGACAGACTCATCTGCGATGTCGAGTCCATCACCCTTGACGCAAAAGACCGACACGTCGACAGCAACTACACCTTCGCCTGGGAACCCTTCGGACAGAAAACCGACACAGTTCACACGAGCATTATGATGGGCTCATCGACACTATACACCGTCGACGTCACCCACAAAGAGCACGACATCACCTGCACCACACGCGACTCGGTGCGCGTCAACATCAACCACCAGCCACTGCCCAACTTCGACCCCGGCGTCTACCCACTTGAAGGCTGCGAACCCTACACCATCCATTTCGAAAACACATCGCAGTATGGCGACTACTACTTCTGGGACTTCGGCGACGGCGACACCTCCAACGCCAAAAGCCCCACCCACACCTTCGGCACAGGCCAGTACAACTTCCGCTATATAGTACGCACCAAGGAAGGCTGCCAGGACTCGCTGGTATACGAAGACCTCATTACAGTCTATTCAAGCCCAGTGGCACAGTTCTCGTGGGAGCCTATGAACCCAACCGTGATGCATCCCGAGGTCACCTTCAACAACCTCACCATCCCGCAGTCCGACGCCAACCGCTACTACTGGGAAATCCAGTACGACCGCGACAACCACATCTCCTACCACACCCTCACCGATGTCAACCCCACCTTCGAATGGGAGACTGACGGCTCTGACATCTCGGGCAACTATGTGGTACGACTCATTGCTATGACCGAGAATATGGGACCCAGCGGCAACATCGTACAGTGCCGCGACACCATCGAGAACAGCATTCTGCTGGTCAACGACTTCCTGCAGTTCCCCAACGCCGTGACGCCCAACGGTGATGGTGTAAACGACAAGTTCATTATCCGCAACCTCATCGAAGGCCTCGGATACCCCAACAACTCGCTGGCCATCTACGACCGCTGGGGCAAACGAATCTTCTACAAAGAGAACATCTCGAAAGAAGAAGACTTCTGGGATCCCGCCAAGGACAACGTGCCTACGGGCACCTACTTCTGGCGGTTCACCGGAAAGGGATACCTCGGCGACATACAGCGCAACGGCGTGGTCGAAATCATAAAGTAACAGCATCCTTTAAAGAAGCCCACACCCACTGTGGGCTTCTTTTTTATAGTGAACTGTGAATAGTGATTTGTGAATTGTGATTTGTGAATTGTGAATTGTGAAAATTGTGAATTGTGAGATTAATGTTTTTCGTGAAGTTCGTATTCAAAACAAATAATTACAGTAACCTCTAAAAATTCGCTTAAATTCGAGTTTTGCTCGCAAAACAAAATTTGTATAAAAAAATTCGACTAATTCGCTTAATTCGGTGATAAAAAACAATTAATTCGGTGATAAAAAACAATTAATTCGGTGATAAAGTTCGCTTAAATTCGAGTGCCACGATGTTCAAACTTCGCAACACATACAAAGCTATGCTCCTCCTAATTCTCCTGTCGGCGACAGCCACAGCGAGGGCACAGAACATATCACGTTTTGACATACCCGAAAATATCTGTCTTGGCGACAGCATCCTGATCACCTTCGGCTACGACGAAAGTCACAACGTAATGTACCAATTCGCCGAAGTCACTCGAGGCATCGTCGAGACCGTCTTCCTGCCCGACGGCATCCCCTGCGGCAGTATGGGATGCGCCTACACCTCGTCGGTAAACTTCAACGACTTTGCTCCCGGAGCCCAGATTACGTCACCACAGGCAATACGCTACCTGAGGCTGAATATCGAACACTCCTACATCGCCGACCTCTACATCGCGCTCTTCTGCCCCAACGGAAACAATGCGACCATTATGAATTTTGGAGGTTCCCCTACATCGATGTGCTACAGCTCCATTCCGGAGAATGCCCGCAACTGGAACAATAATCACACCAACCTGATGGGATACGAAGACCTGGGGATACCATCGACCTATGATCACGGAGGCTGCAACAAAGACCTAAACCCGCAAGGAACAGGATGGAACTACTGCTGGAGCGACAACACCATATCCGACTATCAGTATGCCTCCTCCGACGGCATTATCTACCGGACAGGACACGCACACGGTGGACGTGTCGACTCAAGCAATGTCGCCGCGCACACCAATTTCTACCATCCTGAACAAAACTTCAATTCCCTGATAGGATGCCCGCTGAACGGCGAATGGACCGTAAAAGTCATCGACGGCTATAGCGGCGACAACGGATACCTTTTCAGTTGGGAGCTGGCCCTCGACGGCAACCTGGTCGAGTCCAACGAATGCCCTGTCGACTCCTTTGCCGTCCTCGGCCCCGGCGCAGTACGCATCAACGACTCTTCATACTACCTCACCCTGCCGGCCAACATCACCCACGACTCGACAGTGCGCTACATCTTCAAAATCTTCGACGAGTGCGGCAACGTCACCGATACCAGCACCTTCGTGACCTTCAGAGCAAAGAAAAACATCGACATCCACCGCGACGTCATCGAAAACAACCTGCCCTATACCTACAACGAAATCCAATTTGACGACTCAATATCAAACTACATCTTCCCGCTGACCGACCGCTTCGGATGCGACAGCATCGTACATTTCTACCTCAACGTATGGCGCAACATCGACCTGAAACTCGACACCTCCGTATGCAGCTACAACCTGCCTCTCGTATGGCTCGACTCGACGTTCTACAATTCCTGCATCCTGCGCTACAACCTACAAACCGTCAACGGCGCCGACAGCAATGTCACGGCGATAATCAGAGTCATCAATGCCGACACAATCGAAGTGATGAGAAAAATATGCAACGGCGTTCCCTACACCTGGATCGACGGCATAACATACGACGACATCTCGCTGTCGCCGGTCTACGTCCTGCACCGTACGCCCTGCGACTCGATACTGAGGCTGCATCTCTCCATCTCCGACGAAGCCTACTATGCCCAAATACGCGCCTACCCCAATCCCGTGGGCAACGACAACTACAACGTGACGCTCACCGACATCACCGACAGCGAATCGCGCATCTGGACAATCGGCGACCGCAACGACACCGCACGCATATGCACTTTTGTCTTCCCCATCACCGAAGATTCGGTCGACGTGACACTCTTTGCCCGTAACAGGTACGGGTGCACCGACAGCACCACGCTGACCATACGCAACAACACGCACCAGTTCTGGGCTCCCAACGCCTTCACGCCCGACGAATCCACCAACCGCACCTTCGCCATCGCCACAGACCAAGTCATCGCAGGAACGGTATACATCTACTCACGTGCAGGCAACTTCATAACCTCGTTCGACCTGCTAACCGGCTCCTGGGACGGCACCGCCAAAGGACACGTCTGTCCCCAGGGCACCTACATCTGGAAAGCCGACTACACCACCAAGGGCTCCCCGCAAGTGGTCGTCAGCCGCGTCGGCAACGTCACCATTTTGCGCTGAAAAAGAGCTATTTCCAAAAGTGAACACACCATAAGGGCCTAAGTTCTCATCATCTGCCGAAGAGACCTCGTCCGACAGCAGCAGAGAACCCAGATACTGGCTGCGCGAAGCCCTACCCTTCCCGTCGGCAACAAAACCCCACAGGTGGACCTCGCGGCCACTCCAAAAATCGTTGAAGCACATTGTCAACCTGTTGCTGCGACGATAGACCGGCGCCGAGAGGTCGAAGTCGCCCAACTCAGGACAATAGGCAGCCACATAAACCAAATCGTCGGAATGGACCACACGGCGTAGCGGATTCTTCTCGAAATCAACGCATAGCGTCGTCTCATCCAACAGGCGCGGCACACCAAAGGCAACCGGAGCCACAGGCCCGTCGGCCAGCAGAAGACTCTCATAATCAATCGCAAGCTCCTGGGATGCAGGTGCCACGCCTGCGAGACCTGTCGAATCAGCCTCGCCATTTTGCAGGCGTGGCGCCTGCCTACCAGAAGTGACGGAAAAACACCGTTTGTTCACCCGCATAAAATAATTGATTTCAGACATCTGCGCATCAAGACTAACCTGACGCAGACCGACCTTGAGCACACGTTTGGCACGCGATGCCAAACGCACCACCTGCTTGAACAGCGAACGCTGCTGCAGCTGTTCGGGCGTCCGCGCATCACTGTAGTGCGACGGCAACGACCGCACGCACATACGTCCACGCCAGCAGTATCCGACAACATTGCCCAGCCGACCACTGAAACCATCAAGAAAACCATTGTCAACTTTTCCCATAGTACTTTGTAAATTAAAAATTAAAAATTAATAATTAATAATTAAAAATCATTAGGTAACGTGCTCCGAGACTAACCTTCGCAACGTTTTTCACCTATCATAACGCAACCAAAGCCCTATTATTGTCTACTGGCGAAAATTTTCATAAAAGTTAAATTAGGCTTTATATGAACTTTGATAAGAAGAGGGTGCTGATGATGAGGGCGTTAATTTCGGGGAGTTAGAGGGAAGTTAAAGGAAGTTAAGGGAAGTTAAGGGAAGTTAAGAGAAGTTAAGAGAAGTTAAGAGAAGTTAAGGGACAATAGTGACCAGCAATCCCTATTGTCCCTTAACTTCCCTTAACATCCCTTAACTTCCCAAAAAACTTCCCCTTAACTTCCCTTGGAGCGACCGCAGGAATGCGGCCGTCTCCCACTAACGAATAAGCGTTATGGTGCCTTTCTTGTGCTGAATGCCTTTGACGGCATCGTTGATTTCGATGATGTAGACGTAGGTGCCCATAGGCTGCTGATGGCCGTTGGCGGTGCCGTCCCAGGCGGCGTTAACGTCCTTGCTGTGGTACACCTGGCGGCCGGCGCGCGAATAGATGAATATTTCGTACGAGAGGAGGTTGGCCTCGCTGTTGGGCTTCACCTTGAAGAGGCGCACCTCGTCGTTGGGGTCGTCGGGGGCGAAGGCGTTGGGAATCCACACCACCAGCTCGTCGTTGGCAGCCTTGCGTTCGGGCTGAGTCATCTTGCGCTGGGGCTCGGAGGCAGCGGTGGTCTGCGGCTGTGGCTCGACCACGGGCTCGCTGCTACGGACACTGTTGTCGGCCACGGCCTGTGTCGTGGTGGCCACAGCGGGTTCCGGCACGACTGCAACCTGCGGCTGGGGCAGGACGGTTTCGCTGTGCGGTGCAGAAAGCGCAGCTGCGGGCAAGGTGCTTGCCTCCTCGCTGACAACGGCCGTAGCCTGAGGAGCAACCGCAGCGGGCTTGGCCTGAGGTGTTGCCACTACGGTTTGTGCAGACACGTCGGCAGCGACTGCGGTGGTGCCGGTGTTGGCAGCCGTGCCCGCAAGGAATATCTCGTGTTGCGCCGAAGCAGTGACGGGCTGTTCCGGCTGGCGGGTTCCGGCGTTGAGCGCAATGACGAGAGCCGCCACCGCGACAACGGCAGTTGCCGTGCCGGCGACAATACGGCGGCGACGGGCCACAGCCTTGCCGTGCAGGGTGTTTTCTATTGATGTCCAGACCTTTTCGTCGGGTTGTACTTCGTAGTTTTCAAATTTATCTTTAAGCGTGCTCATCAGAATGATATTTTAATATTTTTCAAAAATGGTATTATATTTTATATTTATCGTTTTAGTTATCGTTTTAGTCCTGTTGTCGCATCTCTTCGAGATGCTGCCGTCGCTGGCTTGTCTGGTCACCACACTGCGCCTTCGGCTTGTATGGTGTTACGTGCACTTCGTGCGTGTCGCCTCTCCGAGGCTGCTCACCGCTCAACATTCCTCATTCTCAATTCACACATATTCGTTCTCCGTTCTCCGCTTTTCGTTCTTTGTTCTCCGCTTTCCGTTTTCCTCTTTCCGTTTTTCGCTTTCCATTTTCATCTTTCCGTTCTCCGCTTTCCGTTCTCCGCTTTCCGCTTTCCGCTTTCCGCTTTCCGTTCTCCGCTTTTCGCTTTCCGTTCTCCGCTTTTCGCTTTCCGCTTTTCGCTTTCCGCTTTCCGCTTTCCGCTTTCCGTTCTCCGCTTTCCGCTTTCCGTTTTCCGCTTTCAAAACTTTTTCTTTTTCAGCATTTCTACAAGCAGGTGCTTGCCTCTGGCCAGCGAGGCGCGCAGCGACGAGGGCTTAACGCCCAATTCGGCTGCAGCGTCGTTGACGGAGTATCCCTCCACCTCGCAGAGGTTCAGCGCTGTGCGGAATCCGTCGGGCAGCTGCTGCATTGCCTTGACGATGATATCAGCATCGATAGAGGCAAGGACATCGTCGCCCGAAACCGACTCAGCATCAACGGATTCGTCCATCGGGACGAAATGCATATCCTCGCGATAGACGTTGATGGCAGCAAAGACCATCGTGCGACGTATCCAGGCGTCGAGCGAGTCGACATTGCGCAGCTTGTGCAGGTTTTCAAACACCGCAATGAAACCGTCGTGAAGCGCATCCTCGGCAGCGGCGTCCGAACGGCTGTAGCGTCGACAGATGCCGTACATCTTGCGCGCGTACAGGTCGTAGAGACGCCTGTATGCCTTCTCGTCTTTTTTCAGACAGGCTTCTATGAGTTGTGCTTCTTCGGGTTTCATTTATATATAAGTCGGAGAAAAGGCCATTTCCGCTGCAAAAAAAATTAAAAATCTATCGACAAAACTTCCAATACACTATTTTCTAACACTTTAAAACGAATATTTTTTTTCCCAAAAGTCATTCCATATTCGCGGTTGTCGCTATTGTGGTAGGACGGTCGCGGGTCGTTGGCAAGCGTTTCGAGCAGCGGCTGACGCAGTTCGGGGTCGACCTTGGCAAGCAGTTCGGGTGGAAAATGCACGTCGAGAAGGCGGTTGGACGGCGTCGGAGCGAAGCCGCTGCGCGCGTCGGGATGAGCGTCGGTATAGGGCAGATAAGGCTTGATGTCGAAAATCGGCGTGCCGTCCATCAGGTCGGCGCCAGCGATGAACAGCAGCGGTCCGTCGGGGCTTTGCCAGCGGACGTCGACAAGGCGTACCGACGACAGTGCCAATGCGTTGGGGCGGAACGAAGAGCGTGTGGCGAAGACCCCCATCCTGCGGTTGCCGCCCAGCCGCGGCGGCCTCACGGTGGGAGACCACTGCTGGCGAAGGTTTTCGCTGAATTGCCATATCAGCCAAAGGTAGTCGAACTCGTCGATGCCACGCAAGGCGTCGGCATTGCGGAATTCGGGTTCGAAAACCACGGTGGCTGTGATTCCGCCGACGATGTTGCTCTGTCGCGGGATGCCGAATTTCTGCGGGAAAGGGCTTTGTATGTGTGCTATCGGAGTGATTGTAGTCATTTGTTCCATTTACGGTCAATCAGATTGTTAAGCCAATAGGAGATGTCGGCCGAGATGATGCCGATGCCGGCACCCGCCAGCACGTCGCCGGTCCAGTGGCGGTCGTTGTAGATGCGCATAAAACCTGCCAGTGCGGCAATGGCAAAGCCTGCGGCCGGAATCCAGGGCGACGACTGCCCGTATTCGAGTCTCAGCAGTTCGGCTCCCGAGAAGGCCAGAGCCGTGTGGCCCGACGGGAAGCTGGTGGTGGAGCTGTAGTCGGGACGCATTTCGCCGACGAGGCCTTTGAGCGGCTGCGTGACGGCGGTGACGACAATCAGCGTCGATGCCGTGCGCCGCACCAGAGGCCACCCCTCGTGGCGCGACGGGACGCCGCACCAGCTGAGCGCCACTGTCGCCGAAAGCGGAAGCAGCTGGATGACATTGTCGAAATGCAACGGCCGGAAATCCATAGTGTTGCGACGCCACATCTGCACATTTTCGCGGAAAAGTATGTTCTGGTGCCGCATCGGTTCGATGAGCATTGGCGAGATGCCCGTGGCGACGGTAAGCCCTGTCAGCGATGCCGCCAGAGGCTTTTGCCATATCAGGCCCGGGGCGGGTGGAACGGTGTCGTGCAAGGGCGTTGCCGCCGTCGTCTGTGCCTGTGCCGGAGCCACGGCAAAAAACGTCAGCGCAATGATTGTCAGAATATATCCGTACGCTTTCAAACGTTTATCCTCAATTTTCCGTTATCATAAAAAGGCACCAGCGGACAAGTGTCGGCGACAAAGGCCCAACGGATGTCGCGGTCGTAGCCCAGTTTCTGCAGCCGGTGGACGTGAGTGGCATTGCGGCAGTAGCCGTACGGGTCGGCGGCGGCGTTGTTCCAGAGCTCGCGAGCCATAAAGGCGGCGTCGTTGACCAGCGTTGTGTCGACACCGCGCCGTCCGAGGATGTCGATCAGAGCGCCGGCGAAGAGCGTGTCCTCGAGCGAGGGGTCGCCCTTCCATCCCGAGCAGAGGACGACGAGCGCGTCGTGCGACGGGTCAGCAGCTATGGTCCCTGCCAAGGCCGAAAGATTGGAGAAGGCTCCGACAAAGAGGCGGTCGGAGCCGGCGGCACGAAGGATGGACACCGTGCCGTTGGTGGTGGAATAGGCCAGCCGCTGGCCGTCGAGTTTCATCGTCAGGTACTCGGTCGGCGAATTGCCACAGGTGGCACCCTGCACCTTCTCGCCGTTGCGTTCGGCAGCGAGGGTGTAGCCCAGCTTGCTATACTGCGCCAACGGTTCGAGCGAGTCGAGCGGCACAATTTCATCAACGCCAGCCGAAAAAGCGGCGCAGATGGCCGACGTGGCACGGAGTATGTCGACGGCCACGGTAATATGGTGCTGTTTCGTCGCACGGCCATCGTAGAGCGATGGCGACAAGACCACTTCTATATTCATAGGGCTTTTATTTTCTGCTTTTTGGTTGGAACTGTGGAGTTAGTGTGGTTTGAAAGAGTGTTATGCGCTGCTGATCAGTGTCGAGAAAAAAAAACGGCAACCTGTAAGCCGGGTTCTGTCACCGCGCTGGCGGTCCTCTATCATTAATCTAGGGCATCCGTCACCGGATGTCTCAATCAACCTACCCCCCGACAACGGACGAGTCAACCCTTGACTGTCGGTATATTTGGTTTTTCAGCCCATAAGGTTTGCCATCATATGCATCGCTGCATACGTCGTGAGCTCTTGCCTCGCGTTTTCACCCTTACCGGTCGTGCCCGGCGGTTTGTTTTCTGTGGCACTGTCTGTGACGCGCACCTTGGGGATACGCGCCCCTTCCCGTTAGGAAGTATGGCGACTCTGTGCTGCCCGGACTTTCCTCCCGCAGATTGCTCTGCCGGCGATAGAGCGGTTGCCGTTTCGGTTTGCAAAATTACACATTTTTTCGATTACGGCGAAAAAAATTTGCCACACACTGTTTTTTTTTATTTTCAGGTCTGTTTTTTTGTGTATCTTTGCATTTTGTATTTAACGTGCGCGCAAAAGGCGCAAACGCTGAATATTAGCAATATAATATTAACACAGAATAAATTAGAACAGCTATAGAGAGATGAAACACTCGTTAGGAATCATACTGGCAGGCCTCGGAATGGCCCTTTTGGCCGCCTGCTCGTCGTCGCAGCCGGTGGTTGACGAAGCCACGATGCTGGCTTATTGCAAGGAGCCTTCGGAGGCAAATTTGGATAATCTTTCGAAAAATTACAGTACCATCATCAACAAAAGCCGCAAGACCGGCGTGAAACAGCCCGGCATATACAGCGACTATGCCGTAGCCCTCGTCAAGCAGGGGCGCCGCGCCGAAGCCAACACGTGGTTCAACAAGGAGATGGCCGAGTTTGCCTCGTCGAAAGAGTATGTGCTGCAACTGAAACGCACGCTGATTCCCGAATATGCCAACGACAACAGCATCAAAGCGGACACCACGGCCGTCGAGAATGCCAGCGAGACGGTGCTGCCTCCCGAGAAACGCGCCGCCGCCGAGAAACGTGCCGCCACGGTGATGCAGAAAAACAAAGGCGAGAAAAACAAAAAGGGAAAAACCGACAACCAATAACGCAAAGAGGACTCACCAATGAAAAGGTCGATCATAATGATAACGCTGCTGGCAGTGCTGCTGGGCGCCTGCAAAAGCGAGAAGAAAATCAACTCATACGAAGACATCTACAGCGAACGGCCCACGGTCATATACCTGGCGCCCGTCAACGACAAGGCAGAACGCCGTGTGGAGAAATACCCCGCCGACATTGCCTACAACAACGAGATAAACACCGCCAAAGCCTACCTGTACCAGACGCTGTCGGCACCGCTAATCAAAAATGGATATTACGTCATAGGCCCCGTGGCATCGCGCCAAATCGACGAGAGCCTGAATATGACGTCGAAGGAGCTGCGCAACGGCGACCTCTCGGCGATACGCAACACCTATGGCATCGACGCCATTCTGATGGTCACCCTCCACAAATGGAAAGACGAGAACGGCAAGAAGACCGCTTTTCTGGAATACCATATGCGGTCGACGAAAACCAATGTCGACCTGCTGCACACGTGGGTTATGGCCGTCAAGCAGGTGTCGACCAACCTGAAGGGCGACCCCATCACGCTGAGCAACGACACCCGTTTCGCCAAGCGCTTCGATATGGACAACGGCACGGCCCAGCGCAGCTTCCTGGTCGAAAAGGTCAACGACTACATACTGCGCGACCTGCCCACCAGCAGCCTTCGCCGCCAGTTTGAGAAAGACCAATACAAAAACGCCAACCCGACATACATCAAGTATGTGTGGATGGACGGTGGCGCCGACGTGCAGAACTGCTCGGCCGAGGAATACGAGTCGAACGCCTTCCTATAATCAAATCGAAAATCACGCTATTACACACAAATCATATTAACAACAAAGACTTTTTGAACAAATCATCATTTATTTTAGAACAATGAGAAGAATCTTTTTGCTACTTCTGCTTTTTGCAGCAGCCGTGAATGCAATGGCTGTGCCTGCATATCCCGAAAAAATCGTTTTCACCCAACCCAACAGCGAAACCAGAGTGACCATCTATCTGAAAGGCGACGAGCGTGTGCACTGGGCCGAGACCGTCGACGGATACAGCCTTCTGCACAGCGACGACGGCAGCCTTGTATATGCCTACCGCAATGCCAAAGGCGATATGGTGGCCTCGGACATTGTTGCCACCGAGATAGAGTCGCGCGACGCCAAGACGGTCGATTTCCTCAAATCCACACCCAGACATCTGCGTTTCAGCCAGTCGCAAGTGGACGCAATGCTCTCCATCTGGAAACAGGTGGAGGACGCCAAAAGCGGCCCCAAAACGATGAGCGACGTGACAGGAAACAAGAAGTTCCTCGTTATCCTGTTCGCTTTCAATGACAAGGATATGACCCACACCCGATTTGAGTTCAAAGAACTTTTCAACCAGGTGAACTATACCGCCGGCGGCCGCACAGGCAGCGTGCGCGACTACTACTATGACGTCAGCGGCGGACTTTTCACGCTGCGCGTCGACGTTGTGGGCCCCTATATCGGAGCCTACAACACGGCATACTATGGCGACTCGGACTATGGCTACCAGGAATTTGCACACGAGGCCGTAGATTCGGCGGCACAGGATGTCGACTTTTCGGACTACGACAACGACGGTGACGGATACATCGACGGTCTGCACATCATCTTTGCCGGCCACGGCGAAGAGGCCGGCGGCGGTTCGGACTGCATCTGGTCGCACAAATGGAATATCTTCAATGCTCCGACATACAACAACACCGTCATAGACGTCTACTCCTGCTCGCCGGAATGCAGCGGCTCGTACGGAACGAGAATAACGAACATCGGCGTTATCTGCCACGAACTGGGCCACGTTTTCGGCGCTCCCGACTACTACGACACCGACTATGCCGGCAGCGGCGGAGAGTATCCGGGACTCGGACAATGGGACATTATGTCGAGCGGAAGCTGGAACCGCGGAGGCATCGCTCCTGCCCACCACAACCCGTACACGAAGACCTACATCTACCACTGGACCACCTGCGACACCATCGACAGCACACCACGCACCGTGATCCTGAACCCCGTCGAGAACTCTTGCAACGACATTCACCGCATCAACACATCGACACCTGACGACTTTTTTATGATTGAAAACCGCCAGCAACTGAAATGGGACCAGGGTATCCCCGGAAACGGAATGCTGGTCTACCACATCCACCCCAACGCTTACGGTGCCAGCGTCAGCAATGCCTCACATCCCCAGCAGATGTATATCCTTGCACATACAAATCCCACCGACACGTTCCCAACCAGCACACCGTCCAGCTACGGCGACTTGAACTCGAATTCGGCCACCTATCCGGGCGCGTACGCACAAAGGGATTCGCTCACTAACAACTCGGTGCCTTGGTTCCGTCCGTGGTCGAAACAGCCCAACAGCGTGTCCTTCTACAACATCAGCAGCAACGACAATACACGCCAAGTCTTTTTCACCGTAGGCAACATATCGCCCGAGACGAGAAACGCCACAGCAGAAGGTGTTGACCAGCAAAGCATTGCCCTGCGCTGGACCCCTTACGGTAGCTTGAAGACGATGATTGTCATCAACGGCAACAGCAACACTTTCGGTGTTCCGTCGGGCAGACACAATGTCGGCGACACTATCGACGGCGGAGGCATCGTCATATACAAAGGCAACGGTACTTCGGCCCTTGTCGACAGCCTGGCAAGCAACCATCTGTACAATTTCCGCCTTTTCGTGTGCAAGAACGACTCGACCTACTCGGACGGCATCGACGCACAGGGTCGCACACTCAACTGCGACAACAGCGAATGGCTGCAGGAAGACTTTGAGACAACGGCTCTCGGCACTCTGCCGGAATGCTGGACTGGCGACTGGACCGTCGACAGCCTGCTGGGACAAAAGGTCATAGCCAACACGCCTGACGTGTCGGGATGGCAGACAGTCAGCTCCAAACCAATATGTTTCGAGTCGGTTCAGGATGCCGTGCTGCACTACCGTCTGCACTTTGGCGACCAATGCAACACCAATACTATCGTCAAAACAGAATACCGGAACAGCGCCACCGCCGAATGGCAGACCATCGACAGCATTGCCTGGAGCTTCGGAGCAGCAACGTGGCGCGATGTCTACCTGCTGCTGCCTGGTGCCGGCGATCGCAGCCGTATACGTTTTTCAATCTACAGCAACGGGTCCGCACAGGCAGCCATCGACAATGTGGAACTCACCAAAGGCGCCGCCCTGATCTATGCCAGCAGCGATGCCAACGGCAACATCACCCCCAGCGGATATTCGGTTGTCGGTAACGGCGACACTGCCAGATTCACCATCACACCCCTTCCGGGCTACAAGCCAAAATCGCTAAAATACGACGATAATACAATAACAACACAAGCTCTTTCGGTACTCGAAAACGGTGTTTACCAATACGAGCTGTACAATGTAAGCGGCCAGCATACGATTCTTGTAACCTTCGAAAAAACAAACGGAATAGAGCCCATTTCGGAGAATTCACTTAATGTTTATCCAAATCCGGCACACGAAACAATAACAATCGAGACGACTCCAGAAAGCACGATAACACTCTATGACATCACCGGACGTATCGTGAGCAGACAAAAAGCAATAGGCAAAACATTAATTATTAGTTTAGAAGGGCTTCCCGAAGGTGTGTACATACTCCGTGATGGAACCAGCACAGCGAAAGTATTAAAAAAATAAATGTTAAACATTTATAAAAAAATTTTCCATTCTGAAAAACGTGCGTACCTTTGCAAATCGAAATAAAACGAAAACAATCAATTAAAACATTAAAAAACAATGAAGAAAGTATTTTTATTCTTTGCAAGCGCAGCTATTTGCGCAGTTATGGCTTCCTGCGGCGGCAACGCTGAGGCAACCGACACCACCAACACCGACAGCACCGCTGCTTGCGAGCAGACCGAAGTTGCCGCTCCCGCTGCTGAATGCACCGAGGCCAACAACGACGCCCGCCAGGCCGCCATTATGGACGCTGCCCAGCAGATCTGCAACTGCGGCGACGTTCTGAACTGCGTCAACACCGTTATCGACCAGAGCTTCGCTCAGTACGCTAACGACGAGGAGTTCAAGGCTGCTGTTAAAGCTGAAGCCGAGAAGTGCATCGCCAACAAGGTGAAAGACGCTGCCGTCGACAAGACCAAAGAAGTTGCCAAAGACGCTGCCAAGAAAGGCGTTCAGGAACTTGGCAAAAAACTGACCAAATAAGTTTTTCTTAAAGTCAAAAAAAACGCGACTCGATTGAGCCGCGTTTTTTTTTGCGTCGCGCAACACTATTTTTGCTTCCGCACCGTTATAACATTGAAACAAAAAAGAGAAAAATGACCCGCAAAGCAAAAATCATCTCCATCAGTTCCTCCATTGTCGTTCTGGCACTTGGACTGTTCATTTTCTTCCGCTTCTTCTTCGTCTACAGCACTGGCGTCAACGCCGGCGACATCAACTATTTCCAGAAAGAGGGCATCATCTTCAAGACCTATGAGGGCAAGATGATACAGAGCGGATTCCGCTCGGCCAAAGTGAACAGTACATCGATACAGAGCAACGAATTCAAATTCTCCGTCACCGACGAGATAATCGCCGAGCGCCTGATGCGCGCCAGCGGCAAGCACGTCGAGTTGCGTTGGAAACGCCATTTCGGCACCCTCCCCTGGCGAGGCAACAGCCAGTTTGTAGTCACTGAAATACTGTCAATTGAATAGCCATATCCGACTCTAATGTTCAATGGCATCAGCGTGATACAATCCAAAAAAGCCTTTTGTCATTGTAACGGCAACCGTATCGCCAGGCCCGAACGAGCCGTCGTCGCCCGTAGCAATGTAGATATACCCCTTCACAGGCTCTTCAACCCATACTGAATACTGGTTAACGTCCTTTCGGCGGCCTGCAAGGTAATGCTCTCGCACAACACCTCGTCCAACCACCTCCTCGTTGCTTCCCAGCCATATATTGACAGAGAAAACCGCCGTCAACAACAGACCGACGGTTATCCCGACACCAAAGAGACCGGCAACTATCGGTCCCCGCCAGCCATCAAAAATGTTCCTCAGCAGTTTAGTACGACTGGTAATCAACCCCACCACACCGCAAACGGCCATCCACACCCACCAAGGCAATGTAAACGGCAAAACGGTCTCGCTGAAGTCCCAACCTCCATTGATAGAGAGAAACATAAGAGCGAAAAATAAGACAATGAAGATGATAGACCATAAACCGACCCCGAAAGCAGAATGACTATCCATAAAACCCGCGTGGCGTTTCTTTATTTTCTGCCACACGGTAAGTTTCTCCACCTCAAAACAGCCGTCGGGCACAGGGCGCAACTGCAACTTGGGACGTGGCTCGTAGGTGGACGTGCCCTGGGTTTCCATTCTATAAGTTCGGCTTCACTCTCTTCATCCACTTTCTCACAGAGACAATAACGCGTACCCGTTGAAGCGACAATCCCATCGGTCGACACATCGCTCAAATCATAATAATACTTGCCCTTTGGCAAAACAGACATAGTCTCAACACTAGGCAACTGGAACCACGCCTTGATAACGACATCCTTGCGCGCTGACAGTTCCGTCTTGAAAAGGCCACAGAGCCTATAGAAATCCCACCCGCCACACAAGCGGTTGGGCCGAACAACGAATTGTTTAGCGCTGTCGGTTTCCATCACCTGCAACATCGTAATGGTCTCAAGCTCGTATAGAAGCAGTTCGCTGATTATCCCGAGGCAACAACGGGTGGGCGACGCCAGCCCGTCCGTAAGGACTGACCTTTCAACCCCGCCTTGTAACCTGTCCCTGTCAGAAAGCCGACAGGGACAGGTTGTTTTTATTGTTCACTGTGAAAAAAATTTTGCCAATCCAAATAAAAGTCGTACTTTTGCAGTCGATTTCAATGATGAAATCACGGAGCGTTATACTCATCTTTGCTAGTAGAAACGTGAGAAATTTCAACTAGTCAGCAGGGAGGGTGTAAGGGTTCGCGTGAATAGCGTGGGCTGTTTATTACATCTGCTGACTTAGGTAATTCTCACGACCTCTACTAGAAGAAGTGGTTTACGGCGCCACGCTCTTTGGCTTAGTCGTTCGTTGCGGCGCGGACGGATTTTAAAAAGTTGCGCCCGACACGTATTAGGGATATTGTTATGAAAAAGACATGTATGCTTTTGATGCTCCTATTTGTATCGGCAGGAATGACGTGGGCGCAGCAGTCACTTCTGACACAAGAACAGAAAGACAAAATCAATCGCAGGGCTATGACCAACTCTGAGAATGATAGTGTTTATTTAGCATCTGTGGTCAAAAGGGTGCTCGATGTATACCATGTTGGCTCGGACTACAAACCAGAAGATTTCATGTCGCTGGCGAGGAGAGTATTTCCTTCGAATGAAGCAGAAAACAAAGCAAAAAGCCTCAGCAAATTTGCAAAAAAGATAATCATAAAAGGCAAGCTTGCTGATGAAAAGGACAAAGAAATATGGAGACCTTGTTATACATACTATCTTTCCTCCATTTATTTGAAAGAGGCAGAGCAAATTGCCTTAGAGAGAAAAAAACAAGATGAATACGAGAAGGATTCAATAAAAAGGAACAATTGGCATAAGTCCGATTTATGGAACGCCCTACAAGAAGTGTGTGCATTAGACCTCTCACTCAAAGACAGCGCAAAATATTACGCAGAATTTATCATATCCAATGGGCTGGACATCGAAGAATTATGGACTACTGATTTTCTTGACAATGAAGAATGCAGAAGTATTTACTACAACTATTTTAGTTTTGAGAACTGGACTGGGGTGAAAGTTTCTATTCTTCGTGACATACTACGCAATACTCTATATCTTAACTATCTACAAATATTAGATGAAACAGGGTATCGAAGGCGTGACTGGGGGTACAATGGCAAGTATTCACAAAAAGCCATACAAGATTCCATAGAGTGTTATCCTTTGTTTCTTAAAGACATCGAGAGCGTTAGCAGATTAAAAACACTTAGAGACATATTCATCACGATTGACACTACTCACCAATGGCAACTATGGATGATGTGCAATTCTCCAAAATTCAGAGAACGTGTTGATACTTGGGTAAGAAATACTAAAATGGATTATCTAGCCACTGGGGTCATTCGAGACACTATTTCAACTTGGCGTGATAGCAGAGAATACACCATCATAAATATCCCATATATTCTCGTGGACGGCAATCTTGTGGCTAACGGTATCTGTACTCTAAAGAAACACCTCGCACAACGGAGCGATGCCAATGGTGAACTTTTTGAGGGATTCACCTTTGATATTACAATGACTGTCAGTGTTGAAAACGGGAAAGCAAAATCCAAATCAACGAAAGGGCAAATAAGCCAATGGGAAGAGAACAAGGCAGCCGGAAAGGGGAAAAAGAGTTACTTTGAACAACAGAAGGCTATCCGTGCAGCAAAACCCATCGTTAAAAAGAAAGTAGATATCACAAAGGAAGAAGATATATACAACAACTTCCCTGGTATTTGTAGTTATGGCCCATTATGCGTGGACGACATAAATAACACACTGAAATATGCAGGAAATGTACCCGACAGATGGGAGCCACAAGACAGAAAAAGTATATTAAAAGAGTATTTGAAACACGGACATGAGAAATACTTGAAAAAAGCAAAAAGACCTTTTAATCCGATTGAATTCTCGGATTTGTAAACACAAATGAAACCTTGGAGGCAAAAGTTTATTTTGCCATGTCGGGAAAAGTCCGAACCTTTGCACTCGCAAAAACAGAGTTATAAACCAAAGAAGAAAGGAGCAAATTATGCCGTTATTCTACAACAAAGTGCAAAGGGTCAACCCGCGCGACCCGAAAGGCGCGAGAAAGTGGTATGCAATCCTCAAGAGCGTGGGACAGGTGGACGAACACGAGGGTGGCGAAACTGGTGTCGGACGAGACGACACTGAACCCCAAGGAGGCCGAGATGGCCGTGTACCAGCTGGAGAAGGTAATGGAGCGTCTGTTGCTCGACGGCCACACGGTGCAGTTAGGCGAGTTGGGGTCGTTCTCGTTGACCATCACCTCAGAGGCTTGCCGCGGCGAGAAGGAGGTGACTCCCGACAAAATCAAGAAGCTCAACCTCCGCTTCCGTGCAGGCAAGGGAATCAAGGCCGCTTTGGAGAACGCGAAGTTCCGTCCCGCCGAGGATATGATGAGCAAGAAGAAGTAGCCCACGAAATTCCAAGCGCAAGAAGTTTGAAATTCATGCTCATGATTCCATAATTTCATGAGCATAATTATCCACCAATCATGAGCATGATTTTTCGGAATCATGCTCATGAATTTTTATAAAGATGAGCTTGGGATTATGAAAACAAAAAAAAAGGAGTCCCGATTGGAACTCCTTTAAAAAGATTGGCGGCGACCTACTTTTCCACAAATAAATGCAGTATCATCGGCGATGTGAGGCTTAACTTCTCTGTTCGGAATGGGAAGAGGTGAACACTCACTCCATAACCACCAAAATCAGGTTCTGTGGTCCAT
>JAFROL010000008.1 GCA_017429685.1 Bacteroidales bacterium | reverse complement strand
TATGGCAAAAAGTTCATTGTCAAATGAAAAAATAGTTGTAACTTTGCACTCGTAAATCGAATGTCAAAACACGGTTGTCTGGCAGATTAACGGGTTCTGTCTGTTTGGATGACCAAAAAGTGAATAAATAGAACCCACCTAATCACAATTCACTATGTATTGTCCTTTAACTTCCCTTAACTTCCCTTAACTTCCTCTTAACTTCCCTTAACTTCCCTTAACTTCCTCTTAACTTTCCATTAACTTCCCTCTATCTTTCCTTTAACTTCCAACTTTTAATTTCAAATATGTATCAATATCATACTCTAAATAACGGCATAAAGATTGTTTTTCGGCAGAACGGTTCGACGGTGACGCACAGCGGCGTGTATATAAATGTAGGCTCGCGCGACGAGAAGGGCCGCGACGAGGGAATGGCGCATTTTATAGAGCATACCGTATTCAAGGGCACCGAACACCGGCACTCGTACCATATACTGAACCGTATCGATGGGGTGGGGGGTGAGTTGAATGCCTTTACAACCAAGGAGGAAACCTGCATCTATGCCTCGTCGCTGTCGATTCATTTGGAGCGCTGTTTGGAACTCTTTGCAGACATTATTTTCCATAGCACCTTTCCAGAAAAGGAAATCGAGAAGGAGAAGGATGTTGTTCTTGAAGAGATTAACTCGTACAAGGACAGCCCTGCCGACCTGATTTACGATGATTTCGAGCAATATATTTTCGACGGTCATCCGCTGGCACACAATATTCTGGGTACGCCGCACAACGTGAAGCATTTCAGTCAGCAACGCCTTCTTGACTTTATGCACCGCAACTATACCACCGACCGTATGGTCATCTCGGTTGTGGGCAATGCCGATTTCAAGCGTGTCGTCCATCTTTGTGAGAAATATTTTGGCGACTATCCTTGCCGCACGTCGGACGCCGACCGTTCGCTGGCACCGGACTACAACCGATTCGAGCGCACCGTGGGGCGTCGCACTCACCAGATGCACGTGATGGTTGGTGGTGCCGCACCCGACACCTTCGACGAGCGCAAGGTGGCATTCTCGCTGTTGAACAACATCGTAGGCGGCCCGGCGATGAACTCGCGCCTCAATGTTGCCATCCGCGAAAAGCACGGCTTCTGCTATACCGTCGAGTCGCAGTACACGCCGTTCAGCGATGCGGGCCTTTTCTATATCTATGGCGGCATTGAAAGTGATGCCTTAGACCAGTATCTGGACAAAGTCCGCCAGCAGTTGCGGCTTCTTTCCGAGACGCAACTTACGGCGACCCAGCTGCACAATGCCAAACAACAGTTTGTTGGGCAGATGGCCATCAACAACGAGTCGCCGCTCAACGAAATGCAGGCCATTGGCAAAAGCTACCTGACTTACGACCGCGTCGACACCCTCGAAGAGATGCAGCGCGACATCGAAGCCGTCAGTGCCAAAGAAATAAGTGATCTTGCTGCAGACTATTTCAATCCGGATAGGTTCAGTTATCTGATATTCAAGTAAAATACAGGATTTGACTTGGGTTTTGTCTGGACTGTTGCCAGTTCAGACGGATTGCTCTATTGTGTAGTATCGTTTACGGATGGCGATGAGGCGGACAAGCCAGATGGCGAAAAAGGCGTCGGAAATGATGCGGTAGATAGGTGGAAATGTGACGAACAGCGAGACGAGCCAGGCGACGAGGTCGAGGTCGAAGAGGATGTTCCACAGTCGTTCGCGGTCGCGGAACGTTACGGTGGCTTGGTGTGAGGTGCGTTCGATGTGGAGCTGAGTGGTGCTGCTGACGGAGAGGTCGACGGAGCGTTGGCTACGGGTGATGCGGGTCAGCAGCCGCAACGGCAACCGTCCGCCGCATTGTATGCGCAGCTCGTAGTTGCCAGAAGGTATCTGCATTGTGGTTTCGTCGCCCTGCATTGTGGCGGCATAGTGGTCGTCGATGAAGAGAAAATGCGGCAGGCGTGGTTCGAAGAGATGGCGTTGGTGACGTATGGTGAGCGTCATAGGCTATAGTTTAACTATTTTGCGGCTAAGGACGCCGTCGGTGGTATGAAGCTGAATAAGGTAGACGCCGGGTTTGAGTGAGGATAGGTTCAAGGTGGTTGTATTGTCCTGTATGTTGTGCCGTTGGACGATGCGTCCGTCATCGCTGATGATGGCAAGGAGGCCCGATGTTGTGGTGTTGATGGTTGCGTTGTCGGATATGGGGTTGGGCAGGATGCAGAATAGGTTGTTGTTGTCGAGCTGTTCGATGCCTTCGGTGGTGCTGTTGATGATGACGGAGTCGGTAGCGGTGCTAGTGATGCAGTGGCGTGAGGCGGTAAGGGTTATGTTGTAGGTGCCGGGAAATGCGTAGTGGTGTGTTGTCGATATTTGGCACTGGCTGGTGGGATAGGCCAGTGTGGTGCCGTCGCCGAAGTTCCAATGCACGGTGTCGGCATTGTCGATGAGAGGTACCAGCGTGACGTCGTTTCCGACGATGGCGTCGATGCTGAAACGAGCCTTTGGCGGTTTGCGTTTCCACTGAGGCAGCTGGAGGAAGACGATGTCGTGGGCTGCGTTGCGAATCAGTCGGGCATCGTCGTTGTTGAGGCCAGATGGCAGGTAGGTTATGGAGTCGGGGTCGTCGCCGAAGAACATCGTGTAGAAAGCGCAGGCTGCGGCGTATGTGCCTGCCAGCGAGGGGTGGCTTTCGTCGGCTTGATAGAGCTCGATGTCGGTGCTGTGGCGCAGATGGTTCCATACGCGTCCGACGGGGCAGAGGGCGGCGTCGTAGGTTTCGGCCATATAGGTGTAGCGCAGGCAAAGCATACTGTCCATACCCTCGTAGGTGCCGAGGACGGGAAAATACTGTGCGTTATGCTGGTCGCCGTTCTTGCGTCCCCAGGTCATATAAAACATTGGTTCTGTGCAGTATCCGGCATCGTAGACGGCGTTGACGAGCTGTTGGGCGTAGGGGAACACTTCGTTTTCGACCTGCTGCTGCGGAAAGGAGGGGTACTGGCTCTGCTCCTGCAGCACGACGATGTCCCATCCGCCTTGCCGTATCAGTGTCATAGACTGGTTGTTGCAATGCTGCTGGAAGGTGCATCCGCCGGGAGTGTTGCTCTGGTAGTGGAGCTCGTTGCCCATCGAGGCGGCGATGTCGGCCACCATCTGCGGCAGGTTGTTGACTTCAGTGTAGCTGTTGCCGACAAAGAGGGCGCGGATGCTTTGCTGCGCGAAGGAGTTTTGGGCGAAAGCGAAGCATAGTGCGAAAACGAAAACGAGAAACGGCTTTGTACGAAAATGGTCAAAAATAACTTTCATTTTTTTTACAGGAATTACCATAAATTGGCCAGGAATTAACCAAAAATTATTTTTTTCTTTTAACAGCAATTATCAGCAATTTAACAGCAATTATTAGCAATTTTTAGTTCCATTTAACAGGAATTACCATAAATGTCAAATAAATTAAAAATTAAAAAGGGGGCGAGAGCCTGTTTCTAATTAAATATTAACAATTAAAAATTAAAAAGGGGTGGCGAGAGCCTGTTCTGTGTTTGATTTCGTGCGAAATTGTTAATTTTTAATTTTAAATTTTTTTTCATACCATTTGCTCGATGTTCCATACGAAGGCTCGGATGCCGACCTCTTCGTTGCGCTTGTCGAGCTTGCGCACGGCGGTGAGGATTTCTTCGACTTTGTCGTCGTCGACGATGGTGAGGATGGCGTTGTTGAGTTCGGGCCAGGCGTGAGTGCCGCGGTGCGGCTCGCCGTTCTGGTGTCCGCGTCCCTGCACGTTTTCCCACTGGGTGAAGCCTCTCACATTGAGCGTGTCGAGCAGATACTCGACGCGCTCGTTGTTGGCTTGGTTGTATACAATCAGAATGCTCTTCATAAATTAATAATTAATAATTAATAATTCGTTAATTTGTTAATTCGTTAATTTGTTAGTGGCTGACGCGTTCGTGTCTGCGTTCGTGTCACAGGTCACTATTCACTATTTTTCATTAAGATCGATATTCATAAATACGAATTTCTTGCGTATCTTGGCTTGGCGTTCCTGTTCGCCCTTGCGGTTGAAGATGCCGTAGAGGATGGGGACAACAATAAGGGTGACGAAGGTTGAGACGGTGAGACCGCCGATGACGACGATGCCGAGGGTGGTCCAGAGCTCGGAGCCTTCGGAGGTGGAGGTGGCCATAGGTATCATACCGAGGATGGTTGTGAATGCTGTCATAAGGACGGGACGCAGACGGCTCTTGCCGCTGAGGGCTATGGCTTCGTAGAGCTCGGTGCCGCGTTCGCGGAGCAGGTTGATGTAGTCGACCAGCACGATGCCGTTCTTGACGACGATACCGATGAGGAGGACGATGCCGAGCATACCGACCATATCGAGGTTCTCGCCAGTGATGAGGAGCGCGAGCACGACGCCACTAAGGGCGAAGGGGATTGCGAACATAATGATGAATGGTTTGCTGAAGGACTCGAACTGTGAGGCCATCACGATGTAGACGAGCATCATAATGAGCAGTGCGAGGGTGACCATATCCTTGGAGGTCTTCTGCTGGTCCTCGTAGTTGCCAGCGAGGGCGACGTGGACTCCGTTGGGAATGTTCATCTGGTTCAGCTCGTTCTGTACGCCTTCTGCCAGCTGGCCCAGCGATGTCTGGTAGGGCATCACAGTGAGGGTGAGGTAGCGCTGGCGGTTTTTGCGCTCGATGGTTGGCGGGCACCAGTATTCGCTGATGGTGGCCAGCTCTTTGAGTTTGACCATACGGCCTGTGGCGGTGGGGATGGAGAGTTCCTCGATGTCGGTAATGGAGGAGCGGTATTCCTCCTTGAGTCGGACGACAATGTCGTACTCCTCGCCGTCTTCCTTAAGGAAGCCAGCGGTCATACCGTTGACGCGGTTGCGGACGTAGAGTGCCACAGTGGAGCCGTTGAGGCCGTGGAAGGCCAGCTTCTGCTTGTCGAATTCGATCTTGAGTTCGGCGCGGTCCTCGTCGCGGCTGATTTTGGTGTCGCGTGCGCCCTTGACGTTCTCCATCACGCGGCGGCGCAGGTCTTGTGTGAATGCGGTGGTCTGGTCGAAGTCGTAGCCGTAGATCTCGACTTGCAGCGAGTTGTTGCTTCCGCCGCCCATACCGCCCTGCGACACTTGGAAGTTGACGAGCTCGGGGTATTGGTCGAAGCAGCGGCGCAGGTCTTCCTGCATATCGAAGATGGTGCGGTCGCGATCGTACTTTTTGGTGCAACGGACCGACATACTGATCTTGTTGTTGGTGGTGCTGTTGAAGAGAGCAGCCATACCGGCGTCGTCGTTGGAACCGGCGGAGGTGGAGATGACGATGACGTCGTCGCCAAGGATTTCCTTGATGTCGGCTTCCATATGGCGTGCAGTTTTGAGAGTCTCTTCGATGCGTGTTCCGCGTTGCAGCTCGGCGCTGATGCTGATGCTGCCGTTGTCCTGCTCCTTCATAAAGTCCATACCGATCTTGCCGGTGGCGAAGGGTATCATCGTGACGACGAAGAAGGCGAAGGCGATGAGCAGTGTGATGCGCTTGTGGCGCAGGCACCAGCGCAGGATGTTGCTGTACCAGTTGTCGACGGCGTCGAAGGCGCGGCCAATGGTTTTGGCGTAGGTGAAACGCTTGGCGGCCTGTTTGCGTTCGGCCTCTTCGGCAGCGGCTTTTGTCAGGAAGAAAGGTTTCTCTTTGAGCATCAGGCTGCTGAGCATCGGGATGAGGGTGATGGCTGCAGTTGTGGAGACGCAGACGACGATGGTGATGATCCAGCCCAATTCCTTGAACATAATGCCAGCCATACCGTTGAGCATTGTCAGCGGCACGAATACTGCCACAAGGACAAGGGTGGTTGCGATAACGGAAGTCCACACCTCGTTGGTGGCGCAGATGGCTGCTTCGCGCGGGTTTTCGCCGCGTTCGATGTGCTTGGTGATGTTTTCGAGGACGACGATGGCGTCGTCGACGACCATACCGATGGCCACGGTGAGGGATGCAAGGGAGATGATGTTTAGCGAGCTGTCGCTGATGAGGAGGTAGATGAAGGATGTGACCAGCGAGATGGGGATGGTAAGGGCGATGATGATGGTGCTTCGCCAGTTGCCGAGGAATATGAGCACGACAAGAACGACGAAGAGCAGAGCGTAGAAGATGCTCTCGGCCAAGCCGTTGATGGCGTTAACGATTTCTTCCGAACCGTCGCGTATCATCGTGCACTCGAAGTCGGGCGGCAGGGTCTTCATTATTTTGTCCATCTCGCGTTTAACGGAGTTGGCGATGGCCACGGTGTTGGCGCCGGTCTGCTTGGTGATGATGAGTCGTCCGCCGTCTCGTCCGTTGATTTTCTCATCGAGAGAGAGATCCTTGATGGTGTCGCGCACCGTTGCCAGGTCGCGGACAAAGATCTGGCGGCCTGTGGGCATCGTGGCGACGACGATGTCGGCGATTTCGGAGCTTTCGACGTATTCGCCTTTGACGCGCATCTGGTATTGCTCTTTGCCCATCTTGACGGTGCCCGAAGCCAGGTCGAGGTTGTTGGCGCTGATGGCATTGCCAACCACTTCGAGGCTGAGGCCGTAGGCGTCAAGCTGCTTGGGGTCGAGGTCGATATAGATGTAACGCTCGGGGGCACCGCTGACGGTGATGTTGCCGATGCCGTCGATGCGGTTGAGGACGTTGACCACGTTGTCTTCAAGTATGCGGTCCATACCCGAATAGCTTTCGCCGGCGGTGAAGCCATAGACCATAATAGGCATTGCCGACGAATTGAGCTTTAGAATCATAGGACGCGACACGCCGTCGGGCAGGTTGTCGTAGAGCAGGTCGACGTACGAACGGATGTCGTTGAGTGACTCGTCGATGTTTTCGCCCCATTCGAACTCGAGGGTGACGACGCTGAGGTTGTCGCGCGAGTTAGAGGTGATGTTTTTCAGGCCGTCGACCGAGTTGAGCGAATTCTCGATCAGCTTGGTGATGTTTGTCTCGATTTCACTGGCGTTGGCGCCAGGGTAGGTTGTCATCACCGTCACGTAGGGCGGGTCCATTTCTGGCATTTGGTCGATAGGCAGTCGCGTCAGGGAAAAAAGACCCAATATGATGACTGCCACAAAGATAAGTCCTGTCGTGATGGGCTTGTTGATTGCTGTCTTATATATGGCCATTTTTTTAATTGAGATTTTAGAATTGAAAATTGAGAATTGTCGAGGAATATTTATTCAACAATTTCCAGTGCGCTGCCGTCGACAAGGCGGGCCTGGCCGGTGGTTACAAGCATATCGCCCTCTTTAAGGTCGCCGGGTGTTACAGGGATGATTTCGATCTGGTCGTCGAAACGTTGACCGAGAGTTACGGCCACGCGGCGTGCGCTGCTGCCGTCGGCCACAAAGACGTAGCGGTCGTTGCTGCCGGTCAGCTTGAGTACGCTTTGGTAGGGGACGACGAGGGCGTCGACTTCACCGACAGCCAGTGTGGTGCGAACATACATACCGGGACGGATTTTTTCGCCAGGGTTGGGGATGTTCAGTTTTGCCTGGAAGGTGTGGGTCGAGGGGTCGACGGTAGGATAGACAATCTCGATGGTGGCGGGGAACACCTTGTCGGGATAGATGTCGCTATAGACGTTGACTTTCATACCCTGTTTGACCAGCGGGAAATAACTTTCGGGAATGTTGATGATGGCCTTGAGGCGGCCGATCTGGCACAGCTGCAGGATGGGTGCTCCGGTGTACATCTCGCCGTCCTCGTAGTTCTTGGCACTGATTACGCCACTGAACTTGGCTTTGACGAATGTGTTCTCTTCCTGAAAACGCTCGGTCTCGACCAGCTGGTCGTATCCGGCCTTGGTCTGGTCGTAGACCTGTTCGCTGATACTGCCGCTTGCCTTGAGGGCCGTTACACGGTCCAACTCGGTTTTGGTGCTGGCCAGGTTGATGCGGGTTGTGTTGAGTTGCGTCTGGTCCATACGCACCAGCATAGCGCCTTTGCTGACGCGGCTGCCCACCTCGACATAGATGTGTTCAATGTTGCCAGTGATGCTGGGCGAGATATTCATCGTCTCGTATCCCTCGAGGGTTGACGACAGTTCCAGCTGCTTGGCGATGCGCTGGGTTTTCAGCTCTTGTACCTTTACTTTTTCTACTTCTTTCTGTGTTGTTGTGGCTGTTTTGGCTTCTTTTTTGCCGCCGCAGGCCGCCACTGTGGCGGTAGCGATGGCCAAGACGGCAATTCTCAAGATTTTATTCATATTAATATATTTTTTTGTTTTCATAAAACTATTTGTGAATAGTGAATAGAACACGTTCGTGTCACAATTCATATTTCACTATCTTCCTAGCAGGTCTTCGAGTGCCACTTCGGCACTTACAACGCTCATTACTGCTTGTATATAGTTGCTTTGAGCTGTGATGATATCGGTGCTGGCATTGGTCACCTCCAGATTGCTGGCGTGACCGTATTTGAATTTCTCGGTAGTGTTGTCAAACACACGTTTTGTGACGTCAAGATTGTCTTTCTGAATCTGATAGGTCTCGATGGCGTTGACCAAGTCGTAGCAGAGCTGGTTGTATTGCACGCGCAGCCCGTCTTCGGCCTGCTGTTTGCTGTTGAGGGCTTCGGCGTAATCCAGCTCGGCGGCCTTGACTTTGGCATAGCGCTGTCCGCTGGTGAAGAGTGGCAGCGTGATGCTGGCTCCAATCATATTTGGTGGCGTCATATTAAACCCTTCATCTTTGCCGAAGTAGGTTTTGGCGCTGTACTGGTAATAGGCCGACAGGGTGGGGGTGAAGTCCATATATGCCATTGTGACATTCTTCTTCGACAGTTGCTCATTCTGCTGCAGCAACTGGTAGTTATAGTTTTTCTCGATGTCGAACCCGCCCAGCGACAGTTGTGCCAAGTAGTTGATGTCGAGTACTTCGTCTAGCGGTGTGGTCAGCACCAGCTTGCTGTCGACGGCAGCGCCAAGCTGCAATATCATCGAGTTGTAGAGCATCTGCAGCGAACGGCGGTTGGCGTTGATGCTGTTGCGCAGCGATGCCACCTGCACGTGTAGCTTGTCGGCCTGTATCTGCTCTGCGGCACCAGCGCGGACGCTTTCGAGGGTTGTTTGTTCGAGGCGTTCCATATTGGCCAGGCTCGAGTCGAGCAGCCCGACAATGTCCTCCATTACAAGTATCGAGACATACACGCTCCTCACCTGCGAGCGCGTGCTCTGTTCGCTCTGTTTATAGCTGATGTCGACCATCTTTTGTGCTATGTTGTTCAATACGATGCCCATAATCTGAGCACCTGTCAAGGCCACAGAGGCCGTAACGCTGAATGTTCCGCTGGGGTTCATCGGAATGACTGTGCCGCTACTGCTCTCGGCGTCGCTGCTGCCGGGTATTGAGATAGGCACCGTCATACCACCAATAGTAATGCTGTCGGGGATCATCGAACTGAATCCGCCGCCGCCACCCATAACCATTTCGTAGCCGCACATATTCTGATAGTCGAATCCGGCCCTTACCTGCGGCAGCATCGATGCTATGGTCTGCCAGCGTGTGTACTCGGCTTTCTTCACTTCGAGCGACGAGTTCTGCAGTGTGTAGTTGTGCTCGACGGCATAGTCCTGCGCCTGCTTCAGGCTTAGGATTAGTGTTGTTGGTTCCTGTGCTTTGAGCGGTTGTGCTGCAGCGACGATGGCCGCTAACAGTACAAAGATTTTGTTTCTTTTCAGTGTCATACAGTATTGATGTCAGTTTTGTATATATTAAATATAGTTCTTTTTTATTAGTCGTTTATTAGTCGCCTATTTATTAGTCGTTTATTAGTCGCCTATTTATTGGTCGTTTATTAGTCGCCTAGTATCTCCTTGAACTTGTAGGCGTTCTTGTCGGCGCGTTCGATGGCTTCGGTCGAGAGCAGTCCGCGCAGGTATGTGTAGCAGGCCTCGCGCAGCCTGGAACTGAAAGCGCTAGTGTCTATCAGGTCGTTATCGTTCCTTTGTGAGTTGCGTATAGAATATAGTATCACGTCAAGCGCTACGTCGATATCGATGCTTTTGCGCAGGTCGCCTTTGCGTTGGGCTTCGTCGATAATGCTTCGCAGCGACTCCTTGAACTTTGTGCCGTATGTCCTTATTAGCAGGGCGTTCATTTCTGGGTAGAAGCGCTCGGCCTCGCCGAAGATGCGCCAGTATTTGCTCCATTTTTCAGCCGAGAGATGCATTATGTATAGTGTTGCAAGCATAGGCTCGTCGGTCTTTGAAATAGCCTCCATACGCAACTCTGCCATCTCGCGGTGTATTTGCGTAAGGCATTCGCGCACAAGGTCGTTCTTTGAGGCAAATATCTCGTACATAGTCCGTTTCGAGATGTGCAGACTGTTCGCTATATCGTCCATCGTTACGCCTTTGAAACCTTCCTTGTTGAACAGTTCTATAGCGGTTTCGACAATTCTTGTTTTGGTCTTCTCAGATGCCATTCTTTTGTATATTAATATTTTGTGGTGTGGTAATTTGTGTGTGGTACTTCATATTTAACTTGCAAAAGTATAAAAAACCAATAATACCACATCAGTTTTCCAGCCGTTATAGTTCTAAAAGTGAATAAACGCTGTTTGAACTGCCAAAAACCTTATCGGAAACGTCAGCCCATACATCACGTGCAGACATAGGCGTTGCCGGAAAGCGACATTCTGTTTTTTTCGTTATGAGTGTCAGGCTTTCTTTGTCCCGTCGGGAATGGGGTTCAGTGTCGACAGCTGCACCTTTATGCGGGTATCCTTGGCCACCTCGATTTGGGCGAAGGGGGCGTTGACGCTGACCACTGTGGCGTGGATGCCGCCAGAAGTCATTACGCGGTCGCCTTTCTGCAGCCCGTTGCGGTAGTTTTCTTCCGCCTTGGCCTTTTGGCTCTGCGGACGAATCAGGAAAAAGTAGAACACGGCAATCATAGCCGCAATCATTATGCCGGTTTTCCAACCGTTCGAAATGTCCATTAAAATAAAGTCAATCATATATGTATTGTATTTGTTTATAAGCGTCAGACGCTTTTGCTTTCAGTTGTTGTTGTGTTTGTTTCAGACGATTGTTGTTGGTAGTAAATGCGGGTCTCAATTCTCGATTTTTGCTTTTTTTGGTATCGCCAGCGAAAGCACGATGCTGCATACAAGTATGCCAAGAATCACACTTAGCGATACGCCTGTGCTGATGTGAAGGTCGAAAAATTCGCCAGCAATCATTTTTACGCCGATAAAGCAAAGCAGAACGCCCAATCCGTAGCGCAACAGCCAGAATTTGTCAGAAATGTCGCTCAGAAGGAAGAAGAGGGACCGCAAACCCATAATGGCGAAAATGTTGGAAAAATAAACAATGTATGGGTCGGTCGTCACAGAGAACACTGCAGGTATTGAATCGACGGCAAAAATGACATCGCTGAACTCGATGACCAGCAGCACCAGAAACAGAGGCGTCATATAGTTTTTGCCATCAATCTTGGTGAAGAAATTGTGTCCGTCAGGTTGCGACGACACGCGGAAGTGCTTGGAGGCAAAACGCACCACGGGGTGGTCTTCGGTCTTGATTTTTTCGTCGCCCTTGTCGCGGAACATCTTGATTCCGCTGAAAATCAGGATGACGCCGAATATGGCCAGTACCCAGCTCAGGCGTGTCACTACCGCACCGAGGGCAAAGATAAAAATGAATCTCATCACGATGGCGCCAAGAACACCCCAGAAAAGTACTCGGTGATAGTAAATCTTGTCTATGCCGAAGCTGACAAATATCATTATCATTACAAATATATTGTCGATCGACAGTGACTCTTCAAGGAAATAACCGGCCAGGTATTGTTCCGTGACCTCGTGGCGATAGATGCTTAGTGCCGCATCATAGCTTTCGGCGCTTTGCAATGCCGCCAGCAGTTGCGGCTGGCTTTTGGCGTAAGCCAGCAGGTCTTCCATACTGCTGATGCCGTGAATCCACTCGGCGTGGAAAAAAAGCAGTACTCCCATACCCAGAGCCAGCAACACCCAGATGCCGGTCCATTTGGCAGCCTCGCGAATGCCCACGACGTGGTCTTTTTTATGAAATACACCAAGGTCGAGTGCCAGCATAACGATGATAAAAATCACAAAAACAATAAAAAACAGATGCCTTATAATCATTTTTATTATATTTTTAGCGTCGCGAAATTACGAATTTTTTATGTAATGTAAAATTATTTTTTCTAAAGTCTCCTTTTTAAGATTTGTTATGAAAATGAAAATCTTCAGCTAATTTTTTTACCGAAGGCAATAATGGAAATAATACTCCGTTTAAGTTTTATTTGATTATATTTGTCTTATGCTTTGGAAATTATTTGTAAGTTATTGGAAAATAGGTGCTTTTACCATTGGCGGAGGCTATGTGATGATTCCGCTGATGGAACGCGAGATTGTGGACCGTCACGGATGGCTTTCGCGCGACGAATTTCTTGACCTTATGTCACTTTCGCAGGCTATGCCGGGCATTTTTGCCGTCAATATGGCCACCTGCGTGGGCCGTCGGTTGGCAGGATGGCGCGGTGTGGTGGCGGCTGTTGCTGGCAACATAACGATGCCTATTGTGCTGATACTCTTGCTGGCGATGTTTTTTCGCCATTTTCGCGACAACGTCATTGTCGACCGTATTTTTATGGGTCTTCGTCCTGCCGTTGTGGCGCTCATCGCTGCTCCGGTGTTCCGTATGGCCAAGACGGCCGGCATCACGTGGCGTAACTGCTGGATTCCTGTCGTAGCCGCGCTGCTGATATGGCTGTTCGGCGTTTCGCCGGTGTGGGTGGTCCTTGCGGCCATAATTGGCGGTGTGGTGTATGGGAAGCTGAAAGCGGAAACTTCGTACGAAAACCAAAACGAAAACGGAAAGCGAGGCTGACGCGTCAAATACTAACGCAATAACAAAATAACGCAAAATACGATGATACTTATAAAACTCTTTTTTACTTTCCTAAAAATAGGCATTTTTACTTTTGGCGGTGGCTATTCGATGGTTGCGCTGATACAGAATGAGGTGGTGATGAAGAACGGCTGGATGACGGCTCGCGAATTTACCGACATCCTGGCTGTGAGCCAGATGACGCCAGGACCTTTGGGTATCAATACTGCCACTTATGCCGGCTATACTGCTGTGGTTAACAGCGGTCTGCCTGGATGGATGGGCGTAGTGGGTTCGCTGCTGGCTTCGTTGGCGGTCATTGTGTTGCCTGTTGTGGCTATGTTGCTGGTGCTACGTTTCCTGTCGCACCATAGGGATAATCCTGTCGTCGATGCCATTTTCCGTGTGCTGCGTCTGACGGTGGTGGGACTCATTGCCGCTGCCGCCTTGCTGCTGCTCACCACCGACAGCTTCGGCATCCCCGGTCTCAACCGCCAGTTCGTCGTCAGCATCCTGCTTTTTGCCGGCGTCTTTTGTTTCTCTTATTTCAAACGAACCAACCCTATCTATCTGATACTTGCCTCGGGCCTTGTCGGCTTGGTGGTCTACTCGGTGTGAGTGACGTTTAGTGGGCGCAAACTAAATATTTACTAATTAACGATTATTGAAAAATGAAATCAATCAAGCAAATACTAAAAAAAGGATATGGCCCGTCGTCGAGCCATACGCTTGGTCCAAATCGTGCCGCAACATTGTTTCGCCAGCGGACTCCCGAAGCGGCTCGCTATCGTGTAACACTCTATGGTAGCCTTGCTGCCACAGGCAAGGGGCACCGCACCGACCGTGCCATCGCCAACGGCCTGGCACCCGCCGAGGTCGAAATCGTGTGGCGGCCCGACATCGTCAAGCCGTTCCATACCAATGGTATGTTCTATGAAGCACTTGATTCCAACGGCAGTGTGCTCGACAGCTGGACTATCTACAGCATCGGCGGTGGCCTGTTGGCCAACGAGACCTGGAGCGAGGAAGGCGAGACGATATACGAGCTTTCGCATATATCCGATATACTCAAATATATTGAAAAAGAGGGCTTGACATTCTGGGAGTATGTTGAGCAGCACGAGGACAGCGACATCTGGGACTATCTGCAGGACATCTGGCAGACAATGCAGCACACCGTCGAGCGTGGCTTGGGCAACGAGGGTGTTATCGAGGGCGGTCTGCATCTGCGCCGCAAGGCTCGTCAGTACTATGTCCGCGCGTCGAGCTACAAACCGTCGCTGCAAAGCCGCTGTCTGGTCATCGCTTATGCGTTGGCAACCAGCGAGTGCAATGCCATTGGCGATACCGTCGTTACGGCTCCCACCTGCGGCTCGAGCGGCGTGCTTCCGGCGGTGCTCTATCACCTCAAGAAAAACCACGGCTTCAGCGACCCTGAGATTTTGCGTGCCCTTGCCACGTCGGCCCTCTTCGCCAACGTCATTAAGACCAACGCCTCGATCAGCGGCGCCGAAGTGGGGTGCCAGGGCGAGGTGGGCAGTGCCTGTGTGATGGCTGCCGTGGCTGCCAACCAGCTGTTTGGCGGAAGTCCGCAGCAGATCGAATACGCCGCCGAAATGGCTATGGAGCACAACTTGGGCCTAACCTGCGACCCGATGTGCGGCCTGGTGCAGATACCCTGCATCGAGCGCAACGCTATGGCCGCCTTGCGTGCGCTCGACATCAATCTCTACGCAATGATGAGCGACGGCAAGCACATCATATCGTTCGACAAAGTGGTCGAGACGATGAAGAAGACAGGCCACGACTTGCCAAGCCTCTACAAGGAAACAGCAATGGGCGGACTGGCCCTGCTGACGGAAGAGTAGGGGAGGGCATTGGCTCTGATGTTCAGGAGTGGCTCTCAGTCGCAGAGGACGTAGAGGTCTTCGCGCGGATTGAGGAAGAGGATGGGGATGCGCTCGTCGTTGACGATGGTGCGCTGCTCCTGCACGCCGACAAAAAATTCGAGGCCGTCTTTCTCCTTGGTGGTCACCGCGATGAGCATCCCGTAGCCGTTGGCGGCGGCATAACGCAACGCATTGACATCCATATATGTCGACTTCGATTCTATGATGTGTGGTTCGAATCTGATATCCAGGCTGCTGTACAGTTTGTGCAGTTGTGTCATATTGGCGTACCATTGGGCGCGAAGGAATTCGTCTTTGTAGTCGTAGTACAGTATATGCATCCGGCTGCCGCCGAAGCGCGGGAAGTAGCTGGACCAGATTGCCTTGTCCTTGCTTTCTTTCTTGAAATCGATGCTTGCTGCGACGTTCTTCATCCTCGATGTGTCGCGCAGCGGCTCTTGTGCCACAATGAAAGCTGTCTTGCAACCGGCAAAATTTTTCAGTATCGCTTTGCTGCTCAACGCACTGTTGCGTCGTGCCTTGGCGTCGGCCTGGGCCACGACGACCACGGCACCAAGCAGTGTCGGCAGGGCATCGATTACCTTTGCAGTCTCGCCCTTCAGCGCAGCGTAGGTCAAATTGAGGGTCGGAAGGTTATATTTGCTGTTTTCCAGTGTGCGTTGTCTCAAAGCCTGCAGCTTGGCTTCTGCTTCGTCGGGTGTAAGGGGGCTATATTTGGGGTCGCAGATGTGCAGCAGTATCAGCCCTTTGCTGAGCATCTGCGACATATAGACGGCGTAGGACAGCACGGTCTCAGTCTGGTCGAAATCGGCTATATATGCTATTACGAATTGGTCTTTCTTTTCTTTTTGAGCCATAGTCTAACTCCTGATTCTCTTTTAGTTCATCTTATCAGTGTGACGTCGCCTTTGAACTGCGATGTCTGCCCGTCGGCGCACTTGATGCGGCAATAGTATACGTAAACGCCTGGCATACACCAGTTGTCCCTGTAGCGTCCGTCCCAAGTGCCGTTGATGTCGTCGCTTTCGTACACCTTTTCGCCCCAGCGGGTGAAGATGGCGATGCTGAACTCCTGTACCCAATCGCCGCTGAAGGCCAGCACGTCGTTCTTGCCGTCGTTGTTGGGGGTGAAAGCGTTGGGGATGAAAATGTTCGGCTTGCCGCAGTTTACGGTTACGCAGTTAAGCTTGACGGAATCGGTATAGGTGCATCCAAGTGTGTCGGTCACCGTCACGACAAATGTCGTCGTGTCTTCGATGGTGGCGCGTGGATGTGCCGATGTCGGGATATCCACAAGGTTCGAAGGTATCCAGTAGTAGCTTCCGCCTGGAATTTCGGTCACGTGAAGTGTCGTTGTATGGCCGCTGAAAACGTATTCGGCGTCGGCCCAGACGGCAATGCTGTCGAATGAATGCTGCTGTCCGATGTCGATGCTGTCGCTCACCTCGCAGCCGTAAGCGTCGGTGGCGACAACGATGGCGGTGCCTGGGCACAGGTTTGTGGCCGTAGTCGTCTGCTCGCCCGAGCTCCACGCATATGTGTAGGGCGCATAGCCACCGCTGGCCAATGCCGTGGCTTGTCCGCTGCACTGGTCGGCACAGCTGTTCTGCGACTGGCTGATATCGACGTTCATATCTACATTCTCAAGCACCACGATGGTGTCGAAAAACAGGCATCCGTTGCTGTCGCTGACCTGCAGGATGTAGGTGCCGGCACACAGGTCGGTGCGCGTGGCCGCTGTCGAACTGTCGTCGAGCCACAGCAGCGTGTAGGTCGACGGCCCGTTGACGTCGACGGTTATCGCGCCCGTGCACGACTCAAGGCAGCGTATGTGCGTCACGGTGGTGTCAATGGTGGGCGGCAGGGGGGAGGTGATGGTGAATTCGTTGACTACCAGGCATCCGTTGCCGTCGCGGAACTGGACAGTATAGTCGCCTTCGCAGAAATTTCCGTGGCAGTTTGTGCCGCTCCAGTTGCTGCCCCAGTTGTACTGGTAGGGAGGCACGGCGTTGGCGATCAGCGGCAGAACGCACACGTTGCCGTCGCAAGTTTCCGGACAGCGGGGCTGACTGACTATCAGGCTGTCCACAACGTTATAGAACCTAATGTGGATGCTGTCCTGCTTGACGCAGCCAAGGTCGTCCTCGACATAGACGTACACCCATTGGTCGCTGTCGGGCGTGAAGCTGTACTGGCTTTGGTGAGGGTCTCTGTTGAGGGTATCGGTGAACTGGCTGTTGCTCGACCACACGTAGGTCACGTGGTTGCCTGGGGCGCTGACGTTGAGCACCGTGGGAATCGAGCAACTCAGCGTGTCGCCTACAATCGTCGCATCGGCTTCGCCTACACGAACCACCTGCGTGACGGTGTCATAGCAGTCGGCTTCGGTGTGGGCGATTATCAGGGTGTAGGTGCCGCTTTGGGTGACTATGGGGTTGGCGATGGTGCTGTCGCTGACGTTGCCTTCGATCCAGTGGTATGTCGTTTGCGGCGTGGGCGTCAGGCCTATCTGCAGCGGTATGCCGGGGCAGGTGCACAGCGTGTCGAGGCTGTAGCTCCCTCGGCCGAAGACCATTATGTTGAGTGTCAGCGTGTCCGTTGTTTTGCATCCGTCGGGCATATAGGCCACCAGCGTTATGGGGTGCAGGCCCGGGGTGGGGAAGTGGTGGTAGAACGGTTGGGTTGAGGTCGTTTCGTAGACGGTCCCGTCGTCGAAAATCCATTTGAAGCTGTCGCCGCGGCCCAAATTTACCATTGGCACATTGTTGCCAGTCACGCAAACCGACGTGGGTTGGACGAAATCGGCCACGGGGAAGTCGTCGGTCAGATTCAGGCGGAAAATGGCGTTGTTGCAGTTGCTGCTGTTGTTGTGCTGGCCGTAAGCACCCGTGGTGACGGGAAAGTCGTCGCCGCCGCTGCAGCTGGCGCAGACGGCCTGATATAGGGTTCCGTGCCGGTCGAAGCGGCTTGTGCCGCCGTCCACGTGGTCGCCGCCGCTGTAGTAGCCAGCCCCCGTCGTGTGCGGCTCGCCGAAGAAGGTGGCGTAGACTAGCTGGTTGGCGTCGATATCGAGCGACATAACGTAGAAGTCCTGCCCATCGGTGGTGCTCTGGTAGGCGTCGCTCGTGACGGTCATACCCGTTGTGCCGCGGCTGCCCCAGGGATAGTTGGTGCCGCCGAAGGTGCGCCCCAGGAATATGCGTCCCCATCCGCTCAGGTACACGCGGTTGCAGATGTCGACGGCAAAGGCCGTGGGCGACAGGTTGGGGCCGTTGGTGGTTACGTCGCCCGTGCCGAAGACGGTGCTCCACACTAGCGTGTCGAGCCCCGGCCGGAAGCGCGCCAGCATCTGGCCGCTGTTGGGCGTGTTGTAGTTTGCGTTGTGTATCAGCGTGCTGCCCGAAGCCTTGGTTTGGCCGAAAATGAAGATGTCGTTATTCTTTGCGCAACGCACAAAATAGCACTGGTCGTAGGCCGACGAGCCGAATTGTGTGCTGGCCATCAGCTGGTTGCCGTAATAGGAAATCTTGGCTATAAAGCCGTCGGCCGAGCCGCCGCTGTAATAGATGCAGTAGGCCCCCGTCGTGGTTGGGAAATTGTACGAGTTGGTGCCGCCGCACACCACCACGTTGTAGTCGCGGTCGCAGTCGATCGAATAGATGGCGTCGTCCTTGTTGCCGCCCAGATAGGTACTCCAAATCAGTCGCTTAAGGTTGTAGTCGATTTTGAAGACAATGCCTTCCTGAAAGCCTTTGTTGTAGCTTTGTATGCAATTGGCCGTGACGGGAAAGTCGGTCGAGCGCGTCGTCGAGCCGACGTATATGTTGTTCTGGTCGTCGGTGATAAGTTCGCCGCGGGCTCCGTCGCCATAGTTGAAATAGAGCGAGTCGTTGCCCATCATTATCGTATTGTAGTCGAATGAGTTGCGATAATTTAACCCGTCGTTGCCGCTGCCGCCCACGTAGGTCGACGCCTGCAGCTGGGTGCCCGAGCTGTTGAATCGGCAGATGAAGATGTCCGACCCGTTGGGGAAATTGATTGTCGAGCTGCCCTCGTACTGCAGCGACGTGCCGCCGTTGAAGCTGGTGTCGTATGCCCCGGGCGTGACCGGGAAGTCGGCCGAACCCGTGGTGCCGAAAATCAGCAGCTCGTCGAAGGTGTTGACATACATACTGTGAGGCATATCTGCTTGGCTGCCACCAAGGTATGTGGCAAAGATGCGGTTGTGGCCCGAGCTGTCGAACTTGAAGATGCCTATGTCGCAGTTGCCGTTGTAGGTGCCGTCGTAGGCTCCGGTCGAGGTTGGGTAGCCCGTGCCGAAGACCACTCCCGACGTGTATGTGTTCTTGTAAGCGTCAAAGCATCCCGTTGTGCCCCAGTTGTCTGCCGTTGAGCCGGTGTAGGTCGAAAAGTGCAGATAGGGGTCTATTATCAGCACGCGCGACGTGTCGTAGGTGCCAATCTCGAACGTTACTCGGTTGTCTTTCAGTCTGTAACGGGCTTTGACCTCCACCTGCCGTTCGCCGTCCATCTGGTAGGCGTAGGGCCGCAGTTCGACGATGTCCGCCACCGAGGTGCGGACAATCAGGTTGCCGTCCTGCAGGCGCAGGCCGTCGATGCCCTCATAGCCTACGACGATGTCTGTCGGGCGTCCGCCGGGCTGCACTATGAAGTCGTACTTCATCGCGTTGGCGGCGGTGTAAACCTTCAGGTCAATGCCGTTGTAAAGGTCGTGATACAGAACCGATTGGAAAACGCCGACGCCCGTTGCCCAGCGGCTGCGGTCGCGGCCTATGAAGTAGTTCTCGTAGCTCGCTTCGCGGTCCAAGCCCTCGACGCCGGTTGCGTTACTTCCTTCGAAATTAATGCGGTAGGCGTGCTGGCGGTAGCGGCCCTTTTGCGTGTAGTCGCAGGGGAAATGCTTCAGGTTGTCGTTGTCGGGATGCTGCACGACGAGGGTGAAGCAGTCGCGCTCCACAAAAAGGGTCGAGCTGTGCATCACCGATCGGAACAAGACGCGGCTGTCCCACTGGCCTTTGTTTTCCGAAAACAGAATACGCGCCCCTATACCTATCGTGTCGCGTTCGTTGCGCGCTTGCAAAAGGTTGGAAAAGAGCAGCGTTGCAATCAGAAGTGCTGCCCTGAGGCATCTGTGTGGCATTGGTTTCACGACTGCAAAATTACGAAATATTTTTTGTTTCTCGCCCGCGCGAACAAAATTTTTTTCTTCTTTTTTCTTCGTCCTCGGCCGTTTTCCCCATAAGTCCTCGCCGTTGACGGATTTTTTGCTCCTTCCAACCTGCTGATTGTCAGTATCTGCTTCGCCCGTTGTACGGTATATGTACGGTATATGTACGGTATTTGTACGCTTCTGAAGCGTACAAATACCGTACATATACCGTACATATACCGTACAACGGGCAGCGAAGGTGTTGATTTGTTGTGTTTTCTCTCGGGTCTTTTCCGCATTGTCGCTACTGACAGGATGTCAGTTCTTTCGGAGCGGAAATCTGACATTTTGGCAGTTTTTTTTCATTCAAGGGGAAAATATATTTCCGTGTTCGGAAATTTATTTGTAATTTTGCATTTCGATATGATCAATCAGGAAACCATACAACGCATTATGGATGCGACTCGTATAGAGGAAGTCATCGGCGAATTCGTGTCGCTCAAACGGCGCGGCTCGAACCATATCGGCTGCTGTCCCTTCCACAACGAGAAAACGCCCTCCTTTGCCGTCTCGCCGGCGAAGGGCATCTACAAGTGCTTCGGCTGCGGCGAAAGCGGCAACGCCGTCGGATTTCTGATGAAGCACGAGCATTATACCTATCCCGAGGCATTGCGCTGGCTTGCAAACAAATACAATATCGAGGTGGAAGAGGAGAAGCTTACCGAAGAGCAGATTGAGCGCAACAACGAGCGCGACGCGCTGTTCCACGTCTCGGAGTTTGCGCAGAAGTATTTCGCCTCGCTGCTCTACGAGAACGAGATGGGTGTTGCCGTCGGCCTGGCCTATTTCCACAACCGCGGCCTTAGCGACAAGGTTATCAAGGACTTCGGCCTTGGATATTGCCTCGAGGAATGGGACAACTTTACGCGTCACGCCCGCGCTAACGGCTATAGCGACAATGTGTTGCAGAAAACAGGCCTCACCATCTTCAAGGACGACGGCAAGGTCTACGACCGCTTCCGCGGACGCGTGATGTTCCCCATCTTCAGCGTTTCGGGCCGCGTGCTGGGCTTTTCGGGCCGTATCCTCTCAAAGGAAAAAAGTTCTGCGAAATATGTCAATTCGCCTGATTCTGAGATTTATAACAAAAGCCATATCCTCTATGGACTCTATCAGGCCAAGAATGCTATCGCGCGCCAGGACAAGTGCTACCTGGTCGAAGGCAATATCGACGTTATTTCGATGTATCAGTCTGGCGTAGAGAATACTGTGGCTTCGTGTGGCACCTCGCTCACTGTCGAGCAGGTGCGCCTGATGCGGCGCTACACCAAGAATGTCACCGTGCTCTACGACGGCGATGCCGCTGGCATCAAGGCTGCTTTCAGGGCTGTAAATATGCTGTTCGAAGAGGGTATGCACGTCCGTGTGGTGCTGTTCCCCGACGGCGACGACCCCGACAGTTACGCCCAGAAGTACGGCTCCGTGCAGCTGCAGCAGTACCTCAGCGACAATGAGACCAACTTCATCCTGTTCAAAACCAAAATCCTTGCCGCCGACATCAAAGGCGACCCGATCCGCAAGGCCGAGGTGCTCGGCGACATTGTCCGCACCATCGCTCTGGTGCCCGACCTGATGGAACGGACGGAGTATGTGACCCAGTGCGCCTCGCTGCTCCGCATACCTGAAGAAACACTTCAAAACGAGCTGGCTAAAACATTGAACCGTAAGCTTTACGAGTCGATAAAACATAAGCCTGACGAAGCAGACAAAGACCTTCCGCGCGACGAGGCTGCGGCCGGGGATGCACCCGCCACCGAGGCCCCCGTGCCAGCGCAACAGCAAAAACCTGTCGCGCCTTTCACCATAAATCCGGCCCAAAGCCAGGAAAATAAAATCATTAGCCTTTTGCTCAATTTCGGCAACGAAATCATTGCGATGCCTTTGAAGTCCGATAGCGGCGACGGGCAAGGCGAGAAATATACTGTGGCTCAGATTGTTGTCGGCGATTTGCTCGGCGACCGGATAACGTTCGAAGACCCTGTCTGCCAGACGATTTTCAATGAATATGCAACTCGTGTCAATAACGGTGAGGCGTTCATCGACCCGCAGATTTTCGTTGTCAGCGACAACCAGCAGCTGCGCGACACCGCCGTGGCGATGATGATGGACGACTATAGCGTCAGCGAGAAGTGGCGCGAAAAGCACATCGTGGTGCCTACCAAGGAGGAGCGTGTCGCTATGGATGTCGAGGAATCGCTTTTGACACTCAAGCTGAAGAAGTTGGATGTTAAAATCGACGACATTGACAGCCAGTTCAATTACCTTACCGACGACAACGAGAAGCTGATGCTGATGTCGCAAAAGATGTCGCTGATAGCGGTTCGGCAAAAACTTGGCTCGGCACTTAATAGGGTGATTAGTTGATTTGTATTAATAATAATTTAAAGTCGTACTTTAATTTAAACACAATACTTAACCTTTACTTTTTTAACCTTTCAATTTGCAGTGATTCAAAATGGATGTTCAGACGATAAAAAACAGATATGACATTATAGGCAACGACCCTAAACTGATACTTGCAATCAACAAGGCTATCCAGGTGGCACCCACCGACTTGTCTATTCTTGTAACTGGCGAGAGCGGCGTCGGAAAAGAGGTTTTTGCGCGGATGATCCACGACAATTCAAGCCGCAAGCACAAAAAGCTTGTTTCGGTCAACTGCGGCGCCATTCCGGAGGGTACCATTGAGAGCGAACTTTTCGGCCATCTGAAGGGCTCCTTTACCGGTGCCGACAAAGACCGTAAAGGCTATTTCGAGGAGGCCGACGGCGGCACGATATTCCTCGACGAGGTCGGCGAGCTTCCTTTGTCAATGCAAGTCAAGCTTTTGCGTGTGCTTGAAAATGGCGAGATTATCCCTGTCGGCTCTTCGTCGGCACGCAAGATCAACGTACGTGTCGTTGCCGCCACCAATGTCGACATTGTTGCCGCCATCCGTAAGGGCCAGTTCCGCGAGGATTTGTATTATCGTCTGAATCAGATTTCTATAGTCATCCCTCCGCTTCGCGAACGCAAAGAGGACATAATCCTGCTTTTCCGCAAGTTCGCTTCGGATGTCGCCGAGAAATACAAGATGCCGCTGCTGCGCCTCTCGGATGATGCCCGCCAGTATCTGATGGACTATCCCTGGTATGGCAATGTGCGTGAGCTTAAGAATGTTACGGAACAGATTGCCGTTGTCGAGAGCGAGCGTCTGATTACCCGCGACATCCTGTCGAACTATATCCATTATGTTCCCGACGACAAGCTGCCGGTGCTTTTCCATAGCGACGGTCCGTCGGCAAATAGCGTTTCGGACCGCGAACTGCTTCTGAAAGCTCTCTCTATGGGACAGATGATCAACGAGATGCGTGCCGAAATCAACAGCCTCAAGCAGGTCATAACTTCGTTGGCGCGCCAGGGTGTTCCGGCCCAGAATCTGCAGGACGAAACCTCTTATCTCTCGCCCGACGAGTATTATCAGCTCAATCCTTCGCAGCCTTCGGTGTCCGTGCCGCAGTCCACAGCGCCGTTCCGTCAGCCGCACCAAAATATTATGAATGCGGAAGATGTTGAATTTCAGGATTCGGAAGTTGTTGAGAACGAAACCCTTTCGTTGAACGAACGCGAAAAGGCCGCCATTCTCAGGGCTTTGGAGCACCACCACGGGCGTCGCCGTCCGGCGGCGCAGGAACTTGGTGTTTCTGAACGCACTCTGTATCGCAAAATAAAGGAATACGACATTAAATTCTGAGATTACGGTCGGCGTTTTCCTTTTTTTTTGTTTTCTTGTCAATGTTTCATTTTTTTTGTAATTTTGCATTTGCAAATCGTTCTATGATTTTTTCTTAAAAAATTGAAATTTAGTAAGTAAATTAATATTAAGCATTTTTTACGACAATGGAATTGGAGACAATACAGATCACACTACCCTCATCGAAAAGCCTCTCGAACCGTTGGCTTATGCTTGACTATATGTCGCGAACCGGCATCAAGATAAAGAATATATCGACATCTAATGATACTCAGCAACTTGGACGTTTGCTGCATCAACTTAAAGCAAGCCGCAGACACAATTTTGACTGTCGTGATGCTGCCACAGTCGCTCGCTTTATGTTAGCCTTGCTTTCCATCACACCTGGCTCGCACACTCTTACAGGATCGGAACAATTGTGCAAACGTCCTATGGGACAGCTGATTGATGCCCTCCGCAAGGCGGGGTGTACGATTGTTTGTACGGGCGAGGAGGGTTTTCTTCCTCTCAAGATTGAGGGTGCAATCCCCACTTCGCAGCGTATAGTCGTTGACTGCAGTATTTCGAGCCAGTTTGCCTCGGCTCTTCTTCTTGCCTCGGCCACGATGCCGCAGGGCGGTATGGTCGAACTGGTTGGAGCACCGGCCTCGGAGCCTTATATCGAGATGACTCTCAAGGTTATGGAACAGGCCAAGGTACAGTGGTGCCTTAAGGGTAATCCTCCTACTTATCACGTCGAACATTCTATTCCTCAGTGTGATGTTGTGTCGATAGAAAAAGACTGGTCGTCAGCGTCCTATTTCTTCGAGGCGGTCTCGCTGCTGCCTAATGTACCTGTCCGCCTGCCGGGTCTTGCCCGCGAAAGTCTGCAGGGCGACAAGGCTCTGCGTGACATCTATGCTAAGCTTGGACTGACTGTCAATCAGGGAGAACAGTCGGTTGAACTGAAGCGTGAGAAGAATATGGCGACATCTTTTGAATGGGATTTCGTCGACAATCCGGACCTCGTCCCTGCTGTTGCCGTGACTTGTGCCGCTCTGGGCATCTCGGCCCGTCTGAACGGTGTCGGCAACCTGCGCTACAAGGAAAGCAACCGATTGGAGAGTATCTCGGCCGGTCTGAAACAACTTGGCCGTCAGGTTGTTGTTGACGATGATACGATGGTGATACCCGCTGGCGAGCCTTTCACCAAGGAAAGCCTTTCGGGTGTCGACGTCATCAGTGTTTTCGACGACCATCGCATAGCAATGGCTTTTGGCGTTTTGCGTGTCATCAATCCTGACCTTAAGGTCGACAATCCTGATGTGGTGGCCAAGTCGTTTCCTGATTTCTGGAAGATGCTTGATCGCTTGATATTCTGATTTGCAATCTTTTGGCTGAAATTTATATGAGGCATTCTGCTTTGCGGCAGAATGCCTTTTTGTATTTCAAAGTCCGCTCCTTTCTGTTTGGAACCGAAAACAAAAAGGGGCTTCGGAACAGCTTGTGGCGAACATCAGGAAATGCTTGTCCGCACACATCTTGTGGCTGCTCGGAAGTCCCGGCGCATTTCTTTGGGTTTTTGGCCCGAAAGGAACCGAGGTCCCCTTTTTGACAAAATAACAAACAATGGATTAGTATCCCTAAGAGGGAAAAACTTGCAAAAAATCTTTAAAATTTTTTCTGTCGACCCACTGTATGTCGTTGTATCGTCTCAGCCACGTCATTTGTTTCTTGGCATACTGCCAGGTATGGTTCTTGATTTCGGCAACTGCTTGGTCGAGAGTTTTTCCTCCATAAAGATATTCGAAGATTTCTTTGTAACCTACAGTATTCAATGTGTTTAGGTGACGGAAGTCTGTCAGGCTACGCACTTCGTCGACAAGCCCTTCAGCAATCATCCTGTCGACGCGGCTGTAGATGCGTTCCCTCAGTTCGTCGCGTTCGCAGGAAAGAGCAATCTTGGTTATTTTGAAGGGACGTTTGGGCAATTCCTTGCTGATCAACAGGCTGTATTTCTGTCCGGAGGTGTGTATGGTCTCCAGGGCGCGTTGCACGCGTATGGGGTTGTTGCGATCGACGACGGCATAGTATTCGGGGTCGAGCAACTTCAGTTCGGCAAGAAGTTCGTTCAGCTTTCCGTCGGCAATTTTCCCGCTCAGCTCGGCGCGTAGCTCGGGTGTCGGGTCGGGCATCTGGTTGATGCCGCGGCAAAGTGCGTCGACATAAAGTCCCGATCCTCCTACGGCAACGGCCACATCCCGTGTCTTGAATATATTGTTTAAGACAGCCAACGCATCTTGTTCGTAATCATAAACATTGTAGGGACTGGTTACTGGTCTGGAGGCGATGAAATGATGCCTTGCCGCTGCCAGTTCCTCAGGGCTTGGTCGTGCAACGCCGATGTTCAATTCCTGGTAGAATTGTCGCGAGTCGCACGACAGGATTTCCGTTCCCATCTTCTGGGCCGCTTCTATGGCTGCGGCCGTTTTGCCGACAGCTGTGGGTCCGACGATGACAACGAGGTGTTTCATACGCGTTTGAGTCCTAATTCCTCGCCCATTTCGAGCATCATCTGCCAGGCGGCCTCGCGCTCGTTGGGAATTATCCCGTCGAGGATGGCATCCTTGATGGCATCCTTGATGGTGCCTATCTCCTGGCAGGGTTTGAGTCCGAAGGTCTGCATTATGTCCAGTCCGCTGACGGGCGGTTGGAAGTTGCGTATGCGATCCTTCTCTTCGAGTTCTATAAGTTTTTGTCTTACAAGTTTGTAGTTCTTGCGGAAACGCTCTTTTTTGTCTTCTTGTTTCGATGTTATATCGGCTTCGCAGAGTAGCATCAGGTCGTCGATGTCGTCGCCGGCTTCGAAAAGCAGTCGCCTCACGGCGGAGTCGGTGACGACGTCTTCGGATATGACGATGGGCCTAAGATGCAGCAGTACAAGCTTTTCGACGTATCTCATCTTGGCGTCGAGCGGCAGCCGCAGGCGTTTGAAAATGCGCTTGACCATCTGAGCCCCCTTGGCCTCGTGGCCGTGGAAGGTCCAGCCCAGCTTCTCGTCATAGCGTTTGGTGGCGGGCTTGCCGATGTCGTGCAGCATTGCGGCCCAGCGCAGCCAGAGGTCGTTGCTCTTTTCGGCCACATTGTCAACGACTTCCAGCGTGTGGTAGAAGTTGTCTTTGTGGCTTCGGCCGTTGATGGTCTCGACGCCTTTCAGCCGGGAAAATTCGGGGAAGAAAATCTGCATCAGGCCAGATTTCTGCAGCAACTTGAGGCCCACCGAGGGGCGTGGCGAAAGGATGATTTTGTTGAGCTCGGCCGTGATACGCTCTTGTGATATGATTTTCAGCCGTTCGGCGTTGTCGCAGATGGCTTGGAAACAGCTGTCTTCGATGGTGAATCCCAGCTGCGAGGCGAAGCGTATGGCGCGCATCATACGCAGCGGGTCGTCGGAGAAGGTGATGCCGGGCTCGAGCGGAGTGCGCAGGATACCGTTGTTGAGGTCGCGGATGCCGCCGAAGGGGTCCACCAGCTCGCCGAAGCGTGCTTTGTTAAGGCATACGGCCATAGCGTTGATAGTGAAGTCGCGGCGGTTCTGGTCGTCCTCGAGGGTGCCGTCTTCAACAATAGGTTTGCGGCTGTCGTGGCTGTACGATTCGCGGCGTGCCCCGACAAATTCCACTTCCCATTCCGTGTCGCCGTCGTGGTGGTGTATTTGTGCAGTGCCGAAATTGCGATAAACGTGTACTTCCGTGTGGTCGCTGATTTGCTTGGCCACCTCTTCGGCCAGGGCGATGCCGCTGCCTACGCATACTACATCGATGTCGGAGCAGGGGCGCTGCAGGAAGTAGTCGCGAACCACGCCACCCACGGCGTATGTCTCGACACCCATACGGTCGGCCACTTCGCTGATAATGTTGTATATAGGATGATTAAGGTAGACGTCCATAAGTGATTTGGTGAGTTGTTGGGTCCTGTATCAATGTTTGTCGTAGTCCTGTCGTCCGGCCAGGTTGCCTTGCTCGTCGTAGATTTCCCAGATGTTGGCGCGTTGTCCATTGATGTAGAAGCCTCTGAAATAGGGTACTCCATTCTCGCGATAGGAGTTGTAGGCTCCATTCTCGACACCGCCAGAATAGTTGGCTTCCAGCATTTTCTGTCCGTTGGCATAGAAGAAAAGCCATTGCCCTTCTTTTTTGCCGTTCTTGACCATACCGCGTGTGTTGACGGTGTAGTTGTCGTTGAACTGGAATCGCATTTCGCTATCGCCTTTATAGTAGGCCACCGAAAGAGGACGGTGGTCGGCGGTGAAGTCGAGGACGGCCATCGAGTCGTAGGAATCGGCGAAGAAGTCTTCGCCTTTGTCGTTGAAGAGCTTCCATCCGCTGCCTACGGAATCGTTATGGTCGAAATTGCCTTGGGCAAATGTTTGACCGTTGTCGTAGAAGAACTTCCACGTCCCTGAAGGCTTGTCGTTGTTGAAATGCTTCTCGTACATCATCTTGCCGTTTTCGTAATACATTTTTTCACCCAGGCGAGTGACGGTGCCGCCTTTGCCGTCGACGACGGTGAATACCAGTTTCGGGGTGCCGTCCTTGTAGGTCGAATAGACGGTGTCGTAGGGTCTGTTGCAGGCGGCGAGGCAGAGCACGAAAGCTGCTGCAGTGGCTAAAAATATTCTGTTCATTTTCATTGTTCTAAACTGTTTTGTTCGCCATCCACAAGCCTTTCGGCGGCGGTATAGGCGCTGACTTTGTTTTCGAGTATTTCTTTTTTGATTGTCTCTATTTTCTCTTCCATTCCAGGTGCGTTGTAGAAACGCTCCTTCAGGGTGTTTTCTATCGTTTCGTCGAGGATGCGCAGGTTTTGCTGCTGGCGTTTGTGGTAGAAATAGCCGTTTTTCTTTGTAAAGGCTACATATTCAAGCACATTGTTCCATATTTCCTGCAGGCCGAGCTTGCTGTATGCCGAGCAGAGTATGACGGGGACGGTCCATTGCGAGTCGGGCATAGGGAAGAGGTGCAGCGCGTTGCGGAACTGCTGTGCCGCCAGTTGCGACTTTTCGAGGTCGATATCGCTTTTGTTGATGGCTATCATATCGGCCATTTCCATAATGCCGCGCTTGATGCCCTGTAGCTCGTCGCCGGTGTTGGCCAGCTGCAGCAGCAGGAAGAAGTCGACCATCGAATGTGCCGCCACTTCGGACTGTCCGACGCCGACGGTTTCGACGATGACGGTGTCGAATCCGGCGGCTTCGCATAGTGTGATGATTTCGCGCGTCTTGCGTGCCACGCCGCCCAGCGAGCCTGCCGAAGGGGAAGGCCTAATGAAGGCGTTGGGGTCGGTGGAGAGCTCTTCCATACGCGTCTTGTCGCCGAGGATGCTGCCTTTGGAGCGTTCGCTGCTGGGGTCGATGGCCAGCACGGCGACCTTGTGGTTGAGAGCGGTAAGCATTTTGCCGAGGGCTTCGATGGTGGTGCTTTTGCCGGCGCCGGGGACGCCGGTGATGCCAAGGCGGATGGACTTGCCAGAGTAGGGGATGCAGCGTTCGATGACTTCCTGCGATTTGCGGCGATGGTCGAAGCGAGAACTTTCGACCAGCGTGATGGCGCGCGACAGCATAACGCGGTCGCCGTGCAGAATGCCGTCGACGAGTTGGTCGACGGAGGGCTCTGCGCGACGTTTTTGTCGCATATTTTCGAGGTAAAAATTGCTGATTTGCTCCGGCTGTTTTACCCCTTCGACCACGTTTAGGGCACTGTCGTAATCGAAATTTGAATATGTTTTTTTATCCTGTTCGTCCATCATATTATTGTGGGTATTAGTTTGTTGTGTGGATATCATAGGTTGGTATCCGACTACAAAGATAAGATTTTTTTGAAAAAATTTTGCCACATTTCAAAAAATGTGTACTTTTGCACTCGATTTCACGGCGGGGTAGCTCAGCTGGTTAGAGCGTCGGATTCATAACCCGGAGGTCATGAGTTCAATTCTCATCCCCGCTACAAGAAGGAGCGGTTTTGCGACAAGCAAGACCGCTTTTTTGATATAATACAAAAATTGTCGTGCTATATATACATATTCCATATTGCCATCACAAGTGCACCTATTGCGGCTTTTACTCTGTTGCCGGACATCGCGACACGGAGGCATACGTCGATGCCCTGTGCCGAGAACTGGCGATGCGAAAAAGCAGCAGTCCGCTGAAAACCATTTATTTCGGCGGTGGAACGCCGACACTATTGCCGTTGCAACAGCTGCAGAAGATTGTGGAATCGATACGGCGCTGCTATGACGTTTCGGAAGTTGAGGAGGTCACTATTGAGGCCAACCCCGAGAACCTGACGCCAGACTATCTGCGTGGATTGCAGGAAATGGGTTTCTTTAATCGGCTGAGCATTGGCGTACAGTCGTTTAACGACGGCGAGTTGCGCCGACTGAACAGGGTACACGATTCGTACCAAGCGGTGGATGCTATTCTTGATGCGTCGAATTTCGGTTTCGGCAATATCTCTGTCGACCTGATTATGGGACTGCCCGGTCAGGATGCCGACGGCTGGAAAAAGAATCTCGATGTTCTGTCGAAAATACTGGATTTTAGTAAGGTAAAGCATCTGTCGTGCTATGAGTTGACTGTGGAGAAGGGTTCGATTCTGGAACGCCAGATACAGCTGGGGCGTGTTGCCCTTGCTGACGACGAAACGCTTGCCGACCAGTATGATACGCTTCTGGAGTGGTGTCGGGACAATGGTTTTGAACAATACGAGGTGTCTAACTTCTGCAAGCCAGGCTACAGGTCGCGCCACAACAGTCGCTACTGGAACCGCACGCCGTATATCGGTGTCGGTGCTGCCGCCCATTCGTTCGACGGAAATAGGCGGCGCTGGAATATGTCGGATGTAGATGGTTATATTGCAGGTGCTTCAAAAGGAGAAATACCCCACGGGGAGGAACTGCTGACGGCAGTGGATGCATATAATGAATACGTGATGACCGCGCTGCGGACGGTCGATGGAGTCGACAAGTCGCTGGTTGCGACGGAATACGTTGAACATCTTTCGCGCGGTGTGCAACGTTTTGTAGACGAGGGTTTTGTGATTGAAACGACGACCCACTACAGGCCTACACCTAAAGGGTTGCTGCAGGCCGACGGCATAGCCGCTTCGCTGTTTGTGTGAGTGCCGCTATCCGCAGATAACGCCGCCGCTGCTGTCGCGCGAAGCACCGGTTACGGAAGCCAAAGTATTGGTTTGGTTGTTTATACGCAGATATGCCAACAGTGCGAAGATGATGGCCTCTTTGTAGTCTACCAGGCGAGGGTCGGCACTCTCAATTTCGATGCTACCTATTTTTTCTTTCAGCAGTTCAAGCAGATACTGGTTGTTGGCGCCCCCTCCGGTGATGAGTACGCGGTGGGTGTCGGTGCCGCTTTGGGCGATGGATGCCGCTAGCCGCAGTGCTATATGTTCGGTGACGGTGCGCATAACGTTCTCGAGCGGTTGGCTTTCGAAGGGTGCCAAGTAGGGGAGGAAACTCTTCTCAAACCATTCTTTGCCAAGTGTTTTCGGGGCTGGGACGTGGTAGTATTCGAGCGTTTCGAGTCGTGCCAGCAGCGAAGTGATGACGCTTCCGCGACGAGCTGTCTCGCCGCCGGCGTCGTAGGTCATTCCCTGCTTGCCGGCCAGGTAGTTGAGCGCCATATTGCACGGTGCGATGTCGTAGGCGACGCGCTCGCCGTCGAGTTCGTAGGAGATGTTGGCAATGCCGCCCAGATTGATGCAGCAGTCGTATTGTCCGAAGAGCAGTCGGTCACCGATGGGCACCAGCGGAGCACCTTGTCCGCCGAGGGCGACGTCGAGCCGGCGAAAGTCGCAGACGACAGGGATTCCCGTGACGGCGTGGATGGCGTTGCCGTCGCCGATCTGGGCGGTGAATCCGTTTTCGGGCTGGTGGAAGACGGTGTGTCCGTGCGAGGCAATGTAGTCGACGCGGCCGGGGTGTATGTCTCTGAAATGCTGCACTTTTTCGCCGAAATAGCGTCCCAGTTCGGCATCGGCGCGGGCATACTCTTCGGCCGAAGCCAGATGGAGCGAAGCCAGCCGTTCTTGCCAGGCGGCAGGATAGTTGTAGGTTTCGGCGGCAAGGAGTTGGAAATTGCGGTCGTCGGTAAATTCGCAGTAAGCGATGTCAAGTCCGTCGAGCGAAGTGCCCGACATAAGTCCTATAATATGCATTGTATGATGTATTTAGTCAATATTGTGGCACCTTTTCGGTTCAGGTGGTCATCGTCAAAAAAGCAGGTGGTGTCGTCGAGTTGCGCCATCAGCCGTTGGTCCTCGTTGAGGTTCATATATTCCGAATCCAAGTCCACAAGCGAGCGTATTTGTTTCTCGAAATCGGCGTGGTTGGTGTACGACTTGTAGCGGCTGCGTGTGGAGGGTACCTCGACGAGCAGGTAAGGGGTGGAGTGGTATTCAAGCAGCCAGAGGCACATATCGAGCCATTCCAGCTGTTCGCTGCTGACGTTGATTGTTTTGGGTTCGAGCGGGATGGGTTTGTAGCAATAGGGCGTCACTTCGACAAAACCCCCGTTGCAATAGGCGAAATCGACGTTGACCGTGGTGTCGCCGCTTTGGGTGGTGACGTGGACGATGCTGTCGGCGGTGAGCTGCGCAACGACGGCTTTGTCGCCGCGAATAATACGGTTGAAATAGCTGCAACACATAGTGTTGAAAACCGGTATGCTGCGTTGCCTCAAGGCCATTTGCAGCATCGGACGGTCGATGTAGGTGTTTGAAAGAATGTCGATGGCCGATTCGTTGCCGCTGCTCTCCATAATGTCGGGGTGGACCTCGATGACGACCAGCTCCGGACTGATGTTGTAGCGTTCGAAAAAGCGTTGCAGCAGGGCGTAGGTCTGTCGCGGCGTCTGGTTGCTGCTGCCGAGGTTGAGGCTGCGTATTCCGGTGCTGTCTATCAGTCGGGTATCGAACGAGCGGTAGCAGTGCGAGGAGCCCAGGAAGAGCACATCGGGTCCGCCGTACAATGCCATTTCGGCGCCTTCCTCCAGGCGCATACCCATCAGGCCGTAGTTGGCCGGGATGAATTTAACGCCGGATGTAATGCCAGCCACACCTGCTACCGTCACCAAGGGCGGGTAGAGCAGGAAACAGCTCATAATGAACAGTGCTATATGGAGCAGAAAACGTTTCATTTCGTTTTGCAAAAATACTAAATAATTTGCAACCGAAAAAGTTTTTTTTGAAAAAAACGCTTCAAATTCAAAAAAAATGACTATTTTTGCAAATTCAATTATTTTAGGAAGAATTATGTTAAATAAATAAATACAACTAATAATGAAGAAGATAATCAACACTTCCAAAGCTCCGGCAGCCATTGGTCCCTACAGCCAGGCGGTATTGGCCGGCAACACGCTTTACATTTCGGGTCAGATTCCTATCAACCCCGCCACCAAGGAGGTTCCTGAGGGTATCACCGCCCAGACCGAGCAGGTGATGCAGAACATCAAGGCCATCCTCGACGAGGCCGGTTTCACCTTCCAGGATGTTGTGAAGAGCACCTGCCTGCTGGCCGATATGGAGTATTTCAAGCCTATGAACGAGGTCTATGCCAAGTATTACAACACCGACTGCCCCGCTCGCGCCGCTTTTGCCGTGAAGGGTCTTCCGATGGGCGTCCTGGTTGAGATTGAAACAATCGCAGTAAAATGAATTAGTGACCAGTGAATAGTGACCAGTGACACGAACTCTATCGTTTCACTGTTCACGGGTCACTGTTCACCCAAAAAAGAGAATATGGATTTTAGCTTCACAAAACAAGAAGAACTCTTCCTGCAGATGATTCGTGAGTTTGCAGAGAAGGAAGTGAAACCCCTTGCCGCCGAAGTCGACGAGGAGGAGCGTTTCCCGATGGAGACGGTGCAGAAGATGGCCAAAATCGGCCTTATGGGTATTCCTGTCCCCACCCAGTACGGCGGTGCCGGCGGAACGAACATTATGTACGGTATGGCCGTTGAGGAACTGAGCCGCGTGTGCGCCACCACTGGCGTTATCCTGTCGGCCCACACTTCGCTGTGCTGCGCCCCCATTCTTGAGGCCGGCACCGAGGAACAGAAGATGAAATATCTGCCCAAACTGGCCAGTGGCGAATGGATTGGCGCTTTCGGTCTGACCGAGCCCAATGCCGGTACCGATGCAGCCGGTCAGCAGACCACCGCAGTCCTTGACGGCGACGAGTGGGTGCTCAACGGCAGCAAGATTTTCATCACCAACGGCAGCTATGCCAATGTGTTCATCATCATCGCTATGACCGACAAGAGCCTGGGCACCAAGGGCATCAGCGCCTTCATCGTCGAGAAGACCGACCCCGGCTTCAGCGTAGGCAAGAAAGAGAAGAAGATGGGTATCCGCGGCAGCGCCACGACCGAGCTTATCTTCGAAGACTGCCGTATCCCGAAGGATCGCCAGCTGGGTCAGCTCGGCAAAGGCTTCGGCCTTGCTATGAAGACCCTCGACGGTGGCCGTATCGGTATCGCCTGCCAGGCCCTCGGCATCGCCCAGGGAGCTATGGACGAGACCGTCAAGTACACCAAGGAGCGTAAGCAGTTCGGCCGCTCGATCAGCCAGTTCCAGAACACGCAGTTCCAGATGGCCGACCTCGAGACCAAGGTCCAGGCCGCCCGTCTGCTGTGCCGCTCGGCCCACTACAAGAAAGACCACGGCATCCCCTACAGCGCTGACGCCGCTATGGCCAAGCTTTTTGCCGCCGAGACGGCTATGGAGGTGACCACTAAGGCTGTCCAGTTCCACGGTGGCTACGGCTACACCCGCGAGTATCCCGTCGAGCGTATGATGCGCGACGCCAAGATTACCGAGATCTACGAGGGTACCAGCGAAGTCCAGCGTATGGTAATTGCCGGTAAATTGTTTAAATAATGCGTAAAAGCGTAATTGCGTGAATGTGTAAGTGGCTGGCGCGGTCTTGCGTAGCACTAACACAATAACGCATTAACACGATAACACAATAAAGAAAAATGAACATAGTAGTTTGCATAAAACAAGTGCCGGACACCACCGAGGTGAAAATCAATCCTGTAACCGGTACTCTTATTCGCGAGGGTGTTCCCTCGATTATGAACCCCGACGACAAGGGAGGTCTTGAGTTCGCCCTGCAGCTGAAAGACAAATACGGTGCCCACGTCACCGTCATCACAATGGGTCTGCCCCAGGCCGAAGCCATCCTGCGCGAAGCTCTGGCTATGGGCGTCGACCGCGCCATCCTGCTGACCGACCGTCGTCTTGGCGGCGCCGATACCCTGGCTACCAGTAGCGCCATTGCCGGTGCCCTGCGTACGATGGATTTTGACCTCGTCATCACCGGACGTCAGGCCATCGACGGCGACACCGCCCAGGTGGGACCGCAGATTGCCGAACACCTCGACCTGCCACAGGTGAGCTATATGGCCGACCTGCAGTACGACGAGGCTTCGAAGACCTTCACCGTCAAGAAACAGCTCGAGGACGGCTATCAGGTGCTCGAGATGCAGGCCCCCTGCGTCGTCACCGCCCTGGCTAGCGCCGTCCAGCCGCGCTATATGACTGTCAACGGCATCGTTACGGCTTTCGACAAGGAAGTCGAGGTTTGGAACGCCGACCGCATCAACGTGCCCGAGGACCATATCGGCAAGGCCGGTTCGCCCACGAGCGTCTTCAAGTCGTTCCCCAAGCAGCTCAAGCCCGCAGGCCAGACCTTCGAGGTCAGCCCCGAAGAGGCCGTCGAGTTGATTGTCAACAAACTGAAAGAAAAGCACATCATTTAATAATGCGTAAATGTGTGAATGCGTAAGTGGCTGACGCGGTTTTTGGGTCGCGTAGCACTAACACAATAACGCACTAACACAATAACACAATCAAGAATATGAACTTAGCAGAATATAAAGATGTATATGTGTTTGCCGAGCAGCGTGACGGCAAACTGCAGAATGTGGCTCTCGAACTGCTGGGCAAAGCCCGCGAGCTGGCCGACGCCAACCAGGAGAAAGTTGTCGCTATGCTTCTTGGCAAGGATGTGAAGCCCCTGGCCCAGACCCTTATAGAGCACGGTGCCGACAAGGTGCTGGTGGTCGACAACGACCTGCTGAAGGACTACCTGACCGAGCCCTACACCGAGGCCATTACCCAAATCATCACCGAGCAGAAGCCGAGCATTATGCTTATCGGCGCCACCACCATCGGCCGCGACCTCGGTCCGCGCGTCAGCGCCCGCAACCGCACTGGCCTTACCGCCGATGCCACCAAGCTGGAAATCAGCGACGACGAGGCTCACGAGTTCCGTATGACCCGTCCCGCTTTCGGCGGCAACCTGATGGCTACCATCCTCTGCAAGAACCATCGCCCGCAGATGAGCACCGTCCGCCCCGGCGTTATGCAGAAAATGGCTGCCGATGCCAGCCGCAAAGGCGAGATCGTCGACTACAATGTCACTTTCAACACCAAGAAGATTGCCCGCGTGAAGCTGGTCAAGACCGTCAAGGAAGAGAAGACTGTCACCGACATCAGCGAGGCCAAGATCCTCGTCAGCGGTGGCCGCGGTGTTGGCACCAAGGACGGCTTCGGCAAGCTTGAGGCCCTGGCCAAAGAGCTTGGCGGCGAAGTGTCGTCGAGCCGCGCTATGGTCGACGCCGGCGTTATGGATGCCAGCCGTCAGGTGGGTCAGACCGGCAAGACCGTCCGCCCGGCCCTCTATATGGCTTGCGGCATCAGTGGTGCCATCCAGCACCTCGCCGGTATGGAAGAGAGCGAACTCATCATCGCCATCAACAAGGACAAGTTCGCCCCCATCTTCCAAGTTGCCGACATCGGCATCGTAGGCGACCTGCACAAGATCGTTCCGATGCTCACCGAGAGACTCCGCACTATGCAGAAATAATAGCATTTCAGCAAGAATAATCACAAGCGAGGAGCAGCCCTCAGGGTCTGCTCCTCGCATTATAAAAAAGAGAAAGAATGAAACGCACAAGCAAAATCATTGGCGGCATTGCCCTCATTGCCTTCGGCATCGTGTGGGCCCTCGAGCTCCTCGACGTTATCAGCATCAGCCTCGAAGGCTGGTGGGCTCTTTTCGTCATCATTCCCTGTTTCATCAATATCTTCAACGACCGCCACAAGGCCGGTGCCATCATCGGCTGCGGCATTGGCATACTGCTGCTCCTCGCCGCCCGCAGCATTATCCCCTGGAACGACATCTGGCAGTATATGCTCTGCCTCGTAGCCGTGGTATGGGGTGTCGAGCTCATCTTCTTCAACAACAAGAAGAGCAGTGACCGTAAGAGCATCGCTGAACAGGCCGTTCCTGTCGCCTTTGATGGCAGCAAGCTGCACAAGGTAGAAGTCAACTTCGGCAAGCAGGAATACAGCTATGACGGCCAGACCTTCGAGGGTGCCGACGTGCACGTCAGCTTCGGTTTCGCAGGGCTCGACCTGCGCGATGCCGACATACGCGACGGTGCCGTCATCAATGTCGACTGCAGCTTCGGCGGCATCCAGATCCGCCTCCCAAAAGGTGTCAGTGTCAATAATGGCATCGACACCACCTTCGCTGGCGTCGACTGCGACTGCTGCACCCAGCCCACCGACGGTGCCAAGACCCTCTACCTCAAAGGCCACTGCAACTTCGGCGGGATAGAGCTCAAGTAGCTACTATCTAAGCACATAAAGTAAACGGTCCGCAGATTCACCGTGGGCCGCTGGCTTCTTTTTTTGGAAAAGTGTATTTTTTGCATACTTATTTTATAGGAAAAGTGTATTTTTGCAGCGTGAAATTTATAGGAAAAATGTAATTATGCTATTTAGAAAGATTGAAAATCAGATAGAAGCACATCTTTGCTCTGGTAGTGACAAGATTTTGATTGTCGATGGAGCTCGTCAGATTGGCAAGTCGTACATCATTAGACACGTTGGACAACGGTTGTTCAAGAATTACATAGAGCTGAATATGGAGGCTGACAAAGTTGGAGCCAGGTTGTTTGCCGAAGCCAAAACGACATCCGATTTTTATATGGCATTGAGTACCATTGCGGGTGATAAAATGGGTGACAAGGCGTCAACACTTGTCTTTATCGACGAGATACAAGCCTACGTTCATCTGCTCACTATGCTGAAGTTCTTGCGCGACGAAGACCGTTTTAACTATATAGCCAGCGGTTCACAACTCGGCATTACGTTGAAGCAGACCTCTTCCATCCCATTGGGAAGCATCCGCATACTCCATATGTACCCTATGGACTTCGAAGAATTCCTCATAGCCAATGGCGTGGGCAGTACGTTTATCGATGAAATGCGCACCCGGTTCATACGCCAGGAAGCGTTGCCCGAAGCCCTTCACAACCGCATATTCGACCTTTTCCGCAAATACCTTATCGTCGGAGGAATGCCCGATGCCGTAAACACCTTTGTATCCACTCAGAACATACTGGAAATACGCTCTATTCAGCAGAACATACATCACCTGTATGGAGTCGATGCCTCACGCTACGAGTCGGTGAACAAACGCCTGAGAATACAGCGCATATACGAAATGGTTCCATCCAATATGGAGAATCGCAAGAAGCGCATCGTGGCACAGCAGATTGAAGGCAAGACTGGCAAGCGTATGGCCGACTACGCCAACGAGTTCGATTATCTTATCTCATCAGGCATAACCCTGGAGGTCAAGGCCATCAGCAAACCGTCGTTTCCTCTGATTGAGAACAGCGGCAAGAACCTCTTAAAACTCTATCTGAACGATGTGGGCATACTGACCGGCATACTCTACCGCAACAACATCATTCCCATTATGAGCGATGAATGCAGCACCAACCTTGGCTCAGTATATGAAACTGTTGTGGCTCAAGAACTACGAGCTCATGGATTCAACCTTTTCTACTACGACAACAAAAAAAACGGAGAGGTGGACTATCTGATAGACGACTACGACAATATGTCCGTAGCGCCAATTGAGGTCAAGTCAGGTAAAGACTACAATGTCCACAGCGCCCTCAACCATTTCTTGCAAGTTGAAGAATACAACATCCGCAAATCCTACGTCTTCTCCAATACCCGCGAAACCTCCACAACCAACGGCATCACCTACCTGCCTATATATTACGTTATGTTCCTTCAGCAATCATAAATGCATTCACGACTTCCCAAATTACCACATTAACACATTCACGCATTAACACATTCACGCATTAACTCGCTAACGCATTAATACATTAAAATATTCACTTATTTTTTGCTATATCGTAAAATCTTCGTAATTTTGCATTTTAAATTAAAGAACAAATAAAATGGCAAACTACAGCTTTTCTGGCCACGAGTCCTTCGCCTGCATATTACTATGGATCAAGAAGAACAGGTAGTTTACCAAAAGAACAGCTAAGAAGATGGGCAAAGAACTGACAACAAGAAAAGGTCGCGCATCCAAACAAGAGGAGGCGTTTTTCCCCGTACCTCCCGCTGAGAACAATCTGCCCGAATGGTATGCAGAAACTCTCTCCACACTGAAGGAACTCGTTGCCAACAGCCGCAGGCAGATTATGTGGACTGCCAACGTGCAGATGACTATGATGTATTACCAGATTGGCAAACATATCCTCCAGCGACAGAAAGCAGATGGATGGGGCGCTCGTATTGTTGACAGGCTCTCTGCGGATTTGAAAACAGCGTTTCCCGACCAAAACGGATTCTCGCCGAGAAACCTGAAATATATGCGTCGCTTCGCCGAGATTTGGCCCGACGAAGCAATTGTGCAACGCAGCGTTGCACAATTGCCCTGGCGTCACAATATCTGCCTGATGGAGAAGGCCAAAGAACCTAATCGAAGATTAGCATATGCAATGGCGGCAATAAAGCACGGATGGAGCAAAAACATCCTTGAACTACAACTGGACAACTACACCTTGGAACGCAAAGGCAAGCTGCCGAGCAACTTCGACGGGACACTTCCCGCAGTGCAGTCCGATATGGTGCAACAGATGTTCAAAGACCCCTACCTGTTGGACTTCACCGGTGCCGATGCCAATAGCAGGGAAAAAGAAATAGAGGATGGGCTGACAACCCACATCACGCGCTTCCTTCTTGAATTGGGACAAGGGTTCTCTTTTGTTGGCCGTCAGGTCCATCTTGAAATGGGAGGTCAGGACTATTACATCGATATGCTTTTCTATCACCTGCGACTGCGTTGCTATGTGGTAATAGAACTGAAAGCCGTGCCCTTCAATCCCGGTATGATGGGACAGTTGTCCTTCTATCAAACCGTGGTAGACGAAACCATAAGATACGAAACAGACGGCAAAACCATTGGCCTTCTTTTGGTGAAAAGCAAGAACGAAACGGTAGTACGCTATTCTCTTGCAGGGATGAACAAACCCATAGGTGTGGCATCGTGGGAGACAGAAGTCAGCCGAGAGGTTGCCGACAAATGGGTATCGACGTTACCCACGATAGAGGAACTAGAAAAAGAACTTGAAAAGGAGGAAGCCCACCAATGACTATACGGCACATATTAGGCATATCAGGAGTTAAGGATAGCGCAGCGCTATTTATTGGCAATCCGTCGGTGACCTCTCGGCGCTCCGTCGTTGTGGTTAAGTCGTATCATATATGTGATAACTATCAAAGGAGAATAATAAAAGAAAAGCAATATAATCAACTCTAATTCGTTATTTGTAAAAAAAATGCCTACTCGCGATTTACATGACCACCCCTTTGATGAGGAAACAATACTGAAACTGGAAATCTTTGAGGATTATCTTAAAGAGTGGTTGCCTACATTCGTGATGAGCCATGCCGATGATGACATTTGGATTTTTGACTTCTTCGCAGGAACAGGGCGTGACCTCAATACTGTTGCAGGAAGTCCAATTCGAATTCTTCAGCAGATAAAGGGGCAAGCCGGAAATATTTTTCAGAAAAGATGTAAGGTTCATGTTTGTCTGAATGAGTATGACACCACCAAATTCAACTCGTTGAAGCAATGTTGTGAGCATTACATTGGTGAGGAGAAAGAGTTGAGCAGACTTTACAATAAGTACCTCTTTTTGCAATTCCATAACGAAGACTTTGCTGAACTGTTTCCAAAATGTCACAGCACCATATATGCCCATCCTGCGTTGGCCTTTCTTGACCAAAATGGCATGAAGTTTTTAGCCGACAAATACCTCTCGGATTTGGAAAAACTCCCTCAAACAGATTTCCTGTATTATCTTTCATCCTCATACTTTATTCGATTTGGTGAGACTGAAGCATTCCAAACCAACATGAAGATTGACATGGATAAAGTTCGCCAAAACCCATACAAATATGTTCATCGGAGCATACTTGAGCAGCTGAAGGAACGCCTGCCCCAAGGGTCCAAGCTAAAACTCTATCCTTTTACGATAAAGAAAGGCGCCAATATCTATGGCATTATCTTTGGTGCCAAACATCCTCTTGCGGTTGATAAGTTCTTACGAACCGTTTGGAAAAAGAACGCAATCAATGGTGAGGCCAACTTTGACATCGATGACGATAAGAAAAAAGGACAACTAGAACTTTTTGGAGAGAAGAAACCAACAAAAATTGAGTCATTCCAAGAAGACTTAAGACAGAAAGTACTGAATGGAGAATTGCGAACAAACAAGGATGTATTTGACTACACATTGGAACAGGGGCATATTCCCCAACATGCATCCGACAAATTGAAGGAAATGAAGAAAGAAAACTTGATTGGGTATGATGCACAAACCCCACTCGTTAATTACAACAAAGTATACAAAGAGAAACGCATTGTTTCGTATAAAATAACAAAACAATGAAGACAACCAAAATAGAATGGACAGACAAAACTTGGAATCCTATCACGGGATGTGATAAGATTTCACAGGGTTGTGCACACTGCTATGCTGAGGTGATGTCTCGACGCTTGAAGGCTATGGGGTTAGAAAAATATACCAATTGTTTTCAAGTTACAATGCATAAAGATTGTCTTGAGGAACCACTCGCTTGGCGGAAACCACATACAATTTTTGTCTGCTCCATGAGCGACCTCTTCCACAAGGATGTCCCTTTTGAGTTCATCAACCGTGTTATGGATACCATCCGTCGAACCCCGCAGCATCGCTACCAGTTACTCACCAAACGTGCCGAGCGTATGGCCGAGTACTTCCATTCTCATAAAGTGCCTGCTAATGCGTGGCTGGGTGTGACCGTGGAATGCCAATCTTCCAAGCCTCGCATTGACTGCCTTCGCAACCTTCCCGCTCCGATACGTTTTCTATCATGTGAACCTCTGATTGAAGACTTAGGAGAATTGAACCTCGACAATATCGACTGGGTGATTGTCGGTGGCGAAAGTGGTCCCCAAGCCCGCCCAATGAAAGAAGAGTGGGTACTTTCCATCCAGAAACAGACAGAACGGCAAGGCTCAGCATTCTTTTTCAAGCAATGGGGCACCTGGGGTGCAGATGGAGTGAAGCGCGACAAACATAAAAACGGAAAACTAATTAATGGCAAAGTAATCCAGCAAATGCCTTAGAAGATGGTGGTATAATGGACAAAAAGTAAGAGCCTTCAAAAGTACATGTGTAAATACAATCAAACGCCTCATTCACAAATCATACAATGATAAAAAAATTTGAAATTAATAATCGACGATATCTAGGCAATAAATTTAAGTTGCTCCCCTTCATCCGACGTATAGTGGATGAAGAGTGCAATAATGTGACGTCTGTACTTGATGCTTTTTCAGGTACTGGGTCAGTTTCCTTTGCGTTTCTTGATAAGCAGTTGTTGGTTAACGACATGATGTACTGCAACTATCTGGCTGCACTCTGTTGGTTCTCACCACAGGATGTAGATATCCGGAGGTTGGAAGAATTGCTTGACTATTACAACAAGGTTGACACTTCAAGGGAAGATAACTATATGTATCAGACTTTCCGCGATACGTATTTCAGTGCGGATGTTTGCCGAAGAATTGGCTTCATCAGAGAAGATGTGGAGCGGAAATATGCAGCTAGCGAACTGAATGAGCGGGAACGTGCAGCTGTCATCACCTCGTTGGTGTATGCGATGGATAGAATTTCCAACACTTACGGGCATTACGATTCATATATACAGAACGCAACCTATAATAATGACTTTGAGTTGCGTCTACCCAAATTGGATTACGAGTTGAATCCTGGGAACCGCTGCTTCAATATGGATGCCAATCTGTTGGCTAATGAAGTTACCTGTGACCTTGCATACCTTGACCCTCCTTACAATTCCCGCAACTATTGCGATGCATATCATCTGCTGGAAAATGTGGCCCGATGGGAACGACCAGATGTAGTTGGTGTGGCAAGGAAGATGGATCGCTCAGCGATGAAAAGCGAGTATTGCAAAGTTACGGCAAATGAGTCTCTGGAGGATCTTGTCAATAAGTTGCACTGCCGATATATCATGCTGTCATACAATAACAATGGGCAGAAACTCCAGATACGAAGCAATGCCAAAATTAGCGACGAAGAGATAATGCGCATACTTGGCAAGCATGGAGAGGTGAGAGTGTTTACCCAAGACTTTAAGCCTTTCTCGGCAGGACGAGGTGAGAACATAGGTAATCAAGAAAGACTGTTCCTATGCGCCGTTCAGAGATGAATAGTTGGTTCACGGTATCACCCCTGAACTACATCGGCGGCAAAGCTCGCATATTGGACCAGCTGCTGCCTGTGTTCCCGGAGCATATCAGCACCTTCGTGGACATGTTCTGTGGAGGATGCAATGTAGGAATCAATACTCAAGCAGACAACTACATCTATAATGATGGTAACCGCGAGTTGATAGGACTTTTGAAAATGTTCCTACGTCTAAACATCAATACCATATTGAAGCGTATGGATGAAATTGTGGAGCATTATGGTTTTTCTAAGACAAAAGACCACAATTTTGCCTATTATGGCGGTAATCCCATGAAAGGTGTTTCGCGATACAATAAGGAACCTTTTTTGCAACTAAGGCAAGACTACAATAACAGCCCTCGCAACAACCAGCATTACATTATGCTCTATGCATTGGTGGTATTCGGATTCAACAATCAAATGCGGTTCAATGACAGAGGAGAGTATAATCTGCCTGTGGGCAAACGCGATTTCAACGACGTTATTCGCCGCAAGTTGCAGGTGTTTGTTGACAAGCTGAAGGCTCAGCATCCTGTGATACAGAACAATGATTTCCGGCGTTTCGACATCTATCAACTGGATGGTGACAGTCTTGTGTATCTAGACCCACCTTACCTTATCAGTACTGCCACCTATAATGAAGGTGGTGGCTGGACGGAGAGAGATGAACAAGACCTGCTTGACTTCATGGACAGGCTAAACGAACAAGGCATACACTTTGTACTTTCGAATATGCTAGAGCACAAAGGTAGGAAGAATCATTTACTTATCAATTGGATTGAGCAACGGAATATGCAAGTGGTGGGAATTAATATGGACTATAGTAATTCCAACTATCAAGTAGAGGGTAAAAATTCTGGAACAGTAGAAGTATTGGTTAAAAACTATTAGCCGAATGGGTAAAAACATCATCGAAACGCTGTCATACAGCTCGTTTTTCTGGTCACTTGGTACCACGAGTTTTCGAACAAAAGAGTTCAACTATTCTATTGAGAAGCAGTTGGCTTGTCTTGATGATTTTTGGAAGATACCTGAAAATAGCAACCTGGGGTGGGAAAAGAAATATATGGCTCCAGGGCAGAAGGATATCTATGACATCAAGAACCGTTACTATGATTTTATGCGGGAGCGAGGCTTGACAGTTGGTGATGACTCTATCAAATATAAAGCGGCCCGCGAAAAGACATCTGGCCTTGTTGACTTAGGACTTATTAACGAGAACCATCGTTTGACAGAAGTAGGCCGCCGCATACTTGAAATATCTCAAAGCGAAAACTACAGTTCAGACAATCCGCTGCTTATTTCTAAAGACAGCTATGTCTATTTGAAACAATTGCTTAAGACATTCATTAAAACTGATGGCGTTTTTGTCAGGCCATTTGTCGTGGTACTTTATCTTCTGTCAAGGCTTGATTATCTGACCTATGAAGAGTTCACCTTCTTAGCACCGCTCTGTACTTCTGCTGAAATCACAGAACAGATGATAGAGGATATTAAGGCTATTCGAAGAAGGGAAAAAAGTAAAGAGCAGATCATCGTTCATGTGATGATGACAAAGGAGAACTACAAGAAAGCATATCAGGTTTTGATGGAGAATGAAGCCAACGAGTATATCATCACCCAGATAGGCTTGAATCGCAAAAGCCGTAACTATGATAAACCATATTATCCCCTTTACCTATTGCTGAAAGATGTCTTTTTGAGTAAGGATTATAGTAAAGCACACTTGTTGTATAAGCAAACAACCAAGGTCAGCAATGTTGGACGTTATTGGCGTAAATATTTATTTGATACCGTGTCATTAGTCGCAATTAAGAATGCGCCTCATAAGCATTTGCTGCCGTCAATCTTCGACAATGTAACCACTGAAGAAGAATTAAAGACGGCTTTCTTTCAGATGATGCACCTCATTAAGAATTTGGCAACATTGCAAGACTATTTCGACCTGAACCGCCGTTATCTTAACATTGCTAATGTAATAATTTTCGGTGATGAACAGGTAAAACTTGATATGGTACCAAAGCAGTTCTTTGCTTCCTCCATTGAAGAACTCTATCTGTCGGCATACACACCATCAGCCGAGTTGGAGTATGACCGCAAGATGGAAGACATCTGTCCTGCCTTGAAGTTTGATAAAGAAGATGTTGTTGCAAGACTCAATGAGGAGCTTGGCATAGAACTGGAAAACATTGACGAAGCATATTCTGAAGTTGAGAAACGACGCTATGACAGATTCAAGACGATGGTTGATACACGGTTTACTGATAATGACTTGATGGAACTGCTTGACGACTTCGACTGCCGTAACGATGATGAAATAAGTAAGAAGGTTACCGATAATGCCGATACCCCCACTATCTTTGAATATGTACTTGGTATCATTTGGTATAAAGCCAGCGGATACAAAGGAAGGATACTTGATTACATGAAGTTATGTCTTGATGCTAATCTGTTGCCAATTACCCATGCAGCTGGAGGCGAGGCAGACATTGTTTATGAATATGCTGCGACAAAAGATTATCCGGCACACACACTTCTGCTGGAAGCAACTTTGGCAGAGAGTACCAACCAGCGTCGAATGGAGATGGAACCTGTATCACGACATCTAGGCAATCACCTGCTAAAAACTGGTAACGCCAAAAGCTATTGCGTATTTGCCTCCAGTTACCTTCATGTAAATGTCATTAGTGATTTTAGGTTGAGGAAAAATGCTATATATTGTGATTATCAAGATCCTGAAAAATATGTAACGGGAATGAAAATCATTCCTCTGTCCACTAACGACCTTCGTACAATCGTAAAATGGGACATTCCTTATACAGAACTCTATTACCATTTTGAGAAAGCCTACGAATCGACCGAATTTCATCCACAAAAATGGTATGATGAATTTGTGAAAATTGATAAGATCTATGATCATACACCTTCATTGTTAATGGCTGCGGAAGACATCTTTATCTATGGGAGCATTCCTGTTGACCTTCCTAATATAAAACGAGAGGCGTTGTTAAACAAGAATCTGAATTTGATACTGATGTACGCCATTGGGCCTTCCGCTCGACCAAAAACTGAGGCTGCCGGGAGAATAGCCATTGGTATCAAAGAGGACATGCTGAAAGATGAACAGTTGGCGGCATACAAGAGTTTGAAGTATCTTTTATTCCATTACTGGAGTAATCCAAGGGCTTATCTACTGACAAAAGAACCTTTGTTGGTAGATCCAGACAATGTGCCGTCAGGTTACCTTAAGAGAATGGAGAATGATGCAGTAAAATATCTACTGCTTGAATATGACCCCCAAAGTCCATCAAATATTGGCAACATCGATGTTCTCAAAACTCAGAGAAGAGGCGAAATTAGATATTTGCCATTCGTAACTACAATTGAAAGTATTGCCATAGATGAATAGGCTTGTACTCATAGGCAACGGCTTCGACATAGCGCACGGCTTGAAAACAAGCTATGCGGATTTCATCAACTGGTATTGGGACAAAAAGGGGATGCAGTTGCTGAAAGAACATACGAATGAATTGTCCGATGAGTTGTGTTCCATTAAATTAATTGACAGTCATTTTAATTGGAATGAATTTTGGTCGATATATTTTATTCATAATGAAAGACCAAAGGTGTGGAATGGAAACTTGTTGGTGAATTTTATTAAAAAAAATAAAGATATTGGTTTGTTAAAATACACGGATAATTTCTTTGAACAAATCAATAAACAAATCGAAACGAAAAAGTGGGTAGATATTGAACGAGAATACTATTCACAATTAACCATAGTCAAACACTCTTTTGAAATACACCGGCCAGTTAATTATAGGTCACTAAACATACAGCTTGAATATTTAAGTAACAAACTGATTGAGTATCTAAGAGAAGAGACTAAATGGGATGTCTCTTTAATTGAAGATATTAAAGAGAAGATATATAAACCGGTAAAACGTAGGGAAGTTGTTGTGTCAGGAAAAAACAATTCTGAAGACTTTTTTGAACTAAAAAACTTTATGATACTAAACTTTAACTACACCAATACCCCGGAAATGTATTTGGCAGATAATTCGACGGTCAACTACATACACGGGAAATTGGACGATCCTCAAAGCGTAATCTTCGGCTATGGGGATGAATTGGACGAGAATTATAAGAGGCTCAAGGAACAAAATGATAGCGAGTGTATGCGACACGTAAAATCCATCCGCTATCAGGAACACGATAACTATCGTCGTATGCTCGAGTTCATCGAGTCGGCTCCTTTCCAAGTTGTCATTATGGGCCACTCCTGCGGCAATAGTGACAGAACATTGCTCAACACCATTTTCGAGCACCGCAACTGCGTATCGATAAAGCCATATTATTATCAGATAGATGACAAAACAGACAACTATTCCGAATTGACAATAAACATCAACCGAAACTTCAACGACCCCAAACTGATGCGCGACCGCGTGGTGTGCAAAGACTATTGCGAACCACTTGTATCTAAAAAGTGAGAGGTTAACTGTCAATGAATAACACGAAAAAAACAACTCAAAGATGAAGAACTGGAAGAACTTTTATACAAGACTGCGTGAATGTGCAAATGCGTTAGTCTGTAATTTTGACAATTATAATAAAATCCGTATCTTTGCACCCGGAAACAATTATTGAAATATGAAACAAGATGAATTATATGAGATAATTCATTCTGATGAGAGTTATCGTATTGAACTGACAACTTCAACAGGCAATATGGATAAGTTTCAGGAAGCGATATGCGCTTTTGCCAATGATATGCCAGGCTCTCTGAAAAAGAATAGCGCGAGACGGTGTTGATGGCACTCAAGGTGGCACCCAGGATGATATCCAAGGTGATACTCAAGGTGATACTCAAGGTGATACCCAAGATGATACTCAAGGTGTCCCTCAAGATGTCCCTCAAGATGTTACTCAAAGTGGCACTCAAGGTGGCACTCAAGAAGAAAACCTTGATGGTTGGATTGAATGTCAGATACGACAGAATTCTAAAATAACAACAGAGGAACTATCGGAAATAAGTGGAAAGGGCCTTAGAACTATCAAACGCCATATTGCCAAAATGCCGCATATCCGCTATGTTGGCAGCGGTTACAGCGGCCACTGGGAAATAACTGAAAAATAAACAATGCGTGAATATGTAAATCATAGAATGTGTAAATGTGTAAATGCATTAGTATGTAATTTTGACATTTGAAATAAAACCCGTATCTTTGCAACTGGAATAGAGACTGTAAAATGTGTAGATGCATTAATGTGTGAGTAGCAGTGAAAAAAAATAAAATATGGCATTACCGATTAATATAGAAGACTTGCTAAACAAGCGAAAGATTGAAGGAAACAGGATAGAGTTTAAGAAGGGATGGAACCCTGAGGACATCTATCATAGTATTTGTGCGTTTGCCAACGACTTCGATAACCTCGGAGGTGGCTATTTGCTCGTAGGAGTGGAGCAAGACGGAAATGGACTTGCAAAGCGACCTGTCACAGGAATCAAAATCGAGATGGTGGACGGCATTCTTAAACAGATGGTGGGATTCAACAATATGTTCGACCCATACTATCTGCCGAGGACATCGGTAGAAGAGGTGGATGGAAAGCCTGTGCTGGTGATATGGGCACCATCGGGTGTGAACCGTCCTTACGCGATACCTATGGATGTAAAGGCCAAGGCAAAACAGATGAGGTATTATATTCGCAGTGGTTCGAGCAGTATTGTTGCCAAAGGTGAGGTTCTGGACGAATTAAGGGATATGGCGAACCGCGTACCTTTTGATGACCGAGGCAATCCTGATATTCAAACAGCAGATATTTCTACGACGCTATTGCGTGATTACCTTGTGACTGTCAACAGCCGCTTGGCCAATGAAAATCTAACAGGGAATCTCTTGGGCATATTGGAACAAATGAACCTGCTGGAAGGGCCCACGGAAAAACGTATGATTAAGAATGTAGCCGCAATGATGTTCTGCGGACAGCCGACGAAGTTCTTCCCCGTCTCCCAAGTGGAAATTGTAACATTCCCAGAGGGTCGGGAAACAAACCCTAACAATCTGGTCGAGGCTCCTGTTATAAAAGGCCCCGTACCCTATATGATTCGCGAGACACTAAACTATCTTCGTACAAATGTGATTAAAGAACAAATAATCAAACCAGAGAATGATGAGAGGTCAATACGGTTCTTTAATTATCCATATCAGGCATTGGAAGAGGCCGTTGTCAACGCATTATACCATAGGAACTACCAGGTGAGAGAACCTGTCGAGATTACCATAGAGCCCGAAAAGATCACGATTCTCAGTCACGCAGGCCCTGATCGCTCCATCAGTTTGAAGGCAATAAAAGAGGCAAGGATATTGCGATCTCGACGTTATCGGAATCGTCGTCTTGGTGAGTTCTTGAAAGAATTAGACTTGACTGAAGGCCGCGCAACGGGTATTCCAACCATTCAGGAAGAACTCCGTAAGAATGGTTCGGGCAAAGCAGTTATAGAAACTGATGATGACAGGACCTATTTCTTGATGGACATACCTTGCCATCCTTATTGGCACCAAGATGTCAAGAATGAGAGTTTGAATGATATGGTAGAACTCAACAGATTATCCTCTCGCCAGAGACAAATCATACAATTGATTCGAGACACCCCTCATATTAGTCAAACCGAAATGGCGAAAAAACTTAATGTAAGCCGACAAACCATTTATAGAGATATCGCATACCTGTCTTCTATGAAGGTGATTGTGAGAGAAGGAGCAAAGAAAAAAGGTTATTGGCTTATAGTTGAGTTACAATAAATGTTACAATAAATGTTACAATAAATGTTACAATAAATGTTACAATAAATGTTGCAATAAATGTTACAATAATAGTGCATATCATAAAGGAAATTATTAAATAATTGAATGCAATATTACAATAAGTGATGCGTGAATACTTGAGTCGATTTGCAAGAATGTGTAACTAAACTAAAACCCGTATCTTTGCAACCAGAAACATTTTTTGAGGTATGACATAAGGTGAATGAATGTGTCAATGCGTTAATTTGTGAATATGTAAATTTAGAATAATATAGTTATGGAGATACGGAATTTGATGACATTCGAGGAGAGGGCGGGGTCGCGCAGGTGGATGGAGAAGAACCACGGGCGGGAGCGGGAATGCTGGGTGGCGTGCTTTAGGGGAAAGGCGGCGATTGCGGGGGCGCTGCCGTATGTCGAGGTGGTTTTGGAGGCGCTCTGCTTCGGGTGGATAGACTCTACCGTCAAGAAGCTGCCCGATGGCCGGTTGGCACAACGCATATCGCCGCGACGCAAGAACAGCCACTGGACGGAGCTCAACATCCAACGCTGTCAAGAACTGGAACGCCAAGGGCTGATGACCGACGCCGGCCGCAACGCCCTGCCACAACACACACAAAACATAAATACATTCGAGCAAAACTAACTTTTTTTTTGAACAGGAACTACCATTAATTGACCAGGAATTAACCATAAATACATTTATTTTTTTGAACACGAATTAAACGAATTAAACGAATTAAAAACTCCGTAAATATTAACTGTGAAAGCAAACGATGCTGCCACACACGGGGCCACTCTACGCGCTCCACAGGAGCTTGTACCAAGCAAAACACGAATTACACGAACTTTAGAGGTTGCCCACATAAATAATTTTTGAATTCAGGCTTGTTTTGATCACAATTATCATAAATGTCAAATGAATTTGACTGTTTGCTTAACGAATAAACACATTGACAATGGAATACATAACTGAATACAACAGAATTTACGCCGTCGAGGGCGGCGAAGAGGTAGGGGAGGTGACGTTCCCCGAACGGGATGGCGTCTATGTCATCAACCACACTTACGTCGACGACCGACTGCGCGGACAGGGCGTTGCCAGCGAACTGGTGCGGCGCGCCGTGGAGGAGATTGAACGTCGCGGCGGACAATACAAGGCCACCTGCAGCTATGCCCAGTTGTGGCTGGTCCGCAACCGCGGCTGCGGAATAACCGGTCCGCTGAGTTGTCCGATAAATTAAACTCACTTTTTTTAACAGGAATTACCAGAAATTGACCAGTAATTAACCATAAATTGTTGTTTTTTAATCTTTTTAAAACAGGAATTACCATAAATTGACCAGGAATTAACCATAAATTATTTTTTTTCAACTTTTTTAAAACAGGAATTACCATAAATTATTCTTTGAACGTGAATTGCCGTAAATGGCCGTGAATTTTCATAAATAATTATTTTTCAGGCTTGCTGACTTGATATTATCACAAATGTCAAATAAATTTGACTGGCTAATTGGCAAATTAACAAATTTAACAAATATGAAGAAGCTGATTATTACTACTTTGGCTGTTGTTTTGCTGGCGGCTTGCGCTACAAACAACGAGGAACAACTGAAGAAAAGGGCAGGGGAGCTGTGCCAGTATATCCCTGACCACGAACTGCGCGAGGAGGCTCGCGACTTTATGACGGCGGACTTCTACGCCGTGCTGGACACGATGTTTAACTATCTGCCTGAATTTGAGGCTATGGACCACGAATGGCTATACTATTTCGTCACCGGCAACGGCGGTACCATCGCCGACTACACCGTCACCGCCGTGGAAATGACCGACAAGGACCACGCCGTGGCCACCATTAGCGTGCGACAGAAATGGGAGGAGGAGAATGTGTTAATGTGTGAATGTGGGAATGCGTTAGTGGAAGATGGGGATAGTGCGTCAATGCGTGAAAGTGGAAATTCGGAAGAGGATGAGGTCGAGGAACATAAGCTCTATATGGAGCGCGTTGACGGCCGCTGGCTGATGTCGGATTTCGACGGACACAAGGCCGACTGCATACGCCATATTGCCATCAGCCGCGACGAGCAGGCCCGGCGCGACGCCATAGGCGACTATCTGGTGAGCGAGATTGGCGAACAATACCTGAAGGGCGAAATCTGCATCCCGACCATTGCTGTCGTCGCCTCTGAGCTGGCCGATTCCGACTACGTCCCTGTGCTGTGCGACTGCTGGGTGTTCTGGTACACGCCGAGCGGCGACACGCTGAAGTGCGTCTCGGGCGGCAACCACAGCGGACTGATGTCGCTGGAACTGAAAGACGGCAAATACCGCGTCTCGTCGTTCGAGCAGACCGTCGACGGCGCAGGCTGGGAGCCCAGTGCCCGCCGCATCTTTGGCTCGTATTATGATGTATACCAGAATATTCATTCCAATCACGACGTCCAAGAGGCTGTCCGCCGCGAACAACTGCGCTACTACCTGAAACGCCACGGCCTACACTACCGCTACTATCAGGACTACGGCTGGCCCGCGGTTGAACTGTAGAAAGGTGAAAATGAGGGCGGATAACTTTTTTTGACCCTGCCGGACAATTACGAAGGCGGTTATGCGTTATTTTGAAAACTTAATGAATACGGATATGAAAGAGAAGATTCTTTTTTGCCTGATGCTTATTGTTCCGTTTGTGGCTGGAGCACAGAGCGTTGACAGCTTGCAGGGACCCGACTCGGCGGCCTTGATAGTGCAGCCGAGCGACGAGACGCAGTATTTGCTTGTCTATTATTCCGACCGATATGTCGACAGCCTGGTGCGCGACATCGGTGCCGACGAGGTGGAGCTGGACAATCTGTATACGGCATTGGACGATTATGCCTTTTATCTTTACAAATGTACCAGCAAGCTGGAAAGCAGTGTCTTGCCTTATTTTTCGGTCGACAGCGACAGGCGGGTCTACATCGCGGCCGCAGACAAATGGCTCAGTAACAGAAATCGGGGTTTTGTGGTGATTGCTGTCTCGCCAGACGGCAGGATTGAATATGAGGACCCTTTGAATTTCCTTCACAAATCTGATAATTTAGAAGAAGAATGAAAAAATACGACTTTGATGAACCGATAGAACGGCGCGGCACGGACTGCTTCAAGTGGGATGCGCTGCCGTCGATGTATGGGCGCGGCGACCTGCTGCCTATGTGGGTGGCCGATATGGATTTCCGCTCGCCCGACTTTGTGATGGATGCGCTTATGCGGCGCTGCCAGCATCCTGTGCTGGGCTACACGATGCCGTCAGAGGACTATTGGAATGCCGTGAAAGGCTGGATGTCAAAACACTATGGCATCAACGTCACTCAGGAGCAGCTGCATTTCATCCCCGGCATCGTGGCGGGCATAGCCTACGCGCTGCTTTGCCTGACTCAGCCCGGCGACAAGGTGCTGGTTACCACGCCGGTATACCCGCCGTTCCTAAACCTGCCCAAGGGAAGCGAGCGCACGTTGGTGTGCAGCCCGTTGAAAATCGAAGAGGGCCGTTTCGCTATCGACTTCGACGATTTCGAGCGCAAAGTTGATGGATGCAAGCTGTTCATTATGAGCAATCCGCACAATCCGGCGGGAACGGTGTGGGGCGCCGATGTGTTGCGGCACATTGCCGAAATATGCCAGCGGAAGGGCGTCGTCGTCATCAGCGACGAGATCCACGCCGACCTGACCCTGCCGCCGCACCGTCACGTAAGCTACAGCACTGTCAGCGAGGCGGCTGCGCAAAACAGCATCACGTTCCTTGCCCCAAGCAAGACGTTCAATATCGCCGGACTTGGCAGCTCGGTGTGCTATATTGCCGACGACAGGCTGCGGAAGCGCTTTTTCGGCTGGCTCGACACGCTCGGTGTGGCCGGCGGCAACATCTTTGCTTTTGCCGGTGCCGAGGCGGCTTACGCCCAAGGCGAAGAATGGCTGACGCAAATGCTTGACTATCTGAAAGAAAATGTCCGCACCCTTGACGGTTTTCTGAAAGAACGCCTGCCGAAAGTGAAGGCCGTTCTGCCCGAGGCTTCCTATCTGGCCTGGCTCGATTTCAGCGCATACGGCATCGCACATAAAGAGCTGGCCGACAGGCTTGTCAACGAGGCCAAAGTCGCCCTCAACGACGGCACGACCTTTGGCGGAAAGGCTTACGAGAATTGTTTTCGCATCAATCTCGGTTGTCCGCGAGCAATGCTGATTGACGGTCTGGAGAGGATTGAGGGAATTTTGAATTGATAATAGTGAATAGTAATCGGAGTCCTGTGACACGAGCGCATTCGTGTCACAAGTCACTATTCACAGGTCACTAATAACTAAAAATCAAGTCCTATGCCGAGGTAGAAGCCGACCGAGCGGTTGATGTCGGACCAGTGGACGTTGGCGCGGATGGGGCCGATGATGGAGCTGTAGGCGTATTCGAGGGCAAGGCCGATGTTGGTCTGCGATGCGTCGGCATCGACAAACTCTTTGAGTTCCTGCGACTGGTGCAGCAGCTGTGCCGTTGCGGTTATGTAATGGCGTTTGCCGAACTGCCGGCGCAGGTTGAGGCCGATGGTGCCCAGGGTGCGCAGTGCCGAAGCCGGCGTACTGATGCCCACAAAGGTGATCTGCTGGTCGAGGATGCGGTTGGCGTTGCTGATGGAGAGCATATTGATGTAGGGTACCAGGATGGCGTTGACGTGGCGCGCTTCGACAAAGGGGATGGCTGTGAAGCGTCCGACGCTGTGGGCCGAACGGTAGCCGAACTGCAGCGCGTGGAGGGGCTCGGTGTCGTGGAGCAGCCCTTTGATAAACCAGTTGTATGAGGCGTGGAACTGCACGCCGAGGGTGGGGAAGTAGGGGTCGTCGAACGAGTCGGACCGCAGCTGCGCAAAGGGACCGATGAAGATGTTCGATTTGTTCATCTGGTCGAAGTTGTAGCCCGTCATCGAGTAGTCGGCGAGCATCGAGGTGCGGTAGAAGTAGTCGGCGCGCACGCCAAGTCGCAGGTTCATCATCCGCCAGGGCGACAGCGAGACGAATAGGTCGCCGCGGCCGCGGTTGAAATCGATGCGGAAATTGTAGGGTTCGATGCGGAAAGCGCCGTTGCGTGCCGCCTGGAACGAGAGTTCGGTGCAGAAGTCGATGCCGCGTCCGGTGCGCAGTGTGTGGGCGGCGGTGATGACGGAATTGAGTCCCAGACGGGCGGTGAAGTCGAGCCGGCTGCCTGTCAGCTGGTGGGCGTTGATGCCAGTGTGGAAAAGCAGCGAGGCGAAATCGGCGGCGTCGAAACGCACGCTGGCACCCACCTGGTTGACGGGGGCGCGGTAGCAGTTGAAGCGCAGTGTGTAGGGCGTGGTGTCGCCAAGGATTTGGTAGGTTACCTTTTCGAAGGCCTTGGTTCCCATCATTGTCGCAATGGCGTCTTCGAGTTCAAGGATGTGCATCTGCCGGCTGGATTGTCCGTCGGGGAAGAGGCGTCCGCGCAGGTATTTCTCCTCTTTGGCGTTGATGCCGCTGAATTCGATGTGGCCTATATGAATGGTCTGTTGGCGCAGGTTGACGGCCTTGTGCAGGCTGCGGTTGTGGGGGTTGCGGACGGCGATGTCGGTGATGGTGCGCCGCAGGGTGTCGATGCGGCCGGCATAGCGTTGGACGGCCTGGCGCCCGCGTTCGAGCATTGTGGATATGCTCTCTTTGTCGAACGACAGGAGCGAAAAGTCGTTGAGCTCGGGCTGGATGTATATGTCGGTGGCTGCCAGTGCTTTGAGGTAGGCTTCGCGGCCCAGCAGGTCGGTGGTCTGGTAGACGATGTCGAGCATATTGCGCATCTGCTCGGCGCCAAGGGCGGGGGCCGACACATCGACGCCGATGACGATGTCGGCGCCGAGCTGTTTGGCTATTTCGGCCGGGAAGTTGCTGCGCATACTGCCGTCCATCAGCACCATACCGTTCTTTTTGACTGGGGTGAAAAGGCCGGGGATGGACATCGTGGAGCGTAGTGCGTCGACGAGGTTGCCGCTGAACCACACTTTGGGTTTGGCGGTGATCATATCGGTGGCCACGCATACGAAGGGGATTGGCAGGTTGATGAAGTCCATTTCGTTGCCGTAGCCGATGGTGAGGCTGGCGAAGAGGTCTTCAATGTTGCGTCCCTGCACGATGCCGTCGCTGAGGACGCTGCGGCTGTTGATTTCGGGCTTGTGGAAGTCCCATTTGTAGGTGCCGTAGGGGATGCTGAGCTGGAACTGCCGGTCGTAGTCTTTCTGCGTCAGCGCGTCGAAACGCCGCGGATGCGTGTCGCGTAGCAGGTAGTCCCAGTCCTGGTTGCGGATGATGGCTTCGAGTTCGTCGCCGGTGTATCCGCAGGCGTAGAGTCCGCTGACCAGTCCGCCGATGCTGGTGCCCATCACGAGGTCGATGGGCAGTCCGGCGCGCTCGAGGTGCTGGATGACGCTGATGTGTGCGGCACCTTTGGCTCCGCCGCCGCTGAGGACAAGGGCCACGGTGGGCCGTTCGCGGCGTATGCTGTCCATACGGGCACGGTAGCGACTGATTGCCACCGAGTCGCGATGCGGGTCGATGCCGTAGCTCAGCGATGTTGAACTTTGTCCCTTGGCGTTATGAATCGTGAACGTCAGGACGAGCAGCAGGGTGATGAGCAAGCGGGCGACCTGTGGACGGTAACCAGTGAACAGAGGATAGCGGTATGATGGTTTGGCGGGCATTGGGTGATTGTGAATTGTGAATCGTGAATTGTGATTAGTGATTAGTGAATCGTGATTAGTGTTTAGTGAATTGTGATTAGTGAATTGTGAATTAAATGATTTTCCGAATTTGCTACATAGAAGCCTCGGAGAGGCTTAATCTTAATAACACCGTACAAGCGAAGCGCAGTGCGGTGACTGATAATCAACGTCTCGTATGCGTCTCGTAGAGACGCGACCTTGCCTATGTGCCAATTGCGGACTATCATTTTGAATTGCAAATAGTGAATGTGTTGTCTGTTATTTGATGTTTTTTATTTTGAGCCTGAGGCTGTTGAGTACTACGCTGACGCTGCTGAAGGCCATCAGTGCGGCGGCCCACATCGGCGTTATCTGGAATTGGCAGAGGCTGTAGAGTGCGCCTGCCGCGAGGGGGATGCATATTATATTGTATATGAAAGCCCAGAAGAGGTTTTGCTTGACGGTGCGGACGGTGTGGCGCGAGAGGCTGATGGCGTAGGCTATGCGGCGCAGGTCGTCGCCCATCAGCGTCACCTGTGCCACTTCCATTGCTATGTCGGTGCCGCGTCCGATGGCGATGCTGACATCGGCGGCAGCAAGGGCTTGCGAGTCGTTGATGCCGTCGCCGAGCATTGCCACGGTGTGGCCTTGCTGCTGGAGCTGTCGCACCAGGTCTTCTTTGTCCTGCGGCATCACCTGGCTGTGGTATTTGTCGATGCCGGCCTGTGTGGCCCAGAAGTGTGCTGCGTCGTCGCGGTCGCCGCTGGTCATAATGATTTCTATGTCGTTCTTTTTCAGCAGTTCGACGGCTTCGCGCGTGTGGGGTTTTAGTGTTTCGCGCTGCTCGTAGGGGATGTCGGCGCTTTGTGTGAAGTCGATGTCGGGGTTGGGGATGGTCAGTGTGCCGGTCTTGTCGGTGATGAGGGCGTCGACGCGGTGCAGCTGCTCGAGGGCTGTGGCGTCCTTGATGAGGATGCCGTTTTCGGCGGCGCGACCGATGCCTACCATCAGTGCCGTCGGCGTTGCCAGTCCCATAGCGCAGGGGCAGGCTATGACCAGCACCGACACTGCCGACAGCAGGGCGTGGGGCAGGGCGGCGGTGCCACCGATGATGAGCCACAACGCGAAGGTGAGCAGCGATATGCCCACTACGGCGGGGACGAACACCAGGGCCACTTTGTCGACGGTGCGCTGCACGGGGGCTTTGCTGGCCTGTGCCTGCTGCACCATACGGATGATGCCGGCCAGCACGGTTTTGTCGCCCACCTGGCGTGCTTTCATTGTGAAGGAGCCTTGTTTGACGATGGTGCCCGACAGGACGGTGTCGCCTTTGGCCTTGCCGACGGGGAGAGGCTCGCCGCTGATCATCGACTCGTCGATGTAGGGTTCGCCGCTTTTGACGATTCCGTCGACGGGGACTTTCTCGCCGGCGCGAACTTCGAGGATGTCGCGCGGCTGGATGGTGGCTATTGGCACGTCGGTGGTGATGCCGTCGGTGACGAGGTGTGCCGTTTTCGGAGCCAGCCCCATCAGGGCGCGTATGGCCGATGCGGTGCTGCCTTTGGCTTTCTCTTCGAGCAGGCGTCCGGTGAGGACAAAGGTGGTTATCATCACCGATGCGTCGTACCAGACGTTGTTTTCGATGCCTCGCGGTGTCCAGACGGCTTCGCCCCAGAAGGTGTTGAAGAGGCTGAAGAGGAAGGCAATGCCTGTGCTAAGTGCCACGAGGGTGTCCATATTTGCACTGCGGTGCGTCAGCTGGCGCCAGGCGGTGACGTAGAACTGGCGACCGCACAGGACGATGTTGGCCAGCGACAGTGACATCAGTATCAGGTTTTTGACAAGCTGGGGATTGGCTGCATCGCCGCTGGCGGCAGGATGCCAGAGCATAGAGAGTGCCATCACGGCGACGGCGAAAATCCACGACAGCCACACGCGGCGTCGGAGGGTGATGTAGGCCTGCCGCTCGATGTCCTCGCTGTTACGGTCGGACTCGATGACGAGGTCGTAGCCTATTGCTGCCACCTGGCGCTGCATCTCGCTGGGTGTGATGATGTTGGGGTCGTAGTCCACTAGGGCGGTCCGGCCGGGCAACGATACCGATGCACTGCTGATGCCGTCGAGCGACGCCAGTTTGCGCTCGACATTGGCCGAGCAGGCGGCGCACATCATTCCTACCACTGGGAAGGTTTGGGTCATTGGAGTTGAGAGTTTTTTTGGGGTAAGGGAAGTTAAGGGGAGTTAAGGGAAGTTAAGGGACAATACATTTTTAATGCGTTAATGCGTTAATGTGTTAATGCGTTAGTGGCTGGCGCGGCAGCCTCGCTTTCCGCTTTCCGCTTTCCGTTTTCCGCTTTCCGTTTTCCGTTTTCCGTTTTCCGCTTTCCGTTTTCCGTTTTCCGCTTTCCGCTTTCCGCTGTCAGATTTTCAGTTCATAGCCAAGGTCGTCTACTGCTTCCTGTATTTCGCTGATGCTGATGCGCTCAGGGTCGTATTCGATGGTGATTTGCTTTTGTTCGACATTGGCGTCGGCCATAGCGACGCCGTCCATTTTCTTAAGGCCTTCTTCGACGCGGGCCTTGCAGTGCTGACATTTGAGTCCTTCGATGCTGTAAGTTTGTTTAGTCATAAGATTTTAAAGTTTAATTTTTTTTGGGGGGGAGTTGGGGGGAGTTAGGGGACAATACATTTTTATTGCGTTAATGCGTTAATGTGTTAATGCGTTAGTGGCTGGCGCGGCAGCCTCGCTTTCCGTTTTCCGTTTTCCGCTTTCCGCTTTCCGTTTTCCGCTTCAGACAAGTGCTTTGAAAATTTCGGTCATTGTGTCGGCGGCGCGGTCGGCGGCGCGAACCACGTCGTCGCCGTCGTTGAGGCAGTCGTCGCCAAGGTCTTTGGCACAGTTGGTTATGACACTCATTCCGAAGATTTCCATTCCGCAATGGCGTGCTGCGATGACTTCGGGCACCGTCGACATACCTACGGCGTCGCCGCCCAGAAGGCGGTACATCCGGTATTCGGCGGGGGTCTCGTAGGTGGGGCCGGTTTCGGCCACGTATACGCCTTCGCGCAGCGTTACGCCCAGTTCGGCGGCGCGTGCGTGGGCCTTGGTTCTGAGGCTTTTGCTGTAGACGGTGGTCATATCGGGGAACCGCGGTCCAAGTTGGTCGAGGTTCTTGCCGATGAGCGGGTTTGGCATAAAACTTATGTGGTCGGTGATGATCATCAGGTCGCCCACGGCGAAGTCGGGATTCATTCCGCCGGCGGCATTCGACACCAGCAGTCGCTTGATGCCGAGTGCGTTAAGTACGCGGACGGGGAAGACGACATCCTGCATTGCGTAGCCTTCGTAGTAGTGGAAACGTCCCTGCATAGCTGCGACGGGTGTTCCGTTCAGGCGTCCGAAGATGAGGTTGCCCTTGTGTCCGACGGCGGTACTTTGCTTGAAACCAGGTATTTCGGTATAGGGTACGATGTCGGCGTCCTCGATGCTGTCGGCCAGTTTGCCGAGTCCGCTGCCGAGGATGATGGCTGTCGTCGGACGCAGAGCGGTGCGCTGCAGGAGCGTTTCGGCGGCAGCGCCGATAAGGTCTAAATATTGTTGTGTGTTGTTCATTTCTTGAGTTTTTCTATTTTTTTCATTATTTCTTCGGCGCGCTCATAGTCCTCTTTTTCCTCGCAGATGCGCAGTTCTTCCTCCAGCTCTTCGATGCTTTCGCCTTGCGAGAGGGTGGCGCCGAGCTCGATGTCGTTGTTTTGCGGTGTGAAACCCGTTTCGTCGAGCACGGTCTGGGCCATCTCGATGTCGACCGAGAGGTGCAGGGCCAGGACTACGGCGTCGCTGGCGCGGGCGTCGATTTCCTTGTCGTTGAAGCCGTCGCTGACCACGAGGGTGGCATAGAAAATGCCCTCCTCGAAGCGGTCTATGCGTACCAGCTTGAGCGTCAGTTGGAACGCGTCGAGGATGGATACGATGAGCTGGTAGGTCATCGGGCGTCGGGCCTTGTGCTGCTCCTGCTCGAGGATGATCATTTCGGCCTCGTGCTCGCCAATCATCACTGGCACTTTCTTGTCGCCCATAGGGTCGTAGAGCATCAGCACGAACATTGTCGTGTCGGTGAAGCCTTGCAGCACTTCGGTTGGGTATACTTTTTTGTAGGTCAAGGTTGTATGGAATTGAATGTTAAAATTTTTGGGGAGTTAAGGGGAGTTAAGGGGAGTTAGGGGACAATACATTTTTAATGCGTTAATGCGTTAATGTGTTAATGCGTTAGTGTCTGGCGCGGCAGCCTCGCTTTCCGCTTTCCGTTTCCCGCTTTCCGCTTTCCGCTTTCCGCTCTCCGTTTATCGCTCTCCGTTCTGACTTGTCACTGTTTCAGGTATTCGACGAGTTTTGCCACGGCGCGGCCGCGGTGGCTGATGCGGTTTTTGACGTCGAGTGGCATTTCGGCGAAGCTGACGGCGAAGCGGTCGGGCATAAAGATGGGGTCGTAGCCGAAGCCTTCGCTGCCGTAGCGCTCGGTGAGGATGGTGCCGTCGACGCGCCCTTCGAAGTAGCGCGGTGTCGGAGCGGCTTGGCCTTCAGTGCTTTCCAACAGGCAGATGACCGTACGGAAGCAGGCGCGGCGGTCGGTTTTTCCATCCATTTCGGCAAGCATCTTGTTGATGTTGTCGTCGAACGAGCAATGCTCGCCGGCATAGCGTGCCGAATAGACGCCGGGTCGCCCGTCGAGGGCTGCGACCTCGAGGCCCGTGTCGTCGGCGAAACAGCTCAATCCGGTGCGCTCATATACCCACATTGCCTTCTGCAGCGCGTTGCCCTCGAGGGTTTCGGCCGTTTCGGGGATGTCGCCTGCCAGACCGGCGTCGGCGAGGCTTTTTATCTCAACGATGTTTGTCAGCATCTCGCTGACTTCTAACAGTTTGTGTTTGTTGTTTGTCGCAAAAACCAATTTTTTCATAGTGCAAAAATACTCATTTTTTGCGACAATGAGAAATGAAAAAAGAAAAATGGTTGCAGATACTTGTCTTATGGCTTCGGAAGATGTTGAAATGTAGTTGTTTGCATCGTCGTTGGCTGATGCTGCCCACAGGTGCACCTTTGCCGCCTTTTTGCACTTTGTTTGAATTGAGTTCTTATATCGTTCTTATATCGGGAATATAAGAACGATATAAGAACTGCATAGAAACAATTTGCGAAAATGCGGTTCGGGTGTGGGTGGGAAGTGGGGGAGGGGTTGACTGATTTCGGTGATGCGAGGTGGAGGGTGCGACAAGAATGGAGAAAAAATTTGGTGGTATCGCGGGAAATGTGTATCTTTGCATTTTCAGACTTGATATGAAATTGAATTTCAAAACATTTAAATATAGATTATTATGAGTAAATCGATTGCTATTTTGACGGGTGGCGGTCCTGCGCCCGGAATGAATACTGTGGTTGCTTCGGTGGCCAAGACTTTTCTGCGTGACGGTTATCGCGTCATCGGTCTGCACGGTGGCTACTCGGCACTGTTCACGGAGAATCCGCGAATGCAAGATGTTGACTTTCTTGTTGCCGACGAGATTTTCAACAAGGGTGGCTCGCTGCTGAAAATGAGCCGTTTCAAACCTACGGACGAGGATTTTGAGAAGCGCTTTAACCTGAAGCTTTTCACCGACAACAATGTCAAGCTGCTGGTCACGGTCGGCGGCGACGACACTGCCTCGACAGCTAACCGTATTGCCAAGTTCCTCGAGAGCAAGCACTATCCAATTGCGAACATCCACGTTCCCAAGACGATAGACAACGACTTGCCACTTCCGAACAGCAGTCCGACGTTCGGCTACAACAGTGCTAAGGCTCAGGGCTGCGTGCTGGCTACGGCCGTTATGGAGGATGCCCGTACGAGCGAGAACTGGTTCGTTGTCAGTGCTATGGGTCGCTCGGCTGGCCATCTGGCGCTGGGTATCGCCGGTGCCTGCCACTATCCGATGGTGATCATTCCGGAGTTTTTCAACAAGACGGAAATCACGGTCGACAAGATTGTGAATATGGTTGTCAGTTGCATCGTGAAGCGCAAGCTGATGGGCATCAACTATGGTGCGGCGATGATTTCGGAGGGTGTGTTCCACAGCCTTAGCGACGAGGAGATTGCGAAGAGCGGCATCCATTTCAGCTATGACGAGCACGGCCATCCGGAGCTTGGCAAGGTGTCGAAGGCTCACATCTTCAACGATTTGCTGGAGCGCAAGGTGAAGGAACTCGGTCTGAAGGTGAAGAGTCGTCCGGTGGAGATTGGCTACGAGATCCGTTGCCATACGCCGATTGCATTCGACCTGACCTACTGCTCGCTGATGGGTATGGGTGTGCATACGCTGTTCAATCAGGGCTGCACGGGCTGTATGGTGTACTGCGACCAGCAGGGCAATGTCAGTCCGCTGTATCTGAAGGATTTGCAGGATCCTGAGACTGGCAAGATTCCGCCGCGTCAGGTGAATGTGAACAGCAACAAGGTGATGTCGTACGTGAACGATATTATGGACTACATCACGCCGTCGGACTACGAGGCTGCGAAGAAATACCTGCCCAATCCGGAGGACTACGATTTCAAGAAGATACTGAACTGGTAATGATGAGTGAATAGTGAATGGTGAATAGTGAAACGAGCGTGTTCGTTTCACCATTCACTATTCACAATTCACATACCACAAATAATTACAATTATAATTAATGAACGTACATATTGTTCAGCATAATATACTGACAAACAACCCCGAAGAAAACTTGCAGTGGATTATGGGCGAGCTCGAGTCGCCCGAATCCAAAGATGCACTGCTTACTGTGTTCCCGGCCTGCACATTGTGCGGCTATCCGCTGTTTGGCTCGGCGGCTTATACTGACATTCAAAAACGTGCACAGGCTGTGTTGCAGCAACTTATACAATGTTCCGAACACAGGGCATTCCTCATCGGACTGCCGCTGCAGATACAGGACAAGGGTCTGTGCAACGCCATCGTCTTTGTCCAAAACTGCGCCATAAGAGCTACGGTGACGAAGAAATACCTTTCGCCCGACGAGCAGAGATATTTTGTCAGAGGCGAGGGAGTGCAGACGGTAAACTATCAGGGTCAGCGTATTGCGATAGGTTTCTACGAGGATCTGAAGGAACTGACGAAGGGCCACGTGGAGGGTGCCGACATCGTGGTGTGCTGCGGATGCAACGTGTTCGACTACAAGAAGCCTTACAGTATACGCTACCGTATGCACAAGATTGTGGAGGGCTTGAATGCCTCGCTGGTCTTTGTGAACCGGACGGGAGGCGAGGGCCCTTACCTCTTTGCTGGTGGCTCGATGGCGATGAACGCTGGCGGAATGCTGCTGTGCCAGCTGCCCTATTTCGAGGAGGGTTGTGCAAGTGTTGACTTGCAGCTGATGGAAAGCTGCGAGGACGAGAAACCCGAAGTTGTCGAGCTGGTATACAAGGCGTTGACGACGGGCATCAGGGACTATTTTGCAAAGAACCGTCTGCAGAAAGCCGTCCTTGGCCTGAGCGGCGGCATCGATTCGGCTTTGGTCTGCGCCTTGGCCGTTGCCGCTCTCGGTCCCGACAACGTGCACGGCATTCTGATGCCGTCGCAGTATTCGACGGACCATTCGGTCAAAGACGCTGAGGATCTGGCTATGAATCTGGGTATCAAGTATGACATAGTGCCTATAAAGGAGACTTTCGACGTGCTGCGTGCGACTATGAAGCCTGTCTTTGGCGACCGTGCTGAGGATGTGACCGAGGAGAATATGCAGGCGCGCATACGCGGCACCATTCTGATGTCGTATGCGAACAAGTTCGGCGCGCTGGTGCTCAACACCACCAACAAGAGCGAGGCTGCTATGGGCTACGGTACGCTGTATGGCGACAGCTGCGGCGCAATGTCGGTCATTGGCGACCTCTACAAGACCGAAGTCTACGAACTGTCGGAGTGGATCAACCGCGACGGCGAGGTGATACCTTGGAATTCGATTCGCAAGGCTCCGTCGGCCGAGTTGCGCCCGGGACAGAAGGACAGCGACTCGCTGCCTGACTATGCTGTGCTCGACGCGATACTGAACCTGCACATCGAAGAGCAGCTTTCCGCCGATGAAATTGTCGAGGAAGGCTATGACAGCGAGTTGGTCGCTACGGTTCTGCGCAAGGTTAAAATCAACGAATGGAAACGACTGCAGTTTGCACCCCAGCTGAAGGTGTCGCCGATGACATTCGGTCTGGACCGCAGAGTGCCGATAAGTTAGTTGTGACAAGTGAATAGTGACCTGTGACCAGTGATACGAATGCGCTCGTTTCACAGGTCACAATTCACTCATCACTAATATTTTCAAATTTATAAGATGACGGAACTGGAGTTGGCTGAGATGTATGTGTCGTCGACCAATGTGTCGGTTTTCCTGACGGGGAAGGCTGGGACAGGCAAGACGACATTCTTGCGACGGATAGTGGAGACGACGCGGAAACGCTGTGTCGTTCTGGCTCCGACGGGTGTTGCGGCGGTAAATGCCAAAGGGGTGACCATTCATTCGTTTCTCCAGTTGCCGTTGTGCCCTTACCTGCCCGACGTCAAGGAGCTGGTGACGGAATACCAGATGCCGGATCGCTACAAGTCGCTCAGCAAGGAGAAGATAAGGATAGTCCGCTCGCTGGACCTGCTTATAATCGACGAGATCAGTATGGTGCGTGCCGACCTGCTGGATGCTGTGGATATGACGCTGCGCCGCTATCGTCGCAGTAGCAAGCCTTTTGGCGGCATTCAGTTGCTGATGATCGGCGATGTGCAGCAACTGCCCCCGGTGGTTACCGACAGCGAAAAGCCGTACATAGAGCAGGTCTATCCGTCGCCGTTTTTCTTCCACAGCAAGGCGCTGCAGCGGACGCCTTATGTCACGATAGAGCTTAAGACGGTTTTCCGCCAGCAGGATAGCCGTTTCATAGACCTGCTGAACAAGGTGCGCGAGGGAAGCCTGGACGAGGCGACGCTGGCGCTCCTCAACAGTCGCTACGTCAGAAACTTCAACCCGCTTGAGCAGGAGGCCTATATTCGCTTGACGACACACAACTACCAGGCCGACGATGTGAACCGCCGCAAGTTGGAACAGCTGACGACGCAGCCGATAGTGCTCGAGGCTTCGGTGGACGGCAACTTCCCGGAATCATCTTTCCCGACAAGCAGGCACCTCGTCCTCAAAAAGGGAGCACAGGTGATGTTTCTCAAGAATGACAGTTCGGGCGGTGCGTACTATAACGGCAAGATAGCCACCGTTGAGGATTACGACCCCGAGGAGGGCGTTGCCGTTGTAGACCGCGAAGGGAACCATATCGTCGTCGACCGTGAGCGATGGGAGAATGTTAAGTATGAGGTCGACGCTTCCGACAACCAAATCAAGCAGAGCGTAGAGGGCACTTTTGTGCAGTATCCGCTGCGGCTTGCCTGGGCCGTCACCATACACAAAAGCCAGGGTCTCACATTCGACCACGTGATTGTCGACGCTGCGTCGGCGTTTGCATCTGGTCAGGTTTATGTGGCTTTGAGCCGCTGCCGCACGCTCGAGGGCCTTGTGCTGGCAACGCCTATCTCGCCATCTTGTGTTATCGACGATGCCGATGTTGTGCAGTTCAGCCGCAGTTTTCCCTCGAAAAACAAGGTCGAGGAGGAATTGGGCGGTCTGCAGGTGGAATATTACTACGACCTGCTTGCCGAACTGTTCGATTTCTCGCTGGTGTACCATTCCGGCGACAGGCTTAACAGCGTGTACCAGCGCAGCTTGCGACGTACATTTCCTGACAAGGCACTGATGCTTAATACCGTTGTCAACGACCGTTTGGTGACCTTGGGCGAGGTGTCGGAGCGGTTCCGCCGACAGCTGGCGGACATCCGCCTGCAGACGGGTGGCGACACCAGTGCTCCCCTGCTCAAGGAGCGCGTCGACAAGGCAGCGGCCTATTTCGGCTCAAAGGTTGACGAGATAATGGTCGATGTCCCATCGATTTTGAGTGTTACTGTCGACAAGAAAACCGTTGCCGCCGATTTCAAGCAGCTGTCGGCCGACTTCCAGGAGTCGCTGTCGCTCAAGCAGCACTTGCTTGCCAGCGTCCGCGAAAACGGATTTTCGACCGAGGTGTTCAACAATGCCAAAGCAGAATGCTTGCTCAAAGACAGCGGAAAGCGAAGGAACGGAGAACGGAAAACGGAGAACGGAAAACGGAAAGCAGAAAGCGGAAAGCGAAAAACGGAAAGCAGAGAGCGGAAAACGGAAAGTAGAGAGCTGAAAACGGAAAGTAAGCCGTCATCCAAGCCCAAAGAGGCAAAAACGCCTGTGTGGGTCGAGGCGGCACAGCAATTCAGCGAGGGAATGACGATTGACGAGATTGCTGCGCAGCGCGGTATTGCCCAAAGCACAGCGGCATCATACCTTATCAAAGCTCTTGAGGCTGGTGTCATTACAGTAGACTTGCTGCTTGGCGCACAGGAGTTTGACGAAATTGTGGGGTATCTGATTGAAGAAAATCCCCAGTCGCTCAAAGAGATGTACGAGCATTTCGGTGGTCGCTACCAATACTACCAGCTTCGCGCTGCGCTGATTGAATCGAAGGATTTGAGAGGCATTTAGGAACGGAGAACGGAAAGCGGAAAGCGGAGAACGATGCTGACGCGTCAGCCCGCTTTCCGTTTTCCGCTTTCCGTTTTCCGCTTTCCGTTTTCCGCTTTCCGCTCTCACTGGTCACTTTTTAGTTTCCCATCAGGCGCTGTGTGGTCCAATTGTCCTTGAGCTTGCCGCCTACGTAGACGACGGATTCCTGCAACAGGCCCTGCAGTGAGGATTCCTCTTCGAGTTCGTTGCGGATACTTGAGAAGAAAGTCCCGTAATCGGCATTGCCTTTTGTCTTTTTGAGCTCTTTGAGCAGGAAATAGGTGAAAAATCCGTGATGCTGTTCGTCGAAGGCGAAGGCCGTCTTGTCGAAGGCTGCAGCGGCGACGACAATGATGTTGTTGCGTATGCGCAGTCCTTTGGGCTTGCTTTCGGAATGCTTGATGTTGATGAGCCGCGTGCCGTCGCGCTGGATGTCGTTGAAACTGGCGTCGAGGATGACGGTTGCGGACTGGAACGGCACACGGTTGAACCAGGCGCAAAGGGTATCGACCCGCAGGCATTGTTTTAGGAGCTTTTTAGTGTCTCTGCAGGAGAGTCGCCGTTCGGTGTCGATGTTGGAGACTCCGCGCAGTGCCTTTATGCGCCGGTAGTTGATGCCGGCAGGGACCAGATAGGGGTTGTGGTCATAGTCGCTGAAGCCGTGTCCGGCGAAGTAGATGATGAAACTGCAGTCGCCCTTGCTGGCTTTGGCGATGTCTTTCATCCAGTCGACCCCCTCTTTCTTGATGTCGCCAATGGTGGCATCTTCAATTATTTTCACGTGTCGTGACGGTATGCCGAGTGTGCGTATGCAGTATTGCTGCAGTACCTCGCCGTCGTTGTAGGCGTGAGGCACATTGGGCAGGGGTGCTCCGTAGCGCTCGTTGGCAATGATGAGGGCGTAGGTTTTCGCGTTGCTGTTTTCGGCGTTTTTGGGTATGTTGTAGTCTACAAACTCGTCGTTGATCAGTCGTTCGTTCATTTCAACGATTTCTTCGTCGAAAGCGCCGTGGACGACGACTTCGATGCCTACGTCACGGTATTGAATACCAGCCTCGCTGTGGCTGCGAGTGTCGAAAGAGAATGTGTTGTCGGTCTTTTTGATAAGCGACGAAGCCTTGTTCAGATTGTGCTTGATGCCCTGAGCGCGCAGAAAGGCCAGCTGTGCGTTGGTTGAGATTCCTGACTGCTGAGAGACAGATATGCGTACCGATTCGCCGTTGTAGCGGGCGGCTTCGTACTGGAAGTCGCCATATTCGCCATTGTAACTCAGCTGTGTTACGGGAGTTATGTCGGTTGAGGCCTTTATCTTTATGTCGACTTTTTTGCCCTCCTTGAAAGCGTCGCTACTGATTTCGTCAATCATTGTGCGGACCAATTCTACGAGTGCCATACTGGCGTTGGAATGTTCGCAGAGATACTTTCCGGTAGGGTAGTTGTCGGTGAGGCTTTCGAAATTGTGACAGCTGTAACTTATGGAAAACTTGTAGTTTAGCTCGCGAAGTCCGTCGTTGGTGATGCCGCTTTCGAGATTGGCCTTTACGGTCATTTTCGACTCGTCGTAGAGCTTGCGGTCGTTAGGAAGAGCAAGCAGATAGTCGTGCACGGTGTTGCGGAGAGTTGTTTCGCGCTGTTCTACACTGTGTTGCAGCTGCTTGAGGATGATGTCGCGGTATTCGCTGTTGACCAGTGCTTCGGAATACTGGGCATTGGCTTTGAAGACGCTTAAAGCCGCTATGGCGACAAAAAATGTTGCAAGTCTATGAAAATGTAATTTTTGCATCATATACGACGGTTTAAATGTTGATGCAAAAATACAAAAAAATTGAAACTTGTTTCAAAAACCGGAACGAAAAATGCAGTAGACGGTATTTGTTTCGGTCATTTCTCTTCTTTTTTCAGCGAGAAGGAGAATTTTTTCTGAAGGCGGTGGTGAGCACGGTAAAGGATCAGGAAGTATAGTGCCGTTATGGCTATGGAGGTGAAAGCCACAAGCACTTCGGAGTCTGATATCCTGGAAAGCAGCACGACGCTGCCGATGATTAGTATGGCCGGAAGGATATAGGCTAACAGTACGGCGAGTAATCCAAGGCTCTCGTCGACTGAGACAATCACGTTGTCGCCAACGGCATAGTCCTTCCAATCGGGAGTCTCGATCTGGACAATTTTGTCGTCTTTGTCGACAAAGGCGCATTTTTCGTGTGCCTTGCAGGTGCTGCACGCAGAGATCACGTGCATTTCGACGGTTACTTTCTGCTCTTGAATGCTGACGACGACGCCGTCGTGTGTGGCAATGGAATTCGACATAGGAGTTTTCTTTAGAGACAAATAAAATGCTTAGCTGGCTGTCGCCACTTTTTGTTGTGTATGTTTTAATTCTCGATGTTCTTGAACTGAAGTTCCTTAGGGTATGTTTTGCAGTTTTTGACACATACGCCGTCGGTGTTGATTTTGTAGGTTGTGCCGTTGTAGAGCACTTCGGCGCGTCCCCATTCGAAATACGAAGCGGCGTCGAAGACGAAGTCGGTTAGTTGGCGTCCGTTTTTGTCGATGAACCCCCATTGGCCGTGCAATTTGACAGGAATGATGCCTTCGGTGCAATGCTGGGCGGACTGATAGATCAGAGGAATGACTATTTTCCCGCTTTTGTTGATGAAGCCGTATTTCCCGTCTTTCTCGATCATTGCGAGGTTTTCGGAAAAGACGTATTCCATCGAGCGGTAGCCGCTGTTGTCATAATCGAGAGGGAGGATGAATTTGCCTCGTTCGTTGATGATGCCGTATTTTCCGTTGCGGCTGACCATAGCGTAACCGTCGGAGAAGGGGGCGGCATAGTCGTAGAATCCGAAGCGTTCTTTGCCTTTGAAGTCGAGATAAGTGCTTTTTCCGTTACGCTCGACGACGTAGTATCCGTCGTTGTAGCTCTGAATCTTGTCGTATATGAATTTGGTGATTGGCTTGAAGCGGTTGTTGAACAGGGCTGCTTTTTCGATGGTGGCATCGACAGCGAAGAAGTGGTCGTTGAGCATTGTGGTTATCTCGGCATATTTGATGGGTAGGAGTTCGTTGCCGTGGCGATCGATGATGCCATAGCGGTCGTAGTTTTTGACGATGGCGCAATTCTCGTTGAAGGGGTATGCGTACTGATAGATGGGTTGTATTTCGATTTGGTTCTGCTTGTTGATGTATCCGTAGGCGCAGTTGTCGCTGTCGAAGTCGATGATGACGGCTGCAAGCCCCTGGTTGAATCCGGAGACTGTGCGGTATTGTGGCTCGATGACGATGTTGCCGGCGGTGTCGTAGAAGCCGTATTTGTCGTCTTTGCGGAAACGTATCATTCCGTCGGTGGGGTAGTTGACTTCCGGATATTGTACGGGGACGATGATGCGTCCGTTGCGGTCGATGATGCCGCACTGGTCGTAGTCGTTAAAAACGATGCAGTAGTCGCCGTGGAACTTGTCGACGAATTTGTATATTGCTTCAGCTATTATGGTTCCATCCTCGCGTTTGAATCCAAACAGGCCGTCGCGACGGATTGTCTGGATGCCGTCGATGAAGTAGAGCTCGCAGCCGCAGGATTCGTCGTCGACGATGACGACTTTTTCCTTCTCCTGTGCGCTAAGCGAAAGCGGCAGCAAGAGCACTGCGATGAGGACTTGGATAAAGATGGAAGATGAAAGATGAAAGTTGAAATTTAATTTCATAATTATAATATGTTAATTCGTTAATGCGTTAATTCGTTAATTCGTTAAAGCGTTAATTCGTTAGTGTGTCAGTGGCTGACGCAGTCGTGTTCAGAATTCACTGGTTTCAACTTTCAACTCACTGGTCACATATTCACTCTCTCGGCGCCGCTGTTGATCCATCCGCTTTTGCCATCGGCGATGGTTATCTGCCACCAGTCGTCCTGCTGGTCTGTGATGTTCAGCAGGGTGCCTTCGTGGATGATGAACTTGTCGACGCTTTTGGCATCTGGCGAACTTTTGACGACGATCATCGGGTCGACAACAACGGCTTCTGTATTATTAGTCGAGATTTTTGCGGAAAACGCTGCAAAAAAAATGAAAAATATGGTAAAAAAGAGCATTAAGACTCCTGTGACGAAGAATGTGCGTCGCGTCCGGTACTGTTTGGCGATAAAGAAAATGCAGGCTGATGCGGCGGCAAGGGTAAGGAAAACAATCAGCAATGTGCGCCAGCCTCGCGGCGAGGTCAGTCTTGCGATGCTGTGAATCCATTGGACAAGGAACATACGTGGCAGCGGCTCGATATTGTCGACGGTTTTGCTGCGTGCCAGTTGCAGGTTGTCCTTGACAACCTGTTTGTTCGGAGCCAGTATTAGTGCGCGCTCATAGTTCAGTATGGCATAGCCCGTCTGGTCCATCCTGTAATAGGTGTTGCCCAGGTTGTAGTATAGCTCCCAGCTGGCAAAGCCGTCGTGGAGGATTTTGCTGTAAATGTCTGCCGCCTGCTGATAGTCGCCACTGTCGTATGCGGCGTTGGCGTTGTCAAAATATTGCTCCAAAGTATTGGTTGTGGACGTAGCGCCGGCGGTGGAGGTGATGGCAATTGTCGCCACAAGGGCTATTGTTTTGAGTATTTTATACATATTAATGCTTTAGTTCGTTAATGTGTTAATTTGTTAATGTACTGGTGGCCAATTTTCAACTCACAACTTTATTTTGATTGCTGCAATCTGTGTTATGGTATTCATAGCCTCGTTGTATATATTCTGCTTCTTGGTGCTGCTGTCGCCTGGTGCGAAGCGTGCAAAATCCACATCTGCAAGGGTGTCGAGAATTTGTTTTTGCAGGGTCTCGTCGATTTGCTTGTCGGCCAGATGCTGGCGGATGGTGTCGGACGAGAGGAGTGACTGCTGGATATTGAATTTGTCGGCGATGCCACCCCAAAGTGCCTTGTAGATTTCTTCGTAGAACCGTTCGTCGTTGCCGTCGTTAAGGTAGCGCTCGGCGTTGCGCAGACGCTTGCGTGCCAGTTTTGTGGCGCGCTGCAGTCGCATAGAGGCTTCGTCGGAGGCAATGTCCTGACGGCGCCGTGCGACGGCTATCACAATGGCGGCAGCAACCAATGGCAGAAGGACGAGAATGTAGAATAACGCAGGGACGGAATTGTCGATGGCTTTGAGTCGTGTGTGTTTCTGTATGTGGTGTATGTCGCTGTTGAGCATCTTGACGTCGCTTTTCGAAGTGGCGTTGTGTATGGGTTTGCCGACTTTGATGTGGATGCTGTTGCATTTCTTGGTGACGTATTGCCCCGTCGAAGGATCGAAATAGACATAGTCGAAATCGGGCATATCATATTCGCCTTGTGTCTGCGGAGTTACGATCCACTCGAATGTGCGGCTGCCGCTGAGGCCATTGTCGCCTTTGTTGATTTCGTCGATAACGCGTGGTTCATAAACTTCCATTCCTTTGGGGAAATTGATGACTGGAGGTTCGAGCAGGCTCAGGTTGCCGCGTCCGCTGACGGTCACGCTGTATGTGAATGCTTCGTTGGCGTGGAGTTCGGTGAGGTCGCTTTTGGCCTTTACGTCAAAACGCCCCACGCCGCCGGCAAAACCTTCGGGCGCTTCGGGCAGCGGCTTGACGTTGACGTTGATGGAATTGCTTGTCAACGAGCGCACCACCGACTGCTGTTGCGTTAGGTTGAAGAATGGGTCGTCGATAAAGAAGTCGAAGATGGTGCCTGTGCGCTGCCGCTGCACCTGTGTCTGTATGATGGCTACGACGTCGGTCTTGAGCGGCGCGATGTTCAGGGTGCCGGTCTCCTGCGGATAGAGCGCTCCGCGGCGTATCTCGGCCACTTGGTATTGGCGGCCGTTGTAGGTCTCGGTGTACTGTTTGACTTGGGTCATATTTTCGCTCAAATCCTCGCTCCAGAAGCCTTTGTTGCGCGGCAGCTTGTCAATCTGGAACTGGGTTAGAGGCACTTGGGTGTATATCTTGTAGACGATGATAGCCTCCTCGCCCTGGTAGAGATTGCTCTTGTTAATTGATGCACGTGCAAAGAGCGTGTTGTTGTCGATGCTTGTGGCCTGCTGTGGTGCTTGCTGCTGACGCTGTTGCTGGTTAGGACGAGGCGGCTGTCCCCATCCCCATCCGCCTTGCTGCTGCCGATTGCTGTTGGGGTCGGCTTTCTCCACTTTTATGCTGAATGGTTTGCTGCTCACGGTTTCTCCGTCGACGGTGCAGCTGGCGGCACCGACATTGGCGGTGCCCTCCTTGTCGGCTTGTACGATGATGGTGAATGTGTTGGAGACCGATCGCGACACCTTGCCGTTGATGTACGAACTCGAACTGCTGAATCCGGTGCTTGGACCACCTATCAGAGTAAGCCCTTTCAATGTAGGCATTTTGAAATTCTGAGCGCGGGCATTGACTTCGAACGTGATTTGGAAGGCCTGTCCTTCAGCCACGGTGTTGCGTGTGCGGACATTCATCACGGCGTTCTGTGCCACCACCGATGCCGTCAGCAGCATCAGGCTTAATAATGCTATAGTTCTTTTCTTAATCATTCTCATCGTGTTATCCTTTGTTTACCAGTCTTTTTCTATCTTTGTTGGCGAACCTTGGCGTCGCTCTTTGGAAGCTTCTTTCATCCTTACGGACTTCATTGTCTGCTGTTCGTTGTTTTTCATTGCATTGAGCATCTGTTCGGCTTCGCGGCGTCGTTGCTCCTGCTGTTTTTTGTCTTGAGGATTCTGCTTGTCCTGCTGGTTCTGGTTTTGCTGGTTCTGTTGGTTTTGCTGGTTCTGTTGGTTTTGCTGGTTCTGTTGGTCTTGTTGGTCTTTGTTCTGCTGGTCCTGCTGGTCTTTGTTCTTCTGGTTTTGGTCTTGGTTCTGGTTTTGGTTGTTCTGGCCTTGTCCACCGCCGTTTTGGTTTTCGGGACGCAGCAGCTGTTTGGCCAGCGACAGGTTGTGCTTGGCGTCGGCGTTCTTGCTGTCAAGTCGCAATGCCGCCTTGTATTCTTCTATGGCTTTTTGCAGGTTCTGTGCATCGTATCCTCCGGTATCGCGAGCTGCAAGTGCCTGTCGCAGATGAATGTTGCCTGCATTGTAGTGGGCTTTTACGCGAAGTTTCTTAGTGGCGCTTGTGTTTTGGCAGGTTTTTTGGTAGTAGGCTATGGCGGTGTCGTTTTGCCCCAGCCGGCTATGTGCTAAAGCTTTGTTGTATTGGGCTTTGGCGTAGGTGCTGTCGGCCTTGAGGGCTTTGCGGTATTCGTTTACGGCGTTGCTGTTGTCCTTTTTTTTCAGCTCGGTGTTACCTTTGCGGGTCGCCACGCGGCGTCTTTTGGCTGTTTTGTGGTCCACTTTGTAGGCCACGGTGGCTTTCTCTCTGCGGTATTGGCCAAGGATACTGTTGTCCTGCTGCGCACCGCTCTGTGAAGCGTTCTGCTGCTGCGCCGATGCTGCGGGGACCATCAGGCCGGCCAATAAAACTAATGTCAGATATTTTTTCATAGATCTCTATTCAGAATTAATTTAAATTTTGGCAGATTCGTAAAACGTCGCCAGTCGGTTGAACTGCGCTAACCACTCTTATTTTTTCCGCCGGATAATCTTGTTGATGTTGATTCTGGGATTTTTGCGTTCGAAGATAAATACTTCGGCTACAAGCAGCAGCAAGCCTAATGCCAGAGGGTATTGGAACTGCGACTTGTAGGATGTGAATTGGGCTGCGCCGAACTTCTGGCTGTCAAGTTTCGACAGCTGTTTCACCAACTCGTCGATAGCGGCGTTGCCGTTGACCGCATTGACGTATATGCCGTTGCCGGCTTTGGCTATGTCGCGAAGCATCTCTTCGTTCAGGTGGGTAGTGACAATATTGCCGTCGGCGTCTCTGCGCCAGTCGGTTATTTTCCCGTTGCTGCCCACAATGGGTATCTGGCTGCCGCTGGGCGACCCGATGCCGATGGTGCACACCATTATGCCCTGTTTGGCAGCGCTTTTGGCGGCTTCCACAGCATCGTCCTCGTGGTTTTCGCCATCACTCAATATCACTATGGCGCGGCTCTTGTTTGGCTCCCATTGTGGCTCTGAATCGTCGCTGTTTTCGCCATATCCAAGTGTCGCCATACCCTTGTCGATGGCGTCGCCGATGGCTGTGCCCTGTTCGTTGATAAGGTCGGTGCCTATCTGGTCAAGGAACATCTTGGTGGCTCCATAGTCGTTGGTCAGCGGCATCTCGATATAGGCTCTTCCGGCAAAGATCACCAGCGACACGCGGTCGCCGCCCAGCTGGCTCATCAGGTTGCGTACGGTCTGTTTGCTCTTCTCCATTCGGCTTGGCTTCATATCCTGCGCAAGCATACTGTTGGACACGTCGATGCACACTGCCATATCGATGCCCCTTTGTTCGCCTTCGGCAATGCTGCTGCCTATGCGGGGGTTGGCGAGGGCCACAATCAGGAGGCCTATGCCGAGGCACAGCAGCGTCAGCTTCACTATCGGACGACGCCACGAGGCGTCGGGTTGTAGCCTGTTCAGCATTGGCTCGTCGGCAAACTGCGACAGTGTCTTTTTCTTGCGTCGTTGCCGCATCGCGAAGGCAACAACCATTACGGGTATCACCGTAAGCAGCCACAATATTTTGATATGTTCGAAGTTCATTGTTCTGTCAATGTTTTTTTGAATCGTGGTTTTCTTAAAATGTCTTGTTGCGAAACTGCTGTCAGCTTTCGAAGCCTCTCAGCAGCATTTCCAGCGCCAGCGCCAGCAGTGCCAGTAGCAGGAAAATCTTGAATTCCTCTTTGGTTTGCTGGTATTGTGTCACGTCGATGCGAGTCTTCTCGGCTTTGTCTATCTGGTCGAAAATCTCTTTCAGCGAGTTCTTGTCGGTGGCTCGATAGTAATGGCCGCCGACGGTGCTCTCGGCCATTCGTGTCAGCAGTGGCTCGTCGAGGTCGGCTTGGGCATAGAACGGACGCCCGTATTCGTCGTGGTACAGCACTTCGCCGCGGCTTCCCACTCCGATGGTGTACAGGCGTATGCCATAATCGCCTGTCAGCTCGGCAGCTGTCTCCGGGTCGATCGAGCCGTGGTTGTTCACACCGTCGGTAAGCAGGATTATCACCTTGCTGACGGCTTTGCTGTCTTTGATGCGGTTCACGGCCGTGGCAAGTCCGTCGCCAATGGCGGTGCCGTCCTCAAGCAGACCTGTGCGCATCGCCGAAAGCTGGCGTTCCAGAATGTTGTGGTCTATCGTCAGCGGCGTCTGGGTGAAGGCTTCGCCGGCAAATTCCACCAGTGCTATGCGGTCGCTCTTGCGGCCGTCGATGAATTTCAGGGCCACATCCTTTGCGGCTTCCAGGCGGTTGGGCTTGAAATCCTCGCCCTTCATACTGCCCGACACGTCGATGGTCAGCACGATGTCGATGCCTTCTATCTCCATCTCCTCGCGGCTCAGCTTGCTCTGCGGGCGGGCCAGCGCCACCACCAGCAGAGTCACTGCGATGCATCGCAGCGCAAATCTGGCGTGGTAAAGTGTGTGCCTTATCGTGTGCCCTCCGTCGCCGAACATCTTTATGTCGGGAATGTGGATCGGGGCTTTGATGCGCTTGTAGCGCAGCACGTACCACACAATCATCAGCGGCACCAGCGCCAGCAACAGCAGCAGCCACGGATGGGCAAAAGTCAAATTTCCAAACATTTATTTCCCTCCCTCGTTTTCAGGATTGTTGATTCTGTGGGTCTCGGCAACCTTGCGCACAAAGTCGACGGCGCATTGCATCGCCTCGTCGTGCTCGTAGCTTTCGGGTTCCATTTTTGCGAATTTGACCATATCGGCTTTCTGCAGAAGCTTGCGCAGCAGCGTCTCGCTCTCCTCGCTCCAGTCGGCAATGCCGTGGAACGCATTCAGGGTCTGGCGTGTGGTCATCTCGCCGGCCGCGATGCCGTACATATTGCGCAGGAAACGTCTCACGATATCGGTCATATCGGTATAGTATTTCTTGATTCTCCCTTTCTGCCACAGCTCTTTGTGCCTCAGGCTTTCCAGTTCTTTGAGGGCACGCTTGTCGGCAGGTAAGGGCTTGGCGCCTGGCAGCACGACGATGGGCTTGTGCTCCTTGCGACGTTTGACGATCCATATGGCCACCAGAACGGCCACGGCCGCAAGCAGGGCCCACAACACCCAGCGGGCCACTTCCCAGAAGGTCAGCGGCTCGGCGATGTAGTCGGTGTCTGCCTTTACTTCGCATTTCACCGTGTCGGCATCGGCCACGTATTCAACCGTCAGTGTCAGCGTGTCGGCAGGAGCAAGCAGCACCCTCTGTCCGTTGCCGTCGATGCTCACCACGATGCCTTCGATGATGTGCACGCCGGCATCGAACGACGTCACCGTCACTGTTTGTTCTATGCCTGTCGTCTTGCCGCTGGCGTCGTGCAGCGTGTCGCTGTCGCTTTCCAGGGCTTCGATGGCTCTGCCGCACAGTGCTTCGGGCGTGGGCAGCTGCACGCGGTGGCCGTCCAGACCTTCCACTGTGATGCGCAGCACCGTCTGGTCGCCTATCGTTATCGAGTCGTCGTCAAGGCGTGCCGAAACCTTCACCGTGCCGTCGCTCGATGGCAGTTTGGGCATTTCCTGCTCTCTTTTCTCTGCTTGTATAGCCGGCGGCTTTGCCTGCGGAAGTGCTTTCCGTGCTTCGCTTTTCGCCTTTTCTTCTCTGCTTTCGTCCAGCGTCACGCGGCGGTCAACCAGACCCTTGCCGTCGTTCTGGGCCACGGCCGAAAACGCAATCAGCGTCAATGCGAAAAATATTGTTGTCCTAAAAAAAGTCTTCATCTGTCGTATAAAGTGATCTTTAAAACTCCCAACACTGTTCAGCCTCTTCTCTTGAACACCGATATCAGCGGTTTTACGAAATCCTGTCCTGTGGTGATTGTCGCGTTGTCGATGCCGTATTTCTGCATCAGCAACGCGCCCTGTTCACCGTAGCGCCTGTAATGGTCGGCATATTCGCGTCGCACGGTAGCCGACGAGGTGTCGACCCAGCGAGTGGCACCGCTCTCGAGGTCTTCGAACGATACAAGTCCCATCCGCGGCAGTTCGCGCTCGCGCTCGTCGTCAATGCGCAACACAACCAGGTCGTGCTTGCCGGCGGCTATTTTCAGCGCGTTCTCGTATCCGTCATCACAAAGGTCGCTGAGCAAGAACGCCGTCGACCGCTTCTTGGTCACGTTGGTGAAATAGCGCAGCCCTTCGCTGATGTCTGTGCCGCGTCCCGCAGGCTGGAAGCCAATCAGTTCGCGGATGATTCTCAGTATGTGGCTGCTGCCTTTCTTCGGTGGGATAAAGCGCTCGATGCGGTCGCTGAAAAGCACCACGCCAACCTTGTCGTTGTTGTGGATTGCCGAGAAAGCCAGTGTGGCTGCAATTTCGGCCACAAGTTCCGACTTCAGCTGGCTTCGTGTGCCGAACAGCAGCGAGCCGCTGACGTCCACCAGCAGCATTACCGTAAGCTCGCGTTCCTCTTCAAACACCTTGACGTAGGGGTGGTTGAGGCGGGCCGTGACATTCCAGTCGATGTTCCTCACATCGTCGCCATACTGGTATTCGCGGACCTCGCTGAACGCCATTCCGCGACCCTTGAAGGCACTGTGGTATTCGCCCGAAAACATCTGCTGCGACAACCCCCGCGCACGTATCTCAATCCGTCTTACCTGTTTTATTATATCGTTTTCTGTCATTCTTGTGATTGGTGAATGGTGATAAGTGATTGGTGAATAGTGACATAGCCGCGCCAGCCACTAACGCATTAACGCAATAACACATTAACGCATTAATTACGGCACGTCGACGCGGTTCAGAATCTCGTTCACTATCTCCTCGCTTTTCACGTTCTCGGCTTCGGCCTCGTATGTCAGACCAACCCTGTGGCGAAGAATGTCCATAGCCACAGCGCGCACATCCTCGGGAACCACATATCCGCGACGCTTCATAAAGGCATAGCTTTTCGATGCCACGGCAAGGCTGATCGAGCCGCGCGGCGAAGCACCGTAGCTGATCATCGGACGCAGCTTGTCGAGGTGGTACTGCTCCGGATAGCGCGTAGCAAAGATGATGTCGGTGATATAGTTCTCAATCTTTTCGTCCATATACACTTCCTTCACCAGGCGGCGCGCCTTCAGGATATCCTCGGGTTTCATCATCGCCGTCTGGCGGTTGAAGCCCTCGCCCAGGCTCTGATGCAGAATCTGGCGCTCCTCGGCCTTGTCGGGATAGCTGATCACCACCTTCAGCATAAAACGGTCCACCTGCGCTTCGGGCAGGGGATAGGTGCCCTCCTGCTCGATGGGGTTCTGCGTGGCCATCACCAGGAATGGCTCCTCCAGGCGGTACGTCTCCTCGCCGATGGTCACCTGGCGCTCCTGCATAGCCTCGAGCAGGGCACTCTGCACCTTGGCAGGGGCGCGATTGATTTCGTCGGCCAAGATGAAGTTCGAGAAGATAGGGCCCTTCTTCACCTGGAACGTCTCGCTCTTCTGGCTGTAGATCATCGTGCCTACAAGGTCGGCGGGCAGCAGGTCGGGTGTGAACTGGATACGGCTGAATTTGGCGTCGATGGCCTTGGCCAGCGTCGTGATGGTCAGCGTCTTGGCCAGTCCCGGAACACCCTCCAGCAGCACGTGGCCGTCCGACAGAAGGCCAATCATCAGGCTTTCGACCATATGTTTCTGACCTATAATGTTTTTGCGCATCTCCATCGTCAATGCGTCCACAATCGCGCTCTCGCGCTCGATGCGTTCGTTCAACTCCTTGATATTTACCGGTTCGTTCATATTGTTTATCTGTTTTTTTATGTTTTTTCGGTCAAAGTCCGGACCCTTTAGGCGGGTCCCGTTTCAAATCAGCGAAACGCTCTCGCGTGCGAAAAATTGTTTATGGAACCATTTTTTTTGAAAATTTAATATTCTACCGCCTTTTTGAAAAATTAGTATTCTGCCGCCCTTTACCCAGTTCCCTATGCTGTCGCCATTCCCCAGCGACGCCGTGCCGCCGTCATCGCACCGTGCTCGAAACACGGTCGAAAAGCGAATTTGTAAACGCTTGCTACACAGCCTCCTCGATACCTCCTCTTCGCCCGTTGTACGGTATATGTACGCTATATGTACGGTATTTGTACGCTTTCGAAGCGTACAAATACTGTACATATAGCGTACATATAGCGTACAACGGGCGGAGAAACAGCCCCTCAAGTCGGGCCGTACGCACGCTCCGCACACCTCTGTCGGAACGGTTGAAAAAGCTGTTAACAACCTGTTGAAAAATATTTTTTTTGAAAAAAAGATGAGAAAAAAGCGCCAATCAAAAAAAAAACACTATCTTTGCATATTATATTTTAACCGCGAAATCAAAAATCTAATTAATTATTAATATCTTATGAAAAGCAAAAAAGTACTTATCGGCTTAATTGTCGCAGCTTTTGTCGGCGGAGCGAACTTTGCGTCCGCCCAACCGAAGGCCAATTACCAAAACAACCTTGTCGAAATCGGACCCGACAACATCGCCGGACGCGTCCGCGCCATTGTCGTCGACGAGGCCGACATCAACCACACCACTCTTTACGCTGGCGGCGTCGCCGGCGGCCTCTTCAAAAGAACTGGCAACTCCCAATGGCAGTATATACCCTGCTACGTTAACGGCAAAGAAGTCACCCTCCCGATCTCTTGTATGATACAGCTTCCAGACAACTCGTTACTTATCGGTACTGGTGAGGGCATCGTCGAAAACCACGGCATCAACAACGACCGTATGTCGCCAAAAGGTCGTGGCGTCTTCCTTTTCAAACCCACTGACAACAGTTTCACGCTCCTCAGCGCCACCAACCCCGCTGCCAACCCCGACTGGAACTACGTCAACCGCTTCGCATATATGCTGCGCGACAACCATATCTACCTCTATGCTGCCACCAGCGAAGGCCTTTACCGTTGGAACCTCAACGCAAACAACCCCGACTGGACCTCGACCCCCAGCCTCGTCAAGGCCGGCAACTTCCAGGATGTGGAAATCATCACCGCTGACAATATCGCCTACGCCACCACCACCAACCAGGTGTTCCGCGTCGGCAACGTCACCGGCGAAAGCAGCGCCATCGATGTCACCAGCAGCAACAGCGCTTTCGCAAAAGCAAGCCGCATCGAGCTGACTGCCAACACGGCCCACGCCCTCGACTCCAATACGGGCAGTTATGTCCACACGACATATCTGTATGCCTTGGTCGTCAACGAAAGCGGCCTTCTTGACGGTGTCTACCTGACTCACGACCAGCAGAACTGGTCGAAACTGACCACCAACACCGTTAGCCCCTTTACCTCCGAAAATCCCGGCAACATCAATGCCTCTATAGCTATCGACCCGCGCAACTACAAGGCAATCTACGTCGGCGGCGCAACCCTCTGGTCGGGCGAAGGCTATGTCCCCAACGCTTACTACCAGTGGATCAAACGTTCCAACTCCGAGTCGGAACTCAATTACGGCAACTATATGGCTAGCGCCTATTCCAACCCCGCCTGCCTGCATTCGGGCATCCATCAAATCGTCCCCACTTGGGTCATCTCGAACGGCGACACCGTATGGAAAAACTTCTACGCCACCGATGCCGGTGTTTTTGTCGACTCGACGAACCATCCCGGCCTCTATCGCTCGCTCAACAAGGGCCTCAATACCGTCCAGTTCAACCATATCGCTGTCAGCCCCGACGGTTCTATCATCGGCGGTGCTATCGACAACAGCTGCCCCTTCATCCAGTCGCGCAACGCCCACGACGGCACGCTGCCTACCAACTCTTGGTATGACGACGACCCCAACTCTATTATGAACCATATGGCCAACGTCATCTGGACCGGCAACGGCGGCGGCGTCGCCTCGTCGATGTTCCAGCAGCTTGTGCCTTACACCAGACGTTCGCTCTTCGTTTCCAGCGAGCCTGGCCGATTTGTCTTCCAGGGCGGTATGGGTATGTCGAATTCCGCAAGTTTCGCACGCGCCTGCGCTGACTATACTGATTATACTAACACACAGACCTGGACCGTCGCCGAGGCTTTCCTCTCCGACATTATCCCTAGCTCCAATCCTATCCCGCAAATCAAACTCTGGGAAACAACCAACAATACCATCTGGAACGACAGCATCAGCTTCACCATCGACACCAATCTTACCTACATCCACAATGGCCAGGTGATGCCGCTTACCGGCAGCACACAGATTGTCGCCGGCGACAGCATCCTCGTCCAGTCGAAAGCTAACTTCGATTATCCTTTCTATCACAGATTCACCGAGTCGTTTGTCGTTAAGGACAAGATGCACCACCGCGTCCACAATCCCGTCGTTAGCCGCGCCATCGTCAATGCCCGCAACACCAGAGGCGTTGGATGTGTCTATATGACTATGACCCCCAACTATTTCCGCAACGTGTGGGATATCAACGAGGCTAACAGCACCGACGATGCCACCATCGAGAAACTGATGCACTGGGCCAACATCTACACTGCCGACCAAGGCCATTCGGTTGGCGATGTGGCTTTCAGCCGCGACGGAAAGAGCATATTTATTAATGTTATCAATGATTCTACTGGCAAGAACTTCATATTCCGCCTCTATGACATCGTCAATGTCGACGTCAACAGGTCGATGGATATCAAGACCAAACTCTCTTTCTCGAAGGACGACCCCATCAACTATCCCAACAACCCGCGTGTGACTCATTTCGACACTATCCTCGCTGCCGACGGCAACTGGTTTGACCGTCCCGTCTCCTCGATCGCTGTCGACCCGCGCGACGGACAGGACAACATCATCATCACCTTCGGCGGATATGACGGCAACTCGGCAAATATGGTCTATGTCAAGAACGCCAGCAACCCCGCATTACGTACTGTCACCAACCTCAATGTCATCAATTCCGAAAACGGTATGACCGTCAACGATCCTGTCTTCTCGGCTATGGTTGAGTGCACAACCGGTGCCATCTATGTCGGTACCGACAAGGGTGTCTTCACGAGCGCTTCGGCTAACAGCCCCGTCTGGCAGAACTACGGCGCCTTCAACGGCGTTCCCGTCACTTCTATCGTCCAGCAGACCAACAACCTCAAACGTCAGCGCTATACCGTCCGCGACGGTGTCAACGATGTCAACTACATCTTCGCTAAGACCAAATACCCCTATGCCATCTATTTCGGCACCTACGGACGCGGCGTCTTTATGGACACCACCTACGTTGTCGACAATGTTGCTGAGGTTTGCGACAGCGACGACTGGCTGGGTATCACCACCGTAGACAATGGCGACAACAGCGTCAACATCTATCCTAACCCCGCCGCCAATTTCGCCAACGTCGACCTCACCATCGTCAATGCCGGCAATGCCGTCGTCAAGATTTACGATGTCAACGGCAAGATGGTCCACACCGAGAATCTCGGCTATCTTGGCGAAGGCAGCCATCGTTACAGCCTCAACTGCAGCAAGTTCAACCACGGTATGTACCTCGTGAACATCATTGTCGGCAAAGAGGCAGCTACAACCAAACTGATCGTACGATAATAATAATTAGATAGAGAAAGAGGTACTGGCTGCAAGACGGTACCTCTTTTTTTATGAGATATATTAATGTATTAATTCATATTTTATATTATACAATGAGCAACTTAGTAGAAGAACTGAAATGGCGCGGTATGATACACGATATGATGCCGGGTACAGAAGAACAACTCAATAAGGAAATGACCACTGCCTATGTGGGCATCGACCCCACGGCCGACAGCCTCCACATCGGACACCTCGTCAGCATAATGCTCCTCAAGCACCTGCAGATGGCTGGCCACAAGCCGCTGGCAGTCGTCGGTGGCGCTACGGGTATGATCGGCGACCCGTCGTTCAAGGCCGCCGAACGCAAATTGCTCACCCCCGAAGAGATCCAGCACAACGTCAGCTGCATCAAGAAGCAGCTGGAGCGTTTCCTCGATTTCGACAACCCCGTCAACGGTGCCGAAATCCTCAACAACTACGACTGGATGAAGGACTATCTTTTCCTCGATTTCATCCGCGATGTGGGCAAGCACATCACTGTTAACTATATGATGACCAAGGACTCGGTCAAGAAACGTATGGAGACAGGCATCTCCTTCACCGAGTTCAGCTATCAGCTGCTGCAGGGCTACGACTTCCTGACGCTATACCGCACCAAGGGCTGCAAGCTTCAGATGGGCGGCAGCGACCAGTGGGGCAACATCACCACTGGCACCGAGCTGATTCGCCGTATGGAAGGCGGCGAGGCCTTCGCTTTGACCTGCCCGCTCATCACCAAGGCCGACGGCACCAAGTTCGGCAAGACCGAGGGCGGCAACGTGTGGCTCGACCCCGAAAAGACCAGCCCCTACAAGTTCTACCAGTTCTGGCTCAACTGCTCGGATGTCGACACGGCGCGCTATATCCGCATATTCACCCTCTTGTCGAAAGAGGAGGTCGAGGAGCTGGAGCGCCAGCACGCCGAAGCTCCCGAACGCCGCATCCTGCAAAAGGCCCTTGCCAAGGATATCACCATCCGCGTCCACGGCCAGCAGGCCTACGACACCGCCATCGCTGCCAGTGAGCTGCTTTTCGGTAAAGCCACTACCGAGCAGCTCAATGCCCTCGACCGCGATACGCTGCTCAGCGTCTTCGACGGTGTGCCGCAGTTCAATGTGACGCGTGCGCAGATCGAGGCCCTGCCGTCGCTGATCGACCTGGCCGCCGAGACGGGTATGTTCGCCAGCAAGGGCGAAATCCGCCGCGAGCTGAAGCAGAATTCCATTATGGTCAATAAGCAGAAGGTTGGCGAGGACTTCCGTCTGTCGTCGGCCGATATCCTCAGCTGTGGCTGCATCCTTGTCCAGAAAGGCAAGAAGAACTACTATATCCTGAACGTGGAATAATAGCGTATTTCCCGATAACTGATACGCCCGCAGGCCAACGGCCTGCGGGCGTATCCTTTTTCTTAAAACCTCTTCGCCTGCATATAAATGGTGCAGGGGAGGTCTGGCCACGCTCCTTGCACATTGTGGTCTTTGGGCTGCGTGCGGTAGTATTCTGTTGTCCACCAGCGGTTGCCGCGGTCGTAGAATTGCACGTATTTGAAGAACACCCCCTGCATCTTCTTGCACAGGCTTTCTTGCAGGCTCAGTATGAAGAGGGGCCCGATGTGCTCGTCCCAGCCGTTCTGCGGGTTCGGATTGTCGTTGATGCTGTAAGTGTGTGTTTCCCAGTATGCCTCACGGCTGGTGAAATAGATGGTGTCGCCGTTGTAGCATACGAAGCGACCTATGGTGTCCACCTCTCCGGGGATGTTTATGCGCTCCCAAGCGGTCACTTCGGTGTAGGGCGTCTCGCCACGTGGACCCAATCTATCCCTTTGGATGCTGATTGTGAGGTGCACGCTGTCGCGGAGGCAGATTTCATTTTGATTCCAATCGATGCTGTCGCTTATCGGAATGTAGTAGTCCTCGTCGGCATAGCGGAATGCAATAGCAGTGGAAGGGTAGGGGTGTGTTGTGGCGGTATCGTATTCGCCGCGAGGATAGTACATACCGATGCCCGTCAGGCGAGTGTTGACTTCCATAATGTTTTCGGCGTTGCGGAACAGGAAGTCCGTCGTCCATCGTTGATTGATGGAGATGCAGTTGCTGTCGCGGAACCAAACGTTGGTGTCGCGGTCCACGCTGAAAGTGCCGTCGCAGCCGGCTGGCTCTTCGGTCCAGTTGCTCCAGAATATGGAATGTGGCTTCAGCAGTTTGACCCCATTGTGCGGCGTTTCCAGCCAGATGGTGTCGAAGCGCTCAGTATGAAGGCGTTGCAGCAGGCTGTCGTTGGTGACGACGAGATAGCCATCCATACTGTAGTCGCTTTTGCTGAGAGTCAGCTGGCGGCTCTGCGCTGAAACCGAGAGCGCAGCGAGCATTAGAAGGATGTATGCAACTTTCTTTTTCATATTGCGATAATTAGCAGATTATTTTTGTTTTATATAACGCAGTTACTGCTAATATATTTCATAAAACAATCCAAAATGTTGCAAATACAAAACCAATACAAATGTTTTGGAATAGTTTGTTGTTTTGTAGGGTATTGGAGAGCTGTTTAACTTTTTTTTCAAATGTTCCGTTCTATGTTGTAATTATTTCGTAATTTTGCAAATCCGTTTGAAATGTATAATTAAATAAAAATAGTATGACACAAACAGGTATTAAAACATTGAGAGACAGTGCAGCAATGCGTTGGACTGCTCTTTTGCTTTTGGCGCTTGCTATGTTTTGCGCCTACATTTTTATGGACATTTTGTCGCCTATCAAGGACCTGATGCAGGACACCCGCGGATGGGACAGCGGCTCGTTTGGCCGTATGCAGGGCGCTGAGGTGTTCCTCAACGTATATGTCTTCTTCCTCATCTTTGCAGGTATCATCCTCGACAAGATGGGCGTACGCTTCACAGCCGTTCTTTCTGGCGCTGTGATGCTTGTTGGCGGTATCATCAAGTTCTATGCCGTCAGCGACAGCTTCATCGGCACTGGCCTTGAGCAGTGGTTCACCACCCATCTGAACTGGAACGGCGAGCTGCCCGTCATTGGCGCCATCCTACCCTTTGCTGCCGGAATGCCCGCTTCGGCCAAGCTGGCCGCCTGCGGCTTTATGATCTTCGGATGCGGCTGCGAGATGGCTGGTATCACCGTCAGCCGTGGTATCGTCAAGTGGTTCAAGGGTCGTGAAACGGCTCTGGCTATGGGTTCCGAGATGGCCCTGGCCCGTCTTGGTGTTGCCACCTGTATGATTTTCTCGCCCTTCTTTGCAAAACTCGGTGGCGAAGTCCACGTCGACAATGCCGTCAAGTTTGGCGTCGTTCTGCTCTGCATCGCCCTGATTATGTTCATCGTCTATTTCTTTATGGACAAGAAACTCGACGGCCAGACCGGCGAGGCCGAAGAAAAGGACGACCCCTTCAAAATCAGCGATCTTGGCAAGATTTTCACCAGCCTTGGCTTCTGGCTTGTTGCCCTGCTCTGCGTGCTTTACTACAGCGCCATTTTCCCCTTCCAGAAATATGCCGTCAATATGCTGCAGTGCAACCTGACGCTCAATCCTGCCGCTGAAGGCACTTTCTGGGCAAGTCCTCAGGTGACCATCGTCCAGTATGTCATTATGCTTGTCGTTGCTGTCTGCGCTTTCGCCAGCAACTTCTCCAAGAACAAGGGTATGAAGTACGGTCTTATGTGCCTGGCCATTGTTGCCCTGGTGGTCTATTGCTATATGGGCTATATGCGCGGCACGGCCGAAACCATCTTCGCCGTCTTCCCGCTGTTGGCTGTGGCCATCACCCCGATCCTTGGCAACTATGTCGACCATAAGGGCAAGGCTGCCACGATGCTGATGCTCGGCTCCATCCTGCTGGTCATCTGCCACCTCACCTTCGCCTTCATCCTGCCCGCTTTCAAGGGTAATGCCGTTGGCGGTACGGTTGTGGCCTACGTCACCATCCTTGTCCTTGGCGCCTCCTTCTCGCTGGTGCCTGCAGCCCTGTGGCCCTCGGTGCCCAAGCTGGTCGACGAGAAGATCATTGGCTCGGCATATGCAGCTATCTTCTGGATTCAGAATATCGGTCTCGGCCTCTTCCCGGCGCTGATCGGTATGGTGCTCAACAACACCAACCCCGAAGGCACCGCCGCCCACGAGCTCAACTACACCTGGGCTCTGGTTATGCTGGCAGCCCTCGGCATTGCAGCCCTTCTCATCTCGGTCTACCTCAAGGCCGTTGACAAGAAGAAAGGCTACGGCCTCGAAGAGCCCAACATCAAGGAAGAGAAATAGCATTTGCACATAACAAAAAAAGGTGGCGCCATTCGGTGCCACCTTTTTTTTGTTGATTATGATGTCAGCTTGTCGCTTTCTGTATGAACTTGTTCAGCGGCACCGAGGCACGGAACACCTTCATCACATAGTCCTTCAGACCGTCGCTGGCCAGCACACTGTCGGGCACGGCGTGCATAGTGCAGTAGTCGTTGAATTTCAGCCAGCGTGCGTGTTCCCAGTCGTTGGGATAGCCCTTGGGTGCGCGGCTCAGGACACGTGTGGTGAAGAATGTGTCGCCGAAAAACTTCTTGTAGTTCTTCTCGTTGACGATAGCCAGGAACTCGTCGGGGTTGTAGAAAATCTCCTGTCGGATGGCCGCCAACTTGTCCTTGTCGGGCATAAAAATGCCGCCGCCAAGCGAGCAGTTGCCCGTCAGGCCGTAGTCTTCCTGCCCGATCTGCAGGTAGTAGCCCGCCTCGCCGCTGCGCTTGATGCCGTAGCTACTGAGAAAGAATGAGATGTGCGTCTTGTAGGGCCGTTTGTCCTGTGTGAAGCGCAGGTCGCGGTAGATGCGGTAAAGGCATTTCTTCGGGTCGGGATGGCCTATGGTGGGGTCGAGGACGCTTATTTCGTCAATTATATGTGCTGTCAGATCAATGAATTCCTCGCGGATGGCATCGTAGCGGCTCTTATTGTCCATAAACCACTCGCGGTTGTTGTTCTGTGCCAGTTCCGTGAAGAAAGGTAGAGTGTCGGGTGACATTTTTAGTTGTAAGTTGAGAGTTTAAAGTTGAAATTTTTTGCGAATGCCTGTTTTATTTCAGGCAACCTCTATTAATTCGTTTAATTCGCGTTTTGCTTGGTACAAGCTCCTGTGGAGCGCGTAGAGTGGCCCCGTGTGTGGCAGCATCGTTTGCTTTCACAGTTAATATTTACGGAGTTTTTAATTCGTTAAATTCGTGTAATTCGCGGTCAAAAAAGAAAATTATTAGAGGTTCACTTCAGATATTTCTCGCGGTTTGCCCAGTGCTCGTTCCAGTCTTCGAGGTTGCGCTGCAGCAGGTTGGGGATGTCGAGGCCGTAGGGGCAGCGGCTCTTGCAGACGTCGCAGTGTACGCAGTCCTCGATCTGGTGCATCTTCTTGTTGAACTCCTCGGTGAGGTAGACCGAATAGGGGGCGCGGCGCAGGAAGAGGTACATACGGTTGCAGCTCTCGATTTCGATGCCCACGGTGCAGGGCTGGCAGTAGCCGCAACCACGGCAGAAGTCGCCAGTCAGTTCACGGCGGTCCTTTTCGATGCGCTGGCGCATCTCGTCGTCGAGCTCGGGCGGATTGCTTTGGAACGAGATGAACTCGTCCAGCTCGCTTTCGCGCTGTATGCCCCAGATCGGCTCCACATTGGGAAACTGGGCCAGGTAGGCGTAGGCCGTGGCGGCGTGGTTGATAAGTCCGCCGGCAAGGGCTTTCATACAGATGAAGCCGATGTTCTTCTCGGCGCACTGGTTGACGAGCGAAAGCTCCTTGTCCGAAGCCAGGTAGGAGAATGGGAACTGCAACGTCTCGTACAGGCCGCAGTCGATGGCCTGCTGGGCCACAGCCAGGCGGTGGTTGGTGATGCCTATGTGGCGCACCTTGCCTTGCTGTTGAGCCTCGAGCATAGCCTCGTACAGGCCTGTGCCGTCGCCAGGCAGGGGGCAGAAAGCGGGGTTGTGGAACTGGTAGAGGTCGATGTAGTCGGTGCGCAGCAGGCGCAGCGACGTCTCGAGGTCCTTCCAGAAGCCTTCGGCGGTGGTGGCCCCCGTCTTGGTGCTGATAATCACCTTGTCGCGACGGTCGTAGAGGGCGTCGCCCAGTTTCTCCTCGCTGTCGGTATAGAAACGGGCAGTGTCGAAATAGTACATACCGTTGTCGAAAGCCTTGTGGATCAGTCGTATGGTTTCTTCCTTTGATATTCTTTGTATTGGCAGTGCCCCAAAACCGTTTTTAGGCACTACGAGTCCTGATTTTCCGAGTGTTACGAACATTTGTCCCATTAATTTATTTGTTATTTACTGTATCGCTTATGGTTGTTTTTGGTGACGGCTTTTCTTTTATTGGTTTTTCTATGTCGATGACGCCGTCAGTGATGCATTCAAGCAGTTGGCTTTCAATGGCATTGATGTATGCTGTATCGGTCAGTAGCTCCTGATTGTCCTTCTCGATTTGGTCTAAGCATTTTTGTACGGCTTCAAGACCTTCAAGTTTATAGCATTCGCAGGCAGCCTTGCCGGCTTCGATGCCGCGTCGATGTGGGTCGCGGTTGCTGCAGGCTGTGGTTAGCGTCAGTGCCGCCATTAATGTGGCGACGATGGTAAGTCTTTTATTCATAATATTTTGTTGCAAAGAATATTCGTTGTTAGAAAATGCAAATTTACAATTTTTTTTTATTATACCGAAATTAAGTACTCTTAAACCTCTTTTTTTGCAGTTTCCTCTCATAGAATCTATGTTGATGGTACAGTACGTTACGGGAACAGTTCCGATAATTATAATTTTTTCGTCGAAAAGGTTATTATTTTTTGCTGTTTTGACGAATGTTTGTATCTTTGTAGAATGTTGCAGAATGTTGTTGTTCTTGCAACGGTTTATTAATTAGTAATTTAAAATATTTGTAACTGCATAAAATGGCTAATTTTTTATCTAAACTCTTTGGCAGCAAGTCGCAGCGCGACCTCAGGGAGGTCAATCCTTTCCTCGAGGCTACTCTTAAGGTGTACCCTTCAATCAAAGAACTTACCAACGACCAGCTGCGCGCCAAGACAATAGAATTTAAAGAACGCATCCAAAACGAGATAAGTGAAGAGGAAAGCGAGTTGGCATCGCTCCGCAAACGTATTGAGGAAGAGTATGATATGCCTGTCGACGAGAAGGAACAGCTCTACAAGCGCATTGACGAGCTCGACAAAACCTCGTATGACAAGACCCAGAAGGTGCTCAACGACATACTGCCCGAGGCTTTTGCCGTGGTCAAGGAAACGGCTCGCCGCTTTGCTGAAAACGAAGAGGTTATAGTCACTGCTACCGACCACGACCGCGACCTTTCGGCCACACGCGAGAGTGTCAGCATCGACGATGCCGGTATGGCCCACTACAAGAACCATTGGATGGCCGGCGGCAATATGATTACGTGGGATATGGTGCACTACGACGTGCAGCTGATCGGTGGCGTGGTGCTTCACAGCGGCAAGATCGCCGAGATGGCAACGGGCGAGGGTAAGACGCTGGTGGCAACACTGCCTGTCTACCTCAACGCTCTGCCCGGCAAGGGTGTGCACGTGGTCACCGTCAACGACTACCTGGCCAAGCGCGACTCGGAGTGGATGGGTATGCTCTTCGAGTTCCACGGCCTTACGGTCGACTGCATCGACAAGCACGAACCCCACAGCGAAGAGCGCAAGCGCGCCTACAACTGCGATATCACATACGGCACCAACAACGAGTTCGGTTTCGACTATCTGCGCGACAATATGAGCCGCAACCCTGACGAGCTGGTGCAGCGCGGACACAACTATGCCATCGTCGACGAGGTCGACTCGGTGCTTATCGACGATGCCCGTACGCCTCTCATTATCAGCGGTCCTACCGCAAAGGGCGACGACCAGGAGTTCGACCGCTTCAAGCCTGTCATCGAGAAACTATACAACACCCAGCGTATGCTGGTCACCACCATATTGGCCGATGCCAAGCGCGAGCTGGCAAGCAACCTGGACCAGAAACCCGATCAGCCCGGCGCTATGGCCCTGCTGCGCGCCTACAGAGGTCTGCCCAAGAACAAGGCCCTGATCAAATTCCTCAGCGAAACCGGCGTCAAAGCTCTGCTGCAGAAGACCGAGAACTTCTATATGCAGGAGCAGAACAAGTATATGCATATCATCGACGATGAGCTCTACTTTGTCGTTGACGAGAAGCAACGCACTGTCGAGCTGACCGACAAGGGTATGGACTACCTGGCCGAGATGGGCGAGGACCGCCGTTTCTACCAGCTGCCCGACGTGGGTGCCGAAATCGCCGAGCTTGAGAAGGAACAGCTCACGCCCGAGGAAAAGAACAAAAAGAAAGAGGAAATATACAATAACTTCGCTATTCAGAGCGATCGCGTACACACTGTGGACCAGTTGCTTAAAGCCTACACCCTTTTTGAAAAGGATGTCGACTACGTGCTGACCGAGGACCGTCAGGTGAAAATCGTCGACGAGCAGACGGGCCGTATTATGGAAGGCCGCCGTTGGAGCGACGGTCTGCATCAGGCTGTCGAGGCCAAGGAAAACGCCAAGGTCGAGGCCGCCACGCAGACATACGCCACCATCACGCTGCAGAACTATTTCCGTATGTACAAGAAGCTGGCCGGTATGACGGGTACTGCTGAAACCGAGGCTGGCGAGTTCTGGAATATCTACAAACTCGACGTTGTCGTCATACCGACCAACAAACCCATCGCGCGCGTCGATATGGACGATATGATCTACAAGACCAAGCGCGAGAAGTTCAAAGCCGTCATAGACGAAATCGAACGCCTCCGCGGCGAAGGACGCCCTGTCCTTGTCGGTACCACCAGTGTCGAGACCTCTGAATTGCTCAGCAAGATGCTGACAATGAAAGGCATCAAGCATAATGTCCTCAACGCCAAACTGCACAAGAAGGAGGCCGACATCGTTGCCGAAGCTGGCGAGCCTGGTCGCGTGACCATCGCCACCAATATGGCCGGTCGTGGTACCGACATCAAGCTGAAGGGCGATGTGCGCGAGCGTGGCGGTCTGGCCATCATCGGTACCGAGCGTCACGAGAGCCGCCGCGTCGACCGCCAGCTGCGTGGTCGTGCCGGCCGTCAGGGCGACCCCGGCAGCTCGCTGTTCTTCGTCTCGCTCGAGGACGACCTGATGCGTATCTTCGGCTCTGAACGTATCGCCGCCATAATGGACCGTATGGGTCTGCAGGAAGGCGAAGTTATCCAGCACTCGATGATTACCAAGCAGATAGAACGCGCGCAGAAGAAGGTCGAAGAGAACAACTTCGGTATGCGTAAGCGTCTGCTCGAATACGACGACGTGATGAACAACCAGCGTACCGTCATCTACAACAAGCGCCGCAACGCCCTCTATGGCGACCGCCTGAGCATCGACATCTCCAATATGTTCTACGACACCTGCGAGCTGCTGTACAACGATGCCGACCAGAACCACGACTACGAGGGTTTCAAGATGGAGATGATCCGCGTTTTTGCAATGGATGTGCCATTCACCGAGAAGGAACTTTTCAATTCGCGCGGCAACGATATGGTGCAGAAACTCTACGAGCTGACCTACAACGCCTATCGCGAGCGTATGCAGCGTCTGGCCGAAACGGCCTATCCTTTCATCAAGAACATCCACGACAACACGCGCTATCTCAACGTGGTGTTCCCCATCACCGACGGCGTAAAGACGATGAATGTCGTTTGCCCGGTTCAGAAAGCTTACGAGAACGGCGGCCGCGAGGTGCAGCTCTCTATCGAAAAGAATATCACCCTGGCCATCATTGACGACGCCTGGAAAGAGCACCTGCGCGAACTCGACGACCTGAAGACGTCGGTGCAGAATGCCTCCTACGAGCAGAAAGACCCGTTGCTTATCTACAAGTTCGAGTCCTTCAACCTCTTCGAAAAGATGCTTCTCGATATCAACCGCCAGATTGCGTCGTTCCTGAGTCGTGCCAGCCTTCCTGTCAAGCAGGACAGTGAGATGAAAGAAGCTCATCAGCCCACCAGCAACCAGAAAGGCTTGCGCACCAGCCGCAACGACGCCCCCGAGGCACAGCGCACCGCCCCGCGCGAGAAGCCGCAGCCGGTGCACGTCGAGAAGAAGGTGGGACGCAACGACCCGTGTCCCTGCGGCAGCGGCAAGAAATACAAGAACTGCCACGGCCGCGATTTGGAAGGCTGATAATCGAAAACATTTATCCTATTATATCATTAAACAATCAAACACTTATGAAAAAAAGATTTTTAATTTTGGCATTCTTGCTGGCTGCCGTTTGCATCCCGGCACGTGCCCAGTTGTTTCAGATGGGTCTGAAAGTGCAGTACTCGTCCAGTTCGGTCGACGATATGATAAACAATGTGACCAACGAGGTCCAGAATTTTTCGACCGAGTTCCTGAAGGGTTGCGAGGCAGGTCTGCTGCTGCGTGTCAATGTGGGTCGACTTATCACCATCCAGCCCGAGGCTAATTTCTCCATCGGCTCGATATGGGATTCTGTCGATGCGCAGACCGACTTCATTGCGTCGGCGATGACAGCGTTCCAGAATGTTCAGACGGTTAATCTGTCTGTGCCTGTGCTTGCTGCCGTCCATCTGATTGACCTCGAAAAACTTGTCGACCTGCGCGTGTTCGCAGGCCCCGAGTTCTATACAACAATCAAAGGCGCCACGAGCGACAGCGGTATGGATTTCAGCAAGTATTCGCTGATTGCCGGCGTAGGTGTCGACCTGTTCGATGTCCTATATGTCGATGCGCGTGTGGCTCGCTATTCGGAGGGCGAAATGTTCTACCGTCTCGGCGTAGGCCTATTGTTCTGATTAACGCTATGAAATTACGGCCACTGCTGCTCTCTTTCTTTTTGCTGCTGACGGGTACCGTTTCCGCCCAGCAACTTAAAGGGACAGTAGTGGATGCTGGCAGTGGCAAGCCTTTGGCGTTTGTCACCGTCGGCTGGATGGGGACCGATGTCGGCACGCTGACCGACACGGAGGGCAGTTTTGTTTTAAGCATTCATCCCAAGGTCCATACCTTGGTTACGCAAAGTATGGGCTATGTCAGCGACACCCTTGTCGTTCATTCGCTTACCGATACAGTTGTCGAGATTCGCCTGCATCACAGCGGCGTGCAGCTGAAGAGGGTGAAGGTCCGCAGCCGCCGACGTGCCACGTTCAGCAAGATGAACTCCATTGAGCAGACCGAGGTAATCACTACCGAAGGCCTGCGTGGTCTGGCCTGTTGCAATCTGGGCGAGAGTTTCGAGAATTCTGCCACGGTCGATGTCGGCTACAGCGATGCCGTGTCGGGCAGCAAGCAGATTCAGCTGCTTGGACTTACGGGCGTCTATTCTCAGATGCTGCTCGAAAACGTCCCCTTTCTGAAAGGCCTGTCTGCGCCCTTCGGCCTCGGCTATGTGCCGGGCCAATGGATGGAGAGCATCTCGGTCAGCAAGGGAGTGGCGACGGTCAAAAGCGGCTACGAGGCCATCACCGGCACCATCAACCTCGAGTACGAAAAGCCGCACAAAGGCGACCGCTTCTCGCTCAACCTCTACGAAAACAGCGACCTAAAGTCCGAAATCACTGCCAAGCTGAACCATCGTTTCAACGAGCATCTTGCTACCGGACTGCTGGTCTACGGCACCTACAACGCCCAGCGGACCGACCATATCGGCCACGACGGTTTTGCGGACTATCCGCTCCAGCAGCAGCTCAACGTCGTCAACCGCTGGGATTATGAGGCTCCGTCAGGATTCCACTCGCAGACGCTGTTCAACTACATTCACGAGTATCGCCTCGGTGGCGATATGCGCTTCGAAAAAGAAATGCGCGGCAGCGACAGCATCTACGGCTTCGGCGGCACCACCGACCGTCTGCACCTATTCACCAAGAACGGCTTCCGCCTATCCAACACCGCCTCGTTTGGCTCGCAGGTGGCGGCCACCTGGTTTCGGCAGGATGCATACTACGGTATGTCGGACTATCGGGGCGAAGAGAAAAACCTCTATGTCAACCTGTTGGTCAATGCCGAAGTCGCTGGCGGACACACCGTCGACTACGGCGTTTCGTTCCGCTACAGCGATGTCGACGAGCGGCTTGGCTATTTCCCGTATATTGGTGCCGTAACGCAAAACTGGTTCGGCGACGGCGACAACTTCGACTATCGCGAAATCCTGGCCGGTCTCTTCGGCCAGTTCACATTCCTCTACGGCGACCGCTTCAACGCCACGCTGGGGCTGCGCTACGACTACAGCGTCCCGCCCGAAGAGCGGCAGCAGGTGATGTTTGCCCACTATGCCGGCAGCGATTTCCGCAGCCACGCGCTGACTCCGCGTCTGCATTTCCGTTGGAACGTCTGGCACGACTGGATTCTGCGCGGCTCCATAGGGCGCGGTTTCCGCACGCCCAACCTTATCGCCGAGAATTTCGGCATCCTGGCATCGGGACGCCGCATTGTGCTGAACGAGTGGATAGCACGCGAAGAGGCTTGGAACGGCGGACTTAACATCTCCAAGCGCTTCAAGATTGGCGACGACCGCGAAGCCAGCCTGACGGTCGATTTCTACCGTACCAGCTTTGTCAGTCAGGCCGTCCTCGACCTCGACGTCGCTGCCGACGAGGCGCACATCTACAACCTCGACGGCCAGAGCTACTCCAACGTGTTGCAAGCCGATTTCAGCATCGAGCCCCTCGACGGCTTCTCGCTCTCGCTTGCAGGCAAGCTCAACGACGTGTGGTGCACCTACCACAACCAGCTGATGCGCAAACCCTACACCTCGTTCTGGAAAGGACTGCTGGTGCTCAGCTACCACACGCGTTTCGACAAATGGCGCTTCGACCTCACCACACAGCTCAACGGGCCACAGCGCCTGCCGCTCAACAAGGGGACACTTCAGGGCGAGACCGATCCTTACATCTATATGCTCTGCCAAGTGACAAGGAAATTCAAGCGTTTTGAACTTTACGGAGGAATAGAGAATATCACAGGTTATGTTCAGCCTCATCCAGTCATAGGTTATGATGCACCTTTTTCGCAGGCTTTCGACGCCAGTGTCGTGTATGCTCCTCTGATGGGAAGATTATATTATATTGGCTTGAGGTTTAACGTTATGTGACACTTAGAGCTTTTTTCCCATTGCTTTATAATATTTTTTCTTGGATGACGTTATTAATTTGAAAAACTTATAAAGAATGAAAAAGATATTAATAGTAGTGCTTCTTGTTGCCATCAGTTCGGTAACATATGCACAGAACAAGAAAAACACAAAAACTGCAGAGATTTCCATTCCTGGCTATTGCTGCAAAGGTCTGAATGCCACAATTGAAAAGACGTTGGCCTACGAACGCGGCGTGGTAGAATGGACCTTACATCAAGACAAGAAGTCGGTGACTGTTGTCTATCGCGAAGGCAAGACCGACCCAGTCAAGATTGAGAAGGCTTTGGCTGCAAACGGAGTCCGTACGGCCAACGAAAAGCCCAATCCCCGTGCAATAGAGAAACTGCCGGCTTGTTGCCAGCCTGCTGCACGCGGCGAAGCGTCGTGCAATAAAATGTAAGAATGTAATATGAATATTGTTGATCATATCCGCGAAACACGCGACATAACACGCGATGAACTGCAACTGATACTTACGACTGAAGACAAGGACAGCATAGAATATCTGCGCAATTCAGCACGTGAAGTCGCCACGGCTGTTTATGGCAACAAGATTTTTATGCGTGGCCTCATCGAACTTTCAAGCCATTGCAAAAACGACTGCCTTTACTGCGGTCTGCGTCGCAGCAACAGTGCGGCCGTTCGTTATCGCCTGACAGACGAGCAGATATACGACTGCTGCGAGCAGGGCTACAAGCTGGGCTTCCGCACCTTCGTGATGCAGGGTGGGGAAGACGGGTGGTTCGACGACCGCCGTATGTGCCGCATTGTCAGTACGGTGCGCCAGCGCTACCCCGATTGCGCCATCACCCTCTCGCTCGGCGAGCGCAGCCGCGAGAGTTACCAGGCTCTTTTCGACGCCGGCGCCAACCGCTACCTGCTGCGCCACGAAACGGCATCGCCCGAACACTATGCGCGCCTGCATCCCGCCGAGATGTCGTTCCAAAACCGCATCGAGTGCCTGCACGCCCTCAAAGAGATTGGCTATCAGGTGGGTTGTGGCTTTATGGTCGGCTCGCCCTATCAGACCGTCGACACGCTCTACGCCGACCTGCAGTTCATCCGCACGTTCCAGCCCCATATGGTTGGCATCGGGCCTTTCATCTCCGCCACGGGCACGCCTTTTCAGGGCCAGCCCAACGGCAAGGTTGGCACAACGCTGCGCCTGCTGGCCATCATCCGCCTGCTGCATCCGCCCGTGCTGCTACCGGCTACGACGGCCCTGGGCACGCTGCATCCGCAGGGACGCGAACTGGGCATTCAGTTCGGCGCCAATGTCGTGATGCCCAACCTCTCGCCGCGCGACCACCGCAAGGACTACGCCATCTACGACAACAAGATATGCACCGGCGAGGAGGCCGCCGAATGTCGCGCCTGCACCGAGGGCCGCATCCGCAAAATCGGCTACGAAACGGTTGTGGACCGCGGCGATTTCAACCCCAATCTGGAATACTGACGTTCTGCAATGCCATTACTCGGGCGGCGAAGCCAGAGGCGCGCTCCCGTCAATCAGTGGCGAAAGGATCGAGGAATGCGCGCTGTTTGTTGCAGCCATTTGTGTATCAGTGATGTCGGACGTCGATTGAATGCCATCGTCTAAAGTATCCAATGTGGACTCGTCGGCGTTGTCGGCAGTGTCGCCCAGCGTCCACGAGCCGATGTACTGGCACAGCGAGGCGCGCCCGGCACAGTCCACCACAAAGCCCCACAGGTGCACCTCGCATCCAACCCACGCTTCGTTTAGGCTCATAGTCAGCCCGTTGCGACGACGGGCGACAGGGTCGGAGATGTCGAAATCACCCAGCTCGGGGCAATAGGCCACCAGGTAGACCAGGTCGTCCGACTTGGTGGAGCGGTGCAGCGGATTCTTCTCGAAATCAACGCTTATCGTCGTTTCGTCGACCGTCTGCGGCACGCCGAACGCCACCGGCGCCACCGGTCCGTCGCTGAGACGAAGCCTTTTGTAGTCCACCGTCAGCAGCCCATCCTCCAGCGCGAAGCTCTGTTTGTTGAGGCGCATAAAATAGTTGCTTTCAGTCATTTGCTCGTTTTTGCTGACGGCTCGCAGCCCCAGTTTTAACACTCGACGGGCCTTCGAGGCAAACGCCACGGTTTGTTTGAACAGACTGCGTTGCGACAGCTGCGCCTCGGTGCGGGCATCGTTGTACTGCGACGGCAACGAACGCACGCACCAGCGGCCGCACCACAAATAGTTGACCGTAGGACCTATACGCCCACTGAACACCAATTGGTTTGATTTACTTGTGACTTTCATAGTACGTTGTAAATTAAATTGTTAATAATCAGGTTGACTCGGCAGGAAGTGACCTCCGCTGCCTTTTTCACCTACCATAACGCAAACAAAGTTTTATTATTGTTCACCGAGGTGAAATTTTGTAAAAGTTAAAATAGAGTTTGAGTGAACTTTGATAGGGCTTTGGTGCTTTGTTTTAACAGGAATTAACAGTTTTTTTTTAACAGGAATTACCATTTTTTTTTAAACAGGAATTACCAGGAATTAACCAGAAATAATTATTTAGAACTTGTTTTAACAGCAATTATCAGCAATTGAACAGCAATTATCAGCAATTTTTTTCTTTTTTTTGAACGCGAATGCCCGCGAATGTTCGTGAATTGCCATAAATGTTTAAAATAATGACCTATAATAATTCGTTTAATTCGCGTTTTGCTTGCAAAACGAATTAGTTGGGTTGTAGAAATAAATTCGTTTAATTCGCTTAATTCGCGGTCAAAAAAAGAGGTCTCGTTTGTTTAATTCGCTTAATTCGCGGAAAAAAAAGAAGACAGCCGTTTTTGCAGCTGTCTCGTGTTCTTATGTTCGCTCTTTGGGAGCGTTTTTTTTGATGAGGGTTATCAGTTGCCCACTTCCTGCTGGTAGCGGTTCAGGTCGCTTTCCGAGCTGCGGACGGCTTCGTCGGCCTCGTTGGCTTTCTGCTGTGCGCTGTCCATTTTCGACTTGCTCTTTTCGATGTTGGCTTGCAGCTTCTCGATTTCCTTGTTGCAGTCGTCGATTTTCTGCTGGTATTTGGCTATATCGGCTTTCTTTTTCTCGATTTTTTCCATATCGGAGTTGATGCTTTTGCCGATTTTGGCTACTGCGGCAGCGGCTTTGGCCTGGTTTTTCTGTGCCTTCTCGAGGTTTTTCTGCTCGGCGCCGACTTTCATCTGTGCCTCGAATTTGGTGACGTAGCGCTGGAAATTCTCGGCAAAGGTGCGCACGTTGTTGTTGAGCTCGTTCTGGCTGATGGTCAGGTTGGGCGATTTGGCGAAGAAGGTCACGACGGTGACGCGGTCTTTCTTCTTGCCCTGCTCCTCGACCTTGGCGTAGAAGTCGACGGGTTGGGCGTAGATGGCGTCGAAGGTCTGGTTCAGTACGGCGATGTATCCGCTTGTCTTGGTGCTTTTTACCGACGACTCTTTGAGGCGCTGGTTGAGAGCCTCGACAACGATGTCCTGTTCTTGTGTAACGGTCAATGTGAATGCAGGCACGGTGAAGTCGCCGTATTGGACTGTGGTTTCCTGCACGGTCTGTGCCTTAAGGCCTGCCATCATTGTCAGGCCGAGGACTAACATAAATAATTTCTTCATAAACTATTCAATTTTATTGGATTATTCTTGTTCGCTGGCAAAGGCATATATCTCCTCGAAGGTCTGTTTGGCATCGGGGCTGAGGTTGCTTTTGCGGATTTCTTCCATAAACAGTTTGCTGAACTGAGCGGAATTCTTTTCGTTCTTGTATTTTTTGTCGAATTTGTCCATCATTGATTCCATATCTTCGTAGCATTCGTTGAATTTTTCGATGCTTTCGGTGTCTGGATTGGGATCGGTGGTGTCGATGAGCGAGAAGCACTGCTCGGTTTTGTGTGCCAATAGTTTGGCGTCGCGACGCATATTGGTTTTGCAGGAGGAGAGCATCGTTATTACGGCGACGAGTGCCAGTAGAGATAATGTTTTTTTCATACTTCTGAAAAATAATTTGTTACAAAAATGTTGGCCTGTGAATTATTTTGCAAATTTACAAAAAAACGTTTATACTGCCAAATTTTCTTTCGGGATTTAAACAAAACAGACGAGCACAATGGGGTGTCCGTCTGTTCGTTTTGTTTTCTGTGTCTGTCAGAGTTCGATTTCGTCGATGAATTTGGAGTCGGTCTCGAAATTCATCAGGTGCATCTTTTTCCATTTCTTGGTAAAGAGACCTTTGCGCTGTCCCACGATGGCCTGGTAGGTCACTTTGTTCTTGATTTGCAGGGCATAGAGTTCTTTGATTTTGAAGCCCGGATGCATTTCCTGAATCTTTGTGACTATGGCGTGCGGATAGTATTTTTCGTCGACATACCAGCGGGTCTCCATTCCTTTGGGCGAGAAGCGGTAGGCCGTTTTTGTGCCTTTGTCGTTTGTGTAGCAGGCGTCATAGATCAGCGTGTCGATAAGCCGCCATTCGACGTTCTTGGCATCATTAACCTGACGATTGAAATCTTTGATGTAGCGTTCGGGGACGTCTTTTTCCGAAACACTTTTGCCGTTTTGGGCAAAGAGCATTGTTTGTCCCAGCAAAACGGCTACTGCGAATACTAGTACCTTTTTCATTTTGAGTATTTTATATTGTTATTATTCTTTTGTAACGACTTACAAAGATACAAATAAAATATATTCCTTGCAAAATTTTTTAAAGATTAATATTCTTTAAGACGTTTTTGAGTACGTTTTCGCCGTCGCGGATGGCCTGCAGGCTCCAGTAGAGTTTCAGCTCCAGCTGCTCGTCGGCGCTCATCTGCCAGTGTATGGTCGGGTCGCGGCGTATGCGCTCGGTGGTGCTGAACAGGCTCAGTGCGGCGCAGACCGATATGTTGAAGCTTTCGGTGAAGCCGTACATCGGTATTTTGACGTATCCGTCGGCGCCGTCGATGGCTTCGCTGGTGAGGCCGGTCAGCTCGGTGCCGAAGACGAGCGCCACGGGGCTGCTGAGGTCGAGGTCGCCGATCATCGTGTCGTTCTCGTGCGGCAGGGTGGCGATGATGCGGTAGCCCTTGTCGTGCAGGTGGTTATATGCTGCCTTGATGTTGCTGTGCTTGTAGTAGTCGACCCACTTGCTGCTGCCCACGGCGACGTCGCCGGCGGGGTTGAAGGGATTGCGGTTCTCGACGACGTGGACGTCCTGGACGCCGAAGCAGTCGCAGCTGCGCAGCACGGCGCTGGCATTGTGCGACTGGTAGATGTCTTCGAGCACCACGGCGATGTGGCGTGTGCGATGCTGTGCCAGCCGGTCGAAGAGTTGGCGCTTGTTTTCGGAATAGAGCTCGGCGAGGGCTTCGTAGATGCGCTCTTTCTGCTCGAAGGTGTAACTGTCGAATAGTCCTGGTATGTTTATTTTTCTTTCTGGCATTGGTGGTTTAGTGAATTGTGATTAGTGACCTGTGACCTGTGACCTGTGACACGAGACCAGCGGTATTAATTTTTAATTTTTAATTTTTAATTATTAATTATTACCAAACGTTGTCAAAGTCTTCAGCTTCGCGGACTTTGGGGTCGCGTTGCCATTCGAGGACTTTGGCGTATTTGAGGTAGCTGTTTTGGGCTATGGAGAGTGTCAGCGTCAGGCCGTCGACGCCGCCCAGTATTCCGCCGCGCAGGAAGTAGTTGACCAGGAAGGCTCCCAGTCCGTGTGCTGCGGGCGACCAGCTGTGGACCTTGCGGCCGCTGAGATAGAGTATCTTGGCGCCGCGGCTGCTGTAGTTGCGGCCGGGTTTTGCGAAGAGTTCGCCGCTGTTCTGGTAGCGGTAGTGTATCAGGTCGGCCTTGACGCGGAGGGTGTTGTCGGTGGGCACGTGCGAGTGCTGCTTGACGGGGCAGAAGCGCAGGCGGTCGTGGCGGTAGAGGCGCACCAGCCAGTCGGGATACCAGCGGCAGCAGCGCACCCAGCGGCTGCCGACATAGTTGCGGCGGCGCAGGGCGAAGCCATCGTAGGGTGTATGCTCGAAGTCGGTGCGGTTGATGAAGTCGACCAACTCGGGGGTCAGCCGCTCGTCGGCGTCGATGCTCAGCACCCAGAGGTTCTTGACGTGGTCGAGGGCCACGTTTTTCTGTATGCCGTCGCCAAGGTAGGGCTGCAGGACCACGCGCGCTCCGGCCTCTTCGGCCAAAGCCACGGTGCGGTCGCTGCTCAGCGAGTCGACAACGACCACCTCGTCGCACACCTGCTGCAGCGAGCGGATGGCGTCGACGATGTTTTTCTCCTCGTTGAGGGTCGTTATTATGCCTGATATTTGTTTCATTGTATTACGTTAACCTTAACCTTAACCTCTAATTTTTAATTATTAATTTTTAATTTTTAATTAACGAATAACGTCTCATAGGTCTGTTTTATTGTGCTGGCCAGGATGTCGGGTGTTGTTTTTCGAATTTCGGCGGCGGCGCGGTAGACGGCTTTGATGCCGCAGGGGCTGTCGTCGGTTTCGAGCAGGAAGGGGTGGGGGGTGTCTTTCAGGCACTCGCGCACCTTGGCTCGGCGCGGGTCGAGCAGGGCGGCGCCGAACGAGACGAGGATGCCTTGCCGGAACAGCTGGTCGGCCAGCTGCAGGCTGCCCGTGAAGCCGTGCACAACCCACGTCCCTTGGGGATGCTGGCGCCGCAGGGCGCCGAGTTCGTTGAAGGCGCGCACGCAGTGGATGACCATCGGTTTCTGCTGCTCTTCGGCGATGGCGATGTGCCAGAGGAAGAGTTGCTGCTGTCGCTGCCAGCCGACGCTGCAGGCCTTGTCGAGCCCGCATTCGCCGATAAGCTGTGCGTCGTCGAAGCGGGAGCGGTATTTTGCGCGAAACTCGTCGATGCCGGTGGCCTCTTCTTTTTCGGCATCCCAGGGATGGATAGCAAAACTGCGGGGGGTGACGACACCCTCCGCAGTTTTGCGGTGTGTATGGAAATCAATCAGTTCCATTATTTTACTACCAGTCGGCGGACGATGCGCTCGTCGCGGTTCTGGAAGACGACGTTGTAGATGCCATTGGCCAGCTTGCCGGTCTCGATATTGAAGACGATGTCGCCCTGGGCATTGAGCGTGGTGCGATGCGCGATGCGTCCCATCAGGTCGACAATCAGCACCTCGTACTGCTTGCCGTCGTTGAGGCTGAGCTCGATGCTGGCGCGGTCGGTGGCGGGGTTGGGATAGAACTGGCCGAATCGCTGCTCGTCGGTGAGGTTGATGCCGGCGGCGGGGTTGTGGCCCAGATAGAAGGTGTAGTAGCCGCCCTGGCTGGCCGTCATCGGCTTGGTGATGGTCTTGCCGTTGTTGCTGGTGGCGCTGATATAGTATTCAACGGTGGTGAAATCCTCGTTGTTGGAGGTGAATGTCGAGGTGGGGATTTCGCTGCTGAAGGTGTTGTCGGCACCTGCCGTCAGGCTGGCTTCGTTCCACTGGCCGCCGTTGACGCGGTAGACCACCTTTGCGCTCTGGATGCCGCTACGGTTGGTGATGGTGGCGGTGATGGGCGCATTGGTGCCGGTGTATGCCTGCTCGGTGTTGCCGGTGATGGAGGGGTGGAGTATGCGGATGGGGTTGTCGGCGGGAATCTGCTTGGTGATGCAGTGGATGGCGCCGCCGCTGCCGTCAAAGCTGGCCACGTTGATGGGGTAGATGGTGTAGCCGGGGTATGCTGCTGCCACCGAGTCGATGCGCAGACGGTCCCATTCGGAGCTGGGCTGTCCGTTGACGACGTTCGAGAAGCAGGGCTGGATGATGACGTTGTTGACGAAGGTGTGGTTGCTGTAGGTGCGTGTGAACTGCGCGTTGTAGACGGCCTGGCTGCTGAAATAGCCGCCGGCGTTGGTGCAGGGGAAGGGGATGAAGTGGCGTTTGAACTTATTGCCGAAGAGGCTGGTGTAGTTGCACAGCGTGTCGATGTTCTTGGCAGCGGTCTTGTAGTCGGTCCAGTTCTTGTAGTGCTCGGGGAACTGCGAGAAGACGAATTCGTTCTCGTCCCACATATCGCAGTAGAGGTCGAGATGGCCAGTGCCGCCGTCGTATTTGAATGCCGGCAGGATGTGAGCGCCGCGCGGACCCATAATGTGTGCCAGCGAGTCGCGCACCTGTGCCTGTGTCAGCGAGGGCTTGTTCTCGTAGTTGATGGAGCTTTCGTTGACGCCGTCCCAGGTTATCTGGCCGTAGTTGTCGGCATTGTTGCTGTAGAGGGCGTCGCTGCTGAGGACCATACCGGCACCGTCGACAACGCAGTTGCCGCCTTCCCACTCGATGGTGGTGATGTAGTTGGGTATGCCCATCTGCTCCTCGATCAGCGAGGGCAGCGAGTCGTCGAGTGCACGGCCGGGATAGTACATAAAGTCGACCATAGCGACGCTGTCCTGGTCGCCATAGTAGAAGGCGATGGGGCCACAGTCGCGGAACCAGAACGAGTTGCCGGGTCCGACGATGAATTTCATATTGTCGCTGCGCAGGTTCATACGTTGCAGTTTTCGCTTGATGATGCTGCTGTCGGCGGCACTTTCGATGCGCACCCAAGCCTCGGCGCCGCCCGTCTGGATGGCGTCCATAAGGTAGAAGAAGACGTTGGCGAAATTGGTGTTGCTGGTGTCGGGGACCGAGATGTAGGGGCCACCGCCGCGCTGGTTGTTGTAGCTGCCGTAGTAGTAGTCGGCGTAGCCGCTCACCAGCGGGTCGGCAAACCAGTTGCCGTCGTTTTCGTGTCCGGGGACGAGGTGGTCGTAGTAGCAGGTCACCACGATGGCTTTGACTTCTTCCCATTCGCCGGGAAACCAGTTGTTGGCAGGCAGCTGCAGGCCGGCGCTTTTGGGCGTTGTGCTGCTTTGCTTCTGTGCCGGAGCCAACTGGATGTTGCTGTTGAGGTGACGTTTCGCAATGTCACGTTTGTGCTGTGTCTGGAGCAGGTACTGGCGCATCTGCTCGCGTGTCGTATTGTTTTCCTGGGCCATAGTTGTGCCAAGGCAGAAAATGCTTAGCGCCAGGATTAAGATTTTTTTCATTGGATTATCTAATTGAAAATGTTTAAAACTTATTCTCGTCTTCGTACGAAGTTTTCGTTTTCGTACGAAGTTTTATTTGCGTTTGAGGCTGAGGATTTCGCGTGCCTCGTCGCTGGTGGCGATGGGACGGCCCAGCAGTTTTGCCATACGGACTACCTTGTCGACGAGTTCGCCGTTGCTCTTGGCCAGCACGCCGCGCTCAAGGTAGAGGTTGTCCTCGAAACCCACGCGTACGTTGCCGCCCATAACGATGGCGGGAGCTGCCAGGGTGAAGGCGTTGCGGCCGATGCCGGTGGCAGTCCAGGTGCTGCCGGCGGGGATGTTTTTGGCCATCCATACGAGGTTGTCGACCGTGGCCGAGGCACAGCCCAGCACGCCGAGGACGAAATTGAACTGCATCGGGACGAGGGGCAGGGGATTGCCGTCGGGGCCTGCCACGCCGAAGGCGCTGGGCACCTGGCCTTTGCGGGCCATATGGACGATGGTCTCGAGGTGGCCCATCTCAAAGCATTCGTATTCGGGCTTGATGCCCTTTTCGATCATACGCTTGCCGAAGGCACGCATAGTGGGCATAGTGTTGTCGAAGATGTCGTCGCCGAAGTTGCAGGTACCGCAGTCGAGGGTGGCCATTTCGGGGATGGGCGTTGTGTTGGTCGAGTCGAGACGCTCGTCGGGGGTCATACCTACGGCACCGCCGGTCGAGGGGATAAGGATGACGTTGGGACACTCTTTGAGGATGGCCTCGGTGCATTCCTGGAAGCGGACGTGGCTCTGGGTGGGGGTGCCGTCGTCCTCGCGGACGTGGAGGTGCACGATGGCGGCACCGGCATCGACGGCCGACTTGGCTTCGCGGACTATTTCTTCAACGGTGTAGGGAACATTGGGGTTTTGCTCTTTGGTGACTTCTGCGCCGCAGATGGCGGCAGTGATGATAAGTTTTTCCATTATTTTATTATTTATATTAATACTTATTGCATTGACAGACAGATTGTACGTTTCGGTATGGGCTTGTCTGCAAAAATGCAAATTTACACAAAAAAATCATTCCTCAAAAAAATAAGTTGCAGTTTCTGTTTTTATGCCAATAATTTACTCTACTGTTTATTCTTTCAGTTGCTTATGATGTGGAAGGGTGCCTTGTCTTTTTGATTTTTTTTTGAATTTTTTTTATATTTTATATATTTTTTTTTGTATATTTGCAAATGGAAATAATATGGTTTAATATAAGTAATATATTTAAAATTAATTTGTTATGAAAAAACTTCTGTTGTTTTTGTTTTTTGGACCCTTTTTGCTTCTGGCTCAGCCGAGTGTGAGGCATCTCGACTTATTGAGCGGGGATTTGTCTATTGTCAGAGAGTATAATGGTGAATTGGCGATTTCCTATACTCAGCATTCTCCGACCAGGGGATTTTTTGTGTATGATGACGGCAGCGGTGTGGTGTTGAAAGCGGATATGTATCCAAACTGCAGGGTGTACGATTTTGAAATTTACAGGGACACTCTATACTTTTGCGGAAGATACTCAAGTGGTGGTTTTGTTCGTGGAATCTTCGGCTTTTTCGATATCAACGACCTGTTTTTCAACGGTGGCGTTATGAATGGGATTTATTGCGACTATTCTGTTTCCAATCCCGTCCAAGAACCGGACTTATATCCTACAACGCCGTGGCGGATGGATGTTTTTGAATATGAAGGCCAGGTACATATAGCCGCTGTTGGAGAGTGCCGTAACTGGGCTCCATACGGTCTGCAATACAACACAAGCACATCGATCTATGATGTGTATTTCGACGGAAGCAATTGGATCTGTGAGGCATTCTATCACAAACCGTATGAAACATCTTTTACTGATGTTGTGGCAACCGACAACCAAGTTGTTGTTACGGAAATGGCAGCTCCGGAGAATGTGGTGAACCTTTGCCATATCCGTGTTTTCAAACAGTCAGGAGCATTCCTTCACACTCCGTTGAATCCGTCATATAACGCTGCTGATGTGATAGACGGTACCCCTGTCGGGAAGGTAGTCGTAGAAGCCTTGGAGAACGATGAGTTTGCGATATCGAATTTTTATTATAATGGAACCGAGGCAGGTTTGACGGTCAAACATTTTGCCGGATCTGCATCATATCCGTATGCGACGCTTTTCTCTTCGATAAATATTCCTTTGAATACTTTGCCTGTTGTAGGCAGTGGCTGGAAGTTGCGTGATATCAGGTATAACAATAATGTTAGGCAACTTGCATTGCTTTTAGATATGGATTATCCAATTCACAATAGTATAACGAGTACAATTTTAGAATACGACATTCACAACCTTGGTGCTCCGGTTCTTGCGTCGTGGCTAATTGATAAAACGATGTTTGCGATAGACCGGTGGCAGATTGGTTTTCAGGCAGTGGGCAGTGAGCCACTGCTCCAGAACCCTTCACAGACAGATATGTTTTTCTATAAAAAAGAGTTTGGCAATAATCCTTTATGCAGCAAAATTTGCGAGTCGGTCCCTTATTACGACAATAGCGACTCTGTTATGCTCAATCAATACTATACGGATTTCGAACTTTTGAAGCCGCAATGTATTCAACGGTACCATAATCCTTCGATTGTTAAAGAAACTATAGTAATTGATTGTGAATAATAAAAAGTATAATGGTATGAAAAAATATATTCTTTTTTTTATGCTTTTGTTTCCTGTATATATGCAGGCGCAGAGTCCGTATCATCGTGTAGGGGACCATATCCACGGTCCGGACAGTATATATTACAGAGACTGGTGGGTAAACCAATGGCTGGATTCGACATCAAGTCCATTATATGCTCATTTCGGTCCTTTGCTTTATAATTTTTATAATACCATCGATAATCATATTGGTAATGCTGATAATTATTTTACTGGTGAAGTCCTGCGTAGAGTTTATGCAGACGATACGCTGCAGGTTATTGGTATGGCTGTAATAGCCAGCACATTTTTCCCTGCAGAGCATCGTGAGGATATTGATATGTTTGACACTCTACTGCTGTATGATGCACGTCCTGACACTTTTATGCAAGTGAAAAAGATAGTATGGCACACGACCGACACTAATTTCCGCTATATTGATATTGACACTCGATGGATAACTTATCCTGAATGCTGTACAAATACATACAATACCTGTTACCCTTACAAAATCAAGGAGTATTATTTTGAAGACACACCAGTTTTTTTGACTGACTCGTTTTATATAGGTGTTACACACAGTAGTTATTTTTATATAGTTCCGCCAGGGACGGTGACTGCCGATGATTATACATATTGGTATGACTCTAGCGAAGATTCTTGTCATTATTACCAGACTGGATATATGTTTATGTGTTATGATTCGACAATGAATCCTTGCGACAAAGACTTGTGCCAATCAATGACGCCGTTTACGTACAAGATGAAACGGACAGGATCTCGACCGGCTTTTTTCCCATACAACCAGTGGGTATATCAGCAGAGATCGGCATATTTGTGCATATGGCCGATAATATATATTCCGCCAGTGCCTTTTGTGTGCCCCGAAGTGGAGAACCTTCGTGTCAGTTCGTATTATGATAATTGCGCCATACTGACTTGGGACAACGGAGACGGTCACAATATGTGGCAGGTGAGTTACGGTCTCGAAGGCATTCAGCCGGACGATGGTACAATTGTTCCTGCCCCGATTCAGGTGGCGCAGATATGCGGTCTTGATTCGGGGGAACATTATGTGGCCTACGTCCGTGCCTTGTGCAGCCACGACGACAGTATCTATTACAGCGAATGGAGCGACGGATTGGAGCTTTATATGCCAGCCGGCGCGGAGCCCGACACTTGCTTTGGGACGGAGGGCTTGACGGTGCAGGGCGTAAACGGGATGGAAGTGACGCTGGCGTGGGAAGTCGGCAACGGTAGCGAGTGGGAGGTGTCGCTTGTCAAGGACGATGGTGCTCCGGCAAGGGCAAGCAATGGGGTGATAAGCACACACAGTAGCAACAATGCGACATTCAGCGGTCTCGACACGGCGTATTATACGGCATTTGTTCGCACGGTATGCGACGGCGGGATGAGAAGCGAGTGGAGCGAAGGTGTGGTGTTCAATGTTCCGCAGTCTGGTTCTGCAACCGGTGTTTTGTCGTTGGCAGAGCAGTATACTCAGATAATGCCCAATCCGGCCTACGACAGGCTTACTGTGATTTCGTCGTTCAGGGTGAAGTCCGTGGAATTGTACGATGTCAGCGGACGCAAGGTGCAGAGCCACACAGTTGACGGTTTGTCGGCCGGTTTCGACATCTCATCGCTGCAGCCGGGCAACTATATAGTCCGTATCGTCACCGCGGGCGGCACCGTACACAAGAAACTGGTGAAGAAGTAGAGAGTGAGACTGTTGGCTACAGCAGGTCGAGGCATTGCTCGATGGGGATGCCGCGGCATTTGTCGGGCAGAGCGCGGTTGCGGTCTATGAGGCGTGCAACGATGTCCATTGCTGTGCGGGTGCTCTCTTTCAGTGGCTCGCCCTTCATCAGGTGGCCTATCAGTATGGCCGAGAATATGTCGCCCGTGCCGTGGAAGGCAACAGGAATTTCCTCATAGTCGAGGCGGAAATAGCGCCCGTCGCCGATTAGCTGGTTGAAACCTGCCAGGGGTGTGTCGCTGCGCCGTCCCACCACGCAACTGTGTCCGTCTATGCGGGCACTGGTGATGATGACAGATTTGGCACCGAGCGCCACGATGCTGTCCAGAATCCTGCAGGCTTCGTCCCACGTTGTGCCGTCAGGCTGGTATTGGCTGCCGGTAAGATAGCACGCTTCGGTATAGTTGGGAAAAGTGAGGTCGGCGACGCCTACCATTTCGCGCATCAGCTCGACCTGGCGTTGAGTGATGCCGTTGTAGAGCCGTCCGCTGTCGCCCATAATGGGGTCGACAAAGACGGTGGTGCCGTCGGAGTGGAGCTGCTTGCAGTAGTTGGCAATAAGGCGCGCTTGTTCTTCGCTGAACATCAGGCCCGTGCAGACGGCGTCGAACTTGAATCCCAGTTTTTTCCATACGGGGATTGTCCCGCGCATATAGTCAGTCGTTTCGAGGGTCTCGAAGCTCCCGTAGTCGAGCGTGTTCGATACCAGTGCTGTGGGGAGGTTGTATGTGGGGTGCCCCAGGTAGGTCAAAATAGGCAGCATCGCCACCATACCGACGTGGCTGTAGCCTACAACATCGTTAATTAGCAGTATTTGTTTCATTTATGAGGATGTTCGCTTTTCAATAGCGAGTGCAAAAATACGAAAATTATTCGTTTTGAAAATACTTTATGTAATATATACAATAATACGGTTCAATGTGCGTTATATTAAATCAATTATAGTACAGTATGCACATCAAAAAATACATCGCACCTGTTTTGTTTATGTTGGCTCTTGCGCTTGTCTTGCCGGCGCAGGCCCAGTCGAAGTCGAAAAAACAGCTGGAGAAGGAGAGAACCCAGCTCGAGGCTGAAATCAAGAAACTGAATGCGGATTTGGCCAAAGCCAAGAAGAATACCAAACTGACCAGCAGTCAGTTGAATGCTCTCAATAAGAAAATCAAGGAGCGCAACCGTTTGATTGACAATATCAATGGACAGCTTTCGCATTTGGATGCGCAGATTTCGCAGATGAACGACAGCATCACGAATGTGCAGTCGCGTCGCCAGACGCTGCAGGAAAACTATGCTGCTGCGGTGCGTGCCCTGTATCGCGAATACAACAATGTCGACAAGTGGGTGCTGCTGTTCGACACGCCGTCGTACAACAAGGCTCTGCTGCGCACCAAGTATTTCAAGAAATACAACGCCTACCGCCTCGACCAGTCGGCAAAAATTCGCGACTGCGAAAAGCAGCTGCGCGATGCCAACGACGAGCTGCAACGGCAGAAGACGGAGCAGGCCAACCTGCTGACGCAGGAAAAACGGCAACGCGACCAGTTGACGAAGGAGCAGCGGCAGAAGGAGGCTTCGGTCAAGCAATCGAAAGCCAACGAGAAGCAGCTGACATCACAGCTGAGCAAGAAGGAAGCGCAGAAGCGCAAACTGCAGCAACAGATACAGCGCTTGATTGACGAAGAGGTCCGCAAGGCGGCAGCAGCCAAAGCCGCAGCCAAGGCTGCCAAGACATCGTCGAAGAGTGGCGGAGCCAAGTCGGCGGCAGGCAAAAGCGGCAGCACTGCGACGCCGTCCGCACCCGCCGAACCGACAGTGACCGACAAGACCCTGGCCGAAGAGGCCGCACTGAGCAACGACTTTGCCTCGAACAAGGGCAAGCTGGCCTGGCCGGTGGCATATACCTCTATTGCACGCAATTACGGCATATACACGCACGAAAGCGGCGGACAGAATATGAACAACGGCATCGACCTCGTCACCGTGCAGGGCACTAATGTCTACGCTGTCTTCAAGGGCAAGGTGACAAGCGTGTTCACTTGTCCTAACGGAACACAGGGAATCATTATCCGCCACGGCGACTATATGACGGTCTATGCCAACCTGGCGTCGTTAAGCGTCAAAAAGGGCCAGTCAGTCTCGACCCGTGCCACCATCGGCACTGTAGCCAGCGACGGCGCCGGCCACGGCGAGTTCAGCTTCCAGCTATGGAAAGGCCGCGAAAGCCAGAACCCGAGAAGCTGGCTGAGGTAGAAGGAATGAATTCTTCTATCAGGTCGCTTTTGTGAAAATGAATTATTTAACATCCTTTTAAGCGATGACAAACTTATCCAAAGAACAACACGATGCGCTGATTGACGATATGCGGTCGTTCGACGAACAGATGCCGAGTGTGGGGATATTTTTGTATGATCCTGCAGACAATACTCTTTTCGGGGTACGAAAAAAAGAGTTGACGCCTCGCGAGGTGGAGGAGGCCGCCGAGAAAGGAAAGCCGTTTATCAATTATCCGCATCTGCATTGCCAGGTATGGGCAAAGGAGTATTTCCGAGCTCAAGCCAAGCACCTCGACACCAAGTTCAAGGGCGACTATACGCAAATTCCTCGCGGACGTGTGGCGTGGACTATTGACAAGTTCATCGTACTTGTCGGCCACTGGGCTGAACCTATCCAAGACAAGCTCACCGAACTGATTGAACAGGAGTTTGCATTGCCTTATTTCGAGTTCGTATATGACGAACACTGGGACCTCGGTCACGGTTGGTCAGGCGATATGCCAGGCTCCAGATAAAGCCATAATATGGAAAACTATCGAAGATGCCATTTTTTAGTTACCAACTAAAAAAAAAGCCTATTTTTTTTAGTTGGTAACTAAAATATCGTAGGGTGGAAGATGAAAAATGGTAGTGAAAATGACTATTTGAAAGACTTCAATTCGCAGGTTTCACCATCGAATACGGCGTAGTCGCGGTGCTCAATCCAGTTGCCGACGTTGATGTAGGTGGCAGTGACGAGCGGACGGACGACGGGGGTGTGGCGGTGGCCGAACAGGAAGTAGTCGTATGGCTGCACGCCGGCATCGAGTTTCTGCTGCTGCATCTGTTTGCAGTATTGGAAGATGTCTTCGCGCTCGTCGCCGAGATAGCCATTGTCGGCGAGGCTGTGCTTGCGGCGGCTGCTGTTCGACCAGCGGTAGGCGACGGGGAAGCCGATGTTGGGATGTATGCCGGCAAAGAGCCACTGGTTCAGGCGGCCGCGGAAGACGCGCTTCAGGCAGTTGTACTTGCGGTCGCTCTTGCCCAGTCCGTCGCCGTGACCCAGCAGGAAACGCTTGCCTTCCAGTTCCATAGCCTCGGGGTTGCTGTGCATCGTTACGCCGATCTCTTTTTCCAGATAGTCGAACATCCACATATCGTGGTTGCCGATAAAGAAATGGAACTCGATGCCGCTGTCGGCCATACGCGCCATAGTGCCCAGCAGGCGGACGAAACCGCGTGGCACGGCCTGTTTGTAGGTGAACCAAAAGTCGAATATGTCGCCGAGCATTATGATTCTTTTGGCTTCAGGCTCGATGGTGATGAGCCAACGAACCAGGTCGGCCTCGCGCTGCCGGCTGTCGGCTCCGCAGCCCAGATGTGCGTCGGTGACGAAAAAGGTCTTGGTTCCCATCAGCGAAAAAAAATATTATTCGACAATGAATTCTTGGCCAGGCTGTTGCTGTTGTTGTGCTATAGTGCGTGCGCTTCTTGCGCGCTCTACGCGTGTGCGGTAGTATTGCGTATGCGGGTTGTCGGGTATGTGTTCTTCAAGACCTTCCAACACAGTCTCGAAGACTTCGAAATCCGATTCGGCATAGAACACGCGTCCCGAGCGGTTGAAGGGTGCATCGACGGCATAGAGAGTGCTCAGCGAGCCACTGTTGTCCTCTATGAAGTTGAGAAACATCACACCCACAAGGTTGTGCTCGGCAATGAAGATGGAATCGGTGACGCTGTGTGCCTTTTCGTATTCAGCTTCGCTCAGTGTGGCGCGGTTCTGCTTGTCCTGCTGTGCTATGTCGGCGATGGTTTTGTTGGCATCGTTGATGTAGCTCTGTATTTGCCACATCAGGCGCGATTCCGGCGAACCGTCGACCATATAACTGCTGCCCAGGTTGTTGGCGTCGCCGCTGACAGAAATCTTTTCGCCGTCGTTGGGCAACAGCACTATGTAGTCGTATGCGCTGGTGTGCAGGTTGAAGAAGGTCTGGTAGGTCATCGTGCCTTCATATTCGAAATGGCCTTTGTCGTCGCAGCGTATAGAATCGATAAACTGAGCACCGTTGTCGGGAGTCATTTCTTCGATATATAGGGTTTTGCCTGCGGCGTTTGCAAGCTTGCCGTCGATGCTGAATGTCATCGGGCCGTCGCCTTTGCCGCCTTTGCATCCGGCAAGGGTCAGTACGGTTATTGCCAATATGGCTATTAATGCTTTGCTTTTCATAAATTAAGTAATTGGTCAAATTTATTTTACATATAATTATCATCTAATTAACCATTAATTTATGGATAATTCGTGGCAATTCGTGTTATAAAATATGTACATTAATTCTGATTAGTAACTTAAACTATAAAGTCAACAATTGTCAGTGCCGCCATTGCTTCGACGACGACAACGGTGCGCGGCAGATGGTTGCGGTCGTGCCGCCCTTGTGGCACTATGGTGTGGAGTGCGCCGTTGCTGTCGATGCATTCGGTTGGTTGGGCGACAGTTGTAGCAGGATGGAATGCTGTGCGGAAGACTATCGGCATACCGTTGCTGATGCCGCCTTGAATGCCGCCACAGTGGTTGGTGCGTGTGCTGAAGTCGGCGTTCCATTTGTCGCGGAACTGGCTCCCGGTCATTCGTGCGGCCTCGAAGCCGGCACCCATCTCGAAGCCTATGGCCGACGGGATGCTCATCATTGCTGCTGCCAGACGGGCGTTAAGCTTGTCGAAAACGGGGTCGCCTATGCCTGCGGCAACACCGCTGATGGTGCATTCGATGATGCCGCCCACGCTGTCGTTGGCGGGGGGAGGCAATTCCTCCAGCAGGCGTGCGCCGACGCTTATGCCCTTTTCGCGGAGCACCGTTTTGGCGATGGCGCCTGCTGCCACGCGTGCTGCCGTTTCGCGTCCCGAAGCGCGTCCGCCGCCTCGCGGGTCGCGGATTCCATAGCGCTGAGTGTATGTATAGTCGGCGTGGCCGGGGCGGAATTTGTCGGCAAAGGCATCGTAGTCGCTGCTGCGCACGTCGCCATTGACGATGGTGAAGGCTATGGGAGTGCCCAGCGTCCGGCCTTCGTAGATGCCCGACAGGAATTCGACACAGTCAGCTTCGTGCCGGGCTGTGGCATTGGCACCGACGTGGCGACGTGCCATCTCGCTGGCAACGAACGACTCATCGACGGCTATCCCTGCCGGACAGCCGTCGATGACACCACCTATTGCTTTGCTGTGCGATTCGCCGAAGGTGGTGAGCCTGAAGCGTAAGCCTGTCGTGTTCGACACAGTGTCAAGTATGTCTATTTGACAATCTTTATCAGCTCGACTTCGAAAATCAGCGTCGATCCCGGCGGAATCTCACCAGCGGGGTTTTCGCCGTAAGCAAGGTTGTAGGGGATGTAGAGCATATATTTCGATCCTTCGTCCATCAGCTGCAAGCCTTCGGTCCAGCCGGGGATGACGGCTCCGACGGGGAACTCCATCGGCTCGCCACGCTCCACGCTGCTGTCGAAGACGGTGCCGTCGATCAGCTTGCCGGTGTAATGGACCTTCACGGTGCTGTTGGCTGTGGGGCGGTTGCCGTTGCCATCCTTAAGCTTGCGGTACTGCAGGCCGCTCTTGGTCGTATAGACCGACTTGTTGTTTGCATTCTCTTTGAGGAATTTGGCGCCCTCTTCTTTGTTCTTGTCGAGTGAGGCCATCATTTCCTGCTGTTTCTTCTGCTGACGCTGCTCGAACTCGCGCTGGAATCGCTGCAGGATGGGGTTCATCGTCTGGCGGCTCCAGTTGTTCTTGCCGCGAGCCATATCGGAGAGCGATTGGGCTACAATATCGAGATTGATGCCGAGTTTCTGCTGCTGCCAGCTGGTGGCGATGTCCTTGCCGATGGCATACGAGGCCGAGTCGTTGAAAGTCTTGATTTGGTGAGGCTGGTTTTTCTTAAGCTCGTTGTTGGCGATGTCGAGCTTCTTCTGCAAGTCTTCGTTCTGGTCGACCATCTTGTTGTAGGCGTCGGCTTTTTGCTTGAGCTGGTAATAGTATTCTTCATCCAGAATGGCTTTGCCGCGTTTGATGGTGACATCTGGCGACTGCGCCATCAGTAGCGAGGTGAAGCTGATTGCGCAGAGGGTAAGGATTATTCTTTTCATTGTAGATTTGTTTATATGTTGAATGTTGAGCACCTTCGATGTGATGGTGCCCAACATTCGTTATTATTTGTATTGCTTTTTTTACTTGTAAATCTTGGCTTTGACGCCGTCGAGCACCTCTTTGCCGCACATAGCAAGGGCGAGCATCTCGTTTTCGCCTTTGTATACTTTGACGGGTGCAATCCAGTCGATGCGCTCGGTGATCATCTGCATCCAGGGCTTGCTGTAGGCGATGCCGCCGGTGAGGAGGATGGCATCGACCTTGCCGGCCACGACAGCTGCGAGGCGGCTGATTTCGAGCGACACCTGATAGCAGAAGGCGTCGACCAGCAGTTTGCACTTTTCGTCGCCGGCCAGGGCTTTCTTTTCGACTTCATAGGCGTCGTTGGTGCCCAGATAGGCCACGAAGCCACCTTCGGCGGTGACCATCTTCTTGAGCTCGGCTTCGGTGTATTTGCCGCTGCAGGCCACCTCAATCAGTTTGCTGGCGTTGATGCTGCCGCAACGGGTCGGGGAGAAGGCACCGAGACCGCACAGGGCGCGGTTGACTTCGACGACGCGGCCGTGGTTGTGGATACCCACGCTGACGCCGCCACCCATATGGGCGATGATGAGATTCAGGTCCTCATATTTCTTGCCGAGTTCGCGAGCATAGAGCTTGGCGGTCATTTTCTGGTTCAGGCAGTGCCAGATGACACCTTCGCGGCTGGGGTCGAGGTCGAAAACGGGGTGTCCGCTGATTTTGGCCATTTCGGGGCGTTCGTCGACGATGCCAGGGTCAGCGATGTAGGCGTGATCCAGACCAATCTCGCGCGAAATGCTGTCGGCGATGAGGGCGCCAAGGTTGCAGGCGTGCTTGCCCTGGATACCGTCGTGGCATTCCTGTTTCATCAGGTCGTTGACCTCGTAGGTGCCCGACTCGCAGGGGCGTGTCAGACCGCCGCGACCCATAACGATGGCGATTTCGTCGGTGCCGACGTTGTGGCGCTTAAGCATATCGAGGATGGCAGCTTTGCGGTAGTCGAACTGGTCGGCGACCTCTTTGAATTTCTGTATTTCCTCGATCGGGTGGCTGAGGTTTTCGGTGAATACTTCGTTTTCACCTTCGTAAATGGCAGCTTTAGTGGATGTTGCGCCGGGATTGATAACTAATGTATATTTCTTTGTACTCATATATATAGTTGTTTGATTACGTATAAATATTGTGCAAAATTAAGAAAAAAAAACGGAACAGGAGGGGGGTGTGGCTGTCTTTTTTTTGAATTTTGTTCAACAAATTGTTAGAAACTATTTTGAATGCTCTACTAATCAGTATGATATGTTATAAACATTTTTTTTGTTTTTTTAAGAATTTGCCGAAAAAATAGTCTTTTTTGGACTCTTGTTATGCGTGTTGTATGTGCTGCCGACAGGGTCGGAAAGCCAAAATATGGATAGTTTTTTTGTCCTAGATCGATTGTTGGCAGAAATGTGGTTTTTGTTGTTTCGAAATCAAAAAAAATAACGGTTGCCTTCAATTTTTTTGAAGATTTGTATACTAAAAGATGATTTTTGCAGTTAAGTAATGATTGAGTTCAACGGTTGGAGTTTATTTTTAGTTTAGTTTGTTTAGTGCTTTTCTCCGTAATTCAGGCTGCAATCGTTCTGTTTTGTCATTTAAACAACAATAATAAAGAATAATATGCATATTCCTTCGCTACGACATATTGCACCTTGTTTTTTGTTTTTTGCCATTCTGCTTACAGCGCAAGGCGTACAGGCCCAGCAAGACGACGCCAAGGTGGATACAAGCTACTATATGACCATCGACGCTGCCAACTATGACAGTCTTCTCAACAATTTCTATATGCAGCAGTTTCGTCGTTCGGCATCGCGTCATCAGAATCGCCGGGCCTCGATGATGTATGCCGATTTCGACAATATTCCGGATTCGGTTTTCGTACGCAGGCTGCAGAGCCTTCACACCGTTGTCCCGATGACATATAACTCGGAGGTGCGTGCCTACATCAAAGTATATGTGCGTCTTATGAGCCGTCGTCTCGACGCTATGCTGTCGCTGTCGGAGTACTATTTCCCGCTCTTCGAGGAGACCCTCGACCGCTACAAGGTGCCCGAGGAGTTGAAATACCTCACCATTGTCGAGTCGGCCTTGAATCCCTTGGCCACGTCGCGTGCCGGTGCCGCAGGCTTGTGGCAGTTCATCTACACTACCGGAAAACATTACGACTTGGAAATAAGCTCGCTGGTCGACGAGCGCCGTGACCCGTACAAATCCACCGTTGCTGCGGCACGCTATCTGCGCACGCTCTATGATATGTACGACGACTGGCAGCTGGCTATGGCTGCCTACAACTGTGGTCCTGGCAATGTCAACAAGGCCATTGCCCGTTCGGGAGGCAAGCACACCTTCTGGGAAATCTATCCTTACCTGCCACGCGAAACGCGCGGATACATACCCAAATATATCGGAGCAACATACGTGATGAACTATTATCACGAGCACGGACTGGTGGCTGGACATTATGATATTCCTGTGCGCGTCGACACGATTCACCTGCATAGCGATGTGCATCTTGCCGTGGTCGAGAAGTTTACGGGAATCCCTTGCGAGCAGCTCCGCCAGCTCAATCCTCAGTTCCGCACGAATGTCATTCCAGCCTCGTCGCGCACCTATGCACTGAGCCTGCCGGCAGGTAAGACCTCCGCTTTTCTGCAGATGGAGGATACGATCTACAAGGTGTCGAAGGACACGATATCCAAGAATGCCGTCGTTCAGCTGTCGTCCGGCACTATAGTCTATCACAAGGTCAGGAAGGGCGAGACATTCAGCTCGATAGCGAAGAAATACGGCGTATCGGTCTCCAGCCTGCGCCGCTGGAACGGCAAGGGACGCAACAGCACCCTGAAGGTGGGCACCAGGCTGAAAATCCATCTTCCAGCTTCTGAGGCAAGAAGTGCACAAAGCTCGACCGAAGAGAAGCCCGACAAGCCCTCGGCGGTCGACACTGCAGCCGTTGCGGCCGACACTGCTGCAACGCCGAAGGAGAAGCCTGCCGCCAAACCGCAGGCGGTGTACTATACCGTAAAGAAAGGCGACAACCTTTCGAAGGTGGCAGACCGCTATTCCACCACGCCGCAGAAGATCCGTCAGCTGAACGGCCTCAAGAACGACGTTATCCGCATCGGTCAGCGTTTGCGGGTCAAATAGGGTTTGGTGTAGTTCGGGAATAAGCTTTTGTATGCGGAAGAAAGGTGCAATGCGAGCTGGCCGGTTCAAATGATGGAATAAAGTAATTCATAATTAATACGTTTTATGAAAAAGTTTACAGAGACATTGTTCTGGAAGATTATAAAAAACAAGTATTTTATCGTAGTCTTTGTCTTTTTGCTGATAATCGTTGCACTCGACGAAAACAACTTGCTTGTAATCCGCTCGTTGCATAAGGATGTGGAGCAGCTCGAGTATGCCATCGACACTATGCACCAGGGCATCCGTCAGGACAGCCTGCAGGCCGAGCGGTTGATGTACAATCTGGACACGATAGAGCGCTATGGCCGCGAAAACTACTATATGAAGCGCAAGAACGAAGATGTCTTTGTTGTTGTGGAAGAGGAGGAAGAGTGACAAACATATTGAAAACAAACACCCTATGAGTATGAAAAAATGCTTTGTCTTTGTTATGGTGCTGATGTCGTTTTTCGCAATGACATCGTGCAAGGCTATCAAAAAGTTTCTCGAAACGGACTTGTCTGACGAGGACTACATCGTCGGGCAGCTCTATGCCGACGAGTATGTCCAGGAAACGCCAGTGACGTTTCGCAACAACAGTTCGGGACGCAGCGGCGCAGGTACGGGCTCGGCCGGCAGTTCTATGGGCATCGAGCTGAACGACAAGGACAACCGCAAGCTCTATGCGGCCATCGACTCCTGGTACGGGACGCCCTATCAGTATGGTGGCTGCACCAAGTCGGGTGTCGACTGCTCCTGTTTTGTCGGCAAGATTTTCAAGGCGGTATACGGCGTTACGCTCCACCGTACGGCCAACGACATCCAGCAGGATATGTACAAGACCGTGGGCCGCAATGCGCTGCGCGAAGGCGATGTGGTCTTTTTCACCAATTCAAACGGCAAAGTGTCGCACGTCGGCATATATTTGAAGGATGATTTGTTTGTCCATTCGTCAACGTCCAACGGCGTCACCGTCAGCTCGTTGGAAAACAACTATTGGAAGAAGCATTTCTATAAAGGTGGCCGCCACAAGTCGGTGACAACCAATTATAATTGATGTTTTTTTTCGCGAGCACCCGAAACGGCTAGATGACGTTTCTTGGCTTTTGGCCACGCTGTTCGGTTTAGGGAAAAGTATGGGTTTGTTTTTTCGGATACTTGGAGCTGTCTCGGTGACGAGGCGGTTCCCGAGGCCATCCGTGCTACCTTTTTGCACACTGTTTCTATTCAGTTCTTATATCGTTCTTATATTGCAGATATAAGAACGATATAAGAACTGAATAAAAAAGATATGCGAAAAGGCCCAGTCGGTGCCTTGTTGCCGCTTGTGTGGCAGGGGCTTGGACTGGTTGCTTCGCAGGTGTTGAAATGCAAGATGTTAAGTCGATTTTTGGGATGTTGCTGGCTGCCGTAGGGCTTCTTTTGCGGGCTTATCTTGCGTTGTAGCCTTCGGCTTTGAGCAGGGTGAGAACTTTTTCGCGGAAGTCGCCCTGAATCAGGATTTCGCCATTCTTGGTGTTGCCACCCACACCGCATTTGGTTTTCAGCATTTTGCCCAAAGCGTCGAGGTCGTCGTCGGTGCCGACAAAGCCTGTTACCAGCGTCACTTGCTTGCCACCGCGCTGCTTGCGGTCCAGAGTGACGTGTAGTTTCTGCTGTCGAGGGGGCAGGGTCTCCTGCTGCTGTGTGTTGTCGTCGTATTGGTATTCAAAGTCGGGATTGGTGGAATAGACGACGCCGATGCGATTTTTCTTTGACATTATGTTAATTTGTTAATGTGTTAATTTGTTAATGCGTTAATGCGTTAATGCGTTAATGCGTTAATGCGTTAGTGCGTTAGTGTGTTAATGTGTTAATGTGTTAATGTGTTAATGCGTTGCGTTAATGTGTTAATGTGTTAATGCGTTAGTGGCTGACGCGGTCATATCACTATTCACTATTCACTGGTCACTATTCACTATTCACTATCACGGTACCAGTACTTTCAGCGATTTGCGGACGTTGTGGAAGTGCAGTTCGGTGCCTATGCGTTCGCCTTCGCCGTCGATATTGACCCATTTCTCGTCGTTGTTGTAGACCGTGACTTCGTGGGCTTTGAAGTATTCGACGTGCTGCGACAGTTCGAAGTGGTTGAGGTAGAGCAGCGGCGCCGTCAGCGGCAGGTGCAGCAGTGGGATGCGGTCGACGATGCAGACGTCGATCAGGCCGTCGTCAAGCTTGGCCAAGGGTGCTATGGCGGTGTTGTAGCCGAACTGGTTGGAGTTGGCGAAGCTGATGAACCAGGCTTTGCGTTCGATTTCGTTGCCGTCGATGTTGAGCCGGAAGGTGTGCTCTTTGTAGGTGGGATAGTCGGTCAGTATTATTTTGGCATAGGCCTGCAGTCCGCGCACGCGGGTCTGTTTCATTCGCCGTGCGACGCGGGCGTCGAAGCCGATGCCTGCGATGCTTGTCACGACGCGGTCGTTGAGGTAGATGGTGTCGATTTCGGCTATCTTGTAGTGGTTCAACACTTCAATGGCGTGCGATGGCGTCAGCGGTATTTTGAGGTTGCGCGCCAGACCGTTGCCGCTGCCGCAGGGGATGATGCCGAGGGCGATGTTGCTTCCGACCATTCCGGAAACAACGTCGTTGACGCTGCCGTCGCCACCCACGGCGACAATGGCGTCGAAACAGCCTTGTTCTACGGCCTCCTGGGCCAGAACCTTGCCGTGATGGATACGCTCGGTGTAGCGCACTGTGTAGTCAATCAGCGTTTTGTCGATGTTGGCTTCTATCAGCGACTCAATCTTTTTCTGTTTGCCGATGCCGGAGATGGGGTTTACTATAAAGAGCAGGTTGCGTTTCATTGAAAATTGGGAATTGAAATATGTGACCAGTGACCAGTGACCAGTGACACGAACACGCTCGTGTCACTGGTCACTGGTCACTATTCGCTGTTGTCAGTTGGTTGTTTATCATACGTTTGGCATATTGCTGCAGGACGGCTTTCAGCAGGTCGAGCCGGCTGTTGCCATCTTCTTCAAAAGTGCGGCTGGGGCTTTCCTCGATCAGGGCTACGCCGTCGTTGCTGACCAGCTGGTGGTAGCCGCATCCGTAGGCCACTTGCCATCCTTCGGGCTGCTGGAAGACGCTGTTGCCGAAGCAGATGCACTGGTCGTCGAAGCCCAGGTAGTCGATCAGCGTCGGCATTATGTCGCTTTGCTGCACGATGCGGTCGCTGCGTTGTCCGACAGGATGCTGCGGGTCGAAGATGATCATAGGAATCCGGTACCAGGGGCCGTAGTCGTTGAACTGCGCCGACAGGGCCTGTGCGGGGTGGTCGGCCATAATGATGAAAAGTGTGTTGTCGTACCAGGGCTGGCTGGCGGCGGTGGCGAAGAATTTGCGCAGTGCCATATCGCTGTAGTTGACGCACTGCAGGATGGGATGGTGGCCTTCCTTGAGTTTGCCCTGGTATTCTTTGGGGATGGTGTAGGGGTGGTGCGACGAGATGGTGAAGACGCCGGCGAGGAAAGGCTCGGGGGTGCGTGTCAGCTGCAGAGCCATATACTGCAGGAACGGCTCGTCGAAGATGCCCCAGGTGCCGTCGTGGTAGGCGTCGTTGCCGAATTCGTTGCGGCCGTAGTAGGCGTCGAATCCTATTTTCTTGCAGAAGGCGTCGAATCCCATCGAGCCGTTGTAGGCGCCGTGGAAGAAGGCGGTGTTATATCCGTGCCTCTTGAGCAGCGTGGGCAGTCCGGTGATGTCGTTGTTCTTGAATTGCGACATCAGTACGGGACGGTCCATCAGCGTTGGCAGCGATGCCATCACGGAGGGTATGGACTCTATCGATTTCTTGCCGTTGGAGCGGCCCTGGAAGAGAAGGCTTTGGCTTGCCAGCGAGTCGAGGAAGGGAGTGAAGCTCTCCATCACGCCGTCGTTGTAGCATCCCATATATTCCTGCGAGAAGCTTTCGAGGATGATGATGACGATGTTTTTGCCGCGATAGTAGGTCAGACTGTCGCTGCCCGTATAGGCCACTTGTCCGGCTCCGGCGCGGAAATCGCCGTAGCTGACGGCAGGGGCAATGCCCTTGGCCGCCAGGGGTGTGAATTCGGGGTTGAAGAGGGCGCGGGCCTCGTCGTCGCTCATATAGTTGAGCTCTTTCAGGTCGTCGACACCCAAGGTGCGAATGATGTTGTAGGGCGAATTCAGAATCATCGGCGTGTTTTTCATCTGGCAGTAGCGTGCCGAGTCGTTGAGCGCAATGAAATGGCGCTGTGCCCCTCCGCGGACAAAGAAGAAGGTCAGCAGCAGTCCGGCGCAGAGACCTATCCAGTCGTTGCGGCGGTTGACGCCGTATTCGTTGAGGGCAGGGAAGACGGTCTTGTGCGAGCATAGCAGAAACAGGGCGATGATAACAACACCGCTGACGCTGACGGGCCAGTAGTCGACCAGGAATTTGGGTATCAGGTTGCCCATATCGCCGCCGACGCCCATATAGGCGAACATTTCGCTGCTCATACGGCGGTAGGTGAACTGGAAATAGGCGACGTCGATCTGGTTGACAATGACGACGGTAAGCGTAGGGATGAGATAGAGCAGGTTGCTGATGCCACGGTACCAGGGTTTCCAGCGCTTGTTGCTGGGAATAAGGTTGATGACGATGAAGGGCAGCAGCACCAGCGTCAGCGTTGCCACGGCGAAACGCAGAAAACCCCATACGATGCCGCACCATTCGCCAAAGCCGTCAATCTTGAAGTGGCTGCTGTTGAGTGCGTAGTACATCGCTTGCGTCAGCGTCAGTGCCGCAAGTGCTATCAATATTTTTACGATAAGGTATCCGTATACGTTATTTGGTTTGAACCATCCGTTCCTTTGTGTCATTGTTAATTCGTTAATTCGTTAATTCGTTAATTTGTTAATACGTTAATTCGTTAATTTGTGAATTGTGACCTGTGACCTGTGATGCGAGCGAGTTCGTGTCATTATTGTGAATTGTGACCTGTGACCTGTGATGCGAGCGAGTTCGTGTCATTATTGTGAATTGTGACCTGTGACCTGTGATGCGAGCGAGTTCGTGTCACTATTCACTATTCACAGGTCACTATTTCACGGTTTGTATTTCGATGCTTGCAGTATGGCTTGCGAGTTGGTGTTTGCAAAGAGCTCTTTCATCGTCGAATTAGTGTTTTCCATATATTTGCGCACGATTTGCCAGCCGATATAGTGTGTCGTTCGCGGTGCCGAATCCTTGAAAGCGTTGGTTTTGGGTGCATCGTCGAAGAAGTTGTGGTAGCGGCTGAAGTCCTTTTCGTAAAGCATTTCGTTCTGGATGAAGTATGCCCACACGCGACCTTCGTTGGCCTGCATCCAGTCGAACTGTTCTTCGCTGTATCTGATTTTCAGACGGTCGTCTTTGCGCGGCATCACCTTGTCGAGGAAATAGAGCACCTTGCCTTCGGCGACCATCAGGTCGAGCATCGTCAGGTCCTTTTCGTCGGGCATTGCCCTGTATTGGCGTGCTATTTCCGCCATTATGTCCGAGGCCAGAAAAACGCTGTCGCTGAGTTCGACGATATACAATGGCAGTCCGAAATAGCTGTATTTTTCCATATCGCCCAAAGCGTATTGGTCGATGCTTAGCAGCAGGCTTTTCGAATTGCGGTCGGTCAGGATGCGCTGGCTGTAGTCGAAGTAGCCCGAAACGAAGGTGGCGAAATGGTCGATGTCTATGTCGTCGTCCAGCGACTTGGCTTTTTTCAGAGCGCCGGAAAGCTCTTTTTCGAGCCAGTGCAGGTTGCCGTAGTGTTTCTGGGTGATTTCGTAGATGTCGCGGACGGTGTTGTCGTTTACGAAATCGTACAGTTGTGCCATATACTGCTGGTCGTCGGGGTGGATGTTCAGTAGTGGGTTGTCGTGCTCGCTTTGGAACTTGCGCAGGGCGTCGGTGAGTCTGTCGCTGGGAGTGTCGAACATCACCTGCTCGTAGCGGTCGAATTGGATGTCGGCAGCGTCACCGCGATGGGATTTGCCGCTGCAAGCAGCGAGGGCGATTGTCGACAATAGGCTGCAAAATAATATTTTGAAGGTTTTTTTCATCCTTTTTTATATATAATACAATTTGCAAATTTACGAAAAAAAAGCCAAACGGAAGGATGCATTTTCTTCTTTAGTGCTCCAAATCGGTTCCGAAGTAGCTGAAAAAGGGGTTCACTGGCAGAATGGTCTTGTGGCAATAAAAGGGGACAGGTTGAGGTGGCAAAAAATAGTGTGCGCGCTTGTAATGGCGCGCACACTTGTGGATGTCGTTCTGTTGCAACGGCCGCGATGTCGGCCTGTTGCTATTCGGGCTGATTGTTCTTTTCTTCTTTCTTGCTCTCTTCAGCCTGCTGGTTCTCGTTGTCTAAGATTTTGAGTTTTGCCTCGAGCAGGGCTATTTCCTGACGTGCGTTCTGCATTTTCTTTTCGAATTCGGCTTTCAGCAGGTCGGCCTGTTTCGATTCGGCAAGGAAACCGAGGTTGTTTTCCCAAAGGCTGAGGTCGGCGCGGAGTTTCTGGATTTGTTCGATCAGCTGCGAGCGTTTGTCGTTGAGGGCGTGTCCGCCTTTGGAGGTGTGCAGCGTTTCGCGGAAGCTGTTGAGTTCGGCTTCGCGTGCGGTGATTTTGAGTTGCTCGAACATCTTGTTGATGGTGTCGCGGAATTCTTTCTGCAGGCGCTGTTTTTCGGCGATGGGGACAAATCCCACCTCCATCCATCGGCGCTGGAAATCCTTGATGGCACCCAGATTCTCGTCCTTGTTGTCGCCAAAGCTGTAGGCTTTGAGTTCGGCGAGGATGGCCTCTTTCTTTTCCAGGTTTTCCTGTTCCGAGCCGCGCAGGGTCGTGAAGTGGTCGGATTTGCGTTTGAAGAATTCGTCGCAGGCGCTGCGGAAACGCTGCCATATTTTCTCGCTAACCTTGCGGTTGACGGGGCCTATGTGTTTCCATTCTTCCTGCAGTTTCAGGAGTTCCTCGGTGGCTTTTTTCCAGTCTTCGCGTTTGGCGATAGCTTCGGCTTGGAGGCAGAGGTCCACTTTCTTGTTGTAGTTTTCCGACTGTTCGTCTTTCACGGTCTCGAAGTGCTGTTTCTTTTCGGCATAGAAACGGTCAATGCAGCCCTTGAAGGAGTTCCAGATTTCTTCGTTCTGCTCGCGGGGCACGGGACCGATGCTTTTCCAAACCTTGAGCAGCTCGTCAAGTTGTGCCGAGATGTCGTTCCACTCTTTTGTGGTGGATGGCGTTTCTGCTGAAAGTTCGTGGGCTTTTTCTACAAGGGCCTGCTTGGCAAGGAGGTTTTTCTCCATTTCGTCGCGGCGCTGCTCATAGTATTCGCGGCGGCGTTCGTCGATTTGGCTTGCGGCATTGCGGAACCGAGCCCAAATCTCGTCGTTCTGTTCGACGGGTACGGGACCGATTTCGCGCCATTGCTCGCGGAGGCTTTGCAGTTCCTTGGCGGCTTTGGCTATCGAAGGCTCGACGATGAGCTCTTCGGCTTTTTCGCAAAGCAGGGTTTTGCTTTCGAGGTTTTTCTTCTGGTCAAGCAGTATCAGCTCTTTGTTGATTTTCACTTTGTTGAAGAACTGCTCCACGAGGAAGTGGTAGTTCTGCCACAATCCGTTGAGTTCGGTGCGTGGCACCTCGCCGATGGATTTCCATTTGTCCTGAATGGCGTTGAACTGGTCGTAGGACTGTTTCAGGCTTTCCGACTCGTCGTCGATGAGTTTCCGCAGTTCGTCGAGAATCTGCTGCTTTTGTTCGAGGTTGTGTTTTTTTACCGCCTCGACTTCGTCGATGTGTTTCTGTCGACGTTCGCGGTATATATTGTATATTTTGCGGTAGGCTTGGGCTATTTCGTCGTCACCGCCTTCGTATTCGTCCTTGTTGCCGCCCTGTTCGATGAATTTGTCGAAGGCAGCTTTCTTGGCTTCGCGGTCGGTTTCGGCAAAGCGCAGTTTGATGGCGCCTACGCGGTTTTTGATCTTTGTGATGTCGTCGGTTTGGAGCAGTTCCTTGAGTGCCTCGGTGAGTTCCTCGCGGCTCATAGTGCTGTAGTCGACGGTTGGCTCCTCGTCGACTTCGTTTTCGGTTTGTTCGGGATTGGACTGGGCGAATTCAGCTTCGGTGGATTCGGTTGTCGCAGTCGGTTCGTTGTCAATGTGTTCGGTTTCCTGTTGCGGAACTTCGCTTTGGCAGTTTTCAGCAGATGTCTCTGCCAGGGTTTCGGGTGTCTGCTCGGACTGGATGGCTTGTTCGACATTTGGGGTCTGAATGGTCTCCTGAGTCTCGTTTTGCATTTCTTTTGGTTCTTCCATTTTGGTGTTCGATTTGTGTTACAATTGCTTGTTTTAAAGTAGGTTAATGATATTTTTCGGTTTTTTGTCCGACAAATTCGAAGTGCAAAAGTAAACAAAATATTTCTATTTGTGATTTTTTTGGCTGCTTTTCTTTCGAAAAATTATTTCGCGACGTTGGTTTTCGTGTTGTAACATAGGCATTATGGCGAATAACAACGACGTATTGTCCTGCAGGCCAGCCGCTGGAATTGTGCGTAGCCTGAGGACCGTTGGTCTTGTAGAAATACAATATTTCTAATGCCCCTTCGGGCCGAACCCTTATGAATCGAAGTCGGGAATTAGGTCGTCGAGAGCCATAAGCACGTCGGAGATGAATTTCCGTTCCTCTTTGAGAAAACGTGCCTTTCTTTTTTGCAGGGTGGGGTTGTTGGTGCTTTTTGGGAAGTATGTCGTTTCGGGGCTGTCGGGGTCGGAAAAGTCGAACATCGCGCTTTCAACTATGCCTGAGTCGACAAATGTTTGAAGCATCTGTGTCCGTCCGGCATAAGAGTTTGCCGTGTCGCCTGTGTGGAGCTGTGCCGTTTCGTTGTATATCCGTTCGCCCAGTTCGAAAGAGTCGGGTCCAATGATGAGGAATGTTTTGTCGAAGAAGATGCCGCTGCCTGATGCCCTTGCGATGGCCGCCGGCGTGTCGACAAGAAAGAAGACTTGCTGATTGACCTTGGAAATATATGAATATACGGAGCATCGTACTGTGTTGCCCGCTGCTTCGAGTTCTATTTCGTCGCAACGCTCCAGGTTTAGGCTGTAGAGCTGGTTGATGTAGAAAGCGAAAGTAAATGCCTGGTGACGTGTGCTCCACGTCACGATGGCGGTATCTTCAAGCCTTTCGTTGAAAAATTCTTCGTAGTCGAAATCCAGTCTTTCTTTCTTGGCCATTTTGTGTTGGAATGTTGGAGTGTTGATACTTTGATATGTTGAAATGATGATGTGCTTAATTGCTTGTGCCGGAATGTGTTGTCCCTTGATTTTTCCAAACCTTAACTCGCTTTTCTCACTTGAAATAGGTCTCTTTTCCGAAATGCGGGTTGTAGTTGTCGGCGGCTTCGAGTTCCTGCACCCATCCGCGGTGGAATCCCAAATCGTAGAAGGCGTCGGTGACGCGACGGTATTCGTCGTCGGTAAGCCGTCGTCCCAGCTGGTCGGGCAATGCGATTCCGTCTGGAGGAAAATATTGTGCCATCAGCGAAATGTATATGTTTGTCGACAGGTTGTCGGCCAGCCATTCGAGGCATCGGATGGAGTTGTCGACCTGGCCCGGCAGGACGAGGTGGCGCACGATGAGGCCTCGGAAGGCAATGCCGTCGTCGTCAGTGGGGAGCGAAGACCCTTTCTGGTTATACATCTCTTTGATTGCCAGCGCTGCCACCTCAGGGTAGTCGGCGGCGTTCGAGTAGCGTCGGGCCAAGTCGGCATCGCTGTACTTGAAGTCGGGCAGGTAGATGTCGACGTAGGGCGCTATCTGTTGCAGCACTTCGACGCGTTCGTAGCCGTTGGTGTTGTAGACCACGGTGGGGTAGAGGCCGCGGCTGTGGAGCCCCTCGACGATGGGGGCTACGAGGTCGGAGTATTGTGTGGCGCTGACCAGACCGACGATGTTTTCGGTCTGTTGCAGACTCTGTGCTGTGGCCTCGACAATCTGGTCGACGCTGTGAAGCGTGACCAGCTCAGGGTCGACCGTAGCACGCGAGATGCGGCGGTTCTGGCAGAAGATGCACTGCAGGTTGCAGTGGGCAAAGAATATGTTGCTTATGCCGCGCCGGCCCGATATGGGAGGCTCTTCGCCGGTATGGGCGTAGACGGCGGCGACTTCGGGATGGGCCGAATCGCTGCGGCAGAAACCTGGCAGGGCTTTGCATTGGCGTGGACATTTATGGCAAGACATTTTTTGGAATTAAAAATTAATAATTAAAAATTAAAATTACTCGAGGCTCCCTCGACTTCGTTCTCCGTTCTTCGTTCTTCGTTCTCCGTTCTTCGTTCTCCGTTCTCAGTTCTCCGTTCTCCGTTCTCCGTTCTTCGTTCTCCGTTCTCTGTTCTCCGTTCTCAGTTCTCAGTTCTCAGTTCTCAGTTCTCAGTTCTCAGTTCTCAGTTCTCAGTTCTCCGTTCTCCGTTCTTCGTTCTCCGTTCTTCGTTCTCCGTTCTTTTTAACGCTTGTTTTAAAAAAAAATTTTGCCGTTTGGAATAAATATTGTAATTTTGTACCCTCTTACGAAATAAAGTATAACATAAAATATATACAAAATTATGACAATCAAGGATCTTGAACCGAAAGCGCTGTGGAGCAATTTCTACTCCCTCACGCGCTGCCCGCGCCCCTCGAAACACGAGGAGGCCGTGCGCGACTTTTTAGTAAAATGGGCTAAAGACAAAAAAATCGACTGCCGTGTCGACAAAGTCGGTAACGTCATTATGAGCAAACCCGCCACCAAGGGTATGGAAAACCGTCGCCCTGTGGTGCTGCAGGCTCATATGGATATGGTGCCCCAGGCCCGTGCCGGCAAGGTGCACGACTTTCTGAAAGACCCCATCGAGACTAAGATAGTCGACGATTGGGTATACGCTTGCGACACCACCCTCGGCGCCGACGACGGTATGGGCGTTGCCGCCATTATGGCTGTCTTCGAGTCGAAGACCATCAAGCACGGCCCACTTGAGGCTTTGATCACCACCGACGAAGAGACCGGTATGACCGGTGCTTTCGGTCTGAAAGCCAACGAGCTGAAGGGCGAGTTCCTGCTCAACCTCGACTCGGAGACCGAAGGCGAGCTCTATGTGGGTTGCGCCGGCGGCGTCGATGCCACTCTCAATATTCCTTACACCACCGAGAAGGCTCCGAAGGACTATTGCGCCTACAAGCTGACCCTTGGCGGACTGAAGGGTGGCCATTCGGGTATGGAAATCAACACCGGCCGCGCCAATGTCAACAAGCTGATGTTCCGTCATCTGCGCTGGGTTGCCGAGTGCGGTCTGCGCCTCATCAGCATCAACGGCGGCAATATGCGCAACGCCATTCCGCGCGATGCCGAAGCCGTCATCGCTTTCCCGAAAGAGCACACCGAATGCATCCTGGCCGAATTTGACAAGGTGGCCGGATGGGTCAAGAAAGAGCTGGCTTCCGTCGAGCCCGATTTCTTTATGAAATACGAGAAGGTGCGTATGACGCAGAATGTCATCAGCGACGCCGACACTCAGAAAATCATCAACCTGATGATGGTGGCCCCCAACGGCGTCATCCGTATGAGCCGCGATATGGAAGGTCTGGTCGAGACTTCGCTCAACCTGGCCATCGTCAAGACCACCGGCAAGAACTTCACCGTCCAGGCTCTGCTCCGCTCGTCGGTCGACACCGCCAAGGACGCCCTGGCCGAACGCCTTGTCTGCCTGGCCGAACTGGCTGGCGGCACCTGCAAGCTCACCGGCGCCTATCCCGGCTGGAAACCCAATATGCAGAGCCCGCTGCTGAAGACTATGAAGCAGACCTACAAGAAACTCTACAAGAAAGAGCCCGCCGTGGTGGCCATCCACGCCGGTCTGGAATGCGGCCTGCTGGGCGGCAAGTATCCCGAAATGGATATGATCAGCTTCGGACCCACGCTGCAGAGCCCCCACAGCCCCGACGAGCGCGCCAACATCCCCAGCTGCAAGAAGTTCTTCGACTATCTTGTCGCTGCGCTCGAGGCCATACCCGAAAAGAAATAAAGTTTTCATAACAATATTTTTTGAGTGTGGGGGGCGTCCCGCGGACGTCCCCCTTTTTTTTGCTTTCAATGCTGCTCTCGTTTATCGTTCCGGTATATAACAATGCCGCAGCCTTTGCCCAATGTCGCAGGTCGCTACTTCCTCTTGTCGAGAGTGGCATCGCTGAAATCGTGACTGTCGACGACGGCTCCGTTGCGCCGCTAGTGCCCGACGGACACGGGGTGCGTCTTCTGCGCACCGACCATCGCGGTGCGGCAGCGGCACGCAATGCCGGCATTGAGGCGGCAACTGGCGAATTCGTCTGGTTTGTCGACGCCGACGATATCGTCGTTATGGACGGCATAGAATGCCTGATCGACGATTTGCGGTCGATGCCTAAGTGGGTGCCGATGATGCACATAGGCAGGATGGTTATTCAGTCCAGTCCGCAGGAAAAGCCTGCCGCCGGTGTGCCCGATGCGTCGGCCACGCTGTGCTGCAGACCGTTGAGCCTGGTGAGACCGCGCAGCAGCATCGCCGACCATACCACCAACATCGTGCGTCGCAGCTGGCTGATGGAACACAGCGAGTTGCGCTATCCGGAGGATATGTCGATACTGGAGGATACGGTGTTTGCCCTGCGCGTCGTCGAGTCGGCGGGACAGTGTATGTGCAACGACACGTACCGTTTTTATTGCCACCGCACTTTCAACCAGTCGACTACGGCCGGTGCCTGGTCGGCCGAGCGGAGTGGACGCTTTATGGGTGATATCTGCAGGTTCTTTGTCTTTCTGCGCAGCTATGCCGACCGCCACAGTGCATTTGCCGCCGTGGGACGGTTTTTCGAGCGGATGCGCTATGTTTACCTGCGTGTGGCCACGGTCAAGGGGTGTCCGCGTCGCGACCTTGACAGGCTTGTGTCCGTCGTCGGCCGGCCCTCGCCGTGTCCGATGTGGTTTTATCTTTTTGTTGCTTTCTTATGCAGAACTTTTCGTCAAAAGAGATGAAGTGCCTTGTGTCGCTGCTGCGATATGGCCTTTTCGGCGGCGAGGAGCCCGAGGGCTTGCCGGCCGACGACGGCGGTTGGAGCGTGCTGTTCGACCTTGCCCGCCGCCAGGCTGTGTCGGCTTTGGTGTACGATGCCATACTTAAACTGCCTGCCGGCTTGCGGCCGCCGCGCAAGGTGCTGTTCCGTTTTTTGTCGATGGCGCAGACCGTCGAGGCCGACAACCGGCGTCGCGAGAAGGCTCTGGCCGATTTTGCCGCGTTGTGCGGCGAGAGCGTTGGCGTGCCGCTGACCGTGGTCAAGGGGTCGTCGCTTGCGCGTCGCTATGAGGAGCCTCTGCATCGCGAATGCGGCGACAACGACCTTTTGACGGGAGCCGACACCGAACGCATCGCCGCGCTGGTCGAATCGGCCGGAATCGATGTCGACCGCAAGGACCCGCGCCATATCACGTTCGCCTTCAAGAGCGTAACGTTCGAATGCCACACCTGTCTGCTCTACCATAACGACGACCCTCTGTGGCACCGCGGCGACAATATCCTCGTCCCCAACCTCTATGCCCTTCCTGCCGAGGAAGAGGCCTTTTTCCTTGCCAAGCATTGCGAGCATCACGCCGTTTTTTTCCACAACCCCGTCAGGCTGCGGACACTCATAGACTGGTGTCTGCTGCTGGGTTCGGAGGGCTTCGATTACGACGCCTTCGACCGCCTGAAGCGGGGCACCGATGTGGAGGTTTTTGCCGACCTGATGACGCTCTATTGCCAGAGGCTGCTGGGTGCCCCTATGCGCGACGGACTCGGCTATCTGGAGTCGAAACAGCTCGGCGCCAACGACTTCGAGCGGCTCTATATGCAGTGCCCCGAACGTCACCCCAACGCCTTGGTGCGCGTGGTGCGGCGCAGTGGCAAATATCTGCGTTTCAGCCGGCAGTACCGAGTCATCTACGGGCAGTCGATGTTCCGCCGGTTCTATCTGAAAAATCTGGGCATTGCCGTCAGGCAGCATCTGTAAAAAACAGGAAACACAAAAGCCGGAATGCAATTGCATTCCGGCTTTTGTGTTATGAAATATCGTTATACCGTTATAACGAAACTGAAAGTCAACATTTATTTCTTGACAATCTTCTGGAGGCTGCTGCCGTTCACGGTGTTGACGCGGAGCATATAGACGCCGTTGTTGAGGGCGCTCATATCCACGGTGCTGCCGTTGGCGGTCATAACAGTGCGGCCAGTCATATCCATAACCTCGACGTTCTCGATACCTTCAGCGTCGATGTTGACGATGCCGGTGGTGGGGTTGGGATAGACATTGAGCTCGACATTGCCAAGGGTGCTGATGCCGGCATTGGGCTGGTCGCCAGTGGTGGCCTTGATCATCCAGGTGTAGTCGAGCGAAGCGGAAGCCTGCTGGATAGTCATCCAGCTGCTGCCGTCGATGCTGACGAGCGAGCCGTTGGGGTCGCCGCTGTAGGCAGCACCGGCTGCGGGATAGTCAATGGTCGTGGTGTTGAAGGTGACCCACAGGTTCTTGGTCTGATCCAGCTGCACGGCACCGCTGCAGTTGATGGTTACCCAACCGGCCTGAGCGGTAACGGGAATCTGATGTACGCGGGTGTAGATCTTGTTCTGGGGAGCGTTGTCGCCACCCTGATAGATGTTGAGGGTGTACTTGCCGCCCTTGGGAGCGTAGAAGTCGACGCTCTTCAGGTACTGACGGCCAGTCATAAACTCGGCGGGGAACATAGCGCCCCAGTGGATAGCGCTGCCGGTTCCGACCGAGCTGCCATATTCTTCGCTGATCAGGTAGCTCATCGTGTTGCCCCAGTTCCAGCTGATGACGTTGACGGTGATGTCCTTGGTGGTGGTGCCGGTGGTGTTGGTCACGCTGACGCTGACAGTGTAGGTGCCGTCGGTGGTCCAGCTGGTGGTGAAGCTGGCTTCGTTGCCGCTGGTCACAGTGGCGCCCTGGGCGGTCCAGCTGATGTTGGTAACCTCGTCAACGCTGACGATGTTGGCATAGAAAGTAGCGTTGCTGCCGTTGACGGCGGTGGTGGGACCGTCGATGTTGACAACGGGAGCCACGTTGGGCTGCGGATAGGAGTTGAGCAGGGCGCTGACTTTGGTCACAGCCTCGGTGGCGTCGTAGGGGCCGAACTGCCAGTCCTCGTTGCCGTAGAGGTTGCACCAGTAGCCACTGGGCGAAACGAATACGACGGTGGGGTAGCCGCTGATGTTGTCGTTGCCGATCAGGTTGTTGAAGGCCTCATCGTTGATGATAGGATAGGGAACCTGGCCGCCGTTGGTCCAGTCGCCCTGGGTTTGGCCGGTGCCGGTGAGTTCGGCAGGGTTGGTGGTCGAGGGGTCGCTCTCAACCCAGATGACCTCAACGTCGTTGCCAAGCTGGTTCTTGATGGCTTCGAGGATGCCGTTGGTGTGCATCACCCAGCACCAGGAGCACCAGGTAGCGGAGTAGTCGATGACCATACATTTGCCTGCATTGCGGATGTCGGCGGTGCTGATGGTCTGGGTGTTGTCGAGGAAGTTAACACCCGTCACATCCTGAACGATAGGAGTCCAGTCAGGCGTACTCTTGGCACCATCTTTGGGAGTAGACTTCTTTTCGCTTTGGAACTGGGCGAAGGCGGAAGTGCCAAGCATCAATGCCATTGCAACTAATAATACTTTTTTCATTGTTTCTTTCGTGCCTTGTTATTGACCATCAGGCTCTTCGGTGTTAGTTAATAAATAAAAATAAAATTTTTTCCAAATGCAAAAATACACTTTTTTTTCTTTTTATCACTAATTTTGGCGATTTTTTTATTTTTTTTAACCCAACACTCTCCGAGGGCATTTGCGGGCGTCAGAAATGCCATTACTAACGGCCTGTTTTCCAGTACTTGCTTCGCCCGTTGTACGGTATATGTACGCTATTTGTACGGTATTTGTACGCTTCGAAAGCGTACAAATACCGTACAAATAGCGTACATATACCGTACAACGGGCAGTGCAGGTGGTTTGAAGTGTCTGGTTTGCTGTGCTTTGCGGATGGGCTTTTTGGGCTGCGTTCCTGGCGTCGGGCGACACGTTCTTTCCTGGCGTCGGTCGACACGTGCCGGGAATGTTGCAAAAAATGATGTTTTGCGATGTTTTTTTCGTTTTTATGATGTCTCTCCTGCTGTTTTTGTTGTTGCTCGACGTGTGCGAATTGATAATATATTTGATGTGTTGTGGCTGTAAATCAGCAGGTTGCTTTTGTTTGAAAAAATATTATGCTGAAAATGTGCTTGCAGTGCGCTTTTTTATGTAAATTTGCACCCGAAAACACTATAGAAAACCTTAATTAATTCATTTATTAACATAAATTATTATAAGTTATGAAAAAAGTATTAAGATTTTTTGCGATTGCAGCTCTTGCATTCGGTATGACTAATCTGGTTGCCTGCGGCGGTGACGAGGAAGAAGGCGAAGGCAACGACAACAACACCCAGCAGGAAGAGCAGGGCGAACCCATCCTCCTCGAGGAAGCTTTCGAGAACGGCCTCCCCTCGACTTGGACGAACATCGACGCTGACGGCGACGGCCTTGCTTGGCTCAGCGACGAAGGCAACTTCGGCGATCACAGCGGCAGCGGCAAATTAGTCTATTCGCAGTCGTACGACAACAATTTCGGCGTGCTCACTCCGGACAACTACCTGGTCACCCCCTCGATCCACATCCCCAATGCCAGCGGCTACAACCTCACTTTCTGGGTCTGCGCCCAGGATGCCGCCTATTCTGCTGAACACTATGCCGTCTATGTCGGCAAGGTCGAAAACGGCACCTTCGTCCCCAACGGCAACGCCCTTTTCGAAGAAACCATCGGCAGCAAGGCTCAGAGCCCTTGGATTCAGAAAACCGTCAACCTCGACGCCTACAAGGGCCAGGATGTGCAGATCGCTTTCCGCCACTTCGATTGTTCCGATATGTTCTATCTGGACCTCGACGACGTAAAGGTCAGCAACCAATAATCGTTAACGTTAACGAAAACGAAAAAGGTGTCTGTAACAGGACACCTTTTTTTATGTGAGAAGTGAGAAGTGAGAAGTGAGATGTGAGAACGGAGAACTGGCTACCGCATTTTGGCATTCAGTTCTCCGTTCTCAGTTCTCCGTTCTCAGTTCTCCGTTCTCACATCTCCGTTCTCACATCTCCGTTCTCCGTTCTCCGTTCTCCGTTCTCACATCTCATTTGTCCAGATGGACGTCGAGCTGCGGGAAGGGGATGCTGATGCCGTTGTCGGCGAAGGCTTTGTAGATGTTCTCGCGGATGCGCATCCACACGGTCCAGTAGTCGTCGACGGTGGTCCAGAGCCACAGCGAGTAGTCGACCGAGCTGCTGTTCAGCTCGCTGACGCAGAGCTTGGGCATCGGGTCTTTGAGGATGAGGGGGTCGTTGTCGATGACGCTCTGTATGACCTGACGGGCCTTGTCGAGGTCGGTGCCGTAGGCCACGCTGGCCACGACGTCGAGGCGTATGACGTTGTCCTTGGTGTGGTTGATGAGGCTCTTGGTGGCGAGCTCGCTGTTGGGCACGATGATGATGCGGCCGTTGAAGGGGCGGATGAGGGTGTGGAAGATGCGGATTTCCTTGACGTAGCCTTTGAAGGAGCCCACTTCGATATAGTCGCCCACCTTGAAGGGGCGCAGCAGCAGGATGATGACGCCGCCGGCGAAGTTCTGGAGGGTGCCCTGCAGGGCCATACCGATGGCGAGACCGGCGGCACCGAGGACGGCGATGAAGGAGGTGGCCTTGATGCCGATGATGTCCATAGCCATAATGATGAGCATCACCTTCATCATCACGTCGACCAGCGAGGTGAGGAACCCTTTGAGGGTCGACTCGGCGTTGCGGCGGTCGAGGAGTTTGGTGAGGGCTTTCTTGAGCAGCTTGATGAGTTTGAAGCCGACCCAGAGGACGAGGATGCAGCCTATGAGCTTGGGAATGAAGGCGACAGTGAGGTCCATCAGTCCCGAAAGGGCATCCTTGAAAATTGTGTTTTCGCCCGACACGACGGCTTTGAGGTCGCCCAGGTTCATATTGCGCACGCTGTCAATGAGCTGATGGTTGATGCTGTCGGTCTTTTGGACCACATCGAGCGCGCCGCCTTCGACGACGGCGGTGTCGGCTGGCGCTGTTGTTGTGGCCTGCTGCGCAGCAGCGGCCAAGAGATTAGGAGTTTCGTCTAAAAGAAGCATTTTTATATAATTAATAATTAAAAATTAAAAATTAAAAATT
>JAFROL010000040.1 GCA_017429685.1 Bacteroidales bacterium | reverse complement strand
TGTTAGGCCTGCCGCTAGCGTTCATCCTTAGCCAGGATCAAACTCTTCATTGTAAGAATTTCTTCGTTTTTCTACCTTTGACTCTTCCGTGTCCTCGGTCCCACCCTCGGCAGGACCTCCGACACACGCTATCTCTTGTTTCAACCTTTTCAATGTCCTTGCGCTTCCCTTTTTCAACATCCCCTTCTCGGGGCGAAAGCGAGTGCAAAAATACAACCATTTTCCAAACTACCAAATATTTTTTCAAAAAAAAATTCTCTCTCCAAAAGAACAGAATGGTTGTCAAATATTTAAAATCGAAAAAAAATTCAAAAAAAGTTTGCCGGACGCTGAAAAAAATCAGTTTTTAAGCTCCAAAATAGCAAAAATTGGCTATAAAATTTTCAAAACAAACAAAAACGTATATATTTATCTAAATTACAATAAATTAAACCATATTTTTAACCAAAAATGGCACTTTTTAGGGTAGGACGGCGTTCGTATTCGACGTAACGAAAGTCCAAACCCGACTCCGAGTCGGTGAAAAGCTCGCTTTCGGACACCTTGCCGAAAACCGAGAGGTCGATGATTGGGAAATAGACATCGGCATCGAAATCGGAATAGACCCAAGTGACATAAAGGCGCTGCACAAACGGCAGGAGCTGCCGGTAGACGGCGGCGCCGCCGATAATGAAAGCCTCATCCTCGCCGCGAACCATATCAAGCACGGCGGCAACCGAATGCGCCACTTCGGCTCCGTCGTCGCAGAAGCCTTCGTCGTGAGTCAGCACTATGTTGCGTCGTTTAGGCAACGGACGGCGAGGCAGCGAGCGCCAGGTGTTGCGCCCCATAATGACGGTACGGCCAGACGTGAGCGTCTTGAAGCGTTTGAGGTCGTCCGAGATATGCCACAGCAGGTCATTGTCCTTGCCGATGGCGTTGTTTTGAGCAATTGCTACAATGATTGAGAGATTTGGTGTTATGTCAATATTATACATATAATGAATTCTAAATATTAAATATTCGCATCGAGCGTTTGAAAATGCCGTTGAGGTAGGCCAAGGCAAGGCCGTAGTTGGACACGGGCACACCTGCATCGATGGCCGGGGCCAGACGCGAAGCCAGCTGTTTGGGCGTCACGACGCAGCCACCACACTGAATGACAAGTGCATAGTCGGTAATGGGCCGCTCCAGGTCGGAAAGTCCGGCGACGACATCGAACGTAAGTTTTTTACTTGAATGCGAAGAAATTAGACGCGGCAACTTGACACGACCGATATCCTCGCAGGTGACGTTGTGCGTGCACGATTCGAGCATAAGGATGCGGTCGCCGTCGCGCAGGCGGTCGAGAGTCGGCGTACCTTTGACGTACTCGTCAAAAAGGCCTTTGGCGCGAGCCAGCACGACGCTGAACGAAGTAAGGAAAACATCGTCGGGCACGATTTGGGATACGTACCCAAACACCTGGCTGTCAGTCACCACAAGACGTGGCGGACGGACAAGCGAGTCGAGCGTCTGCTGCAGTTCGGTCTCCTTGCAGACGTGCGCGACAGCATTGTGGTCAAGGATGTCACGAAGCAGCTGAACCTGAGGCAGAATCATTCGCCCTTCGGGAGCCGACGAGTCGATGGGCGTGACCATAACGATATGGTCGCCCTCGGCAATGACGTCGCCCAGCAGCGAGCGGTGCACATAGGCCGTTTCGGGCAGCGCGGCGCGAATCATAGCCAACAGCTTGTCCCTGTACGACTTATCGTTGACATTGAAAGCGAACGGCCGCTGGCCGAAACGCGACTCCATCTCGTCAAGAAACTCAGCCTTAGGTGGATGAACATCCGACAGCGAATAGAGAACCAAAAACGGAACTTTATGCAGCCTACAATCGTCCACCACGCGAGCCTCCCACTCGCCGAAAGAATTTTCGGCAAGCAGCAGCAACGCCAAGTCGCACTGTTTCAGTTCGTCGAGCGATTTGCGCACACGCTCGTTGCCAAGTGCGCCGACATCGTCGATGCCCGCCGTGTCGATCCACACCACAGGCCCCACGCCGCCCAGTTCCATCGTCTTGCGCACCGGGTCGGTGGTGGCGCCGGGCGTTTCGGACACGATGGCGATATCCTGGCCAGTCAAGTAATTGATTAGCGAGCTTTTGCCATAATTGCGGCGACCAAAAATGCCGATTCGCGGTTTCAGTTCATTGCCTCTCATTGAAAAAAAATTTGATGAATCAGAATGCAAATTTACACATTTTTCGCGAAAGAGGAACAAAACAGCACGAAACTAATCATCAAATCACTGATACACAACCCTAAAAGACATATCAGACCGAACCGTAGCGGACGACGCCACCGCACATCGGCGAGCCAAAATTGCGACTTTGGAGCGTCGGCGTACGACACTTCAGACCTCCTCCACCCCACCCTGCCAATCCGTGAACGCCAAAAAATAAATGTTAAAAACCGGCTCCGACAAGGACTATTTTTTAAGAAAACTCTATACAAAGACCAATCATATTCTACGGATATAAAACATAGTAAAAGTTTGGTAAGAGTTTGAATGAACTTTGATAAGAAGATGGTCCTGATAATCAGTACCGTTTTTTTAGGCAAATTTGGGCGATTTTTGGGGGTAAAAAACAGAAAACTCCGCTTTGGGAAACGATAAAAATTAATATTTTTTAAGTTAAAATATCAGCATAATTTTAGGAGTGAAAGAACGTTTTTCGACGGAAGAAAAACAATTTTTCCGAACGGGGAAAAAAATTTCCCAGGCAACAAAAACATATTTTTCGGGTGACAAAATAAAGATGCCGTTTTTTTGTTATCATATCATCCACACACGACCGAAATGAACAGATACACAATACGTCACACCCGAGCCGACGAGGTGCCGCAACTGATGGCTATGTACGAGCACTCGCGTGGCATAATGCGCAGCAACGGCAATGATAACCAATGGATTAACGGCTATCCATCGGCCGAAGTCCTTGCCGACGACATCCGTCGCGGGGTGAGCTACGTGATGACCGATGGCGACGACGTGGTCGGGACGTTTGCCTTTATCATTGGGCACGACCCGACCTACGAATACATCGAAGGCGGCAGCTGGGAGGACGACCTGCGCCCCTACGGCACGCTGCACCGGCTGGCCTGCGCGCCCGGCCAGCACGGCATCTTCGGGGCCTGCATCGACTGGTGCCGCAGCCAGGTGCCTTCGCTGCGCATCGACACCCACAAGGACAACAGCATAATGCTGCATCTGATTGAAAAGCACGGCTTTGCCTATCGCGGAATAATCTACATCGCCGACGGGACACAGCGGCGCGCCTTCCAGATGCTGAACACAGGCAAAATATGTCTGAGCCTGAAGGAATACATTGAAAACAAAGTACTTCCGCAATACGAAAGCTTCGACCCCGCCCATCGTCGCGACCACGCCGAAAAGGTGATTGAAAACAGTCTTCAGCTGGCCCGCCACCATAACGCCGACCTGAATATGGCCTACGCCATCGCCGCCTACCACGACCTGGGGCTGTGCGAGGGACGCGAACGGCACCACATCGTTTCGGGACAGAGACTACTGGCCGACAGCGAGTTGCATCGATGGTTCAGTCCGTCGCAGCTTTCGCTGATGGCCGAGGCCGTCGAGGACCACCGCGCGTCGAAAACGGGCGAGCCCCGCAGCCTTTACGGCAAAATTGTGGCCGAGGCCGACCGCGACATCGAGCCGATGAAAATACTGCGAAGAACCGTACAATTTGGCCTCGGCAACTATCCCGAGCTGGACAAAGAGCAGCAATGGCAACGCTTTGTGGCGCATCTGAACGAAAAATACGCCGAGGGCGGGTATCTGCGTCTTTGGCTGCCCGAATCGCCCAATGCGGCAAAACTCGAGGAGCTGAGGGCCATCATTGCTGATAGCCAACAACTAAAAAGGATTTTCGACCAGCTGTTCGAAGAAGAAAAATAGCGGCTCATCGCAGTACCATACCACTGACAATAAACAACATAGCACAAAATATCGCCGGGCAAAGCACATTTGTCCGGCGATATTCCGTTTTTTTTTCGTAAATTTGCAATTTTGAATTCATATATAATAACAACATATCAAGAAGAATGAAAAGCGTTTACAAGGTTTTCAAAGAGAGTGCCAAAACAATTACACACTATTATATGCTGCTGGTCGAAGAGACCAAGAGCCAGCGGCTGGTGGGCAGCACAAACGAGTGGGTGCTGGACAACTACTATATGATCAGCGAGCAGGAGAAGGTGCTGAAAGTGGACCTGAAAGGCATCGAAAGCGGCCGCTGGAAGGTCGACCGACGCCGCATAGCACAGATCGGCGACCTGCTGCTCGGATTTATGAAACGGTGCCACTACCAAATCGACAAGCCACTGCTTTTCAGATACCTTACGCAGGTGCAGGTGAGCCAGAAGGACTACCTCTCCTACCCCGAGGTCTATGCCCTCCTGCCACTTATCAAAGCAATATTAATCAGCGAGTTGGCCGCTTTGTGCCAAAGTCTTGAGAGCGAGAAGGCCTATCACTATTCGCCCACCGACAAAAGCAGCGTCGAGGCCGACCGTCTGGACGAGGCTGCGCGTCAGAACCTGATGATGATGAACATCTTCAATTCGTTGAAGAAGATGACCAAACTGCCTATGGCAGAACTGATTGACGGAGTCAGCTTTTCGGAGAAGATGCTGAAGAAAGAGAAGGCCGCGATGTATGACGAGATGTACGACAAAACGAAAGAGGACTACCGGGCAAAGATAGTGCGGCTGACGAAAACGAAGACGAAAACCAAAACGGAATACGAGCTTGTCAAGGAGCTGGTGCAGAAGGCCGACACCAACGGGCAACACGTTGGTTGGCTGCTGTTTCCGCCCAAGCGGTGGCAGGCCCGCGCGCGATGGTATGTGTGGATAGTGGTGCTGGCATCGCTGGCGCTGGCATTCGCATTCAGTTGGCTGGCTACCAGCCATTTCAGCTGGGTCACCGCACTTGTCGCCCTGCTGATGTGGGTGCCGATGAGCCAGATAGTCATCGACATTTTCAACCAGCTGCTCTACAAGATACACAAGCCACAGAACACTTTCAAAATCAAGTTCAAAGACGGCTTGATACCCAAGGAGTACGCCACAATGGTCATTATGCCTACAATATTGAAAAACAAGGAGAAGACCATCGAGCTGCTGGAGCAGATGGAGGTGTACTACCTGAGCAACATCAACCGCGCCAGCGAAGGCCAGCGTCTGGAAAGCCGTCCGCAGAACCTGTTCTATACCCTGATTGGCGATGCCGCTTCTTATGGTCAGGCCGATGCCCCGTGGGACGACGAGGTGGCCGAAGCCGGACAGCAGAAAGTCAAGGAGTTAAACGAAAAATACGGTGCGCCGATATTCAATTTCGTCTATCGTCGGCGTGCCTGGAGCGACGGCGAGCAGACCTGGCTGGGATACGAGCGCAAGCGCGGCGCGATACTGCATTTCAACGACTTGCTGCTGGGCCAGACCAGCGAGGGCGACAAGCAGAAACGTTTCCGCTGCGAGACCATAAGCCAATGGCAGCAGCTAGCAGTGCCTGACATACAATTCATTATCACCCTCGACACCGACACCGAGCTGGTGCTCTATTCGGCGCAAAAACTGATTGGCGCAATGGCCCATCCGCTGAACCGCGCCAAGCTGAGCGCCGACGGCAAACGAGTGGACAGCGGCTACGGCATTATGCAGCCGCGCGTCAATGTGGACGTCGAGGTGACCAACAAGAGCCGCTACGCCCAGCTGTTTGCCGGCCTTGGCGGTCTGGACGTGTACACAACGGCCAGCTTTGAGCTTTATCAGGACATCTTCAACGAAGGAAGTTTCTGTGGCAAAGGCATCTACGACCTGCGCGTGTTCCAAAAAGTGCTGAAAGGCACCTTCCCCGAAAACCTGATTCTGAGCCACGACCTGATAGAAGGCTGCCACATACGCTGCGGCCTGATCAACGACCTGGAGCTGTTCGACGACAACCCGAGCAACTATATCGACGACGCCAAGCGCCACCACCGCTGGACGCGTGGCGACTGGCAAATTATTGGCTGGCTGCGCAACACGGTACGCAACGAGCGCGGCGAGAAGGTCAAGAACCAGGTGAACACCATCGGACGCTGGAAGATATTCGACAACCTGCGCCGCTCGACGCTGAGCCTGGCGGTGCTGACCATCATCTTTGCCGGCTACGCCCTGTCGATACCGTCGACGAGCCACATCAGCGCGGCGTGGTATGTGCTTGTGGCACTGCTTGCTGTGGCCAGCCCCATCGTATTTTTCATCCTGGGACAAGTCACCAAGGTGCCCAGTTTTGGCCGCCGCTACAAATACTATATGACGCTGATGCGCGGATTCAAAGTCATCATCTACCGCTCGCTGGTGCAGTTTGCGCTGCTGCCCAAAGAGGCCTGGATGTATACCGACGCCGCCATCCGCGCCTGCTGGCGTATGTGGTTCAGCCACAAGAACCTGCTGAACTGGGTTACCAGCGACGAGGCCGCCAAGAGCACCAAAGGCACACTGGGTGACTACATCGGCAAGTTCTGGTTCAACTATGTGGCTGCGGGAGCACTGGTGGCGATGGGTGTTATGGGCAATGTGGGCTTGATGGGTTTAATAGGTGCGGGATTATGTGCGACGGTATGGGTTGCAGCGCCATTCATAATGTACTGGCTCGGCAAGAAATTCCCGCAGGGCAAGAAGAGCCTGACAGCAAAAGAGACCGAAGAGGTGCGCCAGCTGGCCAAGGACACGTGGCACTTCTTCGACAGCCTCATCACCGAAGAAAACAACTGGCTGATACCCGACAACTACCAGCTGAACCGCGAGCAGAAGACCGACTACAAGACCTCGCCGACCAACATCGGCTATTCGCTGACAGCCATAGTCAGCGCCGCCGAGCTGGGCTTCATCAGCCGCCGCGAGGCCGTGGAGCGCATTGGCCACATCATTGATACCGTCTCGCAGCTGGAGAAATGGAACGGCCACCTCTTCAACTGGTACCACATCAAGACCCTGAAGGCATTGCCCAACTTCTTCATCAGCACCTGCGACAGCGGCAATTTCGTTGCCTGCCTCTATGTCGTCAAGGGGTTCCTTTCCAACCTCGACGAGCAGACCGACAAGTCCGAATCGCTGATTGCCAAGGTGGGACGCCTGATAGATATGACCGACTTCTCGAAACTGTACAACCCCGAGCTCGATGTGTTCAGCATCGGCTACGACTCGGGCGCCCGCTGCCTGCTGCCCTACCACTACAACAATTTTGCCTCCGAGGCGCGCCTAACGTCGTTCCTCACCATCGCCCAAGGCGACGCACCCTACAAGCACTGGTTCTGCCTCGACAAGACACTGGTGCAGTACAAGGGCTACAAGGGTGTTGCGTCGTGGTATGGCACACTATTTGAGTACTTTATGCCACTCATCTTCCTGCCCACCTACAAGCACACGCTGATGGACGAGACCTACAGCTTCGCCATCCGCGCCCAGAGGGCATTCATTCGCAACTCGAAGTTCGACATACCCAATTCGCGTATGCCGTGGGGCATTTCGGAGACCGCCTACAACGAGCTGGATGACGCGCAAAACTATAAGTACCACGCCTTTGGCGTCCCCTACCTCAAATTCCAGAACACCACGCCCGACCGCATCGTCCTGTCGCCTTACAGCTCGCTGATGACCATTTCGGTCGACGACCGTGCCGTGTACGAGAACATACACAATTTCAGTAATCTGGATATGTACGACGAATTCGGATTCTTCGAAAGCTACGACGAAGAGGACCACGTGCCCGTCCGCGCCCACTATGCCCACCACCAGGGTATGATACTGGCCTCGCTGGCCAACTACCTGACCTGCGGCAGCCGCGACAAATCGGGAGCAACGACCACCCGAGGCTGCCTGCAGCAATACTTTATGCAAGAGCCCGTGATGCAGTCGATGGAAACCCTGCTGAAAGAGAAGGCGCAGGTGAAACCCTATATCGACCTGAAAGTGACGCAGTACAAACGCTACCAATACAGCAAAGTGCAGACCGAAAGCGACGCCCGCGACTATGACGACATAGCCAACGTGCCCGAAATCGGCGTACTCAGCAACGGCGAATTCACCGTGATGCTCAACGACCGCGGCAGCGGTTTCACGCGCTACAAGAACATCTACCTGAACCGCTACCGCAAAATCAGCGCCGACCATTACGGCACCTACCTCTTCATCCGCAACCTGAAAAGCGACCGCCTGTGGTGCAACACCTACGCCCCGTTCGACGTGATGCCCAAGAACTATCGCGTCAGCTTTGCCAGCGACAAGGTGCGCTTCCTGCGCAGCGACGACGGCATCGAGACCCGCACCGACATCACCGTGCTGAAGGACCATTTTGCCGAAATACGGCGCTACACCTTCACCAACAACACCAGCGAAGATGTCGACCTGGAGCTGACCACCTATTCGGAGGTGATGCTGGCCACACTGGGCGAAGACCAGAGCCACCGCGTCTTTGCCAGTATGAAGGTGCTGAGCGAATACGACGCCGAGCACGAGGCACTGCTTTTCAACCGTCCGGCACCGTACAACACGCGCCATTTTGCGATGCACAGGCTTTGGGTGGACGAAAACAGTGACCGGACGGAGCGTTCCGGCTGGTCCGACCTGGTCGAATATGAGACCTCGCGACTGAAATTCCTGGGTCGCGGCGGCAGCCTTCAGCACGCCGACATCATCGAGAACCGCCGCACCCTGTCGGGCACCGTCGGGACAACCCTCGACCCCATAATGAGTATGCGCCGCCGAGTGCACATACCGTCGGGCAAGCAGGTGGAAGCCTACGCCATCACGGCCTTCGCCAAGTCGCGCGAACAGCTGCTGGAACTAGTCACGATGTTCCAGAACTCGGCCGACATCGAACACGCCTTCAAGACCGCATCGGTATTCAACAATATGCGCACTCAGATGTCGCTGCTGAAAGGCAGCCAGATGCGCCTCTACAACAGCATATCGAAATACATTAGCCAGACAGCCACACTCGGCAACGAGCGCCAAGCGATACTGGCCCAAAACACGCTGTCGCAGAGCGGCCTGTGGCGTTTCGGCATCAGCGGCGACCTGGCCATCCTGCTGGTCGAAATCGACAGTATGGCCAAATCGGGCTTTGCCAAAGAAATACTGCGCGCTTTCGAATACTACAAAGTCCACGGCCTGGTGCTCGACATCGTCTTTATCAACGACGTGCCAATCGACGGCGACCATCACGGCACGGGCGACGGCAAGAACGAGCGCGACAGCCTGACGCACTTTATCCGCAATATGGCCAACACCGAGCACCTCTGGGCCACGCACCAGGATGTCGGCAAGGTGTTTGTCATCAACGGCAGCGACATCAGCGACGCCGAGCGCACGCTGCTGCGTATGGTGGCGCAGCTGACTTTCAACACCAGCGAAGACCTGACGATACAGCAGCAGTTGGAGCGCCTCGAGGCCGCCAACCAGCACTATCAGGACAAGGTGGAATACCCCATCCTGCGGCCCAAGAAGGAATTCCGCGTATGGAGTAGCCTGGACTTCTACAACCAATACGGCGGCTACGACCGCAATGGGCGCGACTATGTGGTGACCAACACCAACACGCCGATGCCGTGGATCAACGTCATCGCCAACCAGAAGTTCGGCTGCATCGTCAGTTCGACGATGGCTGGATTCACCTTTGCCTACAACGCCCAGCAGTTCAAGCTGACCGGCTGGAGCAACGACATTGTGCGCGACAACGCCAGCGAGATGCTACTGATCGACAAGCAGCAATTCGTGCCCGCCACAGCCCGCCACGGTCAGGGCTGGTCGGCCTTCGACGCCGAATATGACGACATCAAAGTCAATGTGCGCATTTTTGTCGCCGTCGACAAGATGGAGAAATACTATCAGTTGAAAATCGAGAACAAGACAGATGCGCCAAAGCAGCTGCAACTCGATATGGTCTACAAGCTTGTGATGGGCACCACCGAAGAGGATACGGCACGCTACCTGTATTCGGAATGGGACGAAGCCACCAATACGCTGCGCGTCCGCAACGTGTACCATCCCATCTACAAAGACCAGACCCTGCTGCTCAGCGCCAGCGAGCCGCTGACCGACATCAGCCTCAACTACCCCAACCGCAAACGGCTGGGACTGACCGTCGAACTGCCCGCCAACGGCGAAAAAGAGATGGCGTTCATTATTGGAGCGGAAAGCGGAAAGGTGAGAACGGAGAACGGAGATGTGAGAACGGAGAACGGAGATGTGAGAACGGAGAACCTTGACGCGACAGCCAGTTCTCACTTCTCACTTCTCACTTCCCACATCTCCGACATTAACGCCGAATTCGACAGGGTTGTCCAGTTCTGGGACGACAAGCTTGGCTACATTCAGGTCGATACGCCCGACCGGTCGCTCAACTATATGCTCAACCGCTGGTACCTCTACCAGGTCTATTCCTCGCGACTCTTTGCCCGCGCCGGTTTCTATCAAGTAGGCGGAGCCACTGGTTTCCGCGACCAGCTGCAGGACGTGATGTCGGTCCTTTACAGCGATCCGTCGTATGCGCGCCGCCAGATACTGGACCACGCAGCGCATCAGTTTGCCGAAGGCGACGTGCTGCACTGGTGGCACGAGAGTATGCACCTCGGTGCGCGCACCACCTTCAGCGACGACTACCTGTGGCTCATCTTCGTCACCTACCAGTACGTCAGCGTCACCGGCGACAGCAGCATCCTGCAAGCCACGGTGCCTTTCTGCCAGGGCGAACCTTTGGCCCCCGGCGAGGCCGAACGCGGTATGAACTACCGACTGCCAGAATGGAAAACGGAGAACGGAGAAGTGAGAACTGAGGACGGTTTCGAATACGCCTCGCTCTACGAGCACCTGCGGCGCGCGATGAACCGCGCGATGACGCGCATCGGTGTTCACGGCCTGCCACTGATGGGCTGTGGCGACTGGAACGACGGTATGTCGGCCGTCGGCGTCGGAGGCAAGGGCGAAAGCGTATGGGTGGCATTCTTCATCGCCGACCTTACGCCCAAGCTGGAACAGCTGACACAGCTGATGCCCGGTGCCGATCTGACCTATTGCGAAGAGCTTGCAGCCTTCCGTCGCCGCATCGTCGATGCACTGCAGCATTCGGCCTGGGACGGTGCCTGGTTCCTGCGCGCCTACTACGACAACGGCGACCCGATGGGCAGCCGCAACAACACCGAATGCCAGATAGACCTTATCAGCCAGGCTTGGAGCATCCTGACCGACGTGGCCACGCCCGAACAGAAGCAGAGCGTGATGCGCGAGACCGACAACCGCCTCGTCAACCGCGAGCACGAAATCATCCAGCTCCTCACGCCGGCCTTCAAGCAGTCGCAGCCCTCGCCGGGCTACATTATGAACTACCCCGTCGGTGTGCGCGAGAACGGCGGCCAGTACACCCACGGCGCAATGTGGTACATTATGGCCCAGCTGAAAGAAGGCCGCTACGATATGGCCTACTTCCTCTACTCGCTCATCAACCCTATCCACCGCACCCAAACCCTTGCCGACGTACTGAAATACAAGGTAGAGCCTTACTGTATCGCCGCCGACATCTACAGCAACCCGCAGCACCCTGGTCGTGGCGGCTGGACGTGGTACACCGGCTCCGCCTCGTGGGCCTACAAGACCGGTATCGAGAACATACTGGGCCTGCACAAAGAGGGCGACACCCTGACGATGGAGCCGCGCGTCCCCACCGAGTGGCCCGAGTTCACCATACGCTACCGCTACGGCAACAGCACCTACATCATCCACTACCAGCGCACCACCCAGCAGCCCGCCCCGACACAAATCCACCTCGTCGACGACGGACAGGAGCACCGGGTCGAGATACGGTGACTGAAACATTACACTTGCCACACGCACAGCCCTTTCGACCATTGTTCGACCATCGTTTAACCATTGTTTAACCATTCAAAATGGTTAAACAATGGTCGAACGATGGTTGAACAATGGTTGAAATGGCGGAGTGGGTGGCACGCAAAAGCTGTGCGGATAGGACCCTTGGGGGATAAAAAAAAGATTGTCAACCTAACTGAACTATAAAAATGTGATTATTAATGATGTTTTTGGTCAAAAAATAGTGATTTTTTTACTATCTTTGCATATATAAAAAAGTGATATATGGTAACAGAAACACTTAATAATTAATAATTTATTACACCACGGCAAAAACCAATTCAATTTGAATTGTGAATTGTGATATGAGTGCGTTCGTGTCGCTGGTCACTAATCACTACTCACCAACAAAAACACATATTATTTACAACATAAAGAACGCAGGAAGGATCAGACAAATGAAAGAGGGGTATTTGGACTTCGACGAGTATATACGCCAAGGGGAGCCCAGCCAAAAGGAAAAGGCAGGCTATTGGCAGACGGCTATCGGGCTTCAGGCTGTAGATGGCTTGACGGTGTCTGAGTATCTGCAAGACACGGCACGTCGGCACATCGAAGGTGACATCACCATCGACGATGCACGGGAGCTGGTCAACCAGTACTATATCAAAAAGACTGCCCGTGACGCCAACGATGAAGACAAAGAAGAGGCCGATCGCGTGTCGTCAAACATCGTAAAAGTACTATCCAGCCCTACGTTCAACTTCACCACTGGCGGCTACCAATCGGTGCATCGGCGCATATTCGATGGCGTGCTGAAACACGCTGGCGAGTTCCGCACATACGATATCACTAAGAAAGAATGGGTACTGGAGGGCGACACAGTA
>JAFROL010000007.1 GCA_017429685.1 Bacteroidales bacterium | reverse complement strand
GCGCAGACCCAATTGGGTGTGCTGCGCAACCAACTCGACGCCACCCTGTCGCAGTTGGGTAGCAGCAGCGAGGCTATAGAACAGAATGCCGCTGCCATGGAATGGCAAATCAAGCAGGTGGCGCTGCAGTTGGAACGCAGCACACTCAAGGCTCCTATGGACGGTATGGTGCTGGCTACCTGGTTGCATCCCGGCGAGATGGCTGTTGCCGGACGGCCCTTGTTGAAGGTGGCCGACCTCGACCACATCTATCTCCGTGCTTATTTCACCAGCGACCAATTGTCGAAGGTGAATCTGGGACAAAAGGTGACGGTGACAGCCGACTTCGGGGGAGACGAACGTTATGACTATGAGGGTACCGTGACGTGGATTGCCTCCGAGAGTGAGTTCACCCCCAAGAATATTCAGACCCGCAGCAGCCGTGCCAACCTGGTTTATGCAGTCAAAATTGCAGTGGTGAACGACGGACGCCTGAAGGTGGGCGTCTACGGCGAAGTGAAGTTGTAGTTTGTTTATGTGTCAAGGAAAGCAGAGTATGGCTGACGCAATTACGGTTAATCATATCAGCAAGCGGTACGGCACCGTGGAGGCGCTGTGCGATGTTTCCTTTGATGTTCGCGAGGGCGAGATTTTTGGTCTTATTGGTCCCGACGGGGCAGGAAAGACGACTCTCTTCCGCATCCTGACCACGTTGCTGTTACCTGACAATGGGAGCGCGTCGGTCGACAGTCTCGATGTGGTGGGCGACTACCGACTGCTGCGCACGCGCATAGGCTATATGCCTGGTCGCTTCTCGCTCTATCCCGACCTGAGTGTGGAGGAGAATATCAATTTCTTCGCCAACATCTTCGGTGTGACTCTGGAGCAGAACTTCGACCTGGTGGCTCCCATCTACAGGCAGATAGAGCCATTCCGCAAGCGTCGCGCCGGAGCCCTGTCGGGCGGCATGAAACAGAAGCTGGCTCTTTGCTGTGCATTGATTCACAAGCCGCATGTACTCTTCCTCGACGAGCCGACGACGGGCGTCGATGTGGTGAGCCGAGCCGAGCTGTGGGAGATGCTTGCCGACCTCAAAGAACAGGAAATAAGCATCCTGGCGAGCACTGCCTATATGGACGAGGGGTTGCGATGCAACCGAGTGGCTCTGATGAGCGAAGGCCGAGTGCTGGAGGTCTGTTCGCCGCCGGACAACCTGGAGGAATACTTTATAGAAAAGCTAGGAAATGGATAATATCATCGAAGTCAGAGGATTGACGAAGAAATTCGGGGATTTCACCGCTGTGGATGGAATCAGTTTCAGTGTGGAAAGAGGCGAGATTTTCGGTTTCCTCGGTGCCAATGGCGCCGGCAAAACCACAGCCATGCGGATGCTCTGTGGTCTGTCGTTCCCCACGGCTGGCAGCGGCAAGGTGGCAGGATACGACGTGATGACCGAAGGCGAACAGATAAAAAGCCATATAGGCTATATGAGTCAGAGGTTTTCGCTATACGAGGATCTGACCGTGAACGAGAACATGGAACTTTTCGGAGGTATCTATGGAATGAAACGGGGAGACATTGCCGATCGCTCGTGCCAGTTGTTGCATGAAATCAGTTTTAGCGACCATGCCGACGACCTGGTCGGCTTGCTGCCCCTCGGATGGCGACAGAAGTTGGCTTTCATGGTGGCCACCATGCATCGGCCCGAAATAGTGTTCCTCGATGAGCCGACCGGAGGAGTGGACCCCATCACACGGCGCCAGTTTTGGGACCTCATTCGTGCAGCTGCTGCACGGGGCACTACGATTTTCGTCACTACCCATTATATGGACGAGGCCGAATACTGCTCGCGTATCAGCATCATGGTCGACGGGCGCATCAAAGCTCTCGACACGCCCCAAGCCCTCATGCTGCAGATGGATGCCAAGAACATGAACGAAGTATTTGTGAAACTATGCAGATAAAAATGTCGTCATTTATTAGGAAGGAGATGTTGCACATCCTGCGCGACCGACGCACACTTCTCGTGGTGTTGGTCATCCCGCTCATGCTCATCATGTTGTTTGGTTTCACCGTCTCCACTGACGTGAACAACATCAATGTGATGGTCTGTGCGCCGCATCGCAGTTATGCTGTCGCCCAGGCTGTCAACCGCATGACGGCAAGCCGCTATTTCGAATTCAAAGGCTTTGTCGATGTCGGCGACATTGACCAATCGCTGCGTACGGGTAAGGCTGCCGCAGTGGTCGTGTTCGCCGACGATTATGATGTCTCGGGCAAGTACCAGTTGTTGCTCGACGGCGCCGATGTGAACACTGCACGCACCTCTCAGGCCTATCTGCAGAGTGTGCTGAGTACGGGTAACGTGGCAGTCAAGCAATCGGGCATACAGACCCACATGCTATTCAATCCGCAGATGAAGAGTTCGTTCAACTTCGTTCCCGGCATCATGGGAATGATATTCCTTCTCATTTGTGCCATGATGACTTCCATCAGCATTGTCAAGGAAAAGGAGACGGGAACGATGGAGGTTTTGTTGGTGTCGCCGGTGAAGCCTATCTATATCATCGTATCGAAGATGATACCCTACCTGCTGTTGAGTTTCATTGATCTGGTGATTATTTTGGTGCTTGCCTACTTCGTGCTCGATGTTCCGTTGGCCAGAGGTGTGGGCAATGTGGTGTTGGTGTCGGTGCTATATCTGGTGCTGGCATTGGCGTTGGGAATGATGGTATCGAACGTGGTGGAGAGCCAGGTGGCGGCCTTGCTCATCAGCGCTATGGTGATGATTATGCCAGTGATCTTCTTTTCGGGGTTGTTGTTTCCGACGGAGAATATTCCGTGGGCATTGCGATGGATAAGCTATGTGGTGCCTCCGAGATGGTACATCGATGCTATGCGCAAACTGATGATTGAAGGAGTGGACCTGAAGGGAGTGCTGCTGGAGGTGGGCGTGCTGTTGGCGGAGACCGTGGTGCTAATGACAGCAGCGGTGAAGAAATTTAACGACCGATTGGAATAAAGAATAATGATATGTCTGCATTGGGTTTTTTGATCAAGAAGGAATTTATCCAGTTCCGTCGAAACAGGTTTGTGTCGCGTCTGGTCTTTCTGTTGCCCATCATCGTGATGCTGATTGTGCCGCTGGTGGCCAATATGGATGTGAAGGGTGTGAATGTGGCGGTGGTGGACATGGACAGGTCGGGGCTGAGCGGAAGGATGGTCTCGCATCTGGAGGCCTCAAAGCAGTTGCGGGTCCGACTTGTGGTGACTGACTATAGGCAAGCCTACGACTTGTTGGAAGCAGGTAAGGTGGATGTTATCGTTACGATTCCAGAGGGTTGCGAGCAGACGCAGATGCTCGGACGCATGCCGGATATCAAGATTGACGCCAATGCGGTTAATGCCACTAAGAGCGGCCTTGGGTCGCAGTATGTCATTGCCTCCCTCACACCACTTCTAACAGATGGGTCTGCGGTGTTGTCACCAAGCGTCAGGTACTTCTACAATGAGACGTTGGACTATCGTTTCTATATGATTCCGGCGTTCATCATCATCATTGTCATGCTGATATGCTGTTTTATCCCCGCATTGAACCTTGTTTTGGAAAAGGAGAAGGGTACGATAGAGCAGATTAATGTGACACCCGTTTCTCGAATGGAGTTCACGCTGAGCAAACTGATTCCTTATTGGATTATCGGGATGGTGGCTCTGACCGAGGCCATTCTCACAGCGGGATTGGTCTATGGCCTATGGCCTGAGGGCAGCCTGGCGAGCATCTATTTGGCGGCTCTGGTTTTTGCGCTGGCCATGTCTGGATTTGCCATCACTGTGGCGAATATCTCTGACACGATGCAACAGTGCATCTTTGTAATGTTCTTCTTCGTGATGCTGTTCATGCTGATGAGCGGATTGTTGACGCCGCTGGACTCGATGCCGCAATGGGCACAATGGTTGACTGTGGCTTTCCCGCCTCGCTGGTTTGTGGGTATCATGCGTGCTGTATACCTCAAAGGTACCACCCTTGCCGAGTTGGCCCCCGACTTTCTGGCTCTTGCTGTTGTGGCCACCTTCTTTTGCATTGTGGCTATAGTGACCTACCGTAAACAAAAATAAAAAATCGTCCATTATGAAATAATTTGTATTTTTGCCGTACCTAAAGGAAATGCCTGATATGCGTTAATTGCCTTTAAATCATAGTTTTTGTTATCAACAGACACTGCTGTTCCGGACGTGAGAACGCCCGATGCAGTGGGATGCTGCACCCTTTTCGGCAGCGAGTTGTTTGACCGTTTAATAAAAACTTCTATGATGAAAAAAGACAAACGTATCCGTATCAATATGCGTCTGATGGCTTGGAGCAACGGGGAGCGTGTCAATGTGGTTCCCAGTGTGTGGAAAGAGGTGGATGACTATGGCAAGACACTGGATGGCTACCACAAGAATCTCAAAGAGGGCGACGAGCTCATCTACCCATGCACCATTATCCGCGAGGAGTGCCACTGCCGGGAGTACGAGGCCGACCGCTACTGGGAAATCCGGTCTCGGTCGTGAGGGATACAGGAAACCGAAAGACCAGAAGGCCGAGGAGTACAAGGAGACCTTGAAGCTTTTGAGGAAGGGTTATCCATACAGAAAGGTGGCCAAGCTGTGTGGGGTATCGGAAAGCACCGTAAAGAGATTAAAGAAAGAGTTTGAGATATGAAAGAGACAACCGGATATCAAAATCTGAGACCTTATGGGTCGAGGTGATTTTGGACAAAAATGATTGTCAGTGCTATAGAATATCAGGGGATAAAGTCCGCCCAGCTCCACAGAAAAAAGAGGCGGCAAATCTCAGATTTACCGCCTCTTTTCTGCTATTGAGAGCCAGAAGACTTCGTCGCCATCGTCGGTGGATACGACGGGGCTGGTATGGATGATGCAGTCGGCGTCGCGGGCGTCGGCTTCGGTGGTCTTGAGATGGTCCATCAGGATGCCGGTGCCGGTGTATTTGAACCAGGCCTCCTTGCGTGTCCAGATGCAGGCAAATTCCTTTTGCGGCTCGTCGCAGTCTTTCAGTGTTGCCTTTTCCTCGTCGCTGAAGGCGCGTTCGATAAGGGTGTCGCTGAAGCGTCGGCGCCCCTCGATGTCGATGCCTATCTCGTGGTCGCTGATGCCGACGGCCACGGCCTCGCGACAGTGGCTGATGTTGAAGTTAATGCCCTCGTAGTTGGTGATGTACGGCTTGCCGTGTTCGCCGAATGCCCAAATGGGAGTAGCGGAAAGCGGAAGGCGGAAAGCGGAGAGCGGAAAGGCTTTGATTGTTGTCGGACTGGCATTAATCAAGGCTAAGTCGTTCTGAAGCGCGTGGCATAGCATCGTGTATGCGAGGGCCTGTTCGCATCGTTGGCGGTGCGTTTTGTAGTGGAGCACGATGTCCTGCTGCTGTTGTGGCATCGAGGCGACAAGGCTGTTCAGAAGCTCGGCGCTGAGGCGTTCGGCGTTGCGGTAATAATAGACTAGCATATCGTTGGAATTAATGAAAGAAGGGATATCCCTAATAGGGAATCCCTTCTTGATATAAAATTATGCGTAAACACTTAGTTATGCTTCAGCCGGTTTGTCGGCGGTGATGCGCTCGAGCCATTTCAGCATACCGAGCATCACGGCCATCGAAAGCAGGCAGAAGAGTGCGAACACACCCCACGTCATCCACTGGTGCGGGAACTTGTTGAGCATCGTCACGCCAAGGAAGATGAAGAGGTTGCCGATGGCGGTGGCGGTGAGCCACAGACCCTGGCAGAGACCCACCATATGACGCGGAGCAATTTTGGTGACGAACGACAGGCCAAGAGGCGAGATGAGCAGCTCGGCAACGGTCAGGAAGAAATAGGTGACGATAAGGACACCGGGACCGCACTTCATACTGGCTTTAACGCCTTCCTCAAGTCCTTTGAAGACATCACCCGAGGGATAGTTATGGATGCAGGCAACAACAATGAGGAAGATGTAGGCGCAGGCGGCGATAAACATACCGAGAGCAATCTTGCGCGGGGTTGACACATCCTTTCCTTTCTTGCGAGTGATGGCTGCGAAAATCCACATAATGATAGGTGTGAGGACAATCACGAAGAACGGGTTGATGCACTGGAGAATTTCGGGAGCTATGGCGCTGGTGTCGACAAAGTCGCGAGCAAAGATTGAGAGCGACTGGGCGTTCTGGTGGAACGAGAACCAGAAGAAGACTGCCACGCCGAGCACTGCGTAGAGTGCCATCATACGCTGCTTGATGTCCTTAGCCATCGACTGGCGCTCTTCGGCGGTATAGTCCTGAACTGCGGATTTTTCTTTCTTGACAGGGTTCGGCAGACGGTTCTTGACTGCGAGGAAGATGCAGAGCGAGAGGAGCATTGCGCATACAGAAGCTATGAAGGAGATATGCACACCGGTGTTGTAGACCTGCAGATAGTTGGCGCTGAAGTCGGCAAGACCGCTCTCCTGAACGTTCGAGATGCTCATAAGGTTGGCCATATCGTTGCCTTCCATTGTGCCCTGGTTGAACTTGTGGCACAGACGCGGAAGGTCGGCATTGTATACCAGGCTTTTGGTCTGGAGGTACCATTTGCGGATGAGGGGAGCCACGAAGGGAGCCACGACACCACCAATGTTGATGAATACGTAGAAAATCTGGAAGCCGCTGTCGCGTTTGCTCTTGGCCTCGGCGAGTGCCTCGGGACCCTTCTTGGCAGCTTCTGCCTCAAAGTCGTCATACAACTGGCCTACGATGGCCTGAAGGTTGCCCTTGAAGAGACCATTGCCACAGGCGATGAGTATGAGGGCAAGCATAGTGAGAACCAGTGCGAAAGTCATACTGCCGCTGGCACCCATACCAAACACAGGGATGGAGAGGATAATGTATCCGAGGGCCATTACAATAAGACCGCAGATTATGGTCTTCTTGTAATTCTGGCTGCGGTCAGCAATGATGCCGCCAGGCAGACTCAACACATAGATTAGGAAGTAGAATACTGCAAACATTACTCCGGAAACGCTGTCGTTGATGCCGAATTTAGAGCAGATAAACAGCACCAGAACGGCGTTCATAATGTAGTATCCAAATCGTTCACCCATATTACTCAATGCAGCAGCGATGAGCCCTTTGGGGTGTTCCTTCTTGGCCTTGTTAAGGTAGAAAACAAGGAACGGTGTCACGATAATCAGAACGACAATCAGGAAAAATACCATCCTGTTGTTCTCCCATAGGTTTGTGATAAAGTTCATAAATTTAAAAATTTGGTTTATAAATAATTTAACTTAAATTTACGCAACTGGTATCTTTGAAAGATTTTGCAAAGATACAAAAAAAACTTTAAATATGACAAAGAAATGAAATAATTGTGTATTTTTGCACATTGTTATGTGTGAAGATATAATTGAAAAATGCTGTCATAAACTGAGTTGCGGTGCCACATTGCTCTATCCAACCGACACGATTTGGGGCATTGGCTGCGATGCTACCAATGCAGCGGCAGTAGAGAAGATATACTCTCTTAAACAGCGCGACCATAGTAAGAGTATGCTCATTCTATGTGCGGATGTGGATATGGTGGAGCGCTATGTCTCATCTGTGGATGACAATGTGCGCGAATTACTGCTTGGCAGCAGTCGTCCGACGACGGTGATAATGCCGCTTTGCAAATCATTATTAGCAGAAAATCTGTCCGCCTCCGATGGGACAATAGGAGTCCGCATACCGAAGATGGATTTCTGCCAGCAGATGTTACGGCATTTCGGCCGTCCGGTGGTCAGCACGTCGGCCAACCTGTCGGGACGTCCGTCGCCGGCTTCGTATGCCGAAATCGACGAGGTGCTGAAACGGCGTGTCGGCTTCTGCGTTCCGCCGGAATGCGAAGAAAAAACCGCCGGACGGTCGTCACGTATTGTGAAGCTTCTGTCCGACGGTAGTGTTTGCGTTATAAGGGATTAGCCGCGCGATTATTTCAGTTGTATTTTCTTGCTTGGCTGGATAGTGCGGGGCTGGTTGTTTTGGAGTCTCTCTCTCTCGAGTCCAAGAACTTTCAAGCCTTGTTCGTAGACGATGTCGACGGGGATGTTGGCCTTCTCGATGGCTTTGAGGTCCTTTGCCAGGTCGGGGCGCACTTTGCCGTTCTTTTCGGCGTAGGCCTTGGCAACGTCGTAGTCGCCGTCGCCTTCGGTCTTAAGCACCAGGGCGGCCCATCCTTCGAGGGCGGTGCGCATCTTCTTGACGTTGACGACGTATTTGCCATCTTTGTCTTTGGTGAAGGCACCTTTGTCCTGCATATAGTTGAAGCACATCATATTGGCGATGCCGTGGGCCTCGGTGGCTCCGAAGCGGACGCTGCGCAGCAGGCCGGCGATGTAGGTGACATATGCGTCTTCGATGGTGATATCCTTGATTTCACCTCTTTCGATAAGCGTCTGGACGATGTACAGTCCGCAGATGTCGGCCTTGGCCTCTTCCCAGGCGCTGTACTGGTTCTGGAGGGCCTTGCGCACATTGCCCTTGCCGGTGATGGTGTTCTTGATGCCGAGGCCGTGAGCCACCTCGTGGTAGCAGACGTTGCTGAAGAAGGCGTCGAATTTGACGTTGTCAATCTGGTCTTTGCAGATCATCAGCTTGGAGATGGGCATCATAATGGTTTCGAACTTGGCCTGCATAGCGTTCTTGAGTTGCAGACGGCGTGTGCCCTTTTTGAGGTGGACGCGCTCGTCGTTGGGCAGGTTGATGGCGATGGTTTTGCTGCCCGCGTTGCAGTCGCCGGCATAGTAGATGACGTCATACACATTGAGGTCGCTTTCCGTTCCGGGCACTTCCTGTTTGTATTTTGGGTCGCAGGGCAGCTCTTTTTGCAGGTCGGGCAGCATCTTGGTGAAGCGGGCCAGGTCTTCGCTCCATTTTTCGTCTTTTATCAGGACGAAGGCCTCGTGGGCGGTCTTGTAGCCGTAGAGGGCATCCTCGTAGTTCTCGATGGGACCGAAGACGAAGTCGAGGCGGCTCTTCTTCATATCCATCCAGATCATATCGCTTTCAAGGTAGTCGTCGGTGTGCAGGGCTTCGCGGCGTGCCTCGAGGTATTTGCGCAGGCCGTCGTCCTCGGCCAGCTCGATGGCGCGCTCCAGCAGTCTGTCGACGCGCTCCAGCTGTTTGGCGTAGGCTTTGTGGTACGGGATGACTTCAAGTTCGCCTTTTGCGTTGCGGCGCAGGATGGTGTATTGGCTGGTTTTCATCGGGTCGTCGAGTTTCTCGAACTCTTCCTTGGTCATATCGGCAGGGTAGAAGTTGGCTCCTGCGGGTTTGGGACCAAAGCCGGGCAGGAACGGCTTTTCGGCATCCAGACGGTCCCAGGCACCGTAGTGTATTTCGGCGAAACGGCGCAGGGCGGGGTCTTTGATGTCGCGAAGCTTGCGACGGTTGTCGAGTCCGAACGACTGCTCCCAGAAGATGTCGTCCATCACGTCGGCTATTTCGATGAAGATGCCTACCAGTTTGGCTTCGTTTTCCGAGAGCTGTCCGATGTCGTACTTAAGCGTGTATGGCGCGTACTGTTCTACTTTTTTCTTCATTTCCTTGTTAGGTTCTTGTGCTTGTGTGACGTTGCCCGTAGCTAAGAAGGCCAGTGTCGCGATTGATAGAATAAGTTTCTTCATTTATTGTTGGGTTTTAATGATTTGATTCCGTGGTGTCCTACAGCTGGCTGTTGAGGAAGGTGTGGTTTTTGAGCATTTTCTGTATTGCCTTGTTTTCGGCAGCCTCTTTGAGGGCTGCGGCATAGCGCAGGTTGTGGGTGTCGGTGCCCAGATACTCGGCCATACCGGCCTCGATGTATTCGAATCCTTTCCTTTGTGCCGAATCGCCGTAGAATCCGTTGAGCGACAGTACGTTGATTTGAAAGAAAATGCCCATCTGCTTCATTTTGGCGATTTCTTCGGAATCGAGACCCAGATAGGGGTAGCGTTCGGGATGGGCCAGAATCAGGGTGTAGCCGAGTTGCTGGAACTCTTTGAATATCTCGATTGGCTTATAGTCGTTGAAGTGGAGCGAGAACTCGCAGAGCAGTTTTTTGCCCGGCAGAGTCAGCACGTTGTCTACGCCCGGACGACGTGCAAAACGGGGGTCGAAACGATATTCGCCGCTGACGGCGACAACTTCGGGCAACGATTTGTCGTTCAGTGTGTCGAGGTGCTTTTTCATAGCTTCGAAGCGTTTCTGTATGTCGCTTTCCACGTTGGGGTAGTTGGCTTGGAAGTGCGGAGTGAGATACACTTTCTGGAAACCCACCGCAGCCATCGTCTTGAGGCAGGCAATGGATTCCTCGATGCTGCTTGATCCGTCGTCGACACCGGGCAGCAAGTGGCAGTGCATATCGGTTGCCAGTGAGGCAAAGGTCTTGTTTTGTTTGTTGCTTTTTAAAAAGTTGAACATAAGAGAAAATTAGTTGTAAGCATTAGTAATTGTAAATTAGCCAGTTGCTGTGGTTGTACATATGTGGTTCCTGTTTGCAAATATACACATTTTTTTGATTCTGCAATGATTGTATGCAGGTTTGATGGCGAAATATTGTCGGCGGGTGCTGGCTGCCTGTTTCGGCCGAAAATAAAGCAAGGGTCGGCCCACCGGTTTCCGAAGCCTTCTTCGCCGCCTTTTCGCCCACCGTTCGAAGGCAGTTCTTATATCGTTCTTATATTCGCGATATAAGAACGATATAAGAACTGAATTAAAACGGAGTGCGAAAAGGCGATGCCGGTGCCACGTTAGCGCAGGTCGGCCACTGTCTGGATTTGGAGCGGAAGATTCGTCTAAATTAGCGTTTTGCTTGCAGGGTAAAGGTATGTTTATTAATGAGTTGTGTTTGTTTGACTCGCACAATCCGGTGATGGGAGACTCTTTTCGGTGGAGGGACAAAAAATTTTTTTTCGTGCCGGTAATAGAAAATTGCGCTTTTCGGTCTCTTTAATGTCAAAAACTAACCAATAGAAGTTGCGCACGACACGAAACAGTGTATCAGATATGGAAAAAACGAAAAAAAAGATGTCCAAGGCAAAGGTGTTCAATGTTATTATCCTCGACAAAAGCGGCTCGATGCAGAGCATCAAGGATGCGGCAATCAGTGGCTTCAACGAGACTTTGGCCGGAATCAGGAAGGCGCAGGAACGCTTTGCCGACACGCAGGAGCATTTCGTGTCGCTGCTCACCTTCTGCGATTGCGAGAAGCGTTATGTCTTCGACAAGGTCCCTGCTGCCGAGGCTCGTCCGCTTACCGCCGACGACTACTGCCCTTGCTGCTGCACGCCGCTATACGATGCGATGGGCTTCACGTTGACTTCGATGCGCAAATATGTCGACGACATCGAGGACCACGTTGTCGTTGTGACGATTATCACCGACGGTATGGAGAATTCGTCCAAAGAGTATACCAGGTCGGCTGTCAAGCAACTGGTCGAGGAACTGAAGGGCAAGGGCTGGACATTTACCTATATGGGTGCAAACCAGGATGCTGTGGAGGTGGCCTTCACGCTGTCCATTCGCAACTCGCGCAATTTTGCCGCCACGGCGCAGGGCGTGTCGAGCTCGATGGCCAAAGACGCCAGCACGCGAATGAATTTCTACAGCCGCCTTGCCGATTTCAAGATGGCCGAGTGCGATGCCGAAAGCCCGCTGTCGTCGGCCGACCGCAGCGTGTGCTACTCCGATATGGCCGACTTGGCTTTCGACGAAGAGGAGGGGAGGGTCTGACCTTCCTCGCCGCATAAACGACGGGTGCAATCTCTTAGATTAGTTTTGTTTAAATATTAAATGGAAAATCATCAATGAAAAAAGCAATCAAAGCCTTATGGCACGGAATCAAGGCCCTGTTTTCGGCCTTTGTCGACGGGTTGGCAACCCTGTTCGGCCTGAATGACAATACAAAGTATGGAAAATCATTGCGCCGCATCGTGGGCACGGCATTTGCGGCGGTGGTGGTCCTGTGGGCGGCCGTGACGTTGGTCAGGTTCACGCGCGGCATCTGGCGCAATGTGTCCGAAATGACTGGCTATGTCAGCGACGAGGATGTCAGCCTGAACAAGCAGTTCCCCAGCGGGCTCTGCTATTATGAGAGCTACACTGACAACAAGGGCTACCTCGTCAACTCCGACGGCAAGAAGGTGCTCAAGCACATCCTCAACATCGCTATGCCTATGGAGGGCGACTCGCTGGTCTACTTCAGCGACGGCGACAAGCGCGGCTTTTTCCATATGCGCGACGGCCGCACTGTGGTGCAACCCATCTATGAACACGCTTGGATTTTTAGCGAAGGGCTCGCTGCGGTCGAAGAGCAGGGGCGCATCAAGTTCATCGACAGCGACGGCAAGGTGGCCATCGATGGCGACTTCGCCTACAACGTCAGCGACGACGGCTATGTCTTCCACAAGGGGCACTGCGCGGTGAACGACATCACGGGTACTCGCAAGGGCCTTATCGACCGCAGCGGCAACTGGGTGGTGCCGCCTGTCTACACAAGCATCTATCCATACGATACCCTCTGGCTGCTTTCTGTCGACAACCGTCAGGCCATTCTGACCTTCGGTTTGGATACGGTTTTTCCGCTGACCGATGCCACCTTCAGCATCGAGGATTCGACGATAAAGGCCATATTCTCAGACCATACGCAGAGCCTGTACAATATGCGCGGAGAGCTGATTCGGGACAATGTGATTTGTCGCGTCTCGCAGCTCACCTACGACACCCGCGAGCTCGTCTATCCTGCTTCGACGAACAGCGACGACGAATACTACACCGCCAACGAGCCGTACAACCGCAAGGCTGTGGCAACGTGTCTGCTCTATGAGGGCGAGTATGGCTGGTACGGCCTGATGAGCGCCGACGGCAAGCCGTTGACCAAGCCCGAATTTGTGAGCATCGAGGCTGTCGACAAGGATCTCTTTCTTTGCCACACGGATTATTCGTGCGGTGTGCTCCTCAACAGCAAGGGCCAGCCGGTGCAGTGATTTCGGCACGGCTTGGGGTTTTAGGCCTTTGGGGCTGTCTTCCCCGACTTGCGAAACGGTAATATGTGCCGGCAATACGAAAGCGAGCCTCCCTGCGGGGAGGCTCGCTTTGCTTTATATTGCTGTCTTTAAAAGGCTTGATTATCTGCGATGGCCGCCGCCGTTGCCGCCACGGCGTTCGCCGTTGCCTTCGCGACGCGGACCACGGTCGCCACCTTCGCGGCGTCCACCGCCGTTGCCGCCTTCGCGACGCGGTGCGCGGGGTTTCTCCTCCTCGTAGCCTTCGGGCTTGGGCAGGAGGGCCTTGCGGCTCAGTTTCAGCTTGCCGTTCTTCTCGTCGATGGCGATGATCTTGACGGTGATGATGTCGCCTTCGTGGATGAGGCCCTCGAGGGTGTCGGTGCGCTTCCAGTCGTATTCGCTGATGTGCATCAGGCCCTCTTTGCCGGGCAGGAACTCCAGGAAGGCGCCGAATTCGACGATGCTGACAACCTTGGCGTCGTAGATCTGTCCGACTTCGGGAACGGTGCAGATTTCCTTGATCCACTTGATGGCGGCAGCGATGTCGTCCTTGTTCTGCGATGCGACGTCGACGATGCCCAGGTCGCCAACTTCCTCGATGTTGATGATGGTGTTGGTCTCGGCCTGGATTTTCTGGATGACTTCGCCACCCTTGCCGATGACGGCTCCGATAAAGTCTTTCGGAATCTGAATCTGCTCGATGCGGGGCACAAAGTCTTTGTAGTCCTCGCGGGGCTCGGCGATGGTCGACTGGATGTGGTCGAGGATGTGGAGACGTCCCTGGCGGGCCTGCTCAAGGGCCTTGGCCAGAATGTCATAGCTCAAACCGTCGACCTTGATGTCCATCTGGCAGGCGGTGATGCCGTCGCGGGTGCCGCACACCTTGAAGTCCATATCGCCCAGATGGTCCTCGTCGCCAAGGATGTCGCTCAGCACGGCCCATTTGTCGCCCTTGCTGATCAGACCCATAGCGATGCCGGCCACAGGCTTGCGTATCTTGACGCCGGCGTCCATCAGTGCCAGGCAGCCTGCGCAGACCGTTGCCATCGACGACGAGCCGTTGCTCTCGAGGATGTCGCTCACGACGCGGATGGTGTAGGGGCACTCGGTCTCCGAGGGCAGGACTTCTTTGAGGGCGCGCCAGGCCAGGTGGCCGTGGCCCACCTCGCGGCGGCTAAGGCCGCGGTTGCCCTTCACTTCGCCTGTGGCGAAGCCGGGGAAGTTGTAGTGCAGCAGGAAGCGGCGCTTGCCTTCGATGACGGCGCCGTCGATGACCTGCTCGTCGAGCTTGGTGCCCAGCGTGACGGTGCTCAGCGACTGGGTCTCGCCACGTGTGAAGATGGCGCTGCCGTGTGCCGAGGGCAGATAGTTGATTTCGCTCCACAGGGGGCGGATTTCGCTCAGCTGGCGTCCGTCGAGGCGGGTGCGCTCGTTCAGCACCATATCGCGCATTGCTTCGCGCTCGGTGTCGTGATAGTAGCGGTCAATCATAAACTTCACCTCGTCGGTGAGAGTCTCTTCGGTATAGTTGGCGTCGATAAACTCCTGTTTGATAGCTTCAAAACCCTCTTCGCGCATATGCTTGTTGGCGATGCCCTGCTTAGAGAAGTCGTAGCATTTCTGGTATACGGCATCGTGGAGGCGCTGGCGCAGTTCTTCGTCGTTGACCTCGTGGCAGTATTCGCGCTTCTCGGTCTTGCCGGCCTCGACGGTCAGTTCGGCGATGACGCGGCACTGGGTCTTGATGGCTTCGTGGGCGGCTTTGAGAGCGCCGAGCATAACGTCCTCGCTCACTTCCTTCATTTCGCCTTCCACCATCATAATGTTCTCTTCCGTGGCGGCCACAATCAGGTCCAGGTCGGCACGCTCGATGTCCTGCATCGGCGTGTTGATGACGTACTTGCCGTCGAGGTAGCTCACGCGCACCTCGCTGACAGGACCGTTGAAGGGGATGTCGCTGACGGCCAGAGCCGAGGCTGCAGCAAGGGCTGCCAGCTGGTCGGGCATCGTTTCGTGGTCGCCGCTGATAAGGGTTATCTGCACCTGAACCTCGGCGTGGAAATTGTCGGGGAACAGTGGGCGCAGGGCGCGGTCCACCAGGCGGGCGATGAGGATCTCGTGCTCGCTGGGGCGTGCCTCACGTTTGAAGAAACCGCCGGGGAAGCGTCCCATAGCGGCGTATTTTTCCTGATAGTCGACGGTGAGGGGCATAAAGTCCACAAACTCACCTACTTCTTTCTTCGAGCAGACCGTTGCCAGCAGCATTGTGTCGTTCATACGCACCACGGCACTGCCGTCGGCTTGCTTGGCCAGTTTGCCGGTCTCGATTTCGATCATACGGCCATCGCCGAGGTCGAATTTCTTTGTGATGATGTTCATTGTTTTTTTATTGTTTTATCTATTACCGCAGCCTTGGGGGCCATCCCCAAGACCTTATAAAAAATTAAATTTCAAATAACTATCTCCTTCTACAGGTATCTACGGACCAGCAAAAAGAAAGTGCAAAAATACAAAAAATGTTGAGAATTAAGAATTAAAAATAAAAAAACATTATCTTTGCATTCGCAAACAAAACTATTCACAATGTCTAAAATCAACATTATCAGACCTCCAAAGGTGTCGGTCGACGCAAAAAAAGCTTTTTGGAAGCAGATTGTAATGATTATTATCGGTTCTACCATCTCGCTTGCATTGACCGTTTCGGTGGCGGCCGTGATGGAGCGCAACCAGCGCGCCAAGGACCGCAAACTTTCGGCAATGATGGTGCTTAGCAACATCGAGAGTTTCGCCCGCACGCTGGAGATCCGCTCCGACAAGATGGCTGTCAACGACAGCGTGGCCGCCTGGCTGCTCAACACCCCCTTCGAGCGGCTGGAGCTGCTGCCCGATGAGGAACTGGACAAATTGTTCAGCCGCGCCACCAACCTGTCGACCCTCAACCACGACCATTCGGCCGAAAATGTCTTCACGAATAATATCGAGACTTGGAAAAACCTTGGTAACGTGCATTTTATCGATAATGTTGGATCGTGCTTTTCGGCCATTGGCGGTGTAGAGGATCAGTTCAACGACTGGGTGACACGCGTTGATGCTGCCAAAACAGAAGTCAATAACAATCCCAGTGCCTATGAGGGCAACACGTTGACTATGAAAAAACTGCACTCGGATAAGATTCGCACGGCCTTGAACGCCATTCACAATCGCCGCTGCTGGCTGCGCTACGCCGCCGCGTCGCTGCGCTACTACAACCTTCAGAATATGCGCTACATCGGCATCAGCGAGGAAGAGGTGATGGCTTACACCGACAAACGCGAGGATGTCGGCGGACCCGATGGCACGCCGCCCGACGCCGAAGACTTCTACACCTCCGCCTTCACCCTCGACAGCCTGCCAACTATGGCTCCGTTTACCGCTAAAGTCGACAGCCTCGCCGCCCTTTAAGGATGGCTTGAGGCTCGGTGTTGTTTCCGCACCATATTTGGTGTGGTAGGTTTCCGTGCGCCCATACCGCCAATGGCACCGCACCCAACCCCGCAAAAAAAAGCCACCAGGATTAATCCTGGTGGCTCAACCATAACCAAATAAATATGAAAAACTATTATTTTCTTAAGTTGAGTTTCTTGATGATGGCACGGTAGCGCTCGATGTCGGTGTCCTTCAGGTAGTCAAGCATACGGCGACGCTTGCCTACGAGACCAACCAGTGCACGCTCCGACACTTGGTCTTTCTTGTTTTTCTTCATCAGCTCGGTAAGATGCTGGATGCGATAGGTGAAGAGGGCGATTTGGGCTTCGGCCGAACCGGTGTCCTTACCGTTCTTGCCATATTCGTTGAATATTTCTTCTTTCTTTTCTTGTGTAAGATACATAATTTCTGATTTTTTGATTCTTTAAAAACGGTTGCAAAAGTACATCTTTTTTTCAAAACAATGCCCTTTTTTCAAAAAAAAACGCACCTTGGTGTCTAAAATGATGTTTTTTAAGGTGATGAACTTTGTTAATAAATCTTAAAATGCGTAAAATGGGTCTTTGTTTTGTGCAAATGGAACCTCTTTTTTGCAAAAATCATAATAAAATATGCCGCTATTTTGGCGGCATATTTTATGTTTTGGCAGGCTTGAAACGTCTGTCCTTGAGCGATAGACGGGGTTCGAACCCGCGACCTGCGGCTTGGGAAGCCGCCGCTCTGCCAACTGAGCTACTATCGCAAAGCGACACCATCATAACGACTGCTGTTGCTTATTATTGTATGATGATGAAAAATTTTTTTATAAGTGGAGGGGAGTTAAAGGAAGTTAAGGGAAGTTAGAGGGAGTTTAGGGGAGTTAAGGGAAGTTAAGGGGAGTTAAGGGACAAATGTACTTGCTGGACACTATTGTCCCTTAACTTCCTTTAACTTCCCTTAACTCCCCAAATCAACTTCCCTTAACTCCCAAAAAATAACTTCCCCATAAATCAATATTCAAAACTGCTTTCGCCCAGGAATTCGCGCAGGATGCTGGTTGGCGGAATGAACTTGGTCTGGATGGGTTCTATCAGTTCCAGCATACTCAGCAGGCGTATGGCTTCGGCATATTCCTCGGCGCTTTGGGGCACCATCTTAAGCAGCGGCTCGGCGAAGGGACGCAGTATGCCCAGCTCGTAGAGCAGTGCCGAGTTGAACATTATGTCGGCGTTTTCCTGGTAGGGGAAGATGTGCTTCTCTTCGCCCAGGCGCACGCTGGGCCAGCGTTGCAGGGTGGCATAGGCGCTGTAGCCGCGGAAGTTGTTGTCGCGAACAATGCGGCGTATCAGGCGGTTGTCGTTCGACCGGATGATGTTCTGGCGGTCGAGAGCTATCTGAGTCAATGCCGATACGTAGACTTTGAACTTCAGGCTGTCGTCGATGTCGGCGGTCAGTTTTGGGTTCAGGGCGTGGATGCCTTCCACCACGAGGATGCTTTCTTTCTTGAGCTGTATGGTCTTGCCGCTGAAAAACGGTTCGCCTTTCTTGAAGTCGTATGTCGGAATCTTGACCTCCTTGCCGTCGAACATTTGCAGCAGTTGCTCGTTGAGCAGCGGTATGTTGAGGGCTTCGACGGCCTCGAAGTCGTAGTCGCCATTGGGTTGGCGCGGTGTCTGCTCGCGAGGTAGGAAATAGTCGTCGAGCGAGAGCTGCTTGACGTCGAATCCCAGCACCGACAGCTGTACTGCCAATCGGCGGCAACTGGTGGTCTTGCCGCTCGACGAGGGGCCGGCCAGCAGCACCATCCTCACCTGGTCGCGTCGCTGGTCGATGAGGTCTGCAATCTGTGCGTATTTCTTTTCGTGAAGGGCTTCGCTGACCTGTATCAGTTCTGTCTCGCGATGTTGGCGCACCAGCTCGTTCAGGTCGTCGACCGTCGAGGCTTGCAGCAGACGTGCCCAGCGGCGGTGCTCCTGGAAGATGTTGAACAGTTTCGGTGCATCCTGATAGATGTCAAGCCGTTCGGGCATTTTCGGGTCGGGACATTGCAGCAGGTATCCTTCGGCGAACGAACGCAGGTCCCACTGTGTCAGCACCCCCGTCGACGGCACCAGGTGCGTGGCCCATTTGTGTGGCGTGCCGCCGAGGAAATGCATTTCTATATACAGTTGTGTCAACCCTTCCATCAGACGGCGCGTGGCAGGAATGGGTTCGTTCTCGATGAGTTTTATGGCATCGCTGACCAGCATCGACTTGGTGAGGAAAGGCAGGTCTTGATGTTGCAATTCTGACATCCGGTCGCGCACGGTGCGCACCACCTCAAGCTGCGACGGCAGTTGGTAGCCCTCTTCGATGGGTTCAATCTTGCAGAAGAAACCGTTCACCATCCAGTGTTCGATGTTCAACACAGCCTTTGGGTAGCAGTCGCGCACGGCCTTGTATAGCAGAAAGCAAAGCGATGTGATATAGGTTCGGTAGCCCTGACGGTGGGTGATGTCTACAAAACGCACACTCTTGGGTTTGAATAAACGGTACGACAGCATATTGATCTTGTTGTTGACCAGTGCGCAAAGTACGGGAAATTTGCAGTGATGGTCCACCTGCGTGGCCAGCTCGGCCAGCGACAGGCCCTGTTCCACCATTCGGCGTTCGCCGGTATTTTCGATGATGATTTCTATCTGTTGCATAAAGTGCGGTTTGTCAGTGATTAGATTCTTTTAACGCCGATTCACTGTCTTTATTGTGCTCTCGGACGAATGTTTGAAAAAAAAATTCGAAAAGTTGATAATTTCAAAAAATAGTGTATTTTTGCACTTTGTATATGTTTGCGATTATTTTTTAATTAGTTGATATAATATTTAATACAATTTTAAATACATAATTATAAAAGAAAATTATTACTCAAATTAACATTAATTACTAACCAAAAAAAAATTTATGACAAAGTTTTTAAAACTAATGATGCTACTGGCACTATTATCAGTGCCTTGGGTATCGCAAGCGCAAGCGCACTACAATTTGCAAGTAGGCTCGGGCACTGACCAATACCAGTATGTGCCCAACTACACCTACTACAACTATTCCTATTCGCAGATGCTCTACACTGCTAATGAGATAGGAATTAATGGTGTTATAGACACCTTGGCCTTCCAGGTGGCCAGTGGCGGTTCCACTCGTTCACTCACCATCTATATGGCTGAGGTCGACCAGACAGCTCTGGCCAGCCAGGTCAGCGCCGCCGACCTTACCGAGGTCTTCCACGGCAGCGTGACGTGGGCTCAGGGATGGGTCTACATCCCGCTCAACACCACGTTTGACTATCAGGACACCGGTTCGCTCGTAATTGCTGTCCTTGACAGTACAGGTACTTGGGCATCCGGCTATCCCTACTTTGCTGGTACCACGATGACCAACAACCGCTCTATGTACAACTATCAGGATGGCAGCCCCTACGATGCATCCTCTCCTTTGAGTTCTACTAGCGATTTTCTGCCCAATATTATTCTGGGTCTGACTTCCGACGCAGCCTATTGCGCCACTCCAGGCAATGTGGCTGTGACCAACATCGATTTCGACTCGGCCCACATCAGCTGGGTTGAAAACGGCGGTGCCACAGCTTGGGACCTCATCGTCTCCGACACACTCGTTACCGATTTCGAAAATGCCAACATTCTGTCGGTCAGTGCTACCGACTACACCATTACTGGCCTTAACGGCAATACTCCCTACTATGTCTATGTCCGCGCCAACTGCGGCAGCAATTCAGTCAGCGGCTGGACCAGCGCCACCTATTTCCGTTCGGCCTGTATGGGTTACACCGCTGTTCCTTATGTCACCGGATTCGAAGATGTCGAAAGCGATCTGCCCAACTGCTGGATTGCAGTGGCTAGCGGCTCCAGCAGCGCTGGAACTTTCCCCTCGGCATACAATTATTCCACCAATGCCCGCAACGGCAACATCTATTTTGAGTTCGAAAGCAACGGCGGCCATACCGAAATCGCCGCTCTGCCCCAGATGGAGGACATCAACACCCTCCAGCTCGAATTCTACGCCTCTCTGATGAATGCCAACTTCACCCTCGAAGCTGGTGTTATCGAAGATGACTCTGTTTTCGTTCCCGTCGACACTCTCGACCTCGTTGTCGGCAGCGGCAACAACTGGCACAACTCCTACAATCTCTATACTGTCTACTTCGACCAGTATTCGGGCAGCGGCGACCGCATCGCTATGCGCGTCACTGGTACAGGCAGCTACACCCTGATGATCGACGACCTGGCTGTCAGCGAAATCCCCAGCTGCTTGCCTCCGGCCAACTTCCGCATCGACAGCATCGGAACCACCTACGTCGGCCTCAGCTGGAACGACGAGAACGGCTCTGGCTGGGAAGTCCTCTATGGCCCTGAAGGCTTCAACCCGCTGAACACCAGTATCTCGCCCGTTTCCGCTACCGAGACCAACATCGTGCTGACCGGCCTGACTGCCGGTACTGCCTATGCTGCCTATGTACGTGGCGACTGCGGTGGCGACTACAGCCCCTGGTTTGGTCCTCTGACCTTTGTTCCCGGACAGTACAATATGCGCTTCTCGGGTACCGACACCCTGCGCGCCTGCGGCCTGACCATCTATGACGATGGCGGTGCCAACAGCGCATACAACACCGGTACCGTCTCGTCGCTGGTGCTCTATCCCTCCAGCGAGGACTCGCTGATTGCCTTCAGCGGCACCACCGACATCTATTCCTACTATGCCAACCTGCGCATCTTCAACGGTGTCGGCGCTACTGGTTCTATCCTCTGGCAGTCGACTTCCGATTATGAGACTATCCCCGCCACTACCTCTTTCGCAGGCCCCATCACCATCGTCTGGAATGCAGGCAGCTACAACTATGGCAGTACTGGCTTCGAGATCAACACCCACTGTGTGGCCGCTCCCCAGTGCGCTTCGGTCCAGAATATTCAGGTCCCTGCCGTCAGCACAAGCTCGGCATATGTCACTTGGACGGTTTCGGGTCTCAATCTGGGCGTTCCCTCCAGCTATGAGGTTGAATGCTATGACACTACCAATACTATGGTCGCCAATGTGGTGAGCACGACCACCAACACTATGTTCACGGGTCTCACTCCCGGCAATACCTACAAGGTTAAAGTGCGCACTGTTTGCGACGGCGACGAATATGGCGCTTTCGACAGTGTGACGTTCAGCACGCAGAACCTTGCTTGCGTTGAATTCGATCCCGCTTCGTCCCACAACGACACCATCGGCAATGGTACAAGTACAAGCAGCACTATCCCGACCAACACTTGCTACAATTACAGCCTCACCCAGCAGATCTACAAGGCTTCGGAACTCAGTGGCGCTGGCAATCTTACCAGCATCTCCGTTATGCCGCAGTCGTTGGCATCTAACGGAGCCAGCCGCAACTGGGAAATCTACCTCGGCCACGTCGCCGATTCTACGGCTTCAAGCTATCTTACCCCTGCCGACCTTACGATGGTCTATAGCGGTACGGTGTCGTTCACTGCCAACCAGTGGGCCCAGATCCTTTTCGACAATTCGTTTAACTATAATGGTACCGACAACCTTTTGGTTGTTGTCCGCGATATGACGGGCAGCTACAGCTGCAGCAACTATTGGTATACCCACACCGCTGCGTCGGGTGCTTCCCGTTATGTTTACCAGGACGGTAGCTCATATCCTGTCGGATTCAATGGCGGCTCCAGCAGCTCCAACCGTATGAACGCCATCTTCGGCTTCACCACTTGCACTCAGCTGGCCTCCTGCGCCGCTCCTGTTGTCGTGGTCGACTCGGTTGCCACCGACTATATTGGCATCAGCTGGGCCGCTGGCTATCAGGAAACCTCTTGGGTTGTCGAGCATCGTGCCGACACCACCAACGTCTGGACCGTCGACGGTACCACCAGCAGCGACTCCTGGACCTATACTAACCTCTCGCCCAATATGCGCTACCACTTCCGCGTCGGAGCCGTTTGCAGCGACACCACTATGTATACCACCGTCAGCGCTCTCACCAAATGCGGTGCCGAGCCTCTGCCCTTCATCACCGGTTTCGAGAACTATCCTTCTTCGGGCTATCCCTCGTGCTGGTATGCTGCAACGACCTATTCCTATGGCAGCTATCCTTCGCCCTCTACCTCGTATGTGCACAGCGGCGCCCAGGCGCTCGATATGTATAGCGGTTCGGGTAGCTACACCTATCTTGTCCTGCCCGAGTTCGATGCTCCCATCGACACTCTCGAGGTCAGCTTCTGGATGTATTCTACCTATAGCGGCTATCCCAACGAGCTCTATGTCGGTGTAATGTCCGATCCCGAGAATTTCAACACCTTCCAGGCTGTAGGCGTTGTTGCTAATTCAGCAATCTCTACTTGGGAGGCCGTCAAGGTAAGCTTCAGCAACTATCAGGGCAATGCCTCGCGCATCGCCATCGTCTCGCCGCAGAGCACTGAAGTCTACAGCTATATCGACGACCTGTCGGTCAATATGGTTAGCCCCTGCAACGGTGTTGAAAACGTCAACCTCGTCTACTCTACCACCGACAGCGCCGTCATCGCCTGGAACACCACGGGCAACACCTACTTCGACGTCGTCTATGGTCCTGCTAACTTCATCCTCGATTCGGGTACTTTCATCACCACCACTATCGACACAGTCGTCATCGGTGGTCTTACCCCCAACACCCAGTATGACGTCTATGTTCGCACCATCTGCGGCGACGGCGACACCTCCAACTGGAGCAACGCCTTCACCTTCCGTACCCAGTGCGTCGAAATCGCCGCTGTTCCCTACACCGAAAGCTTCGAAAACAACGCTCCGGGTTGGTCGCAGGGCAGCAACACCAACTTCTACCCCTGCTGGTACCGCTACAACACCCCGGACGATAGCTACTACTACCCCTATGTCGATGGTTATAACGCCCACACAGGCACTAACGCCCTCTATTGGTATTTCGATACCTATAACGGCTATGAGCCTTACATCACGCTGCCCGCTTTCGACACCAACGCCGTCGACCTGAGCCTTATGCAGCTCTCCTTCTGGGCTATGAACAACTCCAGCTACGCTGACGTGCCTATGTTCGTCGTCGGTACTATGTCCAACCCCGAAGCTATCAATACCTTCCAGCCTCTCGACACCGTCACCATCAGTTCTATGAACTTTACTCTCTTCGAAGTACCGCTCTCGAACTATACCGGTGGCTACATCGCCATCAAAGCCTACAATACTGGCGACTATTTCTATGCCTATATGGACGATGTCACTATCGACTCGTTGCCTTCGTGCCTCCACGTCTACGACCTCGCCACCACAGGCAATACTGCTACTTCCGTCACAATTGGCTGGACTGAACAGGGCGGTTCCACCACCTGGGAAGTGGCTATCGATACCGACCCCACGGCAACTCCGGTGGCCGACACTACGGTCTATACTACTCCCGGCGTCACAATCAACGGACTGACTACCGGAACTACATACTACATTTGGGTACGTTCCGTCTGCTCGTCGACCGACGCCTCCGCTTGGGAAGGCCCCATTATGGCAATCCCCGGCACCTGGACTATGCGTCCCAATATGACCGACACGCTCACTATGTGCGGCGGCGTCATCTATGACGACGGTGGTGCCACCGGTGCCTACAGCACCAACCAGGACAGCTACATCATCATCTATCCCGAAACTCCCAATGCTCTCGTCGCCGTCAGCGGTACCTCCTACACCGAAGGCATCTACGACCATCTCCACATCTATGATGGCGAAGGCACTGGCGGCGTCGAACTCTGGAACGACTATGGTGTCAGCTCTACCCAAACCTTCGGACCCTTCATTTCCTCCAACGGTCCCATCACTCTCTATTTCAAGAGCGACGTCTCCGTTACCTACGACGGCTTCGAGGTCAACGTCAGCTGCTACATCGACAACTGCCCCGTCAGCGACCTGATGCAGGACACCAACGTTGCCCTCTCCAGCAGCTCGCTGGCCGTCACCTGGACGGGCTCGTCCTCCAGCTATGACATCGCCTACGGCCCCAAGGGTTCCGAGATTGACAGCTGCACCACCATCTCCACTACCACCAACAGCGCCGTTATCGGTGGCCTCAACCCAACGACCGCCTACGATATCTACGTCCGCGGCCTCTGCAACAACGGCGACACCGGTATGTGGCACAAAATCACCCTCTCCACCGAACTCTGCGACAACGCTACTGCTTTCTTCACTGGCGCCGGCACAGGTACCTCCTACTACACGCCTCTGAACGACTACTATAATTATACCCTTACCGAAACCATCATCGACAGTGCCGAACTGAGCAATGCCGGTTTCGCCGCCGGTAGCGTCATCCAGTACATCGCCTATTCCTTCGCCTACTCCTCGCCAATGTCAAGCAAGACGGATGTCAACATCTGGCTCCAGCCGACAAACAAGACCACCTTCAGCAGCAGCTCCGACATCGACACCATCGATGCAACCAATGCCGTCTTGGTCTACAGCGGCGCTCTCAACTGCGTTCAGGGCTGGAACTTCTTACAGCTGCAGGATACTATCCCCTTCACCTGGGACGGCCAGAGCAACCTGATGGTCATCGTCGACGACAACTCGGGCGACTACGACGGCAGCTCCTACGTCTTCGACAACACCAACTGCACAGGCTACAAGACTATCCAGTGGTATGACGATTACGATGACCCCGATGTCACCTCGGAAGCAACCGCTAGTGCCTATACCGGTAGCGCAAATTACTATCAGTATCGCTCCACTATGAAGCTCGTCAGCTGCGGTGCCTCCTGCCCCAAACCCGCAGGTCTTACCGCCACCAATGTTACCTACAACAGCGCTACGCTCAACTGGAGCAGCAACGCCACCGACTTTGAGGTGTCCTGGAAGGCTACCACCGAGGCTACCTGGTCGGCTCCTGTCGCCGTTACCGGTGCCACCAGCTATACTGTTACAGGTCTCGTTCCCGAAACTGCTTATCAGTTTATGGTCCACGCTATCTGCGACGCCAACGAAGGCCTGATCTCCGACTGGACAATCGGCACCTTCACCACTGCCGACCTGCCCTGCTTCGTGCCTACAGACCTGCAGGCCGACCCGTCCTACACCGACGCTACCATCAGCTGGACCGCCGTCGGTCAGGAGACCCAGTGGACTCTCCACGTCTGGAACAGCACCTTCGACCAGGAGTACACTGTCAGCGCTAAACCCTACACCGTTACGGGTCTGACCCAGAGCGTCGCCTACAATGCAGCCGTCAAGGCTGTCTGTGGCGACGGCGCCGCTGAGTCAGAATATAGCGACACTATCAGCTTCACCACCGTCACCTGCGCTGTTGTGACCGGCGTCACCGCCACGGCCACCAGCGGCACCACAGCCACCGTCAGCTGGACTCCGACCGGCGCAAGCGTCTACGAGGTCAACTACGGTAACCGTGGCTTCCAGCAGGGCGGCGGTCGTACCATCACTGTCAACGACGCCACCACCTGCACGATCACCGACCTCGAGCCCGCATCGAACTACGACATCTATGTCCGCGCCCTTTGCGAGACGGGTGTCTACGGCGGCTGGTCCAGCGTTGCCCAGATCACCACTCCCGACCAGGAGGGCATCTCGACAGCCGACGGTATGAACATCAGCATCTACCCGAACCCGACCACCAGCAGCACGACTGTAGCCCTGAGCGGCGTCGCCGGCGAGGTGGCCATCACCATCGTTGATATGAACGGCCGCGTCGTTATGAGCGACTCTATGAGCTGCGAAGGCGACTGCACGAAGACGCTTGAGGTCACTGGCCT
>JAFROL010000006.1 GCA_017429685.1 Bacteroidales bacterium | reverse complement strand
TTCTCTTTGTCAAATAATCCAATGCCTTGATTATTACGGTATTTCATAGATGCTGTATTTTTCTGTTAATACTGCAAAAATACGAAAAAATATTGATATAACAAAATGAAATTTAGCTATTTAATTTATAGAACTCCCCTTGTATAAAGCATCAGCGTCCAAGAATTGTCTGTTTTCATAGTCATCAAGTGCCAACGCTATAATATGGTCATTCTTCACCCCTTGCTCAAGCAGATGTCTCTTAAAAAGAGTAAATAATAAATACGACTTGCCACATCTACGGACACCTGTGATAATCTTCACTAACCCGTTGCCACGCTTGCGGTCAAGCCAGTCAATGTAATCCGAGCGCAATACTTCTTTCATATCCTATTGAAAATTTTTGCAAAGATACGCATTTTTTTTCAATACGCAATCAAGGTGAGTCCATCTTCACCAAGCTATTTCTCATTTTATGCAAGAATCGCAAGATTATTTCTCTAAAAAACGTCGAAAATCCTAAATTTATTTTGCCAAAAATTTGATAATCTTAAAATCTTTCGATGTTTTGTGTAAAAATCGCAAAATTTTCGTTGTTGCATAGAATTATCGTGGTTTCTTTGTATCGAATCGCTATCCGACACAAACAAAGTTTTCCTCGATGGTTTCAATGTTTTGCGGATTGAAAAACCTTATAATAAGTTGCGTCGGATTGCAAATCCGACGCAACAACGCAAACATCCACCACAACAGGTTATTATGGGCAGCAGCAACCTCACCGACCAGGGGCTTGGCGCCACCGAGTGCAACGCCAAACTGCGCTACGAGGGTTACAAGAAGCACTTGGAGATGTAGTCCTTCATCGACACTCTAAATGCAGAAAAGCGGAGTCGGTAATGCTCCGCTTTTCTGGTTTGATTTGTTCTATTTATTGCCTGTTAGAATGGCGAGGAGAACGCCAAGGATGACAACTATCCAAAACGTCCACTTTATGATTCGCCAAATCTTTAGGAGTTTGGCACGGAAACCACCCTCTGCCTCAATCTCGGCGATTCATTGTCTACGTGCTTCCCGCTCTTGTTGGCGTACTGCCTCCTCTTCTCTTTTTGCTTGCTTTGCTGCATGTTCACATCGAGCGCTACAATATCCATGATAGGGTCCCCATCCATCTCCAACAGTGTTTGGATTACCCCAGTGCTTACCACACCAGGGACATACGTGATCTGACATAGTTGAAATGTTTTAAAGGTTAATAAATTTATCAATTACTTTGTGCCAATACTCCCATTCACGACCTGTCGGCGCACTGGGATGATGTATTTTGAGAGCAGGGATTTCCTTCCCCTTTATTGGATACACCCAATAATCTGCCGTATCCTTGTTCTCCAATCTCAAAACACCTCTGTGTCCTCCGAGGTCGGGAAGTGCATTGTAGAGCCGAACACCCCACACTATAATATAGTCGGGCGTGTATTTTTCCAACAATTCTACAAATGCATCGGCTGACTTTGCCCAATGTTCAGGGTCGGGTGTTTTCCGAGGCCCTTCGGTTGGAAATTGGAGATAGTTGTAGAAAACGACGCTTTTCCAAAACTCAATACGTTCCGCCTGGGTCATCTGCCTGCCTGCTATGGCACGCTCAAAGCAGGTGAATGTCGCAAGGTAATTCTGTCCGCCTGGTTCGTATGCGATGTCACGTACAACCCATTGCGTCAGTTCCTCGTCTATCTTTCCGTCAGGAGCATAGTGACTTTCTCCCAGCACGAGGATTTTCTTCCCCAGATAGCCCTTGTTATAATCCTTGCCTACCCAAGGCTTGTAATTAATACAGCTCATAAAGATTTCATTTAAGTTTTACATCATCGTGCCGGTTGACAAATGCACATAAAAATAGCGTGGCACTTTTAGTTTTCATCGGAATCTTTGAGGTCTTGGACTACCTGTCTTACCCAATTACAACGTACAAGTCCACGCCATTTGGCGGGAAGCCGTCGCTTCGGTCTGGGTAAGAACTTCGAAAGTGTCCAAGTTTCAAAGATTCCAGCATTCAGCTACTCTTCGCTATTTTCTATTCTAAGATGTGCATATTGAAATTATGCATCAAAAATCATAGGCATTCTATTTTGTTATACAATCTGTTATTTTTGCCACTATTAACGGCACTGTCCTGTTTTTATTGCCCTAACGATGATAGAAATGTGTCCGTAGATTCAACATCAAAGTGTAATATTATTGTGCAATTTCGGGGAAAACCGATATTTTGCCAAATTAAATTTCGGGGAAAACCGATATTTTGCCAAATTAAATTTTGGGGGATTCAGACAATTGTGTATCTTTGCAAAGTGAAATAATGCTTTTCAATATATGAATAATATCTTTAAACGCAAGTTATACAGCAAGTTGCTAAAGTGGAAAAATGACAGCCAGGGACGCACAGCTATCCTGGTAGAGGGTGCACGACGTGTTGGTAAGTCCACCTTTGTGGAGGAATTTGCAAAAAAAGAGTATGAAACCTATATCCTTATTGACTTCAACCGTGCGCCATTGCATATTCGCAACTTGTTTGACGACCTGACGGATTTGAATCGTATCTTCCTTATGCTACAACAGCAATACCAAGTTGTCCTCAAACCCCGTAAATCGCTGATTGTGTTCGATGAAGTCCAAAACTATCCCTCAGCCCGACAAGCTATCAAATATCTTGTTGCCGATGGTCGATTCGACTATATTGAAACCGGATCTTTGATTAGCATCAAAAAGAATACCAAGGATATAACCATTCCAAGCGAAGAAGAACGCGTAACTTTATATCCGATGGATTATGAAGAATTCCGATGGGCATTAGGCGACACTGTGTCGGTAGATTTGCTCCGCCAGTTCTACAACAACCGCAGTCCTGTGGGGGCAGCTCATAGAAAAACCATAGGTGACCTTAGACTTTATATGCTCGTTGGCGGAATGCCTCAAGCAGTAGACACTTATTTGACAACCAACAATCTAAGTATAGTCGATCAGACAAAAAGAGGAATTTTGCGCCTCTATTTGGACGACTTTCAAAAGATAGACGCTTCGGGCAATGCTGAACGGTTGTTTGTGAATATTCCCGCCCAGCTCAGCGCCAACGCTAACCGTTATGTGGCATCGGCGGTGATCGGCGAAAAAACCGAAAATAAAATGGGCGAGCTATTACAGGCTCTTGAACAAAGCAAAACCGTGCTTTTCAGCCATCATTGCACAGACCCGAATGTGGGAATGTCGCTTAACAAGGACTTGTTGCGCTACAAGATTTATCTTGCTGACACAGGGTTGTTTGTATCTCTATGTTTTCTCGACAAAGATTATACCGACAATATCATATACAATAAACTGCTAAACGACAAACTAGAGGCCAATCTTGGCTATGTCTACGAGAACCTTGTTGCACAGATGCTTGCCTCGTCGGGCAACGGGTTGTTTTATTATACTTTCCCCAAGGACGAAAAACACAACTACGAGGTGGACTTCCTGCTCTCGCGGGGCAACAAGGTTGTTCCTGTCGAGGTAAAATCGTCGGGATATCGTACCCATCGTTCGCTTGATGTCTTCTGTGAGAAGTACTCCTCGCGTATCGGCAACCGTTATTTGCTCTACACGAAAGACTACTTTCAAGACAGCCAGACCACCTGCCTGCCGGTATATATGACTCCGTTCATATAGCAAATTCTAATATTAGAATAGAATACAGAAGTTGAAATATCCTACCCTATAAGCCATATACTTAACGGATTAAAAATCTATATAATAAGTTGCGTCGGATTGCAAAATCCGACGCAACTTATATTTTTGGCCAATTCCTGGCCAATTTGTGATAATTCCTGTTGGAATCTACTTTCCGAACATCACCTTTTCGCTGTTGAACATCCGAGTGAGGACGAAGACGGCGATGGCGGTGTAGGCGATGTTGGCGACAACGGTGATGCCGATGGCGGCAGGATTTATGTTGAACGAGAACACTGACGCCATCGACTGCACGCTGTTGTAGAACGGGATGAGGTATGCCGTCAGCGCTTCGGGGGCGTCGCCGCCCAGCATCGGCGTGAAGCCGACAAACATCACCAGCAGCATCAAGGGCAGCACCAGCGTGCCGGCCGACTTGACATCCTTGGCCAGCGCCGACAGGATGGAAATGCAGCTGACCATAACAAGCACTGTACTAATCAAAACACAGAGAATCAGCAGGTAGTCGCTCGTCGTGTAGGGAATTGCAAAGTCGATATCCACTCCGTCGCCATTCAGCATTCGCGGCAGCGACAGGATGATGCCGAGGAAGCTCGACAGGCCGCTGAGCATAGCGAAAGTCGACAGGCTCAGTATCTTGCCGATGGCCAGCTCGCTGCGCCGCATCGGCGTCACCAGCAGGGTAGCTATGGTGCCACGCTCCTTCTCGCCAGCGATGGCGGTGGGCGCCACGGCCATACAGCCCGAGAAGAGCAACATCATCAGCAGCATCGGGAACAGCTGGCCAAGAATCTCGCCCAGCGAATCGTCCTCGTCGGCCATATCGAAAGTCTCTTCAGTCTCTTCACTTTCAGGGTTTTGGGCATTGATATCGAACATATTGTTGCGGCTGTTTTCCCAATCTTCGAGGTACGTCTTGACCGTCTGGTAGGCCAGCTCCGAGTTGTCGGAATTGGAATTGTGATAGATCTTCACATTCGGCGCCGCCTCGCCGCCCATCGGATCGTAGGCAGCAATGAGGCTGTCGAAATGGGGCGGGAAATTGACATAAATCAGATTCTTCTCCTTGTCGGCCAGGCTGTCGCCGATAAGGGCCACGGCGTTGAAGCCCTCGGTGACCAGCTGGAACGGGATCGAGTCGAAGTCGCCCCGCAGGCTCTCGGGCAGGTTGTCGACATAGACCGTCGTGGGGCCGGCGTTGTCGTCCTGATGGCTCTTGCCGATGTTCTCGCCCATCAGCGAATAGACAATATAAATCAGCAGTCCCGGCATAATCACAGCGGTGAACAGCAGCGAGCGGTCGCCGAAAAAACGTGCAAATTCCTTGCGGACAATGGTCCACACATTACCTTGTTTTCTCATTCCTCACCTCCTTTCACAGTCTTGTAAATCTCGAAAAAGCGGTCCTCGAGGCTCATCCCGTCGCGGATGGCGTCGAGCGTGTCGCAGTGCGTCATTCGGCCGTCGATGATGATGCCCACACGGTCGCACAGCTTCTCTACGAGGCTGAAAATGTGGGTCGAAAGGATGATAGTCTTGCCCTGCTGGCGCATCTCGGCCAGGAAGTCGGTCACGGTGCGCGCCGTCAGCACGTCCAGTCCGTTGGTGGGCTCGTCGAAGATGATGATGTCGGGGTTGTGCGCCAGCGAAATAACGATGCTGGCCTTCTGCTTCATACCCGTCGAAAGGTTCTGCACCTTGACCTCGGCGAACTTGTCGATGCCGAAGCGCTCGAACATCACACGTTTGCGCTCGGCGACCTCGGCCTCCGGCACGCCGTGCAGGCGAGCGAAGAAGTCGAACAGGTAGTTTGGCGTGAAGAAGTCCTCGAGCTTCAACTCGCTGGTCAGGAACGCGATGCGCGACCGCACCTCTTCTTCCTCGTTCACAACGCTGTAGCCATCCAGCACAGCGTCGCCCGTGTCGGGCTTGATGAGCGTGGCCAGGATGCGCAGCGTCGTCGTTTTGCCAGCCCCGTTAGGTCCCAGCAGACCAAATATTTCACCGCGGTTGGCGGTGAAGCTCAGATTGTCCACAGCCACCTTCTTGCGCTGGGTGGTACGTTCAATCTTTTGTTGTTTCTTTGAAAGCGTGAAGGTCTTCGAAATGCCTTCCACGCGGAGAATTTCGTCCATATTATTAATTTGTTGATTTGTTTGTTGTTGATATCGCTATTCAATATTCACCAATCAATAGACGTTTATAGGGCTCAAAATCTTACAGCCGGCCGTTGTTTTTCTTTGCTTCGCGGTATTCGTCCACAATCATTATTATGACCCAGGCGAAGAAAACCACAATCGTAATCACCGCAAAGACAACCATCAGCGCCTCCGTCCACGGCCGCTGCCACAGGTCGTTGCAGTAGTCGAACAGGCCGTACAGCTCTAAGCAGAACGTGATGAAGGGCCACCAGACCAGGCGCGTGCGGCGGATGTCCTGGACACGCTCGTCCTTGCACCACCTCAGGCGGCCGTCGACCATCCGGAAGCCCCACTTGTAGTTCTTCATATTGGGCAGCCACGCGATGAACATTCCGCCGGCCAAAATCGCCAGCGAGTAGAACAGATAGCCGACAAAGAAGCCTGCACCCTGTGACTTTATCTGCGTCGCCATCAATATGTTGCCAGCCACGACAACCATCACCGCCAGCGCGCTGCCGACCATTCCTATCGTTTTTTTGCTCTCTATTGTCATAATGTTTCCCCTTTCTTACGTTGGCGATGGGCGCGGATTATGCCGATAATGAACCCACTCAATACAGGCAATCCCACGGCGATGCTGCTTAGCACACTGGCCGACAGCAGCCAGAACGTGTCGGGCCATATCAGCCCGAATGCAAACAGCGGCACAATCAGCGAAAACGACCATCCCGAAATGCCCATCTGCAAGGCCTGCAGCCCTTCGTCGTCGCGCTGCATCTTGCGCGGCTCGCGAACAAAACGGCCCTTGCGCAGCTTCAGCACCGTGTACTCCATCCCGCGCTCTGCCTGCCGCAACGTCATCCAGTCGGCCACCAGACACACTACGCTAGCAAGCAACATTATACCGAACACAAAGGCGAACACCTTGACATTCTCGCCCCTGACAAGGACGAATCCCATAATGGCGCCCACAAGGTAGTTCACCAGTGCCAGCGCTGCCAGGACGATAGTGGCGATTCTGATTTTATTCATTGCTGCCTCCCTCCTTTTCGGGCGCACTCGAAGCCTCGCCCCTACGGTTGGCGCTCTTCGGATGCCGTTTGGCCTTCTTGAGGGCTTCAGACAAAATCCACTCTATCTGACCGTTGGTGCTGCGGAACTCGTCCGCAGCCCAACGCTCAATAGCATCGTAGACCTCACTGTCCACCCTTAGAGCAAAGGTCTTCTTCATAGTTTAATAAATAGAACCAGTATTGATAACTGGCGAAGCACTTTCGTCGGCGCAGAGGACGACGAGCAGGTTACTTACCATCGTGGCTTTCTTTTCTTCGTCGAGCTGAACCACTTCGCGCTCGCTCAGCTTGTTGAGGGCCAATTCGACCATCGACACGGCGCCTTCCACAATCTTCTCGCGGGCCGAGATGATGGCGTCGGCCTGCTGGCGGCGCAGCATCACGCTGGCGATTTCGGCAGCGTAGGCCAGATAGTTGATGCGGGCCTCGACAATCTCGATGCCGGCGATGCTGAGGCGGCTGCGCAGCTCGTCCTCAAGCTGGTTGTTGATTTCCTCGGCGCCGCTGCGCAGGGTCAGCTCGGTGCTGTTGTGGTCGATGTTGTCGTAGGCATAATGGCCCGCCACCTTGCGCAGGGCGGCGTCGCTCTGCACGTGCACGAAGCTGTCATAGCCCTTCAGCTGCTGCTGGTTGGGCTGCTGCGCCTGCTCGCCGTGCTGCGCCGACGACGTCAGCGTGTCCACATCGATGTCGAACACAGCCTTGTACGTGTCGGCCACTTTCCAGACCAGCACCAGGCCAATCATAATCGGGTTGCCGTTCTTGTCGTTCACCTTGATGGGCGGCACGTCCATATTGCGCGCGCGTAACGATATACGACGCTTGGCATAGAACGGGTTGATCCAGAAGAAACCGTTCTGTCGCACCGTGCCGCTGTAACGGCCGAAGAAAGTCAGCACGCGGCTCTGGTTGGGTTGGATAATCATAAAGCCGATACAGTGCAGGATGTAGACAAACATCAGCACGATGCCGCCAAGGATGGGCAGCAGGATGAGCGCCGTCGGCTCACCGGTCATCGGGTCGATCATTGCGTCGAAGCCGGCCATCCATATGACCAGCAGCACAAAGCCCACCAGCATTGCCAGATTGAGGAAAAGATGCAAGAATCCGTTGTTCTTGCCCGTCAGTTGTCTGTTAAACTCTTTTGTTTCCATTTTGTTTTTTGTTTTGGTTTGTTTTGCTTTAATAACCTGTGTTTTATTATTTTCTGATAAATTTTCATTATGATATCATTTTGATATCACTTTGCAAAAGTACGAACATTTTTTAAACCACCAAAATTTTTCGAAAAAATTTCAATTATATTTCAAATCGTACCCCTTTTTCAGGCGAAAAAAACGTCCAAAAACAGCGCAGAGTTTTCTGAAAAAAAGTCCCGAAAAAGGGCAAAAAATGCCTTTTTGCAACTGCCTGTTTTCCAGGTACCATCTTCTTACCAAATTCTACCCAAATTCTTATCAAATTCTACCTATATTTTACCTTGATAGAATATGATAAAAATATGCACAAAACTTAAAAAGTTTTCTGGGTACCATAGGTGGGAGCCGACAGGCGAACAAAATTTTCGCTCCGAGACAATAAAAAAAGAAAACCACGTTAATGTAGCAGCAAAAAAACTAACGATGATAATTTCTGCACTAATCATAACTTTCTCCATTCTGACCCTGATACTGATCGTTTTCCGCATACTGCGCGGCGAAAGCATCCGCGACATCCGCCAAGAAATCAAGGAGTTGAAAGCCCAAGACGTGCCGCACTATTTCCTGCGTTCGCTCAAGATAGTTTTCTCGTTCAAAGGCCCCGGCGGCAAATGGGAAAAGCGCCGGCAAGAAAAGAAGGAGAACGAAAACGAAAATTCGTGATTTCGTTATATCGTTATATCGAGATAACGTTATAACGAAAACCAAGCATCCAAATAATTTTCTGATTGTCAGCAGGCTTCGCTATTTTCATAGCGGCGCACAAGGCTGAAATACCACACCAGCAAAGCCAGCGACACCACTGCGCCGGCGGCCGCAAACAGTAGTATGGCCAAGCGGAAACTGCCGCACTGCAGGCCTACAACCATAGCGGCTATCCGCAACAGAAACAGCACGATATAGAAGAAAAACTCCGTCCGCTGGCGTGAAAAGACATTGGCAATGAAGGTCAGCGACGTCGACGTCAGCGCCACGAACACCCACGGCAGCAGGCAGCGCAGATAGTAGCCGCATCCGGCCCAGCGGCCGCCAAACAGGAAGCCGAAAATCTCCTCGCCAAAAAAGAAGGCAACAGCAAAGACAGGCAACGCCACCGCATTGATTGTCAGCACAAAGCGGCGCAAATCGGCCCATATGGTCTGATGCGCGCGCACCCGCTCGGCAATGCGGACGTAGAGCAGCTTTTCGAAAGCCGTGTTGAAGATGTTGACAGGCCTGAACGTGAAGGTCAGCGCCATAGCAAACAGTCCCACCTCGGCCTTGTCGAAATAGAGCGCCAGCCACAGGAACGGTAGGTTGTACGAAAGGCTGTTGATCAAGTCCTTAGGCATCGTGAAGAGCGGGAAATTGCGGAACCGCGCGGCGGCGGCGCGGCGCTCGTCGCGACTTATGTCGCGCGGCAGCTCCAGGCGGCGCCATCGCCACGCCAGGTTGACGTTGGCGCAAGCACGTCCGAGCACCGTTCCCAGCGGCAGACCCACGGTGTGCCACAGCGTCGAAGCCAGACGCGGCAAACCCAGCAGCACCTTGAACAGCACGCCAGACGTGGAGCCCACCACCTCGGAAAGCGCAATGCTGCGAAAACGGCGGAACCGATTGAGAGTGAACGAGTAGACACGCGACGTGCCGCACAGGAACACCATCGGCGGGACGAGCAAAGCCAACATTGGATTGAGCGTCGACAAACGCGTTGAGGCGAAAGCCTCGGTGTGCCCCAACAGTGTGAGCACAAGCAGAGCCGTAAGCAAGGCAAGCGAAATGAAAGTGTTGAGCCTCAACGCCAAACGCCCCACGGCGGCAGCCTCGCGGTCGTTGTCGGCAATCACTATGGCAAGTTCGTATTTGCAGGTGCTGACGATAATCAGGACCTCGATGTAGGAATAGAAAATGTTGTACAGGCCGAAATCCTCGGGCGAGAAAAGTCGCGACAAGACAAGGTATGAGACGAAGGCTATGGCCTGCGCCCACACGTTGCCCGACACCAGCGTGATGCCGTCGCGGATAAAAGAGGATTTCTTCAGTTTCACGGTCGTAGGTTTTTGGTTATTGGGGAGTTATGGGGAGTTAAGGGAAGTTAAATGGAGTTAAGGGACAATAGTATTTGTATCTGAGGTTAAGGTTAAAGTTGAAGTTAAGGTTAAAGTTAAATCGTTCCGTTGTATTTGCGCAACACCCACTCGACAGTCAGCAGCAAAAGAATGAATATCAGTATCAGCGGCAGGTTTAGCATATCGCTGTACGACGTCTCGCTATAGACAACCGTCTTCAGGTCGTCGCGCTGCCGCAGCAGTTCTGCAACCTGTTCGGGCGAATGAGCGTCGACCACGGCGCCACCCGTCTCTGCGGCCAGTGTGGCCAAAAGCGAATGGTCGGCAACGGTGTTGAGAGCTTCAAGATGAAGGTCTTCGACAAGGAACGAACCCGTAGCCGTATAACTTTTGCCACTGAGGCGTGTCGTTGCCGAATAGGTGTATGAGCCCGACGGCAGAACGCCCAAGTTGATGCTGTAGCCCGTGGCAGTACGGTTGAGGGTGTATTTGGCCCCTTCGGGCGATGCGACATTGCGCACCACAAGTTCCACATCGGGCTGGTTGACAGGCTCGTAGTTGTCATTATAAAGCTGCGCATCGACAACCACCGATTCCGACTGGGCAAAAATGTTCTTGACCTCGACGTGGAAATGTTCGCCGTTGGCACGCAAAGCGGTGAAAACGACAAGTTTGTTTATCAAGGCGTCAAAATCGGAGTGCGTCGCGTTGGTCTGCCAGTCGGCCAGGCGCCAGCGCCACAAGCCTTCGCCGGCAACGAAGGCACAGCGGCGATCCTGCTGCTGTGTAACGGCGACAAGCGGAATGCCCGAATTGACGGTGCCGATGCGGGCCGAGAAGAGAGTCTGGGCGTTGCCCCCCAGCTTGTATTCGCCGAATGGCGACAGCAGCGGCGGGAACTGCGCTATGCGACGCGCCGTTTCGTCGTCGAGCGTGAAATAGGTGAAATCAGTATTGAAAAGCGGAGCCGCCTCGTTCTGACGGTCGATGCGGGCATAGACCTCCAATCCGGCGTGCAGGGCGTTGAGACGGGCCAAGTCGGTCTGCGAACCAAGGACGAACATTGCCGGCGTGCCCGACTGGAGCAACTTGGCGACGTCGAGCCCCACGCCAGCCGTGCGAGACGGAAGCTGATGGAAAATCAACAAGTTATAGTCGCGTGGGTTTTTGTTGAAATCGGAAGCCAGAAATGATTCAACCTCATAGTTGCTGTTGTTTTGGACTGCGGCGCGCAGTGCGGCAATGTCGGGATGCGGCGCAGCGGCAATGAGGGCTATCTTCTGGTGGCCGTCGATGACCTCGACAGGCACCACGCGACGGTTGTTGCGCACCGAACGCTCATCGCCGACTGGCGCAATTTCAACAATATAGTTGTGCATACCAGCGCGGTCGGCATCGATTACCACAGTCTCGGTAGCCGTAAACCGCGAGTCGCCGAACTGCAGCTGTTTTGTGTAAAGCCTGCGTCCGTCGACGCTGACATTCAATGTCGACGAACGACCCTGCAGCCGATTGGCACTGACGGTGATTTCGAGCGGGAACGTGTTGCCAAGATAGGCTATGCGGTTGAAGCGCACATTGGCAATGGCCGCATCGGGATAGACCGTAGTGTCGCCCATCGCGATGCCGTAGAGCGGAACGGCAAGCGACGAGGCAGCGCCAACAGGGTTGGCACCTGTATTGTAAATGCCATCGGTGGCTAACACCACAGCACCCACATTGCGGTGAAAATAGCGGTCGCCGACCTCGGCCAAAAGGTTCGCAATGTCGGTAGCCTGCCCGGAATGGAGCGAAGGTGCTGCAGCCTGTTCGTCAAGCAATTGCACATCTCCGCCAAAGACAAGACGCTGAACGTCATAGTCGCGCGACAGGTCGTCGGCCAAACGGTCCATCTTGGCAATGTAGTCGCCGCGATAGTAGGCCGAATCCGGGCAATAGTCGAGCGACTTGCTGTTGTCTTGGGCCAGAATTACAATAGGTTTCTCCTTGCGGCTTGCCTCCCGTTTGACCAAGGGTGAGAAAAGCAGGAAAGCTATGGCCGCCACCGAGATGGCTCGAAGAAACGAGAGAGCCGTACCGAGACCTCGCGAAAAGTCACGTTCCGCCTTGCGGCCCAGCCAGTAGAGAACCACAGCGTATGCCGCGCCCAGCAGCAGACAGAAAATGACAAAATACCACGGATAGTCGATTATGATAGACACGTATTGTACAGTTTTGATTTCAAATGATAACTGAAAAAAACTATTTTTAGTATCCAACAGCGCAAAAATGACCGAAAAAGGGTCTCCCAGAAATGTTTCCCCTTACAAAAATGAAGCCTCAAGAATACCTGTTTTTATTATTTGAATAAAATAAATTTTGCCGTTCCACTCTTTTGTAGTAATTTTGTAGATTAAAACATTTGTATTATGCAGTTTAAAGATATTGTAGGTCAAACCGTTATGGCAAATCGCCTGACCGAAATTATTGATTCGGGCCGCGTCAGCCACACCCAACTGTTCCTTGGCGAGACTGCTTCCGGCAGCCTTGCTATGGCCATAGCCTACGCACAATATCTTAACTGTGAACACCGCCAGCATTATGGCGAAGCAGGTCCCGACGGGTTGCGTGCCGACTCGTGCGGCGAATGCCCGTCGTGCAAAAAATACCAACAGCTTTCGCACAGCGACCTGCACCTCTACTTCCCCTATGCTGCCACGGCAACGGTGAAAGGTACCAGCATCTCGGCTGCCGATTTCCAAAGCGAGTTCCGCGAGTTCCTCAATGCCAAACACCAGTGCGGCACGCTCGACGAATGGTACGAGTTTATGCAAATCGAGAACAAGCAGGGACAAATCCGCGAACGTGACGCAGACGATATAGTTCGCACCCTGGGTATGAAGTCCTACGAAGGCGGAAACAAGGTGGTGATAATCTGGATGGCCGAAAAAATGACTGTCCAGCCCGCAAACAAAATACTGAAAAGCCTTGAAGAACCAACACCCAACACCCTCATCATACTGGTGGCCGAAAGCAGCGAAAAGATGCTGAGCACAATCATTTCGCGCACACAGCTCGTCAAGATCCCCAGTCTGCGCGAAAACGGCCGCACAGCAAGCCCGGAGTTCCGCAACCTCTATGTCACCTGGATGCGCCAGCTGTTCAAACTGAATATGGCCTCGCTGTCGGCCTGGGTCGACACAATGCACGACAAGAGCCGCGAAGTGCAGAAGCAATTCCTGCTTTTTGCACAGGAATCAATTCGCGACTCGTTTCTGCGCAACAATGCCGGCCTGCCGTCGCACATCGACTTTGGCGACGAAAAATTCAACGCCTCGTTTCCGACGATGATTACAGAACGCAACATAGAAAAAATCAACGACGCCATCAACGACGCTATCTTCGCCGTCGAGCGCAACGCCTACGGCAAGATTGTCTTTATGGAACTGTCGTTCCGCATAAGCAAAGCACTCAAAAAAAGATAAACGACCTATTCATAACAACACATATAATCCCTGCAATCATTTTTTTTATGAACAAAGACGACAACAAAAAAAATAACAACCAGCATAATCCAACAGACAAAGAGCAAGTTGAGATGAAAGACCTTCCGACGACGGACACCACCCCTGTCGACGACGAGGACTATGTGGCCACCGCCGAAGAGATGGAGGCTTTCATCAAAAGCCGCCGCGAGAAGCACCAGGCCGAAAAGCGCGGAGGCCGCAATGGCGACAGCTACGACAAAGACCCATCGGAGGTGCCCATCGACTACGAGGCCAGCGACAGCGCTATGGACCCCTACCTCGAGCCCGACCCGACGCTGCCCAAGGTAAAATATGACGAGCCACTCTACCTGTCGCGCGGATGCAACCACCAGCCCGACAGCTATGTGCCCATCAGCGAGACCGAGCTGCGCAGCTGCTGCAAGGTGGGAGCCTGCAACTGGATGAACGGCATACGCCGTCCGCTGGAAAAGCCATTCGACTGCGTCGAGGTGCGATTCAAAAACAACCGCAAAGAGTTCTTCCGCCTGCCCGACGGCATCGACGTCAGCGACGGCGACGTGGTGGCCGTCGAGGGCATCCCCGGTCACGACGTGGGCATCGTCAGCCTCACCGGCGAAGCCTGCCGCATACAGATGATCAAGAAGAAAGTCGACCACGAGTCGGAAACCATCAAGAAACTGTTCCGACGCGCCAAGGTCAGCGACATCGAACGCTGGACATCAGCCATAAAAGAAGAGGACGCAACCCTCAAGAAGACACGCCACATAGCCGAAGACCTGGGTCTTGTGATGAAAGTCAACGATGTGGAGTACCAGGGCGACCATTCCAAAGCCATCTTCTACTACACCGCCGACGACCGCGTCGACTTCCGCAACCTCATCAAAGTGCTGGCCGAGCAATTCCACGTGCGCATCGAGATGAAACAAATCGGCGTGCGCCAGGAAGCCGGCAAGGTGGGCGGCATAGGCACCTGCGGCCGCGAACTGTGCTGCAGCACCTGGCTCACCAACTTCAAGTCAGTGACAACCAGCGTGGCCAAAGCCCAGCAGATACTCCCCAACCCGCAAAAGCTGGCCGGACAGTGCGGCAAGCTGAAATGCTGCCTCAATTTCGAATACGCCGTCTATGTCGATGCCCTCAAGAAGTTTCCGCCAGCCAACACGCCAATACGCTTCAAGAAAGGACTGGCCCTGTACAAGAAGACTGACGTCTTCCGCGGCATAATGTGGTACGCCTACGAAGGCGAAAGCGACCTCTACGCCATCACAGCCGAAAACGTCAAAGCCATCATCGAAATGAACAACAGACAGGAGTATCCCGAGAAAATCGAGGATTATCAGGTCGAACTGATGTCGACGGCAGCACTGGCTCAAGAGGCAAACGAGGACGAATTCGAACGCGAACTGAAACTGATGGCCGACGACTCGACAACAGAGAACAACGAACGGAAAGCGGAAAACAACGGAAAGCGGAAAGCCGACAACGGAAAACGGAAAGCGGAAAACGGAAAGCGCAGAAGCGAAAACGGTGAGCGCAGAAACGACAACGGCGAGCGCAGAAATGAGAACAGAGAACGCAGAAACGACAATGGCGAGCGCAGAGGAGACAATGGAGAAAGGAGACAACGCGAACCACGACAGCAACGCGAGCCTCGGCAACAGCACGAACCCCGGCAACAGCGCGACCGCGACAACCGCACACGCGACAACCGAAACAAAAAGAAAAACGATGAATAGACTGGTCTACATACTGTTGGCAGCATCGATGCTGACTCTTGCCGCCTGCGACTCGAACGTGATGTACAACGAGAATAGGCGCATCAACGAGCAAGGGTGGAATATGGACGATTCGCTGGTTTTCAACCTCGAAGCCGACGATACGAACAGCACTTATCTATGCTGTCTCGACATACGAAACCGTAACGACTATCCTTATTCCAACATCTACTTCTTCATCACCACCATCTATCCCGACGGCAGCGTTGCCGCCGACACCAACATCGAGTTCGTTCTGGCCGAGCGCGATGGACGCTGGCTGGGCAAGGAAAACGGACGATACGTCGACGGGCGCTATCCGTTCTGCTATTTCCATTTCCCACAGCAAGGAAGCTACCAGTTCGTCGTCCGCCACGCTATGCGCGACACCCTTTTACCCGGCATCAAGAATGTGGGGATGCACATCGAGCGAACAGAATAGTGAGAATGGAGAGGCGAGAACTGCAGGTCCGCAAGGCTTAAAGAATCCTTCAATATCCAATTGTCAATATAACAGAAATGGCTCAATACAAGAAAAAGAAAAACAAATCGTCCAAGAGCGACTCGCGCCGTGGCATCCGCATCGTGTGGATCTCCTTTGCCGCTTTCTGGGTGTTCCTGGTTCTCTTCTTCACAATGCTCTCGTTGGGATGGCTAGGATTTATGCCCTCCTTCGAAGAGCTTGAGAACCCTCGCAGCAACCTGGCTTCCGAGGTGTGGTCGGCCGACGGCGAAGTGCTGGGATATATCGGCATCGAAAACCGTTCCAGCCTCACCTACAGCGAAATAACTAACGGCGGCAAGAATATGAACCTCATCAATGCCCTCGTGGCGACAGAGGATGTGCGCTTCTACGACCACGCCGGCATCGACGCCCGCAGCTTGGCACGCGTCTTCTTCAAGACCCTCGTGGGACGCCACAGCAGCAGCGGCGGCGGCAGCACCATCACGCAACAGCTGGCCAAAAACCTCTTCCCGCGCGAGCGCAAAAGCAAGCTGGGCCTCATCCATTCCAAATTCAAGGAATGGGTCGTGGCCGTCAAGCTCGAACACAACTATTCGAAAGAAGAAATCCTGGCGATGTACCTCAACACCGTCGACTTCGGCAGCAACGCCTACGGCATAGAGACAGCGGCACACACATTCTTCGACAAAAGCCCCTCGGAACTCGACGTCGACGAAGCCGCCGTGCTGGTGGGCCTGCTCAAAGCACCCACATCGTACAGCCCCGTGCTGCATCCCGACAACGCTATGCGCCGCCGCAACGTCGTGATGAGCCAGATGAACAGCTACAATGACCCTGCCACAGGCGAAAAATACCTCAGCGACGAAGACTACGAAAAGCTGAAAGAGAAGCCGATAGATATGAGTCACTACCGCCCCATCAGCCACAACGACGGCGCTGCGCCCTACCTGCGCGAATACATCCGCGGCTATATGAAAGACTGGTGCGGCAGCCACAAGAAAAGCGACGGCACCTACTACGACGTCCACAAGGACGGCCTGCGCATCTACACCACCATCGACTCGCGTATGCAACGATATGCCGAGAAGGCTGTCGAAAAGCATATGAAAGACGTCATCCAGCCCGCTTTCTTCAAAGAGCTGGCGCGCCGCAAGGGCAACCCCTTCAACAACCTCAGCAAGGAGCAGGAAGACCATTTCCTTACGCTGGCAATGAAAGCCTCCGACCGCTACTACCAGATGAAGCAGGACGGCGCCAGCGAGAGCGAAATCAAGAAATACTTCAAGGAAGAGAAAGTCAAGATGCGCGTATTCACCTGGAACGGCCCCGTCGACACAGTGATGACGCCCTGGGACTCGCTCATCTACGTCAAGAAATTCCTCAATGCAGGCCTAATGTCGGTCGAAACAGGCACCGGCTACGTCAAAGCCTACGTCGGCGGCATCAACTACCGCTACTTCAAGTACGACAACGTCCTGCAAAGCCGCCGACAGGTGGGTTCCACCTTCAAACCATTCGTCTACACGATGGCACTGCAAGACCTCGATATGAACCCATACACACTGGTGCCCAACACCGAAGTGTGCATAGGCGACTGGTGTCCGCGCAACTCCAGCCATCAGCGTGAAGGCGAGATGGTCACCCTCAAATGGGCCCTGGCCAACTCCATCAACTGGGTCTCGGCCTACCTGATGAAGGCCGGAGGCGCCAACGGACCCAATATGGTCATCAACATAGCACGCAAAATGGGCGTCACCAGCCCCATCGACCCCGTACCCGCCATCTGCGTCGGCGCCGCCGAAATCACCGTCTACGAAATGGCTGGAGCTATGGCCACCTTCGCCAACCAGGGCGAATACGTGCAGCCCATCTTCATCACCCGCATCGAGGACAACAAGGGCAAAGTGCTCGAAACCTTCACCCCCGAGCGGCGCGAAGCCATCAGCCCACGCATCGCCTGGATGATGATACAGATGATGAAAGGCGTCGTCGACAGCGGTACAGGCGCACGCCTGCGCGGCTCGCAGTTCAAACTCTCCTACCCGATGGCCGGCAAGACCGGTACAACGCAGAACAACAGCGACTGCTGGTTTGTAGGCATTACTCCCAAGATGACCACCGTCGTGTGGACAGGCGGCGAACTGCGCTCCATCCACTTCCGCAGTATGGAGTTCGGCCAGGGCGCACGCCAGGCACTGCCCATCTTCGGACACTATATGCGCTCGGTCTACGACGACGGCGTGCTCAACTTCTACCGCGGCGACTTCACCAAACCCGACCTGCCCGAAGAAGATTTTATGTGGGACGAAAGCGTATACGAGCAGGAACTGATGGAGGAATCCGAAGACAACTCATTCCAAACGACAACAACCTGGTAAAGACAACCTTAACGAAAACGATAACGAAAACAAAAACGATAACGAAAAGATGATTCGTATCGTCCCTTAACTTCCCTTTTACTTCCCTTTAACTCCCCTTAACTCCCCTTAACACCCCTCATACCTCATACCTCACACATCATACCTCATATATGACCACACTTCTTGGACTTTCGCTCGACGAACTTCAGGCCTTCTGCCTTGAGCAGGGCTTCCAGAAATTCACAGCCAAACAGCTGTGCGACTGGATGTATCAGAAGCGCATAGGCGATTTTGATGCGATGACCAACCTGTCGCTCAAAATACGCGCACACCTGAACGACATTGCCCAGACAGGCTTCACGCAGCCCGCCGACTGCCAAACCTCGACCGACGGGACAAAGAAATACCTCTTCCCCATCGAAGGAAAAGGCTACGTCGAGTCCGTCTACATCCCCGACGGCGACCGCGCCACGCTGTGCGTCAGCTGCCAGTGCGGATGCAAGATGGGATGCCGCTTCTGCGTCACCGGCCAGCAAGGCTTCCACGGTAGCCTCACCGCAGCCGAAATCCTCAACCAGATATTCTCAATCCCCGAAAGCCAAGAACTTTCCAACATCGTCTTTATGGGAATGGGCGAGCCGATGGACAACTACGACGCCATACGCCGCACCCTCGACGTGCTCACCGCCGACTGGGGCCTGGCCTGGAGCCCACACCGCATCACCGTCTCCTCCGTCGGCATCACGCCGATGCTGCAGCGGCTGATCGAAGAGACACAGGTCGACGTCGCCGTCAGCCTCCACAACCCCTTCCCCGACCAGCGCCAAGCCCTGATGCCGATGGAGAAAGCCTACCCCATCAAAGAAACCATCGCCCTGATGCACCGCTACAACTGGCGCGGACAGCGGCGCATATCGTTCGAATACACAATGTTCGGCGGCCTCAACGACAGCCCGAGGCACGCCGCCGAGCTGGTGCGCCTGCTCAAAGGACTGCCCTGCCGCGTCAACCTCATCCGCTTCCACGCCTCGCCCGGCACCCCCTACCGCACCAGCGACCAGCAGACCATCAACACCTTCCGCGACTACCTCAACGCACACGGCATCACCTGCACCCTGCGCGCCTCGCGCGGCGAAGACATTATGGCCGCCTGCGGCCTGCTGGCCGGCAAAAAAAAGCAGAAACAGAACCAATAGCACAAAAAAAGCAATCGCGGAAACCCGATCGGGTTTCCGCGACTGCTTCTTAAAAGGCCACTAAGGGACCCAAATTATTTCTGCTTGAAAGTAAGAGTGATTTTGTCCGAACCAAACATCAGGGCCTCTTCTTCTTCCAAATTTATGACCGTCGTAATGGTTTCGTCATCCTTGTTGTAGGTGAAATCCTGTTCGCCGTCGAAGACACCCTTCTCGCCGTCAAAGGTGTAGGTGCCACTTTCGCTTTCGTTTTGTGCAGGCATAGTCTGGCCCATCATAGTCATTGCAACCGAAACATCCATCTTGTAGTTGGTTTCGTCGACAAAGTTGAGAGTCATATCCAAAGCAACGTTGGCCTGTAGGCCCTGATAAGTGACGGAATTGCTGTAGTTAGCCGTCCAAGTGGTGCCGGGCAATTTGACCTCTTTGCTGCAGGATGCGAAAAGCATCACAAAAGCAACTGCTAAAGTAAAAACAACATTTCTTTTCATTTTGCTTGATTTTTAATTAGTTAAACTGATTATTTATTTGTGTATGATTTTGCAAAGGTAAACCATTTGCTTTATAGGAACAAAAATTTCCACTTATTTAACATTAATTAACAAACCGCCAGAACAGCATTCCCTCAGCCTGCTCCACACCACTTGAATTGGTTTTCAAAGCAAACCCCGAACCGGACCGCAACGGGAAAAAACGAACTGAACGGAAGCAAAACAAACCCTTTCGCAAGGCACCGGAACAAGGATTCTGAACCCACGCAAATGTTAAAATCCTTAAAAATTTAACATTTCATTTTAACAATTATAAATGATTGATTTTCAATGGTTATTTTTATAACCATCTTGAGACGAACCTGTTTTTCGCTATATTTTAGCTCTACAAAACACTGACCAATAACCTATTAAACTTTACTGTAGTAGTATTTGACAAGAGTTTAATAGGAGTTTGAGTGAACTTTGGTAGGAATTTGGTACCTGTAAAAGAGGGGGTTAATGGGTGCCATTTTTAGGCAAAAACGGCATCTGAAATGTTAAAATTTAAGTTAACGAAAGTTAAAATCAAAGGCGACGTGGAGCAGTTATTTTACCGTCGGAGTATCAGCGCCTGAGTATCCGAGTTGGAGTATCCGAACCAGAGTATCCGAACCGCAGTTGCCGAGCCGGAATATCAGTGTCTGAGTATCCAAGCCGAAATATAAGGTCAATGAAAAAGGGCATCCCCGATGGGGGACGCCCTTTTGCGTAGTTGGATTTATACCAATTCAAAACATTATTATCTAACTACAAGTTTTTTGACGCTCTTGACTCCGTCGCCGTCAATGCGCACAAAGTAGGTGCCTGCCGAGAGGCCGTCGAGGGCGAGAGTCTTGCTGCAGTCTGACTCGCATCCGTCGACAGCATAGGTGGCAACAGTGCGGCCACTAAGGTCGATGACGGAGACCTTCAGACTTGCCGCCGAAGCGCCGCCAATGGTCAGCACGGTGCTGCCGGAAGCAGGGTTCGGTGCGATGCTTACAGTCATTGCGTCGCCGCCGGCAATGTCGATTCCGACAGGAGAGGTGCGGAACACCGTGCGCGTACTCCAGGAGCCAGTGGTTCCACCGCATTCGCTGCGCACATAGACCGAGTACTCGCGGTCGGGTTCAAGGCCGGCAATGTCGTAGGCCTGCTGGGTGATGCCAGTCACGAGCGTGCCGCCGCCGACATTGAAATTGCCTACACCATATTCAATGCTGTAGCTGTCGGCCGATCCGTTCCACGTTACCGTGGCACTGGTCGAAGTAACGCCTATAACGGTGACTCCGGTGACATCGGGGCACTCAAGTGTAGTAAAGTTGACAGGCTGGCTGTAATCCGAGATTGTGCCGTTGTTGGTGCAGCTGTCGGCGACAGATACACTATAGGATGTGCCGTGCGTCAGTCCGGTCAGCACAAAAGGATGCTCTGTAGCGACCACGACGTTGCTGTAGGCCGAGGTGCTGATGCGGATATACCACTGCGACTGTGCGTTGGACGAGGTCCAGTCGACGGTCACGCGGTCGTAACCTATCTGGCTCAAAACGGGAGTCGAGGGGACCTCGCAGGGAAGTGCGACAGTGGTGAAGGTGCCGTTTGCCCATTCGGAGTATTCGCCAGTGATGCACTGCTGACGCACACGGAAGTTGTAGCCCGTCAGTTCGTCGAGACCGCCGATGCGATAGGCATTGTTGCTGGTTCCATCGGTGATGTGGATGGTTTCCGACCAATCGGCAGCATCCTGAGCCTTATATTCCAGTTCGTAGGTCGACGAGACGCCGTGCCAGTTGATGGTAGTGCTGTCGCCCGTGACGTTGGAGGCATAGACCGAGGTCGGTTTGGCGCAGGTGGCGCCACCGCAGCTGATGAGCTGCATAGCCGGACGGTAATTGTAGGTGCCCTTCGAGCCGGTGAAGGCCGACGGTGCGAACTCGCTGAAGTTGAAGTAGCTGGCATAGTAGGCAATGGTCTTCTTGCCGCTGCACGGGGCCACGCGGAAGCGGTGCTGCTGGCTGTTGCCAACACCCGAGTTGTCCTTGATGATGACGAGGACATTGCTGCTGCCGTTCCATACGTAGTCTTCTTCGAAGTTGAAGTAGTTCCAACCCTTCGTGCAGTTCATCGGGCCGGTATAGACGTGGGTGGCAATAGTGGTGTCGAGTGCCACGATGCTGTTGTTGGTGGCAAAGGAGGCTATGGTGGTGGGTTGCAGCCATATGGTCACGCTGTCCTTGTTGGTGATGGGCTGGGTATGATTGTAGTAGAAAGCTATGGCCATCAGGTCGCCGATACCAGCCAGTTCGGCCGAGTCGATGACGATTTCGGTCAGCGAGTAGTCCATATAGCTCACAGGCACATACTGGCTGGTGCCGTTGCCGGCGCCGGTGCTGAATGCGAGGGCGTCGTCGCAGAAGGCGGTGCTGATCTGCGTCGGACCGGTCCATTCGGCATAGGTGCTGTCGTTGCACTTCGGACGGACATAGAAGTCGTAGGTGGTCAGTGTGTCGAGGCCCGTGATATGGGCTGGATGGGCAGTAACCGTTACAGTGGTGCCGCTGTCCTGGATGAAGCCTGCGGGGCCGTATTCAATCTCCCAGGCGATGGCCGGAGTGGCATCGGTCCAGTCGATATAGAGGTCGGTGGTCGATGTGGCCAGCTGGGTGACAGCCGTCACGGGGCGGCACAGAGGCAGCTGGGTGACGCTGATGTCGTCGATGAAGTTGGGCGCACCGATACCGTCTTCTTCGCCAGTGTTGAGGAATGCTATGGTGCGGCTGATGCCGGTGTAGCTTTCGAACGAAACGGTGTGGGTGACAAACGAGCCTTCAGGGTCGTTGATGCTCTGGATAGGAATGAAGGTGTTGCCTTCCATAACGCCTATCTGGACGCCAAAACCCGAGCTTCTGACCATATGCGAGAAGGTCACCTCGACGGTGCTGAGCGGCACGTCGACAGGGGGCAGGATGGCGTATGCCACACGGCCCATAAAGAGGCTGTAGCTGCCGCTGCTGGCTGCCGTGTTGTCGTAGAACACCTGCGGGCTGCGCGAGCCCTCGGTGCCGAAAACAATCCGCTGCCAGCAGGTGGGATAGACTTCGGTGAAGGTGGTTTGGCTGGTGGTGACAGCATCAAAGTTCTCGCTGAAGGGAATGCTGACGGCGTTGCAGGTGGTCTGGACGGGAACGCTGACGGCCATACTGGTGTCGCCGTCGAAGCAGAAGGCGCGTACGCTGACGTTATACTGCGTGTTGGGCGTGAGGCCTGTCAGATAGCATCCGACGGTGTTGCTGACGATAGAGGTGTCCTCACAGCTGACGATCCACTGCGTTTCGTCGCCGTTGGCGGTCCAGCTGACGTAGATGCTGGTGTCGAAGTTGATGTAGCTGAGGTCGGACGGTGTCTGGCACGAGGTGCGGCGGAAGACGACGTTGTCGATGGCTGCAGGATTGTCGTGACCGAAGGCAATGTAGTAGTCATACCACGAGAAGAGCAGGCGGTAGATGCCAGGCTCGGCGATGTGCACTTCGCTTTCGACGGTGGTCCACTGCGAGGTGTCGCCAGCCAGCTGGTGTCCGCCATCGAGGGCTATCCAGCCCATAGGCAGCGTGGTGGTGGTGAAGCCGTTGGGGGCGTAGGTGCCGCCTTCGGGGATGAAGCTGATGGGGACCAGGGCTACGCGCAGGAAGTCGTAGCCTGCCTGACCATTGCTGCGCCAGTCGAAGCGGTAGTTATAGTTGCCGGTATCGGTCAGCATCAGGTTGACATAGGCGTAGCTGATGCCGGTGACGTCGCGGTTGTAGGTGTTGGTGACGCCGCCGTCCTGCGAGATGTAGAGCGAGCTGTTGTCGTTATGGCCAAGAGCGTTGCCGATGTACCAGGCGTTGACGTGGCTGCCGCTGCTGTAGTTCCATTTGCCGTTGATTTCGCTGTCGTTGAAGTTGCACAGGAAGGGCAGTGCAAAGTACGGGTCGGCAGTGCGGAGAGTCTTGACCGTATAGTCGGTGGGGTCGTCGCATATAGGAGCGACGTAGACATCATAGTATGTGGCTGTGGAAAGGCCAGTAAGCGTTGCTGTGTTGGAGGTGGCATAGATGTAGGTGCCTGTTCCGGGGGCGAATCCCATCGGACCGTACTCGACATCCCAGATGGTGGCATTGCCGTTTTCGGTCCAGGTGATGGTGATAGAGTTGGTATCGATGGCCGTGGCGGAGATGTTGGACACCGGCGGGCAGAGAGGCATCAGCTTGATTTCGATGTCGTCGATGCTGGCTTCCCATTCCTCGGTGGGGCGGTCGGCCTTGATGGCTATGCGGGTTCCGTTGCCAGTATAGTTGTTGAGGTAGACCGTATATTTGCGCCACGAGGTGATGCCGTTGATAGTGATGGTGTCGACGGGGACGAAGGTGTTGCCGCTGAAGTCGCCATCCTGCATCACGCCGACTTTGAAGACTGGGGTCTGCGTGCCACTCCAGGCTTTGGCCCAGAAATTGACTTGAAGCGTGTTGATGGGTAGCATAGCGGTGTCGATGACGGGACTGACGATGTACTGGTAGTCGCCATAGAGTGGCGACGGGTCGGCGGCCCAGTTCAGGCCGCGCTCGCCAGTGTGGCAGTCGCTATAGTATCCGTTCGCGTCCGAAACGTAGGGGATGCCGTTGTAGTTTTCGGCATTGTTGATGCGCGTCCAGCAAGCGGCAAAGGTGTTGCCGAACTGGCTTGCGGCGTCGTTCAGTTCGAAACTTTCGACCCAAGGCGAATGCTTGATGGGTGCGCAGGGGGTGCGCATAGTCACCGTCAGGGCTTTGCTGGTGTCGGTGTCAACCAGAACATTATTGTCGTCATAGAAGCCGCAAATTGTACGCAGGCTGAAAGTATAGACCATACTTGCATTCAGGCCACCGATATCAATAGAGTTGACATTAGTGAAGTAGCTGTTGGAATCGATTTGCATAATCCAACCGATGACCTCGGCCTGGTCGTCCCAGATGAGGTGTGTCGTGTCGCCAGCGATATAGGATAATGCCAATCCCGTAGGTGCGGCACAGCGCGGAATATATTCGACCGTGATATCGTCGATAAGAGGACGGCTGTATTGTCCGTCGGGCGAGAGCAGCGTGATGCGCGAGTGGCGCAGGGCCTCGAACCGGTCGGCAGCGATGGTGGAGTCAGTGGCAATGACATCCATCGGTATTTCGAAATATTCCCATTGGTTGTACTGGGCAGCCGTAAGCGTATCGATAACATATAATGATTCAATATTCTCGACATCGGTCATCAAGCCCAGCACGACGGGATTGGTGTATGAGTCGTTGCTGCCTTCGTTGTGTTCGCTGTACATCCAGAAACCGATTTGCAGCGAGTCGATGCTGGCAGTCAGCTCGGGCAGTGCCACATAGCTGTAGCTTTCGGCGTTCGAGAAGAGGAACAGCGACTCGGTGCGCGGATAGGTGGCAAAAGGCCAGATGTAGGGGATGTTCGTTCCGAGGGTGTAGAACTTGTACCAGCAAGACGGAACGATGGGCGAAGCACCCACGGGCCAGTCGGAGAAGTCCTCGAAGAACGGAACTCCCTGTGCCAGGCACTTGGTGGTCACCGTATAGTCGCTGTAGACGCTGTCTTCGCAGTCGCCGACAATACGGAAGGTATAGGTTGTCGAAGGATTGAGATTGGTGAAGGTGTAGCGCATCTGGGTCGTATAGTCGACAAACTGAGGCTCCGTGCCCATCTCGCCAGCCATCATCGTCCAGCCGGTCTCGTAGCCGCCGGGGATGAGCGTGAAGCTGACGCTGTCGGCGCCGACACTCTCGAGGAAGACCATCGGAGGATAGCACTCGCTTTCGGAGCTGCACTCCGAGAAATGGAACACCATATCGTTGCGATAAGGCAGATCCAGATAATCCATAAGCAGGTAATTGTCAAAAGCGTACTCGTCGCTGCCGAACGAGATGGCCTTGCCGCTGGCCGAATGGCAACGGAAACGATAGTGCTCGTCGTGGCTGGCACCCGAATTGTCGACCACAGCCACCACAAGGCTGTTGCGGCCATCGTAGTTGAAGTTGCTGCGGTTGAAGGCGAAGGTGTTCCACCCTGCGGTGCAGTTCAGCGGACCTTCGTAGACCAGGGTCATATCGCTGGGGTCGACAAAGTTGCGCGAGCCAATACTTTGCATCGGCGTAACGCCCAGATAGATGCGGCAGCTGTCCTTGGCTGTCATCGGCAGCGTGTCGGCGACATAGTAGAACTCGATGGCGCTGATGGCTCCGGCGGTGTCGAGCTCGGAGGCAGTGAAAAGCTGCTCGCTGAACGAATAGTCATCCCAGTTGTGGACGGGAAGTTCAAAATGATTGGAGGTGCTGAAGTCCGAAATGGTGTCGGTGCGCAGGGAATTGGTGTCGATCTCGTTGCAACCCGTCATTGCGGTGACGATGTTGACATACACGTAGTCCGACATATCGTTATTCTGGCAAATTGCAGCGACGCGCAGCTCGTATTCAGTGTTGTGGTACAGGTTGGTCAGCAGCGACTCCATCGCGGTGGTATTGACGCTCTGCCAGTTGTCGGAAGAGGCGTCGCGGTACTGGACCTGTGCGCCCTGGTATTGGCCAATGCGGCCGTTGCTCCAGCGTGTCAGGGCGGCACCTGCCGTCACGACAGGGACTTCCAGATCGCGGACGCGGCTGCATCGCGGCATATATTCGACCAGAATATCGTCTATATTGGCATTATGGACAGCACCCGAATCGCACAAAATGGCCAGGTTGCGTCCTGTGCCGGTATAGCTGTCGAAGGGTATTTCGAAGAATTCCATCATCGTGCTGCTGGTAACAAGAGTGTCGACCGGCACGAAAGTCATAATGTCTTCGGGGTCGTCCATAACACCAAACACCAGCACGGCGGCGTTGTTGCGACTGGTGGCACTGGCGTAGAGGCTGACCAGAATAGTGTCGGCAGGTGCAGCAAACAGAGGCATCACAACGTAGCTGTAGGTCTCGGCGTCGGATGTGAAGCGGTAGGAACCTGCGCCGCTGTGGGCACCGCCCCAAGTGGTGTAGGGCTGGCCATAGGTGTTGTTGGAATAGCCTGTCCAGCAGCGTCCGGCACCGCCGTCGTCCTCAAAGCCATAAGAATAGGGCAGCTGCTGGGCTGCGCATTCGGTGGCAAAGGCAACGCTGACAGCAGCGCTGGTATCGTCCTCGCCGCAATAGGCGCGAACGCGAGCCACATAGTCGGTATTGGACATCAGGGCATCGAAGGTGCACTGCCGGCCGCTGCACACGGTGTCGCGGACTGCCACACCCTGGGCATCGAGTATTTCGACCACAAACGACGAAGTGTCGAACTGCGGCACCCAACTAACCGTTGCCGAAACGGAATCGGCCGTGGCGCTAACGCTGGCCACAGGGTAGCAGCTGGGCAGGAAATCGATGCTGAGATTGTCAATATAGTGTGTGGCATAGTCGCTCTCGCCTTCGGTATAGTTGCGGAAAGCTATGCGGCGGCTTGTGCCCGTGTAGTTCATCATATAGACCGTTCTTTCGGTGGCCATTGTCTGGCCGAGTATGGTGTCGATAGCGACAAAGGTATCGCCTTCCATCACACCGACAGCCAGCGGACTTCCGGCAACGGAACTGCTGTGCTGGAACGAAACCTGCAACGTGTCCACGCGCGTATCAACTTTAGGAAGCACCAGATAGCCGAAGCCTCTCATCCTGAGATTCTGGTTGCCGCCCGAATAGTCGAGCATAGGCTCGTATCCGTCTGCTATATAGGCCGAATCGCCAGTGGGTATATAGTTCCACGCGGCGGAAAAATATTCGTCGGAATATTCAAAGTCTTCGTAGTAGGGCACCGTCACGCCCGTGGCGGCACTGATGTAGGCTTCCCAGCTGGTATCGGTACCGCAGACCGAACGCAGCTCGAAAGTGTAGACCGTTTGCGGCTGCAGGCCGCTGACGGTGAAAGTGGTTGTGTTGGCCTCGTACGTCGTGTCGTCGACACTTATCAACCAGCTGCTCTCGCTGCCGCCAGGAGTCCACGACAGGGTTATGGCATTGACATCCTGCACGGCGGCCAGATTGGTGGGCATTAGGCAGGTGACTTCATTTATGGCAATATTGTCGACCGCAGCGGCCGGGTTCTGTCCGTCGGCGTCATCGTTGTGCCAGATGAACACCAGACGCCAATAGCCCGTCGTCGGGACCGTAAAGCGTACATTTCTCGTTGCCCAGTCGGCTTGGCCATAAAGGCCTATACGATTGTCGTTTCCATCCAAATTGACCCATCCGTCAGGCACTCCATAAGAGCTCAGGTCGCCGGGCAGCATCGTGCCGGCGCGCAATGTGGTGTCGTCGGCCGGAACCAGGGCGACATAGAGCATATCGTAGCCTTGCTCACCCATAGTCTGCCAGTCGTACGAAATGGTATAAAACCCTGCCGACAGGGAGAAGTCGCGATAGGCTATCACCGTCGACGCCATACTGTCGGCATAAGTGCAGTGCGCACCCGTGTCGGACGAGATGTAAAGGCCCTTCGTTCCGCCTTGGGTGTTGTTCATCAACGTGCCGATGTACCATTTGTTTACAATGGTGCTGTCGCCGTTGAGCAATATCCAGGCCGCGTTTTCGGTCTCGTTTTCGAAATTACATTGATAGGGTACCGTGGCACGCCAGTCCTGTGCTTCCGAAAAAAAAGGAAGCAACATCAGCAACGCGATGAGCATCCTTGTCTTTCTTTTTGTAACATCGTTAATCACGCTTTTCAATTGTTGTAATAGAATCATTTTTTTTGTATTTGTTATATTTTTCCTGCAATTGTTCCATACTTGTCCGCCCAACGGCCGGAAGGCCATAAAACAGCGGAAACATCTGGACAATTATAATAACGTGTCGAAAAGCAAAAAAACTACAGGCACTCTTAAAAAAATAACACAGCGTCTGCTCTACCCTGTCCATTTACGACCCAATCAAGTGTTTAAGCCGCTTCGACTGACGTTTGTTCAGTTTAAAATAATTGCTGTCGATGCGCATAAAGCGGCAGGTCTTGCTTATGTACATCATATAACGGACCCCCTCGTCGTCATAGAGGCGCACCTCCTTGGCGGGGACAAAACCGATATACGCACGGCGGGCTCTGCGCACCGTCGAAAGGAACTCCTCGTAGTCTATCTGTTCAAAATCGTCGGCCTGGTAGTCCGACACCTCGGCATCGACGATGATGTAGCATTCGTACAGGTCCTCGAAGCGCGGCACCGACGAGGAGGTGAACATCAGCGTCGCAAAAAACGCCAACAGCGAAAAAGCAAAAAACCGTCTTCTACTCATTCACTTTAAGCACTTCGCCGTGGTCGTCGACAATCTGGCGGTAGAACCATTCGGGATAGGGCGGCTGCTTGATGCCGGTGACGACGCCGGTGGGCGTGGTCTTGATGCGGCCGTTTTCGACGGTCTTGATGTTGCCGTCGATGTATTTCATCAGCAGCAGCTGGTCGAGCTCCTTCCAGCGGAGCATCATCTGGTCGGCACAGCGGTTGCTGGTCTTGTTGAGCGCAGCCACCAGGCGGGCGTCGTCATAGTTCTCGTACTGGCTGCTGACGCCGTCGACAATATGGACGAAATCTTTCTCCAGCTCGCCCTGCACGCGGCGGATGTCGACTATCATCGAGTCGTAGCGCAGGTAGCAGAAGTTGCTGACGCGGTTGAAGAGCCAGAAGGCCGATGTCTCGCTGTATTGGCTCATCGAGCCGTTGCCCTCTTCGAAGCAGACGGGCACCTGGGTAATGCCGCAGAACATTGGGCAATAGACAGTTGAATAGGTGTCGTCGACGCCGAACCAGATGATGCCGCCCAGCTTGTCGGGCAGCCACGAGCGGCACTGGGCCACGAAGCTGAAGCCGGTCTGCTGCGTCGATATGGCGCGCTCGTGGACATACTTCTGGCCGTCGACCTCAAAGTCCATCGGGCGCCAGCGGTAGGGGCAGTGGAACGGGCCGGCACCGACGTCGCCAGTCATATCCATCGGCGTGCCCTCGTAGTGGTCGCGCATCAGTTCCATAACGTCGCGGACCGTGAGCTTGCGGTCGGGCTCAATCCACAGCGGCAGGCGCTTGGCGGTCTTGTCGCCCATAGCGAAAGCCTCGTACTGCTTCATATTGCCGTTCACGCGGTTGAACATAGCGTAGACGCGTGCCTCGCAGGCGCGCAGACCGCTGAAGGTAAGGGGGTTGTAGGTGTCGGCATAGCTAAAGTCGGCATCGGTGTGCTTGGGCTGGCCGGCGTAGGCGGCTATGTTGCGGGCCTTGGCGAAGGTGACGACATCGGCGCTGTAGACGCACTCCACTTCAGGCTCGATGATGTACTTCAAGTTCTTGCTGCTGATGGCTTTACGCTCGCCGTTTTTCGCTTTCCGCTGTTCCTGCGGGAAGGTGGTGATGCGGGCCTGGTTGGCGTGGCCGCAGACGTAGCCTTCGGGCACACGGCGGGCAACCCACACGGCACCCTTTTCGCTGCCTTTGCTGGTGATTTCGAATATCCACACCTCCTTGGGGTCGGCCAGCGAGAAGCTCTCGCCACCGTCGGCATAGCCGTAGGTCTCCACCAGTTCAGCCATCACCTTGATGGCTTCGCGGCAGTTGGCGGCACGCTGCAGGGCCAGGTAGATGAGGTTGCCGTAGTCGATGCCCTCGGCATTGCCCTTGTCGAGGGGGCTGATGCCGCCCCAGGTGGTCTCGCCGATGGCCAGCTGCTTCTCGTTGATGAAGCCCACCACGTTGTAGGTGTGCGCCACCTGCGGAATCTCGATCTGGAACTTCAGGCTGCCGTAGTTGTAGAGCTTCACGGTCTCGCCTGGCTGGTGGTCGCCGCCGCGATGGTAGCGCAGCTGGCCGTAGCGCGTATGGCTGTCGGCAGCGTAGGTTATCATCGTCGAGCCATCGACCGATGCGCCACGGCTGCAGATGAAGTTGGTGCAGGCCTTCGCGGCATTCCATCCGCACAGTAAAGCTATGACGATAAGGAGTTTGTATTTCATAAACTGAGTATTTGATTATTAACAAAAAGTACGGCACATCGATGTGCTTGCACATTAACGCAGATACAGTAACGGCAAAGCGACTGAAATATTGTTTTAAGGAAATATTCAATTTGCTCGCAAGCGAGCAGGTGGATTTTAAACGTGAATTGCCATAAATGCCCGTGAATTACCAGAAATATATTTTTAATTCAACAGGAATTACCATAAATTGGCCAGGAATTATCATAAATATTTTTTTAAACAGCAATTACCAGCAATTGAACAGCAATTTTCAGCAATATTTAAAAAAAAGGCAACATAATAATTATCAGCAATTCGCTCGCATCGCGAGCGTTATAATCTATAAGATCTATAGATTTCGCTCGCTTGCGAGCAGGAGAAAAAAAGAAAAAATTTACAAGTTTTACAAGATTTCGCGAGGCGGAACGCCGAGCAGGAGAAAAAAAAGAAAAATCCACAAGATCCACAAGATCTCGCTCGCTTGCGAGCAGGAGAAAAACTTACAAGATTTTCGAGATTTCGCTCGCGGCAGCGAGCAGGAGATTCTTCTTAGGCACCATTCACACAACACGACTAAAAACAAAATTTTGCCAGTTCGGATTTTCCTCGTACTTTTGTAAATCGAAATCAACAACAAAATGGAAGCACAAGGAGCATACACATCGCCGATGAGGCCTGAGGTTTCGCGCACTCGCAAAGTGGTGAAGTCCCCTACGCCAATTACGGAAGGCTATGTCTCGGCCGAGGAGTTCAACCGCGTCTTCGAGCAGAAAATACACGCCAACAAGCAGGCGGAGGCCACGCCCAAAGAGAGGCTGCACACCGTCGAGGAGTTTATTGACAAGTTGGAACGGGCTGTGCTGGAAAGATTATGAAGGTCTGCCAAACAATTGCGCACCCACAACAAGCAGTTGAACATCATCTTCCATATCGAAGGCAACATAGCAATAGTGGATAAGATATTGGCCTCGAAAATGATAACAAAATAACAAGAATGGCAAATAGTATTCATAACTCACTGACTATCACCCTACCCCTGCGAAACAAGCACGGTTTTGTAGGAACAGTTTCCCTTTTTTATTCTGTTTGTTTTAATCCTCTCTGCGCCGCCGACAGGCGAGGCAGGGCTTGACTTGTATTTTAATTCCATTAAGATTATTTTATAAACGATAAAGAAAAGAAAAAACAAAGGCTTTTCACAATATTTTCAGAAAGTTGGCGTTCCCTTTGAAAAATGGAAAATGAAACCTAAGGTTATTCTATTAGCCGGTCTGCTGGCGTTGACAGCCTGCAGCAGCCAGACGGCACAACGCGACAGCGTGGCCGACAGCATCAACAGCATTGAGGCCGACGCCAAGCCCGTGAAAACACAAACCCTCGTCATCGACGTGGAGAAGCTCGAACCTCCGAAAGGGCCTTTGGCTACGGTGCACTATGACAAGGCGCTTCGCAATCTTCTTGACTTATTCGAAGTGGATGACAACTCCATCGTGGCCCACACGCGACAGACCCGGCCGCTGGTGGAGTCGAACCACCCGTTCTTCCACACCTTGTATTACGCCTATGCCGACCACCGTCCCGTCGAGCTCTCGCCCGAGGCTCTGTGGCTGCTCATCTGCCAGGGGTTCTCGCTGCACGTGAACAATAACGCCGAGGAACTGCGGTCGCTGTTCGTCGACTTCGATGGCAAGCGGACGCTGATGGCGTCCAGCCAAGGCATCCGCCTCGACGACCCCAACAGCCCGTGGGAGCGTATCTTCCCGCAATTCACCTCGCAGATTGCCGCCTACACCGGCCAGGAACTTATCGACGTGCTCGCTGCCGACTTCACCACCTCGACGCCCGCCTCGCGCGTGGCCTCGCAGATTACCGTTATGGAGAGTATGAAGCAGTATTTCGACTATATGATGGCCATCTGCGGCATCCCTCAGGTCATCCTGCACGGCACGCCGGAGGACTGGCAGTCGGTCATCGACCGCACCGAGTTTCTGCGGCAATACAAGCTCGACTGGTGGGTCGACGAGATGCTGCCCGTGCTGAAGAAAATCAAGAGTGCCTCGGATGGCGAGGTGGACCAGGCTTTCTGGCGCGGTATGTTCAAGCTGCACGACCTGAAACACGATATGTGTGGCGACCCCGAGACCCTGGCCGACGGATGGATTGTTAAGTTCTACCCATACGATTGCTATAAAGACCGCAACAGCCTGAAAGGCCTCTACGACGGTGCATCGGACCTTCCGCCCGAGCTCGCATCAGTCCCTGTCAGGTTCGAGGGCACCGATGGCCAGACCGCCAACCTCACCTTATGGGCCGGCTTCGTGGGCATAGCCCAGGACACCGCTACCCTCGCCCTGCGCCCCGAGATTGGCTGGTTCATCACCCGCAACAAGGAGAAACAGCAATGACTTACGAACCGAACACCTGGTTGAACTTCGACGGCTACGTGTCGCTGGTCATAGGCGTATGGCCGGGCTACTACGAGCCATTCGATGCCGAGGTGGTGGATGGCAAAATACGCTGCGGCGAACGAAGATACCGGCAAATAGTGCTGCGTGACCTCTTCGACAACCACGGACGCCGCCTGGCGGGCGTGCCGGCAATGAAATACCTCGAAGCAATAGCGGAAGACCTGAATCCCGCCAGCGAGGAAGATCTGCGACGCATCGAACGCTTCCGTACCTCGCATCCCGACGAATACCGCCGCTGGATGGAGCGCGACGCCACCTGCACCGACTATGTGATGGTGGGCATCGCCGTACCACCAGCGGAACAGAAAGCCACCCTGACCAAGCTTCGCAAGCTGTCGCGCAACCTGCCGACTGCGTTCACCTACCGCGAGCTGGCGGGCTTCGCCACCGAGGCCGGTGTAAGCCTGAAGGGCTGCTGCGACGAGTATGATTCGCGCTATGATGACTACGTCTGCTTTGGACTCCACTTCCGAGTGGGCGAACAGCTGGGCAGGCAGCAACTCTACTACGCCGTCAAACACCTCGACTGCCGCGACAGCGCCGAAGATGCACGCCTGCTGTCCGACCCCTCCTACTGGTTCAACTTCGAAAACCTGTTCCTCTTCACGGCACGCAACGTGAAGGAATACCTTGCGCTTCACCCCGACACGTCGCTGCAAAAGTTGCTCGAAGAAATGAAGACAGCCTTCAGCGCTCTCATCAACAGCAAACACAAAAGCAACCCTTTGGCAAACGAATTCTTCCGTTGGGTACCCAAACGGATGTTCGGCCGCGAAGAGGTCTGGATGGCTGCAGCCGAATACCTCGACCTCCTTGCCGACCGATACACCACCGTCCCCGTGGCCGACGCTCTGCGCACCCAGGAGTGGCAAAAGAAATACAATTGGATTTACGACATATGCTCATAAACAGAAAACACAGGAAGAGACAAAAGCCGCCCTGCCACCGCTGGCGCGTGGAAGTGGGTAATGTGGTGGTGTGGACCCGGAATGTGCAATACGGCGAACGGTACCACAGGCAATGGGATTCGGAGGCATTGTTCTTCAAGGCTCTACGTCTTGGCGACGACAAGCCAGAACGCCAAGTGGAACTCCTCACCCAGGCCATAGCGCTCACTCCTCGCGATGCCGATTGCTACAACAATCGCGGCATCGCGCGTGATGCCCTGGGCGACGCCGAGGGAGCGCTGGCGGACTACGAGCAGGCCATCCGGCTCAATCCCAAGCGCGCCGAAGCCTGGAACAACCGCGGTTTCCTGCGCTACAAGCAGCAACGCTATGCCGAAGCCATTGCCGACTTCGACCGCGCCATAGAGCTTGACCCCGAATACGCCAACCCTCGCGTGAGCCGTGGCGCCGCTTACGGTATGCTGGGCCAGCACGACCGCGCTATGGAGGACTTCCAGCAGGCCATCGAGATTGCCCCCGATTTCCTGATGGCCTACGTCAACCGTGCCGCCTACAATATGAACCTCGGCCAGCTGGACGAAGCCCGCAAAGACCTGCTATGGGTGCTGGAACAGGAACCAGACGACCACACACGCGCCTATGTCGACCAGTACCTTCAAATGCTCGACCAACAACAAAAGTCGGAAGTATAATCTTTGCCAAGCCGTAAAACAAAAGGCAATAAAAGAGGTGGCTCCGCAATGGAGCCACCTTTTTTCGTTTTCGTCTTCATACGAAGTTACTTCACCTCGATGATGTTGCCGTGGTCTTTGACTATCTGGCGATAGAACCACTGCGGATATTCGGGCTGGTTGGGCATAGCGCAGCCGCCCCATTCGGTGCGTTTGAACTTGCCGTTCTCTTCCTTCTTGACGTTGCCGTCAATGTATTTGACGAGCAAGTACTGGTCCAGCTTGGTCCACTCGTCCATCATCTTCTTGGCCTGGCGGCCGCTGAAGTCATTGAGCAGGGTGATCACTTCGTTCTCGGTGGCGTTCTTGGCGCGGTTGTCGAACTTCTCGACATCGGTGATGAAGCCTTCCTCGAGGTCGGTCTGCACCTTCTGCAGGTCGACAATCATATCCTTGTAGCGGCTGTAGACGAAGTTGGTGACGCGGTTGAAGAGCCAGAAGGCAGAGGTGGGGCTGTAGGTCAGCATATCGCCGTTGCCCTCGCGGAAGCACAGCGGAATGTCGGTGATGCCGCAATACATCGGGCAGTAGACGGTGCTGTAGGTGTCGTCGACGCCAAACCAGATGATGCCGCCCACTTTGCGGGGCAGCCAGCTGCGGCACTGGGCCACGAAGCTAAAGCCGGTCTGCTGGGTCGAGGTGGCGCGCTCGTGGACGTATTCCTTGCCGTCGACCTTGAAGCCCATAGGACGCCAGCGGTAGGGGCAGGCGAAGGGGCCGGCACCCACATCCTGGGTCATATCCATAGCGGTGCCCTCGTAGTGGTCGCGCATCAGGTCCATAACCTCCTTGACGTCAACCTTATGGTCGGGCTTGATCCACAGGGGCATACGCTCGGCTGTGGCATCGCCCATAGCGTATTTCTCGTATTTGCTCATACTGGCGTTGACGCGGCGGAACATAGCGTAGACGCGAGCGTCACAACCGCGGATGCCGCTGAAAGTCAGCGGAGCGTAGGTGTCGGTGAAGCTGAAGTCGGCATCGGTGCCATTGTACCAGCCGCAGGCGCGTGCGAAGGTGATGACATCGTGGCTGTAGACGCATTCGACTTCGGGCTCAAACAGATAGTCAAGGTGCTTGCTGCTGATGGCGGTGTGCAGACCTTTGCCTTTGGCCTTGACGAACTTCTTGGACTCCTGGGGGAACTGGGTGATGCGGGCCTGGTTGGCGTGGCCGCAGACGTAGCCGTCGGGGATGCGGCGTGCAACCCACACAGCACCGTCGGTGTAGGTGTATTTCAGTTTCTTCGACAGGTCAGCCTTGGTCAGGCCGGGACGCTTGCCGATGAGTTCGAAGATCCACACCTCGTTGGGGTCGCAGATGCTGAAGCTCTCGCCCTCGCTGTGGTAGGGATAGTCGTTCAGGAAACCTGCCAGCACCTGGATGGCCTCGCGGGCGTTGCGGGCGCGCTGCAGGGTGAGGTAGATGAGCGAGCCGTAGTCGATGCCGCCCTCAATCTCGTTGGCCAGCTCCTGGCGGCCGCCGTAGGTGGTCTCGCCGATGGCCAGCTGGAACTCATTGATGTTGCCCACAACGCTGTAAGTCAGGGCGACTTGCGGAATCTTGATCAGGGGCTTGCCGCTGTCCCAGTCGACTACTTGGAACATCGTGCCAGCGGGGTAGGTGGCGACCTTGCGATAGTAGAGCTCACCATAGAGCACGTGGCTGTCGGCGGCGTAGGTGATCATCGTCGAGCCGTCCTTGGTGGCACCCTTGGTGAAGAGAAAATTGGTGCAGGCCTTTGTGTTGCCAATAGGCATCATAATGGCAGCCAACGTGAAAGCTGCTATAAGTCTGTTGATTTTCATAGGTTTTATTGTTTAAGATACTGTTTACTTGATGAATTTCTTGCCGGCATCCCAGGCGCCGCCAACCACGCCGCCCACGCTGCGGTAGGAGGGAATCGAGGCGTCGAAGACGATGGGCTGCAGCTTGTCGAGGTCGATGCGGCCGTCGGTGAGGATGGACGGGTCGGCAATGGTGTTGACCACTTCGCCGATGACGAAGCAGCCGTCGCCCTCGCGCTCGATGATTTCCACCACGCGGCACTCCATCGTCAGCGGATACTGGTCGATGATGGGGGCGTTAATGTTTTGGCTCTTGGTGACGGTGAAGCCGGTCTGGGCAATCTTGTCGGGGACGTCGTTGGCGCTGACGGTGCCGAAGTAGTCGCTCTCGGCCACATCGCGCTGGGTGGCGTAGCTGAGGGTGAACTCCTTGGTGGCACGCAGGTTGGTCGTCGTGCGGTGGGGCGACAGACGGAAGCAGACCTGGTTGTTGTCGCACTGGCCACCCCAGGCAGCCATCATCACGTCGGGATTGCCATTCTCGTCGTAGGTGCCTATCATCAGCGCCGGCTGGGGCGTGACGAAGATCTTGGCACCCATATTGGTGCGTTCGGCCACGGGTTTCATATCCAAGGCGGCGATTCCGTTTTGCGTGCTGTCGCTGGTTGCGGCTTCACCTTCCTTGTTGCAGCAGGCTGTGGCAAGCGCCATTGCTGCAAGTGCACAAATGAGAGAAATGCGTATTTTCTTCATAATTATTTCTTTTTCAAAACTATATTAAGTTCAATCTTGTCGCTTAGCGGCATCTCGACGATGGTCATTGTGGCATCGCCATCAAGAGTCATCTCGCTTTTGCTGATGTCCTCGATGTCCATATCCAAAACCACTTTAGCAGGTTCGTCGTCTGTTATGGTGAAGTTCATAACGAGGTCGTCATCGTCGACGATGGTATAGGTGCCGCTGATGGATTCGCCATCCTGAGTAATCGTCATCGTGTTGTCGTCTTTGAAAGTCCATACACTTCCAAGGAATTCGGGTTCGAAGTCCAAAACGCTGGCCGAGGTGGCAACGCACGAGGTCACCTCCCAGTCGCCAAGGATTTTCTTCCCGGTCTTGCCGCAGGAGGTGGTGAGGCACATCAACGCGACGGCAGCGATGACAGTAAAGAAAAATCTTACTTTTTTCATAATTGCTTTTGCCGGTTATCAACCATCGGCACATCGGCTTTGCGACAAGAGTGTCGTTATAAAAGTTTCTTTTTGAGGTTAAGGATCATATCGTCAGTCATCTTCTCGAGGTCGTACTGCGGACTCCAGCCCCACTCGTTGCGGGCGCAGCTATCGTCCATCTTGTTGGGCCAGCTGTCGGCAATGGCCTGCTTGATGGGTTCGGGCTCGTAGACCATCTCGAAGTTGGGATAGCGTTTCTTGATGGCGTTGTAGATGATTTCGGGATCGAAGCTCATCGAGGTGACATTGAACGAGTTGCGGTGGACCAGCTTGCTGGGGTCGGCCTCCATAATGTCGATCATAGCCTTTTGGGCGTCAGGCATATACATCATATCCATATAGGTGCCTTTCTTCAGCGGGCAAACGAATTTTTCGCCCTTGACGGCAGCGTAGTAGATTTCGACGGCGTAGTCCGTGGTGCCGCCGCCGGGCAGGGTCTGATAGCTGATCAGGCCGGGGAAACGCACGCTGCGGGTGTCGACGCCAAAACGGGTGAAATAATAGTCGCTCAGCAACTCGCCGGTCACCTTGGTGACGCCGTAGATGGTGTTGGGGCGCTGGATGGTATCCTGCGGCGTGTTGTCGTGCGGGGTCGAGGGACCGAAGGCGCCAATCGACGACGGCGTGAAGACGGCGCAGCCGAACAGGCGGGCCACCTCGAGGCAGTTGACCAACGAGCCGATGCCGACGTTCCAGCCCAGCATCGGGTTCAGCTCGGCCGTAGCGCTGAGGATGGCGGCCAGGTTATAGATAGTGTCGATATTGTACTGCTTCACGGCAGTGGCAATCTGCATAATCTGGGTCGAGTCGATGCGCTCCACGGGGCCGCGCTCGTAGGGGTCGCCCTTCAGCGGACGCAAGTCGCTGCACACCACGTTGTTGTCACCATAAATGTCTCTCAAATTACGTGTCAGCTCGGAACCAATCTGTCCGCCGGCACCGACGATAAGGATTTTTTTCATTGCAATTGATATTTTATTATTTTATTACTTCTTTAGTTAATATTTTTCTCAATAACGGACAAAGGCTCAAACCGTTACAACGGCCATAGCCTTCTTTTCCAAAAAACAAAGATACAAAACTTGGAAATACTGACAAAGAAAAGGCGGACAGAAATTTCGCAAATCGCGTAGATTGCTCGTTTCCTGCTCGCAAGCGAGCGAGATCTTGTGGATTTTCTTTTTTTTCGCCTGTTCGGCGTTCCGCCTCGCGAAATCTATAGATCTTATAGATTATAACGCTCGCAAAGCGAGCGAATTACTGGTAATTGTAATGTTGCCGGTTTT
>JAFROL010000005.1 GCA_017429685.1 Bacteroidales bacterium | reverse complement strand
AAATTGTGTATCTTTGCTCTTTGGTAAGGTGTTTATATTTTTTCATATGCAACACAAAAGTAGTCACTTTACCTGAGAGTACCAAATTTTTGGTGCTCTTTTTTTCTACTCAGTGTTGCACTTGTAACTGGAATTTAGGCTTTCGTCGCGTTTAAATTGCAAAAAAGGTTATAGTCCTGATTATGATAGAGCCAGTCACATATTTGTATTACCGATGCTACAAACTCTATAGCAAACCCGACAGGGAAAGCCCGGCACTTGAACACGCCGTTTTGTTCGGAATTATGGTATACGTTGTCATCATTGCGGCTGCTGCTTTGGTTACTGCTGCCTTTCCGTCGGACGTGGTGCTTGGCCTATCGTTGCTTTTTTCGATGATACTTGTGGTTGTTGTTCCGCTATTCAAGCGCAGGATTGTAAAAAAATATGACGATTTGTGCAAACAGAAGAAAACGTTGGGTAATATTGTCTTCGCCGTCGAAATCCTGTTGTCGGTCTCTTCAATAGTCGTATTGGTGCTGTACAAGTAGGACAATCCTTCGTCGAAATGGCCGATTCTAATCGTTTTATTTAACATTTTTCGAGGTTGTTTTAACTTAAAAACTGTTAAAAACAGCCAAATTATGCGTTTTTTCAACTCGTTGATTTCGAGGTACCAAATACCTACCAAAGTTCACTCAAATTCCTACCAAACTTTTACCAAATTTCACTCCAGTGAACTTTGATAGAATTAAGTTAAAAATTAACATAATTTTTCGCCCAGCGAAGAGCAATGCGCCACCCCGCTTCCGATGGCAAGGCAGGGGAGAATAGTGGTATGCACCGTGCGCAAATCCGGTACGCAGGCGCCCCGCCTGCGAAAACATTTTGCCGAATGAAAATAAAGTCGTAATTTTGCACCGACAAACCAAAAACAACAATATATGGCATAAACAAAGAGAATAATAGAAAAATAAAGACATATTGAAGCGTATTCGCTCGTCGACATCTCCGCACTCTCTTCAGGCACCTATATCGTCAAGGTGGTGACAACAAACAACGACTATGAGTATCTGAAATTGATAAAACAATAAAAAAACAAATCATTATGAAACCGTATAGAACATTAAAGATATTACTCGTTGGCATACTGCTAAGCTATGCTATGCCTGTCCTTACCGTCCACGCCCAAGAGCAGGGCTATTGCTGGGGGAAATGGGCCCATGGACAAACTGGTTCCGGTGGCAAGGTATATGACGAAGTGAAAGATTCGTACGTTGACAGCGCAGGTAATACTTATATTTTCGGGAGGTGCGGTATGGATGCCCGGTTGAATAGTGGCATATACAACGGTCCATACATAAACCCTATGGATTCAATTACAGAATACTACTCTTCCGGAATTACCTTTGGTGTTTTTCTGGCTAAAATTGATACATCGGGGACTGTCCTCTGGTGCAAGTCGGCTCGCGGAGCTAATGCTAATTCTCCAAGTGTTCTGTGGAATAATATGGTTGTGAAAGACGACAGAATAACCATCGCGTTTGACTTTTCTTGGGGATTCGCACCTGGAGCAGAATGGTTCTATTTCTTTGACACAATTCTTACTACATCCAGCGATATAATCACTAAAAATCATTTCGCTACCTATTTTGTCACCTTTGATTCAGATGGGAACCTACTCGACTATCATAGTGTTAAGTTGTATGCTTATTGCGATTGGGACTATATTTCTTTTTATTCTAATCCATTCGGTCATCTTAAGTCATCTTATGGCAGTTTTTTAGTTGACGAGGATGACAATATCCACATTTTCGCCTGTAGTGATTTCTTCGGTGAGGATTCGCTACACAAAGCATACATCATTGTTGATGGCGATACCAACAGAAAATACCCGTTGAATATCAAGACCCAGAACGGGAAAACATTTACCACGTCAATGTACTTTATGATGGACAGCGACTGGAATATGATTAGCTCAAGATTCTTGATTGACAGTATATCGGTATGGAATCCCGATGGACGGGCTAGAGCATATATTGAATTCAAAAATACGACTATTGTTGATGACGGGATTTATGCCAATTGCATTTTTCATAACGAGGACTTTTACTTCAACCCTGATACCTTTCCCATCAAAGTATTTCTGGATTCTGTCCACTACTTGAGGATTGACAATACAAAGGACTGGGAAACTATGCCCTGTTTGCTGAAACTGAATCTGGATGGAGAGATTGTTTGGGTACAACAACTTTATAACGAACAAACTACATCCACTCCAAATAATTATATGGCTCTAGGAGGTGTCGCTACGGATGAGGAAAATGTTTATGTATTATATAAGCCATCTTGGGTAAACTCCACTCGATTCTATATAGACAGTGCACACAGCATAGGACTCCCATTAGTTGCTAATATTAATGCAAGTGGTTATTGTTTAGTAGTCTCTTATAATCGCATTACTGGTTCTCCTATCGATTATTACCTCGTTGATACTATTAACAAAAATGAATCAAGCTCACTGGCGATTCTCGGCGACAATTTGCTTTTAGATGTGGATTATAAATATGATTTAAAAAAGACTGAACTATGCAAAATTAACAAGCATACCAAGGAGGTGACTTGGTCATCGCCAATACAATATAACTTTTTAGTTGAAAGTAAGAATATGTCAGTAAACGACCACGGTTGGATATTCCGAGGTGAAATGGGCGATCAACCAAGAGTTTATGACAGTATCTTCCTCGGAAACTACCAGGAGGCCTCCGTTATGACGCTTTTCTACGACTCTGCATTAGACATGCACCGTCCGAAACCCTGCTCCACTGTGGATTCGCTGTGGAGCGACGGGACTGCTGGTCATACGGTCACCCTCTCCTGGAGCAGCCAGTTTGCCCACCCCGACTATGAATTGGCATATATCCCCGTAGGCGGCAGCTGGGACGCCGCCGCCGTATTGCTTATACCCGACACCACTGCAACTGTTACCCTGCCCGACGACCAGTGCCATCTGTTCCGCGTCCGTGGCCTTTGCGACGGCAACCGCGTGGCGCACAGTCCCTGGAGCGACACCATCACCGCCTGCCCCCAAGTCGGAATTAGCGAAGTGAATAGCTATTCCGCCATCTCGTTGTACCCCAACCCTACCGATGGCATCGTCCAAATTAGGGGTCTTCCATTCGAATCGGCATCTGTCGAAATTCTGGATATGTCCGGACGATTGGTAAGATATTTCAAAAACACTTCTTCTTTCAACATCTCAGACGTTGCGTCTGGCAGCTATGTGGTCCGCATAAAAATGAATCGCGACAACTCGGAAACAATCACGGACATCAAACTAGTCAAACGGTAAACAAAAACGAGGACGGGGAACGGAGTAGTCAATTTTTGCCCTCAAAAGTTGCGCTTCTTAATGGAACTTAGGGTGGCAGAAGTCGATGATACGATTATTTTGTGTATTCTTTCGAGTGTGTTTTTTTTACGGTTCATTCGAACAGGACTGTGAGTTTGGTTTTAAGGAAATCTTCTGCCGGATAGCCCTCATATCCAACCACAAAAGCTGCGTGGGGCGAGAATCGTTCACGGAAAAGTGCTAGTCCGCGGTTGTACCGCTCGTGGTTTGACTTCACTTCTATTGCAGCTACTTTGCTTCCAGAACGCAAAACAAAATCAACTTCACTGTCTCCATCACGCCAATAAAACGGCTGCAGACGGTGGGCGAATGCGGAATTGACCACGTGACAACCGATGGCGGATTCAAACAAACGCCCCCATAACTTTCTGTCGTTTAGGGCCTCCTTGAATGTTGCTTCGCAAAAAATGCTTTTAAGCGCATTGTTGTACACCTGGTATTTGGGGACCGATGCTCTACGACGGCTATTGTCGACTGCATATTTCTGCAACCCGCATACCAACCCACTCTCGTCGAGGAGATGCAGATAGGATGACAGCGTCGTCGTGTTTCCCGCATCTTGCAGCCTGCCAATCATTTTGGTCAATGACAGTATTTCGCCCGAATAAGCTGCTGCCAGCTCGAAGGTTTGGCGCAGCAGGGCAGGTTTGTTCACCACGGCATCGACAAGCACATCCTTGTTGATAGTGGCGTCGATGATGGCTGAATGTATGTATTCGGCCCATCTGCCTTCATCGGAAACCAATGTAGCAGCTGCAGGGTAACCACCGAAATACACATACTGTTCCAATGTAAAGTCAAAAGCTTCGCGCATCTCTCCGTATGACCAGTGTGGCACCTTGATGGTCTCGAAACGCCCTGCCAACGAGTCGGCCAATCCGCGTTCTAACATCACACGTGACGAGCCAAGTAGCAGTACCTTGATGGGTGTGTCGTTGAAAGAATCCTCGTCCCACATTTTTTTCACCACCTCACTCCATCCGGAGATCTTTTGAACTTCGTCGATAACAAGCACAATGTTTTTTATTGGTTCATTTCGAAGCTTAGTCCGGGCATTCTCCCAGCAGTCGGAAATCCATTCACGGCGGGAGGTGGGTACGTCGTCGGCCGAATACATCATCCACGGGATTTTTATGGTCGATAATACCTGTTTTATCATCGTCGTTTTGCCAACCTGACGAGGCCCTGTAACAATCTGGATGAATCTCCGAGGTTCATCCAATCGTTCTCTAATAACCTTACAATAAACACGTTCGAACATAGTTGCGCATCTTTAATTATTGTTGAGTAATTTTACTCATTCCATTGAGTAAATTTTCGGAATGGCGCTGCAAAAATACATAAAATTTTCGATTTCAACGTGAAATGATGAAAAATTTTTGCACGCGAATGATTTTCGACGCGTGTTTCATCTTTGCGGGTTGCCCTGCTTATTTATTTCGCAGGCGGGGCGCCTGCGTACCAATATTTAATACAAATCATCGTGGGCGGAAGTCGATGATACGATTATTTTGTGTAATTTTGCAGGGCTGAACGGCGGGCGCGGGTGTTGTGGGTTTGGCACAAAAAAGGTTGTTGGACAGGTGCTTGCCGTTGAAAGATGACGAACGCGAAAAGATGGAAAACAGGACAAGCATAGCACGGTTGGCGGCGCTGGACGAGCTGCTGCAGATGGAGCAGGACTATGAGACGGCGGCCTACGCCCGTTCGTTGGGCGAGGGCTGCATCACTGGCCGCGCCAACGAGCCGGACTGCAAGTACCCCATTGCCATCAGCGGATGGGGCTATGATGCTCTGAACCATCTGATTGTCACCGTGACTTACGATACCGAAGGCGACGAATTGGAGAACGATTTCGAGCCCGGCAGCGCGGTGGCGTTTTTCTGTCTGTCGAACGGGCAGGGCGAAAGTGGTGTAAAGGAGCTGAAGTACAGCTGTTTCGTCGACAGTTACAAAGAGGGTGTGATTCAGGTGCAGCTGCCCGGTCGCGACGCGCTGAAGGTGCTGCAGGAGACGGCCGAGCGTGCGCTGCTTGGCATCCGCGTGTCGATCGACAGCACATCGTACCGCGTGATGCACGAATCGTTGCGGACGGCTATGCGCTCTGAGAATGAAAAGTTTGTGCGCCTGCGCGAAACCTTGGTTGGCAATTTGCGGCCCCGGTTCCGCCAGCTGCCACCGGTGGTGTTTCCGTGGCTAAACGATACGCAGAACCGTGCTGTGCGACAGGTGGTTGCGGCGATGGATGTGGCCATAGTGCACGGTCCTCCGGGGACCGGCAAGACGACCACGCTGGTCGAGGCCATCATCGAGACCCTACAGCGCGAGGAGCAGGTGCTGGTCTGCGCGCCGTCGAACGCCGCTGTCGACTGGATCAGCGAGCAGCTTTCGAAGCGCAGCGTCAATGTGCTGCGCATCGGCAATCCGCTGAAGATGAGCGACGAGATGCTCGAATGCAGCTACGAGCGGCGCTATGGCGACCATCCCGACTATCCCGAGCTGTGGCAGATACGCCAGCTACTGCGCAACGCCGACCGGCCGCCGTCGAAGGAGAAAGCGCGCCAGATGCGCAAGCGTGCCGACGAGCTGGAAATCAGGATCAATGAAGACCTGTTCCGTCAGGCGCGCGTGGTCAGCTGCACGCTGATAGGCAGTGCATACCACATACTGGAACGCCGCCGTTTCAGCACCCTTTTTATCGACGAGGCGGCGCAGGCACTGGAGCCTGCCTGCTGGACGGCCATACTGAAGGCCGACCGTGTGGTGCTGAGTGGCGACCACCAGCAGCTACCGCCGACGGTCAAATGCATCGAGGCGGCACGCAAAGGCTTGTCGGACACGCTGATGCAATATGTTGTCAGGACCAAGCCGGAATGTGTCACCCTGCTGACGACGCAGTACCGAATGAACCGCGACATAATGGATTTCCCTTCGCGCTGGTTCTACCACGGTGCGCTGAAGGCGGCGCCCGAAGTGGCCGACCGCCAGGTGCACCTGATGGACACGCCGCTGACTTTCATCGACACCAGTGGAGGGGAACGGAAAGCGGAGAACGGAGATGTGAGAACGGAAAGCGGCGAGCGCCGTTCGCGGAGCGGCAGCCTGACCAATGCCGACGAAGCGCGCCTGGTGGTGCACACGCTGCGCGACTATGTCGATATGCTTGGGCTGGAGCGCGTTGTGGCCGACGGGGTCGACTTTGGCATCATCTCGCCCTACCGTGCCCAAGTGCGGATGATACGCCGCCTGCTGAAGATGCAGCGTTTCTATCGCCGTCTGCGCGGCCAGGTGACAGTGCGCACGGTCGACGGCTTCCAGGGGCAGGAACGCGACGTGATACTGATAAGTTTGGTGCGCGACAACGAGGAAGGACAAATCGGTTTCCTCGGCGACCTGAGGCGTATGAATGTCGCCATCACGCGCGCCCGTATGAAACTGATAATCATAGGCAATAGCGAGACGTTGTCGCGCCACCGCTTTTTCCGCGCAATGCTTGAGCACTTCAAGGAAAGAGGGCAGTTCATTGACGCCTGGCCGCAGGAAGCGGAAAGCGAAGAGCGGAAAACGGAGAGCGGAAAACGCAGAGCGGACGGGGACTAGTCGGCATCGCCGTTGACGACGACCTTGGTGTTGCCGCCAATGGTACCCATATTGCCGCCACCATAGACATTGCCTAGCACCTGTGTGCGGCCAGCAATGAGCACGAATGTGTTAAGGCTGACTGGCGCCTGATTGCCTCCGCCGAAGATGTTGCCGTTGACAGTCGTGAGGTTGAGGGTCCGGTTTCATAGATCAGCGTTGATTCGGGATGACAGGGATAGCCTACAAATATATCCGAAGCATTGTGAGTCCGGCAACGACGGCCGCCACATCTATGCTTAGTCCCATAGTGACGAACGGCTTGTCCCAAAAGTTTGTCAGTCCAAGCGTCGCGCTCATCCAAGAGAACTTGCTTCGGTCGGCCTTTGCGCCATTTGCGATACGTATGCCGGCATCGAGTCCCAGTTTCGTGTTGAATCCGCTATGCAGCGGCACTGCCAAGGCCAGTCCGTAATAGAATTGGAAATCGATTTTTGAGTCCTTGCCGCAAAGCCTGTAAACCGCGCCTCCTGTGGCTCCGATAAAGTCGCTTTTCTGGAAGTTGGCATAAGACAGTGAACTATACCATCCCCAACGCTCGGGCACGTATGCGTACTGCAGACCAAAGGCAGCGGTTATGTTAAACTGAACTTCGCCTGTTACGTGGTCGCCGGGTCCCAACTGCATCCTTGCCTCGAGGAAATGCTTTGAAAAACTGGCACTGTCGGACGGTGTTTGTGCCGATGCGCAAAGGGCTGCAAACATAAAGATAATGACAATTCGTTTCATATTATTGAAGTATTAGTTAATAATTAGTGTCTTTGGGAAAGCGGTTCTGGCCTGTAGGGATGTTCTTTATTCCTTCATCCGGTCGTTGCCCCACACGGCGTTCATTGCGGCGATGCATTCCTGGCGCGTGATGTCGTTGTTGCGCTCCAAGTGACGCTGGTAGAAGATGCATCGCGACAGGCCGATGCGGTTGATGACCACGTCGCCGGCGAAGCTTTCGCACGTCGGTGCGCCGCACAGCCCGCAGTCGATCTGCGGCAGGCGGGCCTTGAGCCGGTTGATGCGCTCCATCTTTTCGAAGGCCTTGGCGCGGTCCTTGTCGAGCACGAACATCGAGCGCGGCTGCGGTGCCTCGACGCGGCTGTTCTCGAGCAGGTAGTCCTTCATCGAGTCCATTGCGCGGTCGCGCGGCACCTCGCCGTTGCGCTCGCGTTCGGCGGCTTTGCGTGCACGCGAATACATACGTGCTCCGCACAGGAAGCGGTTCTCGTAGCTCAGCAGGGCACCGGCGCAGCTCTGGTCGCAGGCGCGGAGCTCGAGGAATTCGACATCTTCCACCTCGTCGTTCTCCAGCTTGTCGAGGAAGTCCATCACGTTTTGTATGCCGTCGATGGAGTAGCTCTTTTTGGCCAGACAGATGCGCCGCTCGCCGTTGGTGAGGGTGCTGAGGATGGCGTCGCTCGAGAGGTTGATGGTGCGGCTGGGCTTGGGGATGTAGTTCTTGCCTTGCTCCTTGATTTTGCGGTAGGTGCGGTTGAAGAGCGAGTCCATATTGATCACGCCGTCGATGATGGAACGCTTCTCGCCGATGGGTGCCTTGACGGCAGCAATCTTGGCGGCGCAGGGGGTGACATAGAAGAGGCCTATCTCTTCGCGCGGAATGCCACGGTTCTGCAGCTCCTGCAGGCAATAGATTGCCGAAAGGTCGAGGGGTGCCTTGATGGGCATAATATTCTCGGTCAGCGAGGGATATTTGATCTGTATCAGCCTTACGATGGCGGGGCAGAAACTGGAAATCAGCGGTCGGATGTCGGGGTTCTCGCGAGCGTAATGCTCTTTGGCTTCGGCAAATATGTTGGCAGCCGATTCGACCTCGAAGACGTGGCGGAACCCCAAGTCCTCGAGGGCGTTATAGATTCGCGACACGCGTATTTCCTCGGGGAACTGGCCCAGAAAGACGGCCGGAATCAGGGCCACCGAGTGTGGAAAGTCGTGGACCATCTGGAAGTCGTCCTCGTTGATGTAGATGGCGTTGACGGGGCAGGTCTCGTGGCACTTGCCGCAGTCGATGCAGCGGTGTTCCTGTATGTGTGCGGTGCCCTCGCTGATGCGTATGGCCTCGGTGGGGCAGGCCTTAAGGCATCGCATACAGCCGATGCATTTCTTGTCGTCGATTTTGAGCGCGTGTACGAACATAATTAAAGTGAATTGTGATTAGTGATTGGTGAATAGAGAGTGGTGAATGGGGAAATTGCTTTTTCTAAAAGTTCACTTCCATCTCGACGGTGGTGCCGACGCCCACTTCGCTGGTGACGTTGAGCTTGTCGACATTCTTCTGCATATTGGGTAGGCCCATACCGGCACCGAAGCCCATATCGCGCACCTCGGGTCGTGCGGTGGAATAGCCCTCCTGCATTGCCAGTGCTATGTCGGGGATGCCGGGACCCTTGTCGGCGACGACCATACGTATTTTGTCGCTGTCGATGTCGACCAGCACTTTGCCGCCATAGGCGTGGGCTATGGCGTTGACTTCGGCCTCGTAGAGCGCCACGACGACGCGTTTGACTATGCCTGGTTCGACGTTGAGTTGCTTGAGGGTCTTCTTGACCGAGCTCGAAGCTTTGCCGGCATTGACAAAATCGCCCTCTATTACTGTGTATTCCTGATGCATATTGTTGGGTGATTGGTTAATTGTGATTAATAAAGCGGTTTGATGCCGGCGTCGTAGAGCAGGCCGCAGGCTTTGAACATAGAGTAGGGACAGCTGAGGATGACCATACCGTTGTCCTCGGCCTCTTCGATCATATCGTCGGTGACTTTCTTGTTGCGTACCACTACGATGATGTCGAGTGTTGCCATATCGCAGGTGCGGATGGTCTGCACATTGCACAGGCCTGTGATGAGCATCGGGGTGTCCTTAAGTGTCAGCACGTCGCTCATCAGGTCGGAGGCGAAGGCATACTCAACCTCTTCGTCCAGTCGGTTCTCGCCGATGCATACTTTTGCATCCAGTAGCTTAACTATTTCACGGAGTGTCATTTTTCTTATTTAGTTTATAATGGAATAATTTTTGTTGAATTGAGGGTGCAAATTTACGTTATTTTTTTCAAACGGAGTCACAAAAACTGGATGTTTTGTCGATTTTAACTTTTATGACTGATGTAAAAAGTTGTAATATAGCCGTTTGGTGATGATGCAATATTTTGTTTTTTTAAGCGTTATTGAAGTAAAAATTAGTATATGAATATATTGAAACGAGGCGATAGGGTGGCGATAGCAGCACCGGCGCGCAAGGTGACGGAATCTGAAATAGAGCCTGCGGTTCGGCTGCTGCAATCGTGGGGACTCGAGGTTGAGATTCCAGACGGTTTGTATTCTGTTGAAAACCAGTTTGCAGGCGACGATGCCCATCGTGTAGGACTGATGCAGTCGCTGCTGGATGACGCTTCCATAAGGGCCATCTTTTGCGCTCGAGGCGGATATGGTACCGTGCGCATTGTGGATAGGCTGGATTTCAGTCGCTTTTGTGAAAGTCCGAAATGGATTGTGGGCTACAGCGACATCACCGTTCTGCACAGTCATATCGCCAGGAATTGCGCTGTGCCGACGATGCACGCCACAATGCCTATCGATATACCGGCTGACGAGTCGCAGTGGCATAGTCCTTCGGTCGAAAGCCTTAGAGGGGCGTTGTTTGAAGGACACGGACACTACGAATTCGCCAATAGTAGCGATGCCGCTAACCGCCCGGGGTACTGCTGCGGCGAGGTCGTAGGGGGCAACCTGTCTATTCTATACAGTCTGCTTGCATCGCCATCGGATGTCGACACCGACGGCAAAATTCTTCTGATTGAAGACCTTGACGAGTATCTGTACCATATCGACCGTATGATGATGGCTCTGAAACGGGCAGGGAAACTGTCGCATCTGAAAGGTCTTCTTGTCGGCGCTATGAGCAATATGCACGACAATGCTGTTCCCTTCGGTTGCAGCGCGGAGCGTATCGTGGCTAACGCAGTGGCTGAATATGACTATCCGGTGGCTTTCAATTGTCTGTTTGGACACATTGGCACCGAAAACAGGGCTCTTCCGTTGGGTGTGGAAACGAAGGTGCGTGTCGCTTCCGACAGCGTCGCTATTGACGTCGGTATTTGATTTTTAGAGGAAACATAGTTGCAAGACGGAGACAGGCTTGCCTGTCGCGACAGGTCATTCCGTGTCTTTCTCTTTCTTCCGGTTATTGTCGCTGCCTGTAGCCTTGACTTTCTTTGTGAATGGAGCATCGAGCCACCAGGGTCTCCAACCGGCAAGTTTGCCTGGATTATTAAAATAAGTTGCACCCTTGCTGTTGCCACTGGCGTAACTTGCGGGGCCGCTGCCCCAAAGTTCTGGATTGCCGTTGAAATCCCACAGACGATAGTCGTCGGGACTTGTTATAAGACGTTCTCCGAGGCCGTGTTTTTTCTCTGCCACTACGACGGGCGCAAGTGTGCGTGTCAGCAGAGAGTCGTGCACCAGAGCGATATTCAGAATGGCATCTTCCATAATGGACAGCTCTGCGCAGTAGAGCGTGGTGCCTTTTGAAATGACCGACATTGAGTATGTGCCTGCGAGCATCCAGCCGATGGTGTAGCGACCCTCCTCGTCGCAGAAGGCAATGGCTTTGACTTCGTTTTCCTGAAATAACTGCACTTCGCAGACCGATTCGGGCTTTCCGGTGACGGCGTCGGTCACGATGCCTTCAACCCAGACGCTGTCGTCCTGCGCCGCGGACAGTAGTGGCAGAAAGAATGCCCAAAGAATTAAAACTGTTTTTTTCATTGTCTGTTGAATTTTTTATTTAGAAGGCTTAAGGGAAGTTTGTCGATGGGTATGTAGTTGTAGCGGCCCCAGAAGTCGGAACTGTAGTCGCTGCTGCCAAAGGCTCCGGCCAGTGTCTGCGGAATTACCGCTAAGGGTTGCTCCTTTGAGTCCGGGGAGGTGAGCGAGAAGTCGGTGATGACCCAGTCGCGACATTGTCGCCAGCGCTGCACCTTGTCGTCATTTCCGCGGCCTTTCGACTCGAGATGGTATGACTTGGAGTTGTAGTAGCGTGTCAAAGTGTAGTGTCCGTCGCGAACATCGTAGGTCCACACCGATGAGTCGGCCTCGACATACATCGAGGAGAAGTAGACGTTGACCCACGCGTTTTGCGGCGCTTTGTGGCGGACGGGCTGCTTTGTGGTGACGAGGCGCACAATGGCCAGGTCACGCTTGCGGATAGTATATTCGTATCCGACGCGGTCCTTGGGGGTGCGGCAAGGACCGACAGAACGCACAAGGTAATAGTGTTCACCGTCAGCCGAGAACTCTTTCAGCGACTCGAAACTGTGCTCTTTGAGCAACCGGCTTGCGAGGGCATAGCTGGCCTGCGGTGTGGCAACGGGGTCGAAAAAGTCCTCGTCGTCGGCATAGGCAAGCATCTGGTCGCAACCTTGCGGCTTGTCGATCTTGCTTTCGAGCAGTTCGCGGTCGTACACCACAAGTCGGTGGCGCAGCAGGGTCTTGAGGTTGCTCTCCATCTCGCGCTGGGCAGGGTCGAGTCGGTAGCCCCGCTTGTCGGCATAACGCGAATAGGGGCATCGACGCACACTCATCACGGCCTCGTCGAAAAGGTACAGCTCGCCGTCTACGGTGCGCCAGTCGCGGTAGAAGAATGTTGACCAAGATGTGCGTTGGTGATAGTTGCGTCCAATGTGAGCCACGACTTCATTTAAAAGGTGACGCGCGGAACTGTAGTCAGTCACAATAACAGTCTTGAGTTCAATCGCCTGCGCTTTGAGATGAATGTTGCCGTTTTTCTGTAGATGATCGACAGTGGTCTTGAGGCTGAGATGTCCTATCGAACGGATGATAATGGTGTCGCTTTTGCAGTTGACTGGCAGTTTCATCTCATAGTCGCCATTGTCGTTGCAAGCAACGCCGATGGATGTGCCTTGCAGCTGTAGCGTTGTATAGGGCACACCCTTGCCTTTCGCCGTCACTCGACCGCGAAGGGAAATCACATCCTGCGCCTGCATTGCTGTCGTCGCCAGAAGCGATGTCGCCAGAAAAAAGATCATTCTATTTCTCATACTCGTTCGATTATGTTCTCTAATAATAATACACATTTTTTCACCTAAATCTGACACGCTGCAGTTTTTTTTTATTCGATTTTAGATGCCGTTTACTCCTGATCGGAGCAGAATCATAAAAGCGATACTTCTTTTTAGACGATGAACAGATGTTTTTTTTATATGTTTTAAAAGATGTTTTCGCTCTGTTTCAAAAAAAGTTTGTATCTTTGCATTTTCAAAATGACGCGAAAATAATTATTTTATGCTGCTCGTACACATACCCCGAATGACGAATAGGCTGGGCTACACCTTGAATGTTATGTTCCGCCATCTGCTCAAAATGGATTTTGAGATTACTACGGATGTGGATAGCTTTGAGTCGTTTGACGGCCCGCGTCTCTGCTATGGGCCTCACAAGGTTGGCGATGCTTTTTTTGTTCGGTCGAGCGACCTGCTGTTCCATACCACCATCGAGGACCAGTCGCCTCGCTGTTTCGATTATGAAGGTACGGCGGCACTCTTCCCGGTACACAATGCTGCGAGCGATTTTCCTTTCGATATTTTTGCCTCCGTTTTTTTCTGTCTGTCGCGTTACGAGGAGTATCTGCCGCATATTTCGGACCAGCACGGCCGTTATCCCGCTGCCGCAAGTCTGGCTTATCGTGAAGGATTCTTGCGTAAAGCTGTGGTCGACCGATGGGCTATGATGTTGGCCGACAGGCTCAGGCAACGCTATCCGTCGCTTGTGGTCCCGTCGCGATGGTTCGACGTGGAAGACACTGTCGATATCGATGCAGCCTATTGCTACAAACACAAAGGGCTTGTGCGCACACTTACAGGTATGGGACGTGACTTTATGTCGATTCAGAATAGGGGAGAACTGCGCAAGCGGTGGAGGGTTATCCTGGGCAAGGACCCAGACCCGTTCGACAGCTTTGACTATATCCTTGATGTCCACAGCCGTCTGCCTGGTATCAGCCTGACTTTTTTTCCTTTGATGGCCGACTATAACGTCTATGACAAGCCAATATCCTATCAGAACAGCGAATTTCGCCAGTTGCTGCAGCATTTGGGCGACTATGCAAAAATCGGTCTTCACGGGTCGTATGCGTCGTTCGACAATCCGGAACTTGTCGGGATTGAGCGCGAACGGCTCTCGTCGCTCCTGCATCGGCAGACAGTCCGCAACCGCTACCATTTTCTCAGACTGCAACTGCCAAGGTCGTATGACGTGCTGATAGACAATGGTATCCTGCACGATTACACTATGGGTTATGCCGAGGAACCAGGCTTCCGCGCCGGTACTGGAACACCATACCCTTTCTTTGATTTGGAGAGTGACTGCGAGACTGCGCTAACCGTGCATCCATTTGCGGCGATGGACTCCACGTTCTACTACTACCAGAAACTTTCGACCGAAGAGGCAGAGACTGTCTATCGCGAATTGACAGACGAGCTTAAGGCTGTTGGAGGCACACTCTCTTTGCTGTGGCACAACCAGAGCCTGTGCGAGGATTTCGGATGGAAAGGATGGCGAGGCGTCTACGAACGTGTGTTGACCTATGCAAACGAGGCTCGCAAAAAAGTTTGACTAACGCAAGGCTGCCCTGGGCGGCCAAAAAATATACAACGACAGATGAACTATAAATCAAAACTGCACGAAATCAAAGCGTTTGTGTTCGATTTTGACGGTGTGATGACTGACGGAAGCGTGTGGATGTATGCCGACCGCGAAACCGTCAGGTGTGGAAACATTAAAGATGGATATGCTATACAGTACGCTGTAAAGAAAGGGTATGTCATAGCCTTAATTTCAGGAGCCACTTCGCTGAGTATCAACAACAGGATGGAGTCGCTCGGCGTCACACAGATCTATACGGGTTGTGGCAACAAAATGGTTACTTATCGCAATTTTCTGGAAGAGAATGGACTGAAAGAAAGCGAGGTGCTTTGTATGGGCGACGACATACCGGACTTTGAGATTATGCGCCACTGTGGTGTTGCGGCCTGTCCTGCCGATGCCGCCGAAGAAATCAAAAGCATTTCAGACTATATATCACATCTCGGCGGTGGACGCGGATGTGTGCGCGACGTGATTGAGCAGACGTTGCGACTTCAAGGCAAGTGGTTCAACGACGATGCCCTAGACTGGTAAAGTTATGAGAGCTATATATTTGCATAGTGTGTTTTTTGTCGTGATGGCGCTGATGTCGGTACCGTCAATATCAGCGCAGACCATTTCGTCGACCGATACGACTAAAACATACACTATGCGAGGTACTTACTATAGCGACAAATTCATCGGACGCAAGACCAGCAACGGCGAGATTTTCACGCAAGACCGCTTCACGGCCGCTCATCGGACACTGAAGTTCGGCACCCTGCTGCTCGTAACCAATCCCAGTAACGGCAAGCAGGTCATCGTGCGCGTCAACGACCGTTGCCCAAAGTCCAATGTGCTGGATTTGACGTCACGGGCTGCACGTCAAATCGGCGTCAAATCGCATTCTGTATTGGTCGAGGTGCTGCCACCTCGCTGTTTGCCATTATGGGAAAAACAGGAGCAACTGTTCGATGTGCTTGAGAAAGGGCAGTTTAAGGAATATCTTTCGCTGCTTGACTCAGATCCCCCTTACGATGCCAACAAGCTATACGATCTGGAACTTTTCCAGTGCCGAACCACCGACGAGGCCAAGAAGCGGGTCGAACGTCTGCCGATATTCTATCAGGACCAGGTCGCATACCGCCATCACGGCATCAAGAACCGAGTGGTTGCTGTGCTCGAACTGTCGCAGTCGTATGTCAAAGCCGAGCTTGTCAGGAAAGAACTTCTGGCCCTGTTTCCCGATATAAAGATAGTTGCCACAAAATAATATCGCTTTTGTGTTGAAAATCAGACGTATTTATTTATATTTTGTAAATTTTTTAAAAAAAAATCATATAAATAAATAATTCTTGTTATCTTTGCAAGTCAAAAAGTACTTTGTTTTGGTTTTTCCAAGCAGAGTATTTGTAATCATATAATATTGGAAATAAAATTATTACATTATATTAACTGCTTAAACAATATGAAAATCGAAATCAAAAAAAACATATCAATTTTGCTTTTGATATTGGGATTTTCATACGTTGGTCATTCTCAACAGGAGGTCCAGTTCTCGCAGTATATGTTCAACCGTCTCGCCGTCAACCCTGCCTATGCGGGCAGCTCTGGCTCTATGTGCGGTTCGATTATGTATCGTGGGCAATGGTTGGGTCTCCGTTTGGATTCCCCTGTCCCTGGAGGAGAAAAGGGCTCGTTGCCGACCGACTATCTGTTCTCGTTTGACTCTCCTGTCAAGATTCTGCACGGAGGTCTCGGCTTCACGCTGTTTGCCGACAAGATTGGCTACAACTCGACAATCAGTGGCTCGTTTGACTACGCATTCCGCATCTATTGGGGCCCTGGCAACCTCTCGGCAGGAATCGAGGGCAATTTCTACAGCATTACGCGCGCCAAAGGTCTTTTCGGCTATGACGATTTGCCTGGCAACCCCAACGATATTCCTTCGTCGACTTCCGACCCGGTACTCAACAACGATGAGGTCAGCGACTTCCTGATCGATGCTTCGTTAGGTGTCTACTATCAGGTGCCTGGTTCTTACTATTTGGGTTTTTCGTTGAAGAATCTTCTCGGCACGCATAGTGACGAGCTTAACTTTCAGACCAGCAGAGTCCTCTACCTGTTGGGCGGATATGAGTACGTGATTCCTTCCAACCCCTCGTTCCGCCTGAAACCGTCAGCCTTGGTGAGAACTGCCAACTTCTCTGTCTTCCAGTTCGACCTCTCCTGCCTGCTTGAATATCAGAACCTGTTCTGGGGCGGTGTAAGCTACCGTCTTCAGGATGCTGTCACTTTCCTCGGAGGCGTTAATTGGGACAAAATGAAGATAGGACTTGCCTATGACTTGACAACCAGTAAGCTGGGTGTCTATAAGTCGGGTTTCAGCTTCGGTTCGATTGAAGCGTATGTAAGATATTGCTTCAAGATTGTCATTCCTCCGAAGCTGCCGTCGGTCTATCAGAACACACGTTATTTGTTGTAATAATTTATAGGCAAACGAAACTTTTTTACAAATCATCCGTAAAAGAACAGAAAACAGGAAAAGTATTATTTTTGAAATTATAATATCATTATTAATATGAAAAAGTTGTTTCTCTTACTCTCTGGAGTAGTATTATTGTGGAGCTGTGGCTCGTCGGACAAGGGCGAGCTGGTTGGAGTTCAGAACCGTCCAATTTTTGAGGATATAGACCTCAAAGGTATGGTTTTCATTAACCAAGGCAACTTCAGTATGGGTGCTGGTACCCAGAATGTCACCTATGGCACACCCCCACAGCCGCGCACTATGCAGGTGAGCTCGTATTTTATGGACGAGACTGAGATTACAAACAACGAGTATCGTCAGTTTGTCAATTGGGTCATCGATTCGGTTGCACGCCGTATGCTTGGCGAAGCCGGTATTGATGGCTATCTGATTGAGGAAGACGAATATGGCGAGCCTCTGGAACCTGCTATCCTCAACAAGAAAGAGAAAATCCGCTGGACCGAACAGGAAACACGCGAAGCTCTGGAAGACCTCTATCTGCCTGAGAAAGACCGCTTCTATCGTCGCCGCACCATCGATCCCGCCAAGCTGAACTATGAATATTATTGGATTGACTATGCCGAGGCTGCCAAGAAAGAGAGCTCGACGGCTGTCAAAGACGAATACAAGGGTACTATGTTCGCTCCGCGTCCGAAGGGTTTGAACAACCGTTCGTCGCTCATCAAACGCGAAGTGGTAAACGTCTATCCTGATACTCTGTGCTGGGTTCACGACTATACATATAGTATGAATGAGGACTTCACCCGCCAGTATTTCACGTCGCCCGCCTACGACAACTATCCTGTCGTCGGCATCAGCTGGGTGCAGGCCAAGGCTTTCTGTGTATGGCGTTCGAACTATCTGAACCAGTATCTTGAGTCTATCGACTATACTCAGATGAACGATTTCCGTCTGCCTACCGAAGCAGAGTGGGAATTCGCAGCCCGTGGCGGCATCGCCGGCGAGAGCTATCCGTGGGGCGGTCCTTACGTCCGCAATCCCAATGGCTGCTTCCTTGCAAACTATGAGCCTCTGAAGGGCGCATACGACGACGATGGTGGCGTTAAGACCCTTATGGTTGGCCACTATGCCCCGAACGACTACGGTCTGTACGATATGTCGGGTAATGTTTCTGAGTGGTGCTTGGATGCTTATGACAATCCTACTTACGTTATTGCCAATGCCCTGTCGCCCTACTACAATTACAATGCCAAGGACAACGATGCTCCCGCAATGAAGCGTAAAGTCATCCGTGGCGGTTCGTGGAAGGACCAGAAATACTTCATCCAGGTTCAGACCCGTTCGTTTGAATACCAGGATACTGCCAAGTCGTATATCGGTTTCCGTTGCGTTCAGCCTTATCTGGGCCGCGTTAAGGGCGATAACCTGAAATCGGCTTCCAATGTCGCAAAATAATAGCGACATATATTGACAAAAGAATAAATACATTAAAAAATAAGTAAACATAATTTAAAAACTAAAGTTATGAGTAAAATTGACAACCTTGTTCGGAGTAAAGGTTACAAGAACTTTATGAGCAAACTGTATGGATGGGGCGCATCGGCCGTTATTATCGGAGCTCTGTTCAAAATCAACCACTGGCCTGGTGCTGTGCCTATGCTGATTCTCGGTATGGGTACCGAGGCCGTCATCTTTTTCCTCTCAGCTTTTGAACCTCTGCACATCGAATGGGACTGGAGTCTTGTATATCCTGAACTTGCAGGTATGAAGGGCGAAGAAGCTGTCGTATCCACCGGCAAATCGACCTCAGGCAATGGTATTACCGACGAACTCGACAGAATGCTTTCCGAAGCCAAAATCGGCCCCGAACTTGTCGACCGTCTTGGCCGCGGTATGGAAAACCTTGCCGAGTCTGCCAATTCGCTTAACAATATGACCACCGCTGTGGCCGCTACGGACAAATTTGTCACCAATATGGATGTCGCCGCCGAGGCTGCCAACGACCTCTCCGAGGCCTACAAGCGCACGACGGAGTCGATCAACCACGATTTCGAACTGTCATCGTCTTATTCCGAGAGCCTCAAGGGTGCCACCGCCGCTGTCACCAGCCTCTCCACGATCTATCAGGAAACCGCCCAGACTCTGCGTACCGGCGATTCCTCGTATGTCGACGAACTCAAGAAGATGGCATCGAGCCTTTCTTCTATCAATGCAATGTACGAAATCCAGATGCAGAACTCCACTATGCAGCTCGAGGCTACCAAGGAGGTCCAGGAACGTATGCAAAGTATGGTTGCCAACTTTGCAGAATCTGCAGAAGGTGTGTTGAAGTACAAAGAGCAGGTTGATGCACTGACCCGCAAGGTTGCCGAGCTCAACAATGTCTACGGCAATATGCTTGCTGCTATGCAGACCCGCATCTGATTCAGTGCGTCACAGAGTAACGCATAATGTAATTCAACAATTTATGGTAGAACAAATAAAAAGATAGAATATGGGTGCTACAAATTGCCCGGAGACCCCGAGGCAAAAAATGATTGCAATGATGTACCTCGTGTACACCGCCCTGCTGGCACTGAACGTATCTGTCGAGATTCTCAACGGATTCGTCACCGTGGGCGATGCTATGAACGAGTCAAACAAAAATATTGACACGCAGATTGTTGAGGCTTACAATATGTTCGATCAGGCTATGATTCTCGATTCCACGAAGGCAGCGAAATACTATGAGGCAGCTCAGACCATTCGCGCCTACTCGGACTCGGTAAAGAACCTTATCGACGAAGGCCGCTACGGTTTCCTGTGCTATATGCAGAAGTCGGCCGATGTTGTACGCCACAATTCTGACCAAACCACGACAAAACGTAAGATTCCCCTTGTCGACGGAAGTGGAAATTTCCTGCTCGACAGTGCTAAGGTGGCCCTCGATTTGGGTGGCCTCGACATCATCGAGAAGAAAGACAATACCGATATGGGTACTCACTTCTTCTACAACGAAGGAACCGGAAAGGCCATCGATATCAAAAACGCCATTATCAACTACAAGGAAAAAGTAGCTGAAGTGTTTCGCGACACCAACCTCACTCACGACACTGTCGATGTGAATTTCGGTATGAATGTCGAAGGCGAGTTCTGGAGCTCTCACGCTGGCCGTCTTGTCAGCTGGGAAGAGTACAACTTCGACGGCGCCATCGCTGTTGCCGACATCGTATGCCTCTCGCGTATGAAATCGGAGCTGATGAATGCCGAATACGACGCTATCAAGAAGCTTTTCGGTATGATCGGCAAGGAAGACTTCAAGTTCGACCAGGTTGCCGCTATTTGCCGTCCGACATCGAGTTATGTCATTCAGGGTGGCAAGTATGAGATGAAGGTCAACGTCGGTGCTTACGACTCGAAACGTGAGTTCCGTGCCGTCATCAATGGTGCCGAATACAAGAGCGGTCCTGACGGTTCGATCACCTATACCGCTGGTGCCGGTGCTCCGGGCGAACGCAAGGTCCACGGTGTGGTTTATATGATGAAGGACGGTGTCGAAGAGGAATATCCGTTCGACGAGAGCTACTTCGTCGCCGCTCCTGTGGCTGTCACCGAGCTTGTCAAGATGAACGTCGTGTATGCCGGTATCGACAATCCTGCTACGATTGGTGTTCCTGGCGTGGCTTCGAAGGATATCACTCCGACCATTACCACCGGCAATGCCACTATCGTCAAGGATGCCGGCGATGGTAACTATATCATCAAACCCACCAAGATCGGCAAGATGAGCCTTAAGGTTATGGCCAAGATCGACGGCCAGACGAAAGATATGGGTACTAAGGAAATCCGCATCAAGCGTATCCCGAAACCGTCGCTGCGTATCGGTAGCTTCAAGAGCGGTGACCAGGTGTCGAAGGCTGAAATCACAGCCAACCCTGTGTTGCGTGCTTCGATGGAAGACTTCGATTTCCAGATTCCTGCCCTGAAGATCAACAGCTTCGTCTTCAACGTCCAGGGATCGGGTGCCCTCGACCTGAATGGTACCGGCAACCGTCTGACTCCCGAAATGGTCAGCCGTATCAACAATGCCAAGAGAGGCCAAAAAATCTACATCACCGACGTGACTGTGAAGACTCCCGACGGAGCAACACACTCGCTCGACTGCACTCTGCGTTTGAAATAACATAAAATGAATCATACAATGAAGAAAGTATTGTTTTGCTTAGGACTGTTCTTCTTTATGGCTGGCGCCTTCACGGCTAATGCCCAAAGCATCATCGATGCCGAAGAAGACCATAATTTCAACGACTTCTACAAGAAGGACCAGGTTAGTGGCCGCGTGGCTATGCCGTATCCATTTCTGCGCGAGTCCGACGTCGTGTGGGAACACGCTGTGTGGAGAACTATCGATTTCCGCGAGAAATTCAATCAGTTCTTCTATTTCCCCATCGACGCTTCGAAGAACACCCAAGGCCGCGTCAGCCTTACAACGGCTATTATGGACGCCCTGAAAAACGGCGATATCGAAGTCTTCAAAGAGGATGACCTTACGACACCCTTCACTTACGAGGAGATGATGAGCCAGCTGACCCGCAGCTACACTTTCCACATCGCCGAGTACGACGAATGGGGTGACGAGACCGAAGGCCGTGATACCCTTATCACCGAGGAGTTCAGGCCCGAAGAGGTCTATTCCGCCCGCATCAAGGAGTATTGGTATATCGACAAGCAGGACACCCGTCAGAAGGTCCGCATCACGGGTCTCACCTTGGTCTACAACTATTGCAAGGACCGCGACGGTGAGCGCGTTTGCGACAATGTCGAGATGTTCTGGGTGCCGATGGACGATATGCGCGTCCGCAACGCCCTTGTAAAGGTTCTGGCATACGACGAGCACAATTCGCACGCCGAGCGTTCGTATGACGACATCTTCATTGACCGTTATTTCGACAGTTTCTGCTATCGCGAGACCAATGTTATGAATCGCCCCATTTCGGCCTACCTCACAGGTACCGACGCCATTCTGGAGTCGCAGGCCATCGAGGCTGAAATTTTCGACATCGAGTCGGATATGTGGGAATACTAAGAAATAATATGTATTCAAATATGAGAGTCAAGGGTCTGTGCGACTCTTGGCTCTCTCTTTTTCCCTGACACACGTATGCTGAAACGCTTGGCTTTTGTGATTATGTCGATGCTGGCATTCTCTGCCGTCGCCCAGACGGTAGAGGACGGCTCCGTGCCGCATTTCTATCAGCGACATATCGCCAAAGAGCGCGAGCCTTACGTTTATCCCTATGTCCGCGAAAACGATGTTGTTTGGGAGCAGATGATTTGGCGCACCATCGACATTCGCGAGAAATTCAACCATTTCTTCTATTATCCCACCGAGCGCAGGGGTGTCGAGGGCCGTCGCAATTTCGCTTACGTCGTGTGGGATGCCGTTGTGGCTGGCGAGATACCCATCTACGAGGACGACGAGATGAAGATTCCGCTCGACAACGCGGCGTTTGTAGACCGTTTCACGCGTGCCGACACCATTATTCTGGAGATTGTCGACGACGACGAGAACTATGAGTACAAGACCGTCTTGGTTCCAAAGGAGTTCAACTCGGAGGAGATGCTCCAGATCAGGCTCAAGGAGTCGTGGTATATCGACAAGCAGGTCACGGAGCAGAACATACGAATTCTCGGCCTTAGCCTCACCAAGGAACTCTACAAGGAGCACGACGGCGATTTGGACTATATCGGCACCGCCGAATTGTTTTGGATCCCTATGCAGTCGCCGCAGGTGCGAAGGCTTATGGTGCGCAACGAAGCCACGTGGCAGCAGAACATTGCCGACCAGCCGTCGTGGGACTATGTTTTCATCAACCGAATGTTCAACAGCTACGTGACGCGCTATTCCAACCGATTCAACCGCTCCATCCTCGACTACCTGACCGGAACGGAAGCCATCTGGGAGTCGGAGCGCATCGAGTCCGAACTGCTCGACATCAGCCAGGATATGTGGGAATATTAGGCAGGTATCAAGGGCGGCTATTGGGTCATATTGCGCAGCGCGGCACGTTCGATCGTCACGAAACGCTCCCTGTTTTTCTTTATTTTATATAAACCGATTGAGTCTGAATGCTTTTCGGCGGTCTTGATCTGGAGGTTTCGGGTCAAGGTGCTGTTTGTGGCTCGGACAGGTTTTCGTCGCCTTTTGGCATATCGAAGGAACTCAGTTCTTATATCGTTCTTATATCTGCAATATAAGAACGATATAAGAACTGAATAAAAACGGTGTGCAAAAAGGCGGCACAGGTGGCCTGTGCGTGGCAGGAGGGCGATGAGGTCCCCGGAATGCTTAAATCGGGTTTGGTCAGCTTTCAGCGTCGGGCTGCGAGGTGTCTATTTGTGCCGATACGGCATAGCGGCGCCATTTTTCGAGAACCGAGGCAATGTCGTCGGGCAGTGGCGATTCGAAATGCATCTGCTTGTGTGTTGTCGGGTGCTCGAAACCGAGTATCAGGGCGTGCAGCGCCTGACGCGGCAGCAGCTGGAAGCAGTTGGTTACAAACTGCTTGTATTTCGTGAATGTGGTGCCTTTCAGTATTTGGTCGCCACCGTACATAGCGTCGTTGAAGAGCGGATGGCCTATGTGCTTCAGGTGTGCCCTGATTTGGTGTGTGCGTCCGGTTTCGAGCACGCATTCCACCAGTGTGACGTAGCCGAAGCGCTCCAGCACGTGCCAGTGTGTCACGGCGTGTTTTCCCACCTCGGGGTCGTCGTATACGGCCATCACGCGGCGGTCTTTGGTCGAGCGTGCCAGGTTGCCGTCGATGGTGCCGCTGTCGTCGGCAAAGTCGCCCCACACCAGGGCATTGTATTTGCGCTCGATGGTGTGGTCGAAAAACTGCTTGGCCAGCACCACCTGGGCTTCCTCGTTCTTGGCTATCAGCAGCAGGCCCGAAGTGTCCTTGTCTATGCGGTGCACAAGGTAGGGGGTGATGGGGTTGCCGTCTTTGCCTGTCTTGCCGTTGTAGTAGTAGGCCAGTGCGTTCAGCAGTGTGCCGTCGAAGTTGCCGTAGCCTGGGTGCACGACCATTCCGGCCTCTTTGTCGACCACCAGCACGTCGTCGTCCTCGTAGACGATATTGAAGGGTATGTTTTGCGGAATGATTTCGATTTCGCGCGGCGGGGTGGGGAGTAGGATGGTGATGACGTCGAGGGGTTTGATTTTGTAGTTCGACTTGGCCGGCTTGTCGTTGACCAGCACGCACGACGCCTTGGCTGCTGCCTGGATTTTGGTGCGCGAAACGCCTTCGATGCGCATTTGCAGGTATTTGTCCATCCGCATTGTCTCCTGGCCGCGGTCGACGGTGAAACGGTAGTTTTCGTAGAGTTCCTGCTCTTCGTTGTCGAGGGTGGATTTCTGAGGCTCTTCTGTTTCGTGGGTGGTTTTGGTCATCGTTTGATAATTAGTTTGTTGTTGCTTTGGCGGCCTGTTTCGGGATCGGTAAGGCGCAGGATGTAGATTCCGTCTGTCAGTCCTTCGGTGTCGAAACCGTCGGCGCCGTGTCGTGTCCATATCTGGCGTCCGCTGATATCGTAGAGTGTTATCGTCAGCGTGCCGTTAGTGCTGTTTGTGCGGATGTTGACGCGGTTGCTGGCGGGGTTGGGAAATATTAGAGCTTCGATGTCGGCGGGCTTTGTGGCGATGTCTGCCAGTGCCGAGGCACCGAAGGTCGGGCGCATCATTATCGAGCCGCTCAGGATGCTCTGCATCCACTCGTTGCCGGTGCGGTAGTAGGTGTATCTGCGCGAGTCGGTGCTGCGGTCGAAGCCCAGGTTGATATAGTCGTTCGACAACTGTTCGAAGCCGATGAAGACGGTGTCGCTGACAACCACGGGATGCGTGAGCGCGTAGCGGTGGAATCCGTTGCGGCCGTTGAATTGTGGTGTCATTGCCTCGCTGTCCTTGTATATCATTGTTGACGGGATTCCGTTGCTGCACGCCCACACGCACAGGTGGAAGCGCACATCTTCGTTCTCGCCGTTGCGTGTGCGGTTGAAGCAGAGGTCGACGGCCGTCAGCGTGTCTTTTTCGTTGAGGTCGAACCTGTAGGAAAGCCACATATGGCTGCCTGTCGACGTCAGTCCGTAGCCGTTTTCGGCCACACCGTCGTCGTAGGCATAGTAGTCGTCGAAGACCTGACGGAACCTCATCGTGTCGTTGCCGTTGTGGAGGTCGCCGCCCACGCCTTCGCGCACCACGTGCACGATGTCGTAGGTGGCTGGTGCCGGCGACTCGGGAAAGGCGAAATTGACGGGCGGGTTGCTGTGCACGCCCATCTCCTGGTATCGGCCGTTGGGGAAGAAGGGCACGATGTTTTCGAATCCGCCGTCGTATTGTGCAATCTGCTGGCCTGCATTGCCGATAACCTTGTATGAGTAGTTCGAGGCCAGGGTCTGGTTGTATCGGTTGGCGATGCGGATGTTGAGGTTTGTCGCCATTTCGGATGTGCGGTATTGGCGTGACGGCATTGCCTGGTATTTTGCCAGCATCGACGGTGCCTTGTCGACAAAGGCGACATCGCGCGACATCGAATCGGCTGCCGATCGGTTCCGGTTAAGGTAGACGTAGTCGATGCTCCACTGGTCGCAGTTGCCGGCAATACCGCTTTTGGGATTGGGGTCGAGGCTGGCGTAGTTGCGGAAACGGAACTGGAAGCGGTTTGTGAAATAGCGCTGGTCGTTGATGCAGACGCTTGCGAAACGCCAGGGCCAGTGCGTTGTGGTGCCTGTGGTGTCGGCGTTGTACCCTGCTGTGGCCCAGACGACGTTCCATTGCTGCTCGTCGGCATCGTAGAAGTCGAGGAATAGCGAATCCTGGTTCGACGGTGCGTCGCCAACCAGCTCCCATTGTGCACCGTACCATCCGCCGGGGAGGTAGAAGAAGCTCAGGTAGATGGAATCCGACGGCTGCAGCCGTCGCTGGTAGGCTCCAGTCAGCGAGTCGAGCCGCACAATCTGCGAGGCCAAGGTGTCGGCACCAAATTGGTTTGACGAGGCTTGGGGGTAGAGGTTGCCGTCTGCGTCGAGTGCGTCGAGGGTTGCTGTGCCGATGGTGGGAGCTTCGGGCGCATAGTCCTTGTTGATATAGGCTTGGACGGAGAGCCACCTCTTGGTGTCGGGAAGCCCCTCGTATTCGGCAAAATCGTCGAAGAAAGGCAATTCCAGCACCAGCGTGTCGGTGCTTTTGGGCGCCGAAGGCCGTAGCGCTGCCGACAGCGGTGCCAGCACCTCCTGGCAGTGGGTCGCAGTGCAGAGACCCATCATTAGCAATATTGCAAGACTCTTGATTTTCAAAATATCACGAATTAATCAAAATTCATCCAGTCCGGTCAGTCCGTATGGGTCGGCCGACGGTGCCGCGTCGTCGCCTTGTTCGTAGAGTGCTCTTATCGAGTCCTCTATCTGCCGCTGTTTCATACGCTCCAGTTCTTCCATAGCCACAACCGACTTGTCGCAGTACCACAGCTCCACGCGGCTTCCGTATTCGGCTCCGGTACGGCCGCTGTATTCGGGCGACTGTTTGTATACGATGGCACGGCTCATATCGGTGATGCCGTCGTAGTGCTCGGCGCCGACGTTGAGCGATGCCGAGAGGATGCTACGGCGTGCCTTGGTCGGAGACATACCGACCAGATAGGGCACGATGCTCTGTGCTGTCGCGCTGCCGCGTCCCACCACGAGGTCGACCATAGCGCCTTTCTCCAGACGGCGTCCTTCGTTGACGGTGCGCCCCTTGTATTTCTGCTCGAGCACCACGTGGTGCGGGTCGTCGACAAAAATAAGCTTTCCGCCGTGCAAACCTACGTTCTCGAGTTGCGAGATGGCGTGCCGCACCGACAGTGAGCGCAAGTCTGGCACAATGGCGTTGTCGGGCACGTAAGCTGTTACGGTCAGGTATATCTTGCGTCCGGTTTTGATCATCGAGCCCGAATCGGGGTCCTGGCGCAGGATGTATCCGCCGCGCTTGCCTTGCTGATAGATGGAGTCGATGACCACGTACTGCAGTTCAAGCTCGTCGTTGCCAGACAGTTCGTCGACATACGAACCGACAACGTACGGGGTCTTGTATTCCTGTCCGACGCGACCGTAATGTTTGAGTATGATGAATACGATAACCACAATAAGCAGCGACGCGCCTATGGCTATCAGTGCGTGAAGCACCCAAGGGTATTTCTTGAAGAAGTCGTTATTGGCCATAATGAAACCGTTTTCGGAATATAACGTAGATGTTTGTTATTTATTGTCCACAACCTCGCCGATCAGTGTCGCCGAGGTGCAGCGTGTCACTTTCACGTGCGCATACTGTCCGGGCTTCAGGTCGCCGCGTTCGAAGACGATGACTTTGTTCTGGCTGTTGCGGCCAAACAGCTGCTGGTCCGAACGGTGCGACACGCCCTCGATCAGCACCTCGAAGGTCTTGCCGATCTCTTTTTGGTTGTTTTCCAGTGCTATCTCGCCCTGAAGGGCAATGATTTCCTCAAGGCGTCGTGTCTTGACATCGTCGGGCACGTCGTCCTGCAAGTGCTTGGCGGCGTAGGTGTTGGGGCGCATCGAGAATTTGAACATATAGGCGTAGTCGTACCTCACGCGGCGAAACATCTCGAGCGTGGCCTGATGGTCCTCCTCGGTCTCGGTGCAGAATCCGGCAATGACGTCGGTCGTTATGCTGCAGGTGGGCAGATAGCGGCGTATGGCATCGATGCGGTCCAGGTACCATTCGGGCGTGTAGCGGCGGTTCATAAGTTTCAGCATCCGCTCGCTGCCCGACTGTACGGGCAGGTGGATGCACTTGCAGATGTTGTCGTAGCGAGCCATCACCTGCAGCAGCTCGTCGCTCAGGTCCTTGGGGTGCGACGTGGCGAAGCGCACACGCAACAGGGGACTCACTTCGGCCACCATAGCCATCAGGTCGGGGAAGCCTACAGTGATGTGAGATGTGAGATGTGAGATGTTAGAACTGGCCGCGTCAGCTTCGCTTTCCGCTTTCCGCTCTCCGCTTTCCGCTTCCAGCTTTCCGTTTTCCGCTTCCCATCGGTAGCTGTTGACGTTCTGGCCCAGCAGGGTCACTTCGCGATAGCCTTTCTCGAACAGGCTGCGAGCCTCGTCGACAATGGTCTGCGGGTCGCGGCTGCGTTCGCGTCCGCGGGTGTAGGGCACCACGCAGTAGGCACAGTAGTTCTGGCATCCGCGCATAATGCTGATGTAGGCCGTTATGCCGTTGGTGTCGTAGCGCACAGGCTCTATGTCGGCGTATGTCTCCGTTTCGCTCAGCAGCGTTTCGGCCAGCCGTTCGCCCTCGCGGGTGCGGGCCAGCATCTGCGGCAGGTTGCGATAGGCATCAGGCCCGACGATGAACGACACGTTGTCCTCCTCCTCCATAAGCTGTTTCTGAAGCCGCTCGGCCATACATCCAAGTATGCCTATTTTCAGCGTGCTGCGGGCGCGTTGCAGCGCGCGGAGCTCGCGCAGGCGTTTGCGTATGCGCTGCTCGGCGTTGTCGCGGATGGCGCAGGTGTTGATAAGGATAAAGTCGGCCTCATCGATGTCGCGGGTTATGGCATAGCCCGCCTTGTTCAGTATCGAGCCGACAATTTCGCTGTCGGCCAGATTCATCTGACAGCCATAAGTTTCTATGTAGACCTTGTTTTTCAATGTATTATTGTTTCCTAATAAAAAAAATACAAAATGCAAAAATACGAAAAAAAGTGGAAATACAACTATGGGCTTATGACGAAAAAAACACTTCCCGTTTTGGGAAGTGTTTTGTTGTCCTACCAGGATTCGAACCTAGACAAGCAGAACCAAAATCTGATGTGCTACCATTACACCATAGGACAATCCATTGTATGCGCAAATCGGCTGCAAAAGTACTACTTTTTTGCCGAGTGGACAAATTTTTTTTGCCCGTATGGGTTGTTGTTGTGTTTAAAAATTTGACGATGTGCTTGTTATGGTTGTTTAATTTCCTGCGAAGTATTGTTGCGTTGTGGGTAGGCCGATGGTGCGGAACGGTGAGAAAAATCCAGATTTCGTGTTGTTATGTTTGTCTAAAAAACTCCAAACGCCACGGTAAAAAATCTCCAAATGCCACGGTGAAAAATCTCCAAATGCCACGGTGAAAAGTCTCCAAATTCCACGGTAAAAAATCTCCAAATACCACGGTGAAAAATCTCCAAATGCCACGGTGAAAAATCTCCAAACGTCACGGTAAAAATGCTCCAAATGCCACGGTGAAAAATCTCCAAATGCCACGGTGAAAATGCTCCAAATGCCACGGTAAAAATGCTCCAAATGCCACTATGAAAATGTATTAAAATGTTAATAATTAATATGTTATCATTATTTTATAAATAATATTTTTCTATTTGAAAAATAGTGTGTAATTTTGCAGCGCAAAACGTGATAATTATGGACGAAATTAGAACATATCGAAACAGGATTGCCGATGGTATGCTTAGCGACCAACTTGAGGCAGCGGGTGCTGTGTTGATTCAAGGTCCAAAGTGGTGCGGCAAAACGACTACAGCAGAACAGCAGGCCAAAAGTGTGTTGCGTATGGATTTCCCCAAGATGTCGAAAGAGTATCTTGCACTTGCCGAGAACGATCCCGAATTGCTGCTTGCAGGCGAGACTCCGAGACTGGTGGACGAATGGCAATTGGCGCCACAGCTTTGGGACACAGCTCGATATATGGTCGACAGAAGAGGAAATGTGGGGCAGTTTATCTTTACGGGGTCTGCAGTTCCTGCGGACAAAAGCAGGATAACGCATACCGGTACGGGGCGTTTTGCCTGGTTGACAATGCGGCCGATGAGCCTGTGGGAGTCTGGAGAGTCGAACGGTAAAATAAGTCTTGTGGACCTTTTCGCAGGACAGGTTAAGTCTTCCGTAGCACCAGACTCATCGCTGGAGGATATTGCTTACATTTTGTGCCGCGGTGGATGGCCTGGAACTCTCAACCTGAAGAAAACCACGGCCTTGCGCGTATCCAACAACTACATCAAAGCCATCTGCGAAAGTGACATTTCTCGAGTGGACAATGTGCAGCGCGATCCTGACTTTGCTATGCGTTTGCTGCGTGTCTACTCAAGACACCAGGGCGGTCAGGTGTCCGTCGGTACACTGTATGCCGACCTGTCGGCAAATGGCGGCGGCTCGTTGAGCGAGAACACTATTTCGCTGTATCTCTCGGCTCTGAGAAAGATATTTGTTATTGAGGATATGCCTGCTTGGAATCCAAACCTGAGGAGCAAAACGGCCATCCGTACATCGGATACAAGGTATTTTGTTGACCCGTCAATAGCAACGGCAGCGCTTGGGGTTGGACCAAAAGACTTGATATACGACCTGAACACCTTCGGCCTTCTGTTTGAAACAATGGCGGTTAGGGATTTGAGGGTGTACGCTGACGCTATAGATGGTCGCGTTTATCATTACAGGGACCACAATGGCCTGGAGTGCGACGCCGTTATTCATCTAAACAACGGCAGGTATGGCCTTGTGGAAGTGAAACTTGGCGGAGAAACTCTCATAGAAGAGGGCGCATCAAACTTGAAAAAACTGGTCAGCAAGATTGACACAGATAAAATGAAAAGTCCGTCATTTATGATGGTGCTGACTGCCACGGGGGCCTATGCCTACCAGCGTAAGGATGGTGTGCTGGTGGTGCCTATCGGCTGCCTTAAGAATTGACGATAAACGCTTGAGCCCGGAACATAAACGCCTGTATACAGATCTGTATACAGGCGTTTATTTCAGAATGTGAAACGGACTGTTTTAATTGTTGTCGCGGAAGGGCAGCTTGATTGCAGGCAGGTCGATGGTGCGGAACGAGGAGAAAAGTCCTGATTTTGTATCGTCCTGTTTGCCGAAGATGTCGACGATAAGGTCTTTGTATTTGTCCTGCAGTAGTTTGCGGCGCACTTTTAGGGTAGGCGAGAGGAGTCCGTTGGCGGTGGTCCACTCTTCGCTGACGAGACGGAATTTCTTGATTTGCTCGTGCGGTGCAAACTCTTTGTTGTACTGGTCGATGACTTCCTGCATCTTTTTGTTGACTTCGGGCAGGGCGATGAGCTGCGTGTTGTCGCGATAGTGGAGGTGGTGCTTGAGGGCCCAATAGTGGAGAGTGTTGAAGTTGGGCGAAATGATTGCGGCGGCAATCTTCTGGTGCTCGCCGATGACCATCACTTGGTCGATGTATTCGGATTCGCGCAGTTTGTTTTCGAGCACTTGCGGTGCGACGTATTTGCCTGCCGAGAGTTTGAAGATGTCTTTCTTGCGGTCGGTGATTTTGAGGTATCGTCCGCCGATGATTTTGCCGATGTCGCCAGTGTGGAACCATCCGTCGCTGTCGATGACCTGGCTGGTGTATTCGGGGTCTTTGTAGTATCCCATCATCACGTGGGGTCCGCGGGTGAGGATTTCGCCGTCGTCGGCGATCATCATTTCTGTGCCGCTGAGCATAGGTCCTACGGTGCCGAAGCGGACGAGTCCGTCGACGGGGTTGTTGACGGCGATGACGGGCGATGTCTCGCTGAGGCCGTAGCCTTCGTAGATGCTGATGCCTGCTGCGGTGAAGAGGCGCACGAGGCGTTCGGGTATGCTGCTGCCGCCGCTGATGACGATCATCCGCTTGCCGCCGAATTTTTCGCGCCAGTGGCGGTAGACCATCCGGTCGTAGAAGCGGTGCATTATCTGGTACCAGATGGATACTTTGCGGATGATGCCGTTGTCGTAGCGCATACCGTGCTTGAAGGCGCGGAAGTAGATGGCTTTTTTGATGGCGGGGAAGTCTTTGCCTGCGGCGTAGAGTTTGTCGTAGAACATTTCGAGGACGCGCGGCACGGCGCAGAAACCGCCGCACTGGATGTCTTGCATATCGCGCTGCAGTGTGCCCATCGATTCGGCATAGTAGATGCTGACGCCCAGATATTGGAAGTGGTAGTTCATTGAGCGCTCGAATACGTGGTTGAGGGGCAGGAACGAGAGTACGCGGTAGTCGGGGGTCATCGGGTTGACTTTGGCGTGGGCGAGGAAGTTGGAACAGATGTTGCGGTGGCTGAGCATCACACCTTTGGGGTCGCCGGTGGTGCCGCTGGTGTAGATGAGCGTGAGCCAGTCGTCGGGCTTGGTCTGCTCTTTGCGCTGTTCGAGCTCGGCGAGGTGTTTTTCGCGGCTGGCGATGCCGAGCTTGAGGATTTCGAGCGTGCGGTGCTCGCCTTCGATGGCGGCAAGGGTGTAGATGTCGGGCTTGTTTTCGAGTTGCTGTACGGCGGGTTTGATGCGTCCGAGCAGAAGTTTGCTGCTGACGAGTATGAGTTTGGCCTCGCTGTGGCGGAAGATGTGAACGTAGTTTTCGGTTGAGAGGGTGGGATAGACGGGCACGTGGATGGCGCCCATCAGTGCCAGGGCCATATCCATAAAGTTCCACTCGGGGCAGTTGTTGGAGATGGTGACGACGCGGTCGCCGGGCTGAATGCCGAGTTCCATCAGTCCGTAGGCCATAAAATGAGCGTATTTATAATAGTCGTGCGAGCTGTATCGCACCCATTCGCCGTTGACTTTGCCGGCAAGGATGTCGTCCTTGGGATGGTTGACCACGAGGTGGTCAAGCAGGTCGAACAGTCGTGTAATTTCGATTTCCATAGGTTGGGTTATGTTTACTTATTTAGATGATTTTAAATATATTGTGTTACTCTTGGTTATTTTTGCGTATTCTTCGCAGAATGCAAATGTACGAATTTTTTTGAAAATGGAAAATTGTGAATTTTGGATTTCCGCTTTCCGTTTTCCGCTTTCCGCTCTTACTGGGTGAGGGTGTTGAGCTTGTCGATGGCGCTGTGGATGGAGTCGACGTTGTCGCAGACGAGCGTCAGACGGTCGGTGGTCTCGCGCAGATGTACGCTGCGTGGATGGTCCTGTGCGTAGGATATGAGGCGCGTGAAATTTGGCGACTGGTAGAAGGGGCTTTGCTGGTTGGAGGGGAAATAGAGCACCATCTTGTTTTGCTTGAGGACGAGTTTTTCGATGCCGAAATTTTTGGCCATACGCCGCAGGGTGATGGTTTTTATGAGCTCCTGTGTGGCTGGCGGGATGGGTCCGAAGCGGTCGATGAGGCGCTCGCGGTAGTTGTCGAGCTGGGTTTCGAGGTTTTCGTTGCTGCCGGTCTTGTCGTCGATACCGATGTCGTTGAGCTCTTTGTAGAGCTGCAGTCGCTCGCTGATGTTGCTTACGTAGTCGTCGGGGATGAGTACTTCGAGGTCGGTCTCGATGGTGCACTCCTTGACGAAAGCGGAAAGCGGAGAGCGGAAAGCGGAAAGCGAGGCTGACGTGTCGACTTTCCCGTTTTCCGCTTTCCGCTTTCCGCTTTCCGCTTGGGTGTCTGGCTGGAATAGTTCGCGGAAGTCGGTCTCTTTGAGTTCTTCGATGGCTTCGTTGAGGATTTTGTGGTACATATCGTAGCCTATCTCGCTGATGAAGCCGCTTTGTTCGGCACCGAGTATGTTGCCGGCACCGCGGATGTCGAGGTCGCGCATAGCGATGTTGAAACCGCTGCCCACGGAGGCGAACTCTTCGATGGCGCGGAGTCGCTTCTGTGCGTCGTCGGTCAGCGAGCTGAAGGAGGGGACAAGCATATAGCAGAATGCTTTGCGGTTGCTGCGCCCCACGCGGCCGCGCATCTGGTGCAGGTCGCTGAGGCCGAACTGCTGGGCATTGTTGATAATCATCGTGTTGGCGTTGGGGATGTCGAGGCCGTTTTCGATGATGGCTGTTGAGACGAGGACGTCGATTTCGCCTTCGATGAAGCGCATCATTGTGTCTTCGACCACTTTGCCCTCCATTTGTCCGTGTGCTATGGCCACGCGTGCGTCGGGGACGAGACGGCTGACGAGACCTGCCATTTCGGGCAGGTTCTCGACTCGGTTGGAGATAAAGAAGACTTGTCCGTCGCGCGACAGCTCGAAGCTGATGGCGTCGCGGATAAGCTCTTCGTTGAAGGGCGACAGTTCGGTCTGGATGGGTTGGCGGTTGGGCGGTGGTGTCTGGATGACGCTGAGGTCGCGGGCGCCCATCAGTGAGAACTGCAGTGTGCGCGGAATGGGTGTTGCGGTGAGGGTCAGCACGTCGACGTTGGTGCGCATCTGCTTGAGCTTTTCTTTGACGCTGACGCCGAATTTCTGCTCTTCGTCGACGATGAGGAGGCCGAGGTCTTTGAATTTCAGCTTGCTGTTGGTGATGGCGTGTGTGCCGATGAGTATGTCGAGTTTGCCGCTTTCGAGGTCGCGCGCTATCTGGTTTTTCTCCTTGGTGGTGCGGAAGCGGTTGAGGTAGTCGATGTTGACGGGCAGCCCTTTGAGTCGTTCGGTGAAGGTGTTGAAGTGCTGGAAGGCGAGTATGGTGGATGGGACGAGGACGGCGACCTGCTTGCTGTCGCACACGGCCTTGAAGGCGGCGCGGATGGCCACTTCGGTCTTGCCGAAGCCCACGTCGCCGCACACCAGGCGGTCCATAGGAGAGGACGACTCCATATCGTGCTTGACGTCGACAGTGGCCTTGAGCTGGTCGGGAGTGTCCTCATACATAAAGGATGCTTCGAGTTCGTTCTGCAGGTAGCTGTCGGCGCTGAAGGCGAAGCCGCGTGTGGCCTTGCGTTTGGCGTAAAGCTGTATGAGGTCGCGGGCTATGTCCTTGACCTGCTTCTTGGTTTTCTGCTTGAGCACCTGCCAGGTGTTGCTGCCCAGACGGTTTAGGGTGGGGGCTACGCCCTCTTTGCCCACGTAGCGGCTGATTTTGTGCAGGCCGTGGATGCTGATGTAGAGGGTGTCGTTGTTCTTGTATACCAGACGAATGACTTCCTGCTGCTTGCCTCCGGTCTCGATTTTTTCGAGGCCCGAGAAGCGTCCCACGCCGTAGTCGATGTGTGTGACGTAGTCGCCGGGCTTGAGTTCGAAGAGCTCTTTGAGGGTCAGGGCCTCGCGGTTCTGGCTGAGGTCGCGGACGGTGTATTTATGGTAGCGTTCGAAGATTTCGTGGTCGGTGTAGCAGAGCAGATGCTCGTCGTGGTCGATGAAGCCCTTGCGCAGCGAATAGTCGAGGTAGGTGATAGTGTCGGAGAACATACCGCTTTCGGCAAAGATTTTGTCGAGGCGCTTGCGCTGCTGTTCGCTGCTGGCGCTGATGCTGAGGGTGTAGCCGCGCTCGTTGTAGTCCGACAGCGACTGCTTGAGGAGCTCGAACTGCTTGTTGAACGAGGGCTGCGGGTCACTGTGGGCGTCGACGACGGTGGCTTTGGAGAAGAACGACGAGTTGCCGGTCTCGATGACCTTGCAGTTGAGCAGGGCCTTGAGGAATTCATTGGCGGAGGAATAGAACTCGTCGGGCTTGGCGTTGTGCAGGCGTATGATGTCCTGCTGCTTGTCGGCAGCAATCTTTTTGTATTCCGTTACCGCGGTGGCGTAGCATTTCTCGATGGTTTCGCTGATGTACATCAGGCCGTAGGTCCAGACGATGTCCTCGCTGCCGAAATACTGCAGCAGGTTGACTTTTTCTTCTATCTTGAGGCTGCCGCCCTGCCGGCTTTCGAGGTCGGGGATGATGCTGACCTGGTCGAAATGGCGTATGGAGAGCTGTGTGACGGGATCGAAGCTGCGCAGCGAATCGACGCAGTCGTCAAAGAACTCGATGCGGAAAGGTTTTTCGTTGGCGTAGGAGAAGACGTCGATGATGCCGCCACGCACAGCGAACTGACCAGGATTGACGACGAAGTCGACGCGCTCGAATGTGTATTCCTGCAGCGTTTCGATGACGAAGTCCATATCGAGCTTGCTGCCCTTGAAGATTTGCAGTGTGTTGCGTGTCAGTGTTTTGGATGATATGACCTTTTCGGCCAGGGCTTCGGGGTAGGATACAACTACCATACGGCGGCCGGCACCGAGCTGCTTGACCACCTCCGAGCGCATCAGCACGTTGGCGTTGTCGGTCTCGTCGGTCTGGTAGGGGCGTCGGTAGGTGGTGGGGAAAATCATCACCGGGCATTCGGTGGCGTCAATGTCGTCGTCGGCCTTGCGGTGGGGGCAGAGCAGTGTTTCGAGGTCGTTTTGCAGGTAGTAGGCGTCTTCTTTCGAGCCCACGATGAAGACGAGGTTGCTTTGCGGCAGGCTTTGTGCCAGAGTGGCGCCGACCACGGCGGGCAGGCTGCCGGTGAGACCGTTGATGTGGATGCGTGCCTGGCTCGCGGCCAGTTTGGCGCACAATTCAGCGGCCAGTTTAGAGTTTTTGTATCTTTCAGTCAACAACATTTGTTGGTGTATCCTTTTCTCGTTCAGTGCGCTAAGCAGTAGATTAATTACTTTTAACAAAATCCAAATATACGAAAAAAAAATAAAATGCGTTAATGTGAATGTGTGAATTCGTTAATGTGTTAACGTGTTAGTGGCTGACGCGTCATATTAAGCGGAAAACGGAAAGCGAGGCTGACGCGGCAAATACTAACGTAATAACACAATAACGCAATGTCAAAGACACACTAACGTAATAACGCAATAACACACTAACGCAATAACAATACTGTGGACCAGATAAAAATTCTTTGGGCCGACGACGAGATCGACCTCCTCAAACCTCATATCCTTTTCCTTGAAGACAAGGGCTACATAGTCATACCTGTAACCTCGGGCAGCGAAGCCCTCGACGAACTGGCCGATGGCGACATCGACCTGGTGTTCCTCGACGAGAATATGCCTGGCATCAGCGGCCTCGACACGCTGGCCGAAATCAAGCGGCTCTATCCGCGTGTACCGGTGATTATGATCACCAAGAGCGAAGAGGAACATATTATGAACGAGGCACTTGGCGGCAAGATTTCGGACTACCTGATCAAGCCCGTCAATCCCAACCAGATACTGCTTTCGGTCAAGAAGCACACCGAGGCGCGCCGCCTGGTCAGCGAGAAGTCGACGTTCAGCTACCAGCAGCAGTTTCGCGACATCAGTATGCAGTTGTCCGACCGTCTCGATGCCAACGAGTGGGTGGAGCTGTACAAGAAGCTGGTGTACTGGGATTTGGAGCTGGCCAACACGGAGGACGAGAACATCCACGACATCTTCCGTTCGCAGAAGGCCGAAGCCAACCAGCTTTTCAGCCGCTTCTACGAGCGCAACTATATCGACTGGGTTAACGGCACGAGCGAGAAGCCGCTGATGTCGCCCACCGTGGTGCGCGACCGCCTCTTCCCGCTGCTGCAGGACGACCGGCCGACCTTTATGATCGTCATCGACAATTTCCGCTACGACCAGTGGAAATACATCCAGCCCCTCATTGAGCAATATCTGCGCACGGAGCGCGACGAGATATACTACAGCATCATTCCCACCACCACGCAGTTCGCCCGCAACAGTATGTTTTCCGGCCTGATGCCTGCCGAAATCGAAAGCAAGTATCCCCAATATTGGGTCAACGAGGACGAGGAAGGCTTCAAAAACCAGTTCGAAAGCGAACTGATGGGCGAGAACCTGAAGCGGCACGGCATCAACATCAAGCACAGCTACAACAAGGTGCTGAACGTGCAGCACGGCAAGAAGCTTGTCGACAGCCTGCCCAACCTGATGCACAACAAGCTGAATATTATAATATACAACTTTATAGATATGCTCTCGCACGCCCGTACCGACAGCAACATCGTCCGCGAGCTGGCCAGCGACGAGCGTGCCTACCGCTCCGTGACACTCTCCTGGATGGAACATTCGCCGCTGCTCGAAGTCATCAAGTACCTGGCCGAACGCGACGTCAACATCGTCATCACCACCGACCACGGCTCGGTGCGCATCGACAACCCCGTGCGCGTCAAGGGCGACCGCGACATATCCGTCAACCTGCGCTACAAGCAAGGGCGCCTGCTCGACTACAATCCTAAGCAGGTCTTCGAGGTCAAGGAGCCGCGCCGCATTTTCCTCCCCAAGCGCTACATCACCTCGCCCTACATCTTCGCCCACTGCGGCGACTTCTTCGCCTATCCCAACAACTACAACCAGTACGTGCAGTACTATATGAACACCTTCCAGCACGGCGGCATCTCGATGGAGGAGATACTTATTCCATTCATTACGCTGAGAAACAAATGAATGAGTGAATGTGTTAATTCGTTAATGTGTTAATGCGTTAGTGGCTGACGCGGCAAATTAAGCGGAAAACGGAAAGCGGAAAACGGAGAGCGAGGCTGGCGCGGCAAATTAAACGGAAAGCGGAAAACGGAGAGCGAGGCTGGCGCGGCAAATTAAACGGAAAGCGGAAAACGGAGAGCGAGGCTGGCGCGGCAAATTAAACGGAAAGCGGAAAACGGAGAGCGAGGCTGACGCGGTCATTGCTTTCAACAACGGGATTAACGAATTAACACATTAACAAATTAACGAATTGCCATCACCGTGAATATAGAAGAATATCGCAGCTATTGCCTGTCGCTGGGCGACGACGTCGAAGAGCGGATGCCCTTCGGCGCATTCAAGGCCGCCCGTGGAGTCTTGGTGTTCTATGTCGCCGGGCATATGTTCTCCTATTTCGACGCCGACAATTTCACCGTCGTCAACCTCAAGTGCCAGCCCGAGCGCATTGCCGAACTCAAGGAACGTTGCGCTGCCGTCGGCAAGCCCTACAACGGCTCAGAACGCCACTGGATTGGCGTCAATCCCGAGTTGGCCGACAACCGCCAGATGCGTGTGCTGACGCTGAATTCATACCTTATTGTCAAACAGAAATATAGGAGATGAATGTGTTAATGCGTTAATGTGTTAATGCGTTAGTGGCTGACGCAGCAAATTAAGCGGAAAACGGAAAGCGGAAAACGGAGAGCGAGGCTGACGCGGTCATTGCTTCATATTAATATGTCAACAACAGGATTAACAAATTAACGAATTAACAAGTTAACAAATTAACGAATTAACATTATGGAAAACGATAACGAAAACAAATATGTCGGCAGCGATGCTGTCTATGCCGAAGTGCAGCGCACTATGCGTCTGGTGGCCGAAATGAACAGCGGCTATCGCACCGAGGACGAAGTTCGCGCTTGCCTGAGCGACATCACGCGCCGCACCGTGCCGGCCGATATGCGCGTCTTCACACCCATACATATCAACTACGGTCCTGGCGTCAGCTTCGGCAGCGACTGTTTCCTCAATTTCGGATGCACCCTGCTTGCCCTTGGCGGCATCACCATCGAGGACGACGTTTTTATTGGTCCCCATTGCGTCCTCGCCACAGAGTACCATCCCGAGGAGCCTTCCCAGCGCCACACACTGCTCACCAAGCCCATCGTCGTCAAGCAAAACGCCTGGCTAGGAGCCAATGTCACCGTACTTGCCGGCGTCACTATAGGTCGCAACGCCATAGTGGCTGCAGGGTCGGTGGTGACCAAGGATGTGCCCGACAACAGTGTCGTTGCCGGCACCCCGGCACGCGTAATCAGAGAGATACACCAATAGAACGGAAAGCGGAGAACGGAAAACGGAAAGCTGGCTACCGCGTTAGGGCTCTCCGCTTTCCGTTTTTTGCTCCTTTGATGCGGCAGCCACTAACACATTAACGAATTCACGAATTAACGCATTCTCTTTACACTTCTGTAAAGAAATTTTACACTTTTGTTCCAATTGGGTTTCTTGAAATCTTTGGAAATCAAATCAGTATTGTTTTTGGCACGGTTCTTGTTATGGTTAAAATGTAATCATTTTTTTAACCAAAGCATTCCTTAAACAACAAATGATCCGCCGTAAAACAATACCGATCCTTCTGATTTGCCTCACCCTCGGCTGCAGCGCACTCCACGGGCAACCGATGAGCCTCTCGGCCTGTATGGACTACGCCGTAGGCCACTCCACCGAGATGCGCCTCTCCGCCGCCGACCGCAGCGACGAACGTGCCGAAAGGGTGCAGGCCTTCCTTGGCGCCTTCACGCCCAGCGTCAGCGCACAAAGCTATGCCTACAACCAATACGGCCGCAACCTGGACCCCGAAACCAACACCTACACCGACTTCACCACTTTCCACAACGGCTACTCGCTGTCGGCGGGCATCACGCTGTTCGACGGTTTCCAAGCCATCAGCAGACTGCGTATGGCCAAAGTGCAGCAGCAGATGGGGCTCAGCCAGGAGCAGCAGACCGCCGACAAGGTGCGCCTGGCCACGATGGAGGCCTACTACCAGGTGGTCTACTACGACCGACTCGTCGAGGTACTGCGACAGCAGGCAGCCACTGCCGACAGTGCCCTCCTTAAGGCCCAGCGCGAAGAGGCACTGGGACGCAAGGGGCACGCCGACGTGGTGCAAATGGAGTCCGAACAGGCCCAGCGCCAATTCCAGCTGACGCAAGCCCAAGGACAGTTGGCGCAGGCACTGCTCACCCTCAAAGAGACCATGTGCTGGCCCGCCGACAGCAGCCTGTCGATAACGAAAACGATAACGAAAACGATAACGAAAAACGATAACGATAACGATAACGATAACGATAACGATAACGAAAACGAAAACGAAAACCATTTTGTCCTTCCTTCTGTGCAAATTGCCAAGGCCCATCTCCGTCAGGCCCAGCTGCAGTTGCGGCAGGCCCGCAGCGCCTGGTCGCCGTCGCTGTCGCTTAATGCGGGCTGGTCCACCACCTACTACACCTATCCCGATATGGAGGGCTATCAGCCTCTGCCTTTCCGCGAGCAATGGAAAAACAACGGCGGCGAGTATGTGCAGCTCACGCTGAGCATCCCCATCTACAGCAAGGGACAGCGCAGTCTGGCTCTCAACAAGAGCAAGAACGAAGTGTCAAGGGCGCAAGCGCGTCTCGAACAAGCTCAGCGCGAACGCGACAACGCCCTCTGCCGAGCGCGCGACGAGGTGGCGACAGCCCAAGCCGCCGCGCGCCAGGCCGCGCGGATGGCCGAAGTGAAGCATCAGGCTTTCCTCCTCGCGCAGCGACAGTACGCGCTGGGGCTTATCAACGCCATCGAATACCAGACCGCCTCGCAGTCGTTCCTCACCGCCGAAGCTGACAACATTAACGCCCTGCTCCAACTGCAGCTGAAACAGCACCAACTCAATTATTATCTAACTGGAGAACTCATATAAAAATTCGATATGTCGTTATATCAAGATAACGGAATAACAAATTAACAAAACGACCGCGTCAGCCTACTAACACATTAACGAATTAACACATTAACGAATTAACATATTATGGACATACAAATAGAAAAGAAAAAAGGCCTCCGCAGGGCCTTCACACGAAAAGCCATTCCCTACTGGGGAGCGGCGCTGCTGGCCGCCTTTATCCTCTTCCTCATCGTGCGGCCACACAGCAGCACACAGCGCATCAGCGGCGACGCACTCACCGTCAGCACAGTCCTCCGCGCCGACTTCGACGACTACATCCGCGTCAGCGGCACCGTTATGCCGATGACATCTGTGCAGCTGAGCCCCACCGAGGGCGGCATCGTCCAGCAGATTGTGGCCGAGGAGGGCACTAAGGTGAAGGCTGGCGACGTTATACTCATACTGAGCAACGAAAACCTCGACCTGCAAATACTCAACGCCGAAGCCGAGTTGGCCGAGAAAGAAAACATCCTCCGCAACACCCTTATCAGTATGCAGCAGCAGAAACTCTCCGTCCGTCAGGAACGACTGGCCCTACAGGTCGAAGTGCGCCGCGCCAAACGGGCCTACGAGAGCAGCCAGCAGCTCTGGGACGAGCACCTCATCGCCCGCGAGGAATACCTCAAAGCGCAAGAGGACTATCAGCTGGCCTGCGACAAACTGGAGGTGGTCAGCGAGCGTGAGCGGCAGGACAGCCTGTACCGCAGCGAAGAGCTGCAGCAGCTGCGCGACAATCTGAGCAATATGCGCCTCAATATGGCCATGATACGCCGCCGCAAGGAGAACCTCAGCGTCAAGGCTCCCATCGACGGACAGATAGGCCTCCTCGACGTCGTGCTGGGGCAGAACATCAACCCCGGTGCCGCCATCGGCCAGATCAACAACCTCGACAGCTACAAGATTCAAGCCCAGATAGACGAGCACTACATCGACCGCGTCACCGCAGGCCTCCGCGCCACCTTCGACCGGCAGGAGCAGCACTACAGCGCCCGCCTTCGCAAGGTCTATCCCGACGTGCGCGACGGCAAGTTCAAGGCTGACTTCCTCTTCGGCGACACCATTCCCGACAACATCCGCGCCGGACAGACCTACTACCTCAACCTGCAGCTGGGCCAGAGCGAAGAGGCCCTCCTCATCCCTCGCGGCAGCTTCTACCAGCACACCGGTGGCAAGTGGATCTACGTCCTCACCGACCCCCACCGTGCCGAAAAGCGCACCATCAGCATCGGCCGCCAGAACCCGCAGTATTACGAAGTCCTCGAAGGCCTCCGCCCCGGCGAGAAAGTCCTCACCGGCAGCTACGACCACTACGGCGAAAGCGAGGTGCTGATAATAGATTAACAAAGACGAAAACATATTAACACATTAAAAATATGCCAAGACTTTTTAAAAGCAATAAAAAAACGCTGGTTCCTTCTGTTCTCAACATCATTGGACTGGCTGCGGCTTTCGCTGCGCTGTACGTTATCCTTGTCCAGGTGCACCACGACTTCACTTACAATAAATCGATAAAGGACAGCGACAGAATATACTGTATGATGGTCAAAGACCAGTTTTCGGACAACAACTACTCCTGCTGGATGAACCGTCCGATTTCAGAGGCAATCATAGCCTCTTCGCCCGAGGTCGAGAGCGGCGGATGCGGCTACATTGGCGACAATTGTCCTTCTGCCGACATCGTTATGGAAGATGGTCGGCATATTGAGGTGAGAATCGGAGCCTTCAGCAATGGCGGAAAAGATGTTTTTGGTTTCAAACTCGTTGCTGGCAGTTGGGACAACTGGATTGACGGCAACACCTATGCCATCTCCGAGTCGGCTGCCAAGCGCATCGGCGTAGGTGTGGGCGATGTCGCCAAGCTTCGGCGCGAAGACTGGCGCGGACTCCACATTGATGATGCCTACATTGTGGCCATCTACGAGGATGTGCCGTCACAAAGTGACCTTGCCTCGTTCGATATGTTTTATAATATCGGAAAAGATGGTTTGGAAAACTTTAGTCAGTGGAGCTACCATTATTTCGTGAAGCTGCACGAAGGTACAGACCCTACGGACTTTGAGGACGCATCGTTGCCTATAATGAAAGATGTCTGGGCGCGTTCCAACAACTTGGATCTGTCGTCACTTGACAAAAGTGATAAAGAAACGTTTGACAATATGGTTGAGCAATTCAAACTCCATCTGATGAAACTCACCGATGCCTATTTTGCCGTAAACGCCAACGTGCCAGGCAAAACAGGCAACCGCACCACCACTATGACCCTCCTTGCCATAGCAATGGCTGTCCTCATAATCGCCTTTATCAACTACATCAACTTTTTCTTTGCAATGATGCCGTTGCGCCTGCGAAGCATCAATACACGCAAGGTTTTGGGAAGCAGCCGCTTCCAGCTGATAATGTCCATGGTGGTCGAGTCGGTAGTAATGAATGTCATTGCTTTGGCATTTGCTTTGCTGATTGTCACGCTTTTCTGTCGTTCCTCCCTGGCCTCGTTGATTGATGCTCCGTTGCAGTTCGACCAGAATTGGGGTATCGTTCTTTTGACCATAGGCTCGGCACTGCTTGTCTCGGTAGCGGCAAGTCTTTACCCGGCCATAGTCGCCACAGCTGTCAACCCCGCTTTTGCGTTGAAAGGCACCTTCGGCACCGCGGGAAAAGGCAATCTGTTTCGTACAGGCTTGATAGGACTGCAGTTTACTGTTTCCATCGTCCTGATTATATGTGCCATATTCATACACCAACAACGCAAATTTATGCTCAGCAGGGATTTGGGCTTCGACAAGGAGCAGCTGCTCACAGCAATGACATCCCCCAAGATCGGCTTTAACCGCGCCGATGCCGAAATCCGGCTTCGTGCCAACCCGGCCATCAAGGATGTGGCTTGGGGCGACGGTCCGTTTGTCATCGACCAGCGGATGGGATGGGGCCGAAAACTACGAAACGAAGATGTCCACTGGCAATGCTATCCCGTATCGTGGAATTTCCTGGATTTTATGGGTATCGACATCGTTGAAGGCCGCAATTTCCTGCCTGCCGACGAACAGTCCGAAAATGGAGTGTACATCTTGAACCAAACCGCACAAAAGATGTACGATATCCACCTGGACGACCAGATCCAAGGCCACACCAATTCTCCTGCCGAGATTGCAGGGTTCTGCAGCGACTTCAATTTTTCCTCGCTGCGCGACAAAGTAGGGCCGTTCGCGCTATACGTCTTCGGCAAAAAGCCGTGGCGGCCCTGTATGACGCTCTTTGTCCGCACAGTGCCTGGCGCTGATGTCCCTGCCTTGATTGAGCAGATTAGGAATACTCTGCACGAACTGGACCCTTCCATCCCGTCAGACGATTTCGATGTGCAACTGTTCGACCAGACGCTTCAAAGTCAATATCAAAAAGAACAGAATCTCTCCCAATTAATCACGCTGTTCACCGCCTTAGCCATCATCATCTCACTGATGGGCGTTTTTGGACTTGTGATGTTCGAGACCGAGCGCCGACGGAAAGAAATCAGCATTCGCCGCGTCCACGGCGCTACGGTGCAGCAGATTCTTACAATGTTCAACACACGGTTTGTATGGATTGTTATCGTTAGCTTCGTCATAGCCCTACCCGTCAGTATCATTGTTATGCATCGCTATTTGGAAGGCTTTGCCTATCGTGTCCCCCTGTATTGTTGGGTCTTTGCCATAGCCCTGCTGGGAGTATTGGCCGTCACCGTAACAGTGGTCACTTTGCGGAGCCTGAGTGCCGTCAAATCCAATCCCGCAAAGGTACTAAAGAGTGAATAGTGAATTAACGAATTAGCAAATTAACACATTAACGAATTAATAAATCATGCTCAAAGTAGAAAACCTCCAGAAAATCTTCCGCACGGAAGAAATTGAAACCATCGCGCTCAACGGCGTAAGTTTTGAAATCAAAGACGGCGAGTTTGTCGCCATTATGGGACCCTCGGGCTGCGGCAAGTCGACGCTGCTCAACATCCTGGGCCTGCTGGACAATCCCACCGCCGGCCACTACTGGTTTGGCGACACCGAGGTGGGCGGCCTCAAAGAGCGCGACCGCACCCGCTTCCGCAAGGGCAACATCGGCTTCATATTCCAGAGTTTCAACCTCATCGACGAACTCAACGTCTACGAGAACGTCGAGCTGCCACTCAAATACCTCAATATGGGTGCCCGCGAGCGCAAAGAGCGCGTCACCGCGATACTCAAGCGTATGAATATCAGCCACCGTGCCCAGCACTTCCCGCAGCAGCTCAGCGGCGGACAGCAGCAGCGCGTGGCCATCGCCCGCGCCTGTGTGTGCCGTCCCAAGCTCATCCTTGCCGACGAGCCCACCGGCAACCTCGACAGCAAGAACGGCCGCGAAGTGATGAGCCTCCTCACCGAACTCAACGCCGAAGGCACCACCATCGTTATGGTCACCCACAGCCCCAAAGACGCCGCCATCGCCCAGCGCACCATCGACCTCTTCGACGGCCAGATAGTCAACGACTTGAAGAACGAACTGTAGAAAGCAACAGAATGAAAAGTTACCTCAAATTCCTCTCGCGCAACAAACTCTATGCCTCCATTCAGGCTTTGGGACTGGCCGTGAGCCTTGCGTTCGTGATTCTGATTGGCAGCTACGTGGTGCAGCAGTATCAGGTGGCACACGAATCGCCCGACTGGAAACGAACCTTCGTTTTGGGCAACGATGATTTTATGGGTCTCACATATTGGGACAAGGAGGAACTGGAGGCGAATATTCCGGAGGTTGATGCCGTCACGCATTTGAGTGTCCTGGACCAACCCATAATCCGTAATGGGGATGAGGTGTTCCTCTCCTTTGGGATGGAGGCCGATGCCGACTTCTTCAGGGTGTTTCCACAGTATAAGTTAATAGAAGGGAATATAGAAGATTTTGTCGGCGAAAGCGATGTCCTCATCAGCAAGTCGCTGGCAGAGAGGCTCGCGAAGGATGGAGAAAACCTTGTTGGCAAAGTCTTGAATTTGGATGAATCAGACCGCACCATCAAGGGTGTATATGCCGACTTCGACCGCACCTTCTTCTTGCCATTCGAGGTGATTACCAATATTTCGGGAAGTGAGCAGGCTGGCGCGAGCAAAGAATTTGGCAGCATCGGCAACTACACCACCTGGTTCCGCATCCGCGAAGACGCGGACCCGGACGATGTGCAGTCGAAAGTCAAGTCCCTTCTGCACAAAAACTATGATTCTCCCTGGGGAGCAGACAAGGTAGAGTCGTGGCGTGCGTTCCGAATGGACGAGGCTTTTTTCTCCCAAACGGACAGTAACGGACTCTTCCGCTGTGGCAATGTCCAGATGCTTCGGCTGCTGACTATTGTCGCGTTTCTTCTGCTGCTCTCGGCCATTTTCAACTATGTGAATCTCAGTTTGGCCCTTACCGGAAAAAGGGCCAAGGAGATGGCCACCCGCCGTCTGATAGGGGCCAGCAAGACCCATATACTGTGCAGGTACATCGGCGAATCGGTGGCATTCACCGCCGTTTGTTTTGCTGTGGCACTTCTTCTGGCCGACCTCATGGTTCCCATAGTGAATAGCTTGGTTTCCAATGATGAAGACCTGCTATCCGACAACGGTGGCACCGGTGTCAAACTCTCCTTTATGATGACACTTCAATATATCATAGCGTACATTGCCGGTGTACTGGTGCTGGGGGTCGTTAACGGGCTGTTTCCTGCCCTTGTTGCGTCGGGCTGTCAGCCCATCGATGTCGTCAAAGGCACGCTGCGTCGCCGCAACAAAATGGTGTTGAGCAAAGTCTTCATCGCAATTCAGAACATCCTTTCGGTATTCCTTATCGCCATGGCGCTTCTGATGGAGATTCAGATGCATTATATGCTGTCACGACCTGCGCATTCGGCCACCGAAAACCTTTACTACATCGAATATTCGGCCCAGAACTACGACCAGATGAAGCTCTTCAAGGACAAAGTGGAGCAACTGCCTTTCGTGACTAAAGTCGGTGTAGGACGCGGCATCCCCGGACACATTAATATGCAAATGGGCATCAGGGTGGACGAAGAACATAATGTGGATATGCCCCTCATCCTTTGCGACCCCACTTATTTCCAACTGCTTGGATTCGAGGTCGAGGAAGACTTCGGCCATCCCCTTGTACATTCGCTCTGGATGAGCCGAAGTGCTTTCCGCGCAGCTGGGATCTCCGACACCTCTACGGTATTTCCCCGCCGAATAAAAATGAACGGCACCCAGCCTGAGTTCATCGGTGGCATTGTCCACGATTTCCCCACGACGGCTGCCAACCAAGCCAATTACGGTTCCACCGGAGCTGTCCTCGTCACCAATACCGAAGAACTCATCTGGGCCAACTGTCTGCTCATTGGCACCACGGGCGAAGACGAGTCCTTTTCCGAGGCCATACTCCAGGCTTACCGCGACTACCGTCTGCAAGCCTTTGGGGTCGAAGAGCCTATCTGGACATACGGTTTCTTGAAAGAGATAAGCAAAAAGCAACTCGCTCCTTTGCTCAAGACTACACGTATCGTCGAGCTCTTTGCCCTCATAGCGATGCTGATTTCCCTGCTGGGCCTTCTGGCAATGAGCACCTACTTTGCAGAAGAGAATACCCGTCAGATAGCCATTCGCAAAGTCTTCGGAGCCGAAATGCAAGGTGAAGTGTGGCGCAACGTGCAGCAATATATGCTGTTGGTGGCTATAGCTTGCTGCATAGGCATACCCTTGGCGGTTGTGGCCGCTCGTCGCTATATGCAACAATTCCCCTACCGCGTCGAAAACTATGGCTGGGTCTTTATTGTCGCAGTGCTTGTCGTGCTTGCCTTTTCGGTTCTTGCCGTCCTGTCGCAAGTGCTCAAAGCAGTCCGCACCAATCCCGCAACGGAACTGAAAAAAGAATGATTGTAAACGTTGACGTTAACCTTAACTTCAGAATGTTTCCAGCAATCTGTAATGCGGCAGCCGGTTAAGGTTAGAGTTAAGGTTAAAGTTCGAAAATTTCTGCAATTTCTGCGATGTCTGCGGGACATAATTCGTGTTCAAAATAATAATGTTTTAGAAGTGACCTTTAATTGAATCTTGATTAATAACCCCAGTCGGGGCGGACAACCCGCCCCGACTATTTTTAGATATCCGAACATTGCTGTCCACTAAAAATCAGTGAAAGTTCTTTGAAATTATTGTGAGTTAGTTATTTGTAGAGATTTTTCGTGCGCGACGATTTGAATTTGTATCTTTGCAGGATAATCCCTGCATATGAATCAAGACAAATACGTTTT
>JAFROL010000039.1 GCA_017429685.1 Bacteroidales bacterium | reverse complement strand
TCTTTGTCAAATAATCCAATGCCTTGATTATTACGGTATTTCATAGATGCTGTATTTTTCTGTTAATACTGCAAAAATACGAAAAAATATTGATATAACAAAATGAAATTTAGCTATTTAATTTATAGAACTCCCCATAATTATATTACCAATGGCACTGTTCGGAATAGACGTGCTGATATGTACTATATCTCTTCAATTATAGAAAAACTTGACAAATCTGAAGAGCCAAATGTAATAAAGCCGTTGGTGTTTATAGAATTTGTGTTATTTAGAAAAATCGAACGCGAAGTAAAAGTTAATGAGTTGAGATTATCTAAAGAATTATCCAAAAGTCCCGAATTGTTGATTCAACTTGTTGAGATGGTGTATTTGCCGGATGATAAAGATGCCGAGAGATTAGAAGGTGCAGTATTAGAAAATAAAAAATTACTTGCTGAATGTGCATTTCATATTTTGCATTTTGGGCATAATGTTGTTTCCTTCAAAAACGACGATGGCGTGTTTGATGGCGACCATATGAAACGCTATATAGAACAATTATACAAACTTGCAAAAGAAAGAAAAAGAACCAATGTGATTGATCATATTGTTGGTGACATATTGGGAGATATTCCTCGAGATGAGAATTATCCTCCAACAGCTTTATGTGAATTATTGGAGGATTTAAACAACGATAAAGTTGACGACTCGATAAGAACAAAGATTTATAATAGTAGAGGAGTTTCTGTTAGGGGTTGTTTTGAAGGTGGGGACCAAGAGCGGTCGATAGTGTCGATATTTGAGGCGTATAAAGAAAAGACCAAGCTATTGTATCCAAGAATAACAAGAATATTTGATTGTTTGATAAAAGATTATAAAAGAGATGCTGGGGAAATGGATGTGGATGCACAAATAAAGGATCTGGAATACTAGTATGCATAATGCAATAGAATCATATGATGCGCAAAGAAGGATTAATGATCCTATTAAGAAGAAGGGCAACATCATTTATGGAAACTACCGAATCTTCGTCGTGGTCTGCGTGGGGCTTCATATGCTTTATGAGCGAGCCGATGTGTGACGGGTCGTCGAAGGATCATCGAAGGTTCAGTGGCTGATATAATTTGTCCATAGAACCCACATAAAAGCACACAGAAGGATTGATTAACTGATCAAGAAGACTAGAAACGTCTTATTTCCCCAAAGAATGTGAGAGCCGTCACTTGGTTCCATTTCAAGGGAGCGTTTACTTGTCACGCCAAAACTCAAACGGGCTTGGTTTTGGTCATTCGGCTTATCGAAATGCAACGAATTATGGTGAGTTTATGAATTATATTTTGCCGTATTCGGGGAAAAGTGTAATTTTGCATCGAATTTTGAATTGGTTAATGTATGGCAAATCCGCTTTTTATGCAGATGTTACCCTAAATAAATGCAATAGTGAATAAATCGGAAAACAGACAATCGAGCCCCAGGCCCCAAGTTGCAGACTCCAAGCGGCAGGTTCCGACTCTGGGACGTGTGATTGGGATAGGGGAGACGGTGCTTGACATCATCTTCAAAGACGACCAGCCGCAAAAGGCCGTTCCCGGCGGCTCGACATTCAACAGCATAGTGTCGCTTGGACGTGCCGGCGTGCCTTGTGCAATGGTGACAGAAGCTGGTGGAGACCATATCGGCGACATCGTCTGCCGCTATCTGCAGGAAAACGGTGTGTCGTCGGAATACGTCTGTCGCCACAAGGACGTCAAGTCGCATATTTCGCTGGCGTTTCTGGACGAGAACAACGATGCGCAGTACATCTTCTACAAAGACCACGCCTCGGTGTCGATGGATGGCAGGCTGCCGGAGATAACAGGAAATGACATAGTGCTTTTCGGCTCCTTCTTTGCAATCAACCCGGTCTTGCGGCCTGTGGTCGGCAGCCTTCTGCAACAAGCTCGCAAGGCTGACGCTTTTCTTTATTATGATGTGAATTTCCGCAAGAACCACATATCCGATCTTCCTAAAGTGATGCCGTTTGTCGAGGAAAATATGCGTCTGGCTGACGTTGTGCGTGGTTCGGTCGAGGACTTTGGCTACCTGTTTGGCCTGCAGGATGGCGACGACATCTATGCCCGCGTGTGCCGCTATTGCCCGATGCTGATACTGACCGACGGCTCGCAACCGATACGTGTCTACAGTCCCGAGTGCTGTAGAACGTATGATGTTCAGCCTGTTGCAACGGTAAGCACTGTTGGTGCTGGCGACAATTTCAACGCCGGTTACATCTATGCTGTGATGCGTGGCATTGGCGACCAGGACGCCCGCATCGCTATGGCGCAACGATGGAGTCAGGATGTTTGCCGCCAGATTGGAAACAACATCAGCGACAAACTGGTGGCTTGGTTGAAAAACAGCAATCAATAATGAGTATTCCGTTTTGAACTTTAGCTTGTTATGAAAATAGACACGACAAATATGTGCTCACATTTGCAAAACAAACTCTTTGATGTCGATGGGATTTATCACCGGCTGTGGATTTCTATGCAGGACGACCCCGAATTGACGGCTGTGGTGCGTTCGCGCCAGCTTCACATTTATCGCAATGGGAAGAAAGTGTTGATCCTGGCTGGCAAATCCGCACCGAAAGTCATCAGGGAAGACAAGATTTGCGAAATGCTGCCGTAAATAATAATTCACATAATTTATGGCCTAATTTTGGCCTGATTTTTCCTTTTTTTTGTGTGTTTTGTTCGATTTTTTGACTAGTTTTGCTAGCTAATTAAAAAAATATAATATTGTTAGTCAGTTTGATATAATAAAATTTGTAAAATAATTTTGTTTATATTGTAAACTTGTTTATTTTTGCGTCGTCGTTTGGGGACAAAATGCTAGCTTAGTTTCTGACGATGCTAACTTCGTACGAAAACGAAGTCGAAAAAAAGTTGAACATTAAAAACATCAAAGAAATGGAAAACACAATTGAACAAAACAGAGAGATGACGGCCGAGGAAAGCCTGTCGCTCATCACCGAGACGCTTAACAACAGTCGCAAGGAAATCACGCGCCGCAGCGGAAAATACTACATCCTGTGGGGAGCGCTGCTGACGTTCTTCTCGCTCGTGATCTATGTATTATGGAAACTGACCGACCAGGAGGCTTGGAACAACCTGTGGTTTGCTATGCCCGTCATTGGCTTTTTGCTGGCACGTCTGATGAGTCGCAAAGACACCGAAACACACGTGCAGAACGACGTGAGCCGCATCACACAGGGCATCTGGTCCGCCTTCGGCATTTTTGCCTGCACGGTAGCGGTCTTCACGATTGCCTATTCCTATGTGAGCGATGGTGCACTCGATCTTGGCAGAACCATACGCGCTATGGTGTCGGTTGCAAGTCTCACGGCCGAAATAGTGCTGCTCTTCGGTTTGGCGGAAAGCATCTGCGGAGTGGCGCTGAAAAACTGGGCTATGAAGATTGCCGGTTTTGTGACAGGCATCGGAGGACTGGCCATTTACTACATAACCGGCGCGGCAGAAGAGCAGCTGTTCATCTTCACCTTCGCAGGCCTTGTGCTGGTGGCCACGGGGCTGATTGTCAAATATCAATACAAGTAAGCTATGTTACCGAAACTGGATCCTTTGCTGCATTCTGAACTGCGGCTGGCCATAGTGTCGATCCTGGCGGGGGTGGAGGAAGCCGACTTCACCTACCTCAAGGAGCAGACCGGCGCCACATCGGGCAACCTGAGCGTGCAAATAGACAAGCTCGCCGAGGCTGGCTACATCGAGGTCGAGAAGGGCTTCCGCGGCAAGGTGCCCCGTACCGTCTGCCGCCTAACGCCGCAAGGCTCCGAGGCCTTCCGCGCCTACGTCAAAGCCCTGCGCAAATACATCGTCGCAGGCAAATGAAGTTCGCTTTCTTTTAACAGGAATTACCATAAATTGGCCAGGAATTAACCAGAAATTATTTTTTTCTTTTAAGTAATAGGTCAAATTTATTTTACATATAATTATCATCTAATTAACCATTAATTTATGGATAATTCGTGGCAATTCGTGTTATAAAATATGTACATTAATTCTGATTAGTAACTTAACAGCAATTATCGGCAATTCCTTTTTAGAACGTGAATGTCTGTGAATTGCTATAAATGTCAAATAAATTTGACCAATTACTTGAAACGGAAATGGGTTGCTGTGTTGGCAGCAACCCATTTTGTGTTATGATAACATTTTTTTTACGAAATCAATGAAGTGATAATCTGTTTCAGCGCGTCGCGGTAGATGTATGCCGCCGCGGCGATGGCGGCCAGAAGCAGAATCAGCAGCAGCCAGAGCCACGGATGGCGGCGGCGCGGCGGCAGGATTGTCTCTACCTGATTCGGGTCGGACAGAGGGCTGCTTTCGTCGTCGTCGCTGTTGGTCAAAGGTCCCGAAGCTACAGCCGCGGCTATCGATTCGGCGCGCCGGCTTGATGGTGCCGCATCGGCCACGTTGTCTGTGTCAGCAACAGGCGTGATGGTTTCTGCAGGCTGCGGATTGGCTTTTTCCGGCTGGCTGTCGTTCGGTGTCGTGTCTGGCACCGGGGCGGCTTGTGCTGTGCCGTCGGTGCTGTTGCTGGTGGCCTCTTGTTCTGCGTCAGCCGTTAGCGGCGACGAGCCAGGGACGTGCCCGCAGTAGGGGCACGTCTCGCTGTCGTCGTAATATGGCCGGCCGCAGTGGCCGCATATTATCAGTTTCATTGAACGTATGTGATTGACAGGATTATTTCTTCAGGTACTGGTCGAACCAGTCGATGAAGTTGCGATGCCAGAGCAGGCTGTTCTGCGGCTTCAGCACCCAGTGGGTCTCGTCGGGGAAGTAGAGGTAGCGGCTGGGGATGTGGCGCATCTGCGCGGCATTGTAGGCTGCCATACCCTCGCTGGCTACGATGCGGAAGTCGAACTCGGAGTGGATGACGCAGATGGGCGTGTTCCACTTGTCGACAAACAGGTGGGGCGAGTTGCTGTAGCTCTTCTTGATCTGCGGATTGTTCCAGTCCCAGTAGGGACCACCGAGGTCCCAGTTGTCGAACCACATCTCCTCGGTTTCGAGGTACTGCTGCTCGAAGTTGAACATACCATTGTGGGCCAGGAAAGCCTTGAAGCGGCGTCCCTCGTTGTAGCCCTTGACATCGTGGTTGTGGCCGGCGAGCCAGTAGATGCTGTAGCCGCCGAAGCTGGCGCCGCAGGCACCGATGCGCTCGCGGTCGATCATCGGCAGCGAAGCAGCCCAGTCGGTAGCGGCCATATAGTCCTGCATACACAGTCCGCCGTAGTCGCCGCTGATTTCCTCAAGCCATTCCATACCGAAGCCAGGAACGCCGCGGCGGTTGGGGGCGATGACAAAATAGCCGGCGCCACTCATCACCTCAAAGTTCCAGCGGGTGCTCCAGAACTGGCTGACGGGGCTTTGCGGGCCGCCTTCGCAGAAGAGCAGGGCAGGGTAGGTCTTGGTGCTGTCGTAGTCGTAGGGGTAGATGAGCCAGGTCAGCATATCCTTGCCGTCGACGGTCTTGACGTAGCATTCTTCGACTTTGCCCATACGCACCTGCGAAAGGACGTCGTCGTTGAAGGTACTCAGCTTGGTGCCTTCAGCCATTTTGTCGCTGGTGCTGTAGGCATAGAGTGTGGCGGGATACTGTATAGAAACCTGGGTGGCAACGATTTTGTCGCCATTCATCTGGATGCCGTTGACGTCGTGGTAGCCGTGGCTGAGCTGGCGAACCTCCTTGGTGTCGCAGTTGAAGCCGAAAATCTCGCTCATACCGCGATACGAAACAACAGCGAAAAGCTCCTTGTCGTCGGCGGACCAGCAGAGGCTGCCCACGCTGTAGTCGAAGTCGGCGGTGAGGTCGGTTTTTTCACCTGTTTCGAGGTCCATCACCATCAGGCGCAGCTTGTCGCTCTCGTAGCCGTCGCGCTCCATACTTTCCCAAGCCACCATCTTGCCGTTGTGGCTGAAGACGGGATTCTGGTCGTAGCCCATAATGCCGTCGCTGATGTTGATGGTCTTGCCGTCTTCGATGTTATAGATGAAGATGTCGCTGTTGGTCGAGTGGGCGTAGTCGTAGCCCGTTTTCTTGCGGCAGGTGTAGACGATGGTCTTGCTGTCGGGGCTGTAGTTGTACTGCTCCGTGCCGCCCCAGGGGCGCATCGGGCATTCGAAGGTGCTGTCGATGATGTTGACGACCTTGTCCATCTGTGCTTTGCCGTTCTCGAAGGGCACATAGAAAATCTGTGGAATCTCGTCTACCCAGTTGTCCCAGTGGCGATACATCAGGTCTTCGTTGATGCGGCCCGTGGTCTTGTCCAGACCGGCATAGAGCTTCTCAAGGTGCTCGGGACGCTTGACGGGGATGGTGCTGATATAGACCAGCGACTTGTGGTCGGGAGCCATCTTGAAGCCTTCAAAACCGCGCTCGTGCTCGGCAACAACGGTTTCGTTCTTGCTGCCGAGGTCCATCGAAAGTATCTGGGCACCGCGGCAGAACATAATCGTGTTGTCGTCAAGCCATACGGGGTTGAACTCGCTCTGCGCCGTGGTCGTCAGGCGCTCGCCGTCGCCGCCCTCTATGGGCATCAGGTAAAGCTCGGCGTTGTTCTTGTTCTGCTCCATATCGGTGTAGCGCAGCGTGTAGAGCACCTTGCTGCCGTCGGGGCTGATGGCGTATTCGCTCATAACGCCAAGGCTCCACATCACCTCGGGGGTGAAACGGCCGTCCTGGACCTGGACTTGCGGTTTCTCAACGATGAATTCATCGTTGCTTTTCTGCTTCGAACAGGCACATACCAGTGCCAGCGAAGCCATTGTGATCAGTAATTTTTTCATAAAATCGATTTTATTAATTGTTTACTTCTATAATTCGTCTTAATTCGAGTTTTGCTTGCAAAACAAAAAATTGATTAACAGTAGGCTAATTCGTTTATTTCGTTTAATTCGACGAGAAAGATTATTAGATGTTGGCTTTCAGATTCTTCTCATCAGTTTTTCGACCGTGGCGGCTTTCCACGTAGAGTAGTCGCCGTCGATGATGTGCTGCCGTGCGGTGCGCACCAGCGTCAGGTAGAACGTCAGGTTGTGGATCGACGCTATCTGCAGACCCAGCAGCTCCTCGGCCTTGATCAGGTGGTGCAGGTAGGCCAGCGTGTAGACGCGGTCGGCCTCGGCGGGCGACGTCGGGTCGATGGGCTCGAAACAGGTCTCCCATTTCTTGTTCTTGATGTTGATGGTGCCGTTCCAGGTGAAAAGCATACCGTTGCGTCCGTTGCGCGTAGGCATCACGCAGTCGAACATATCCACGCCGCGCTCTATGGCTTCCAGTATGTTGGCCGGGGTGCCGACGCCCATCAGGTAGCGCGGCCGGTCGGCGGGCAGGATGGCGTTGACGACCTCAATCATCTGGTACATCACCTCGGTGGGTTCGCCCACGGCCAGACCGCCGATGGCGTATCCCACAGCGTTGTGGCTGGCGGCGTGCTCGGCGCTGATGCGGCGCAGGTCGGGGTATTTGCAGCCCTGCACTATGGGAAACAGTGCCTGTTCGTGCCCGTAGAGGGGTTCGGTCTCCTTGTAGTGCTGCACGCAGCGGTCCATCCAGCGGTGCGTCAGCTCCATCGACTTCTTGGCGTAGGGGTAGGGCGATTCGCCCGGAGGACACTCGTCGAAGGCCATCATTATGTCGCTGCCTATGCGGCGCTGTATGTCAATGACATTCTCAGGCGTGAAGGTGTGGCGCGAGCCGTCGATGTGCGATTTGAAGGTGCATCCTTCTTCCTTGATCTTGCGGTTGTCGGCCAGCGAAAAGACCTGGAAACCACCGCTGTCGGTCAGTATGGGGCGTTCCCAGCCCATAAAACGGTGCAGCCCTCCGGCAGCCTGCAGCGTGTCCATACCCGGACGCAGGTACAGGTGGTATGTGTTGCCGAGTATTATCTTGGCATCGATGTCGTTGCGCAGTTCGTGCTGGTGCACAGCCTTGACGCTGCCCACGGTGCCAACGGGCATAAAGATCGGTGTCGGTATATCGCCGTGGCCCGTATGCAGCACTCCGGCGCGGGCATTGCTGTGGCTGTCTGTGCCAATCAGGTCGAAACGGAATGTGGAATATGGGAAATCGTGGGGCACGTGAACTATATATTATATGATAACTTATTTAATATCACCTTTTGATGTGAATACTTGTTGATAAATTGTTTTTAAAATCAGATGCAAAGTTACGAATATTTTCCAAATAATGACTACTTTTGTAAATTCAAATATAGAATGAAATGAATTTTGAAGGGACTCTAAATAGCAGATATACACTTGTTTTGTTGGCAATACTACTGTTGTCGTTTGTGGCGTTGTGCCTCTACTATGGGCTGATGTGGATGCGTGTGGCGCGCTACAAGAACTCCAAACTGCCCCAACCCGACGAGCTGGGTCCGAAAGACCGTCCCTCGGTGTCGGTGGTCATAGTGTCGCACAACGAGGCCGAGTCGCTCAAAAAAAGCCTCCCATACCTGCTCGAACAGGACTATCCCAACTATGAAGTCGTGGTGGTCGACTATATGTCCGCCGACGACACCCCCTTCGTCCTGCGGGTCTGTTCGGAGAACTATCCCAACCTCAAAGTTGTCAAGTTCAAGGACGACGTCAATATGTTCAAAGGCAAGAAATACCCGCTCTCGATAGGTATCAAGTCGGCCACTGGCGACGTCGTGCTGCTCACCGAGCCCGACTGCAGTCCCAAAGGCTTCGACTGGATCAGCGAGATGGTGTGCGGCTATATGCGTGGCGCGTCGATGGTGATAGGCTACAGCCTCATCAATGGCGGCAAGGGACTTCTGAACGCCCTCGAAAGCTATGAAAACCTGACTTATACCGCCTCTTATATGGGTGCCGCCCTTATGGGCAACCCCTACACCGCCACGGGCCGCGACCTGTCGTACAGGCGCGATTTCTTCTTCGGCCGCGGCGGCTTCATAAGCCACTACAGCATTCCCGACGGTGCCGACGACCTCTTTGTCAACCAGAATGCCAACCGCGCCAACACGGCAGTGACGCTGCGCGAAGGTGCCGGCGTGGTCTGCGACGGAAGCCATACGCTGGGCGAATGGCGCCTGAAGAGGCTGCATCGCCGTTCGACGCGACGCTATTACAGCCTGAAAGACAAGCTGCAGCTCTCCGTCTATCCGCTGTCGCAGCTGCTTTTCATCCTTGCCCTGGTGCTGCTTTTTGTCGGCGGCATATGCCCGTGGCAGCTCCTTGTCGGTGTTATGGCAGTGAAAATAATATGGCAGATTGTATGCTGTATGCTCTTGACTAAACGCTTTCAAATCAAAACTTTGCATTTTTTATCACCATTTTTTGAAATTTATTTTCTCATTTCGGATACTATTATTGCACTTTCTTCGTTACGTAAGAAAAATGTTCAATGGAGGTGAATTCGCAACTGACAACGGATAAAGCGCAACGCGACTACCAGCTCGTATGCCGCGCACGCGAAAACGGCGACCAGCGCGCCTATGCCGACCTTATGCGTATGTATAAGGAGCCTATCTATTTGATGTTGCTCAAGATGACCAAGAACCCCACCGAAGCCGACGACCTCACCATCGAGGCCTTCGGCAAGGCCTTTGCTTCGCTGCACCTCTACACGCCAACCCACGCTTTCAGCACCTGGCTCTTCTCGATAGCAACCAACAACTGTGTCGATTTTATCAGGAAGAAACGCCTTCAAACCATCTATCTCGACGACATCCGCACCTGTGTGGGCGACGACGCATACGAATACCCCATCCCTTCGAACGACAACAACCCCGAAGAGGACATCATACACCAGCAGCGCATACAAATCCTGCGCGAAGTGGTGCGCCAACTCAAGCCGCGCTACCGCAAGCTGGTCGAGATGCGATACTTCGAGGAAATGTCGTACGAAGAAATCGCCGAAGAGATGAAAATGCCCTTAGGCACGGTCAAGGTACAGCTTTTCCGTGCCCGTGACCTGCTGTACAACATACTTTCGTCAAAGAAAGAGTTCTTTTAGTTAGTGACCTGTGACCAGTGAATAGTGATAAGTTAATAGTGATGAGTGAATTGTGACCTGTGAATAATGTTTTCCGACTTTTGTCGGAAAAGCATTTCCAAGATTAACAAAGATTTCCAAGATTTGTCAAAACCGATATAAAAAACAGATTTCCAGGATTTCCAAGATTTCGCTCGCTTGCGAGCGGGAGAACGACCAAACCAGTGACCAACGCAATAACGCATTCAAACCGTGAACGATAAAGATCGAGACCGAAGTGGCGACGGGGCAGGACCCGTCGCACATACAGACAAGGAAGGCGACACAAATATCGAAGTTCGAAGACCGAGGTTCGGTGTTTGCTTTTTGTTGTCCTTTCTTCTGGCCTTTCCCTGTGCGGGCTTCAGCAAAGTCTATGGGGAGGGCGGACTGCGTGGCCTGTCGCTGACGGTCGATGCGGGCGTTTTCAAGGCCTCGTCAAAGCAGGCCAATTTCTACAACGGCAATCCGGCCAACGCCAACACCCTTGAGCGAATTCTCCACAGCGAAACTTTCGGCAACAACATCTGGAACAACCTCACCAACCAGAACCTTATTGGCAGCTCGGTGGCCAACTACCACCAGCTCACCGTCGCCGAATACGGCGATATGTACTATCGGCTGGCGTTCCAGCTCGGCATCGGTTTCCGCTACGACTTCTACGGCAGCGATTTCGGATGGCTGATGCGCTTCGACTATGCCAAGCTCCACGCCATAGGAATGGTGCTGCTCAACAGCGGGCACGCCACCTCATACCTCACCAACCAGAACGCATACGTCGACTGCCCCGTGTCGGGCACCGAGGAGCGCATCTATATCGACCTTGGCCTGCTGCGCAAGTTCAGGCTCCCCAATGGCCTCGACCTCGAGTTCGCGCTGGGCGGCAACGTGAACAACACCAAGGTCGAAAGCAGCGACATCGAGATTGGCGGCGCCGTCTACAGCATCCTCGACATCTGGGGCGGCCAGTCGCCGTCGTCGTATGTCGGCTCGTACGAATATGTCAACCAGGGCGGCATCGGCTACGGTGCCTTCGCGTCGGTCAGCATAGGCTTCGCCTTGCCCGCCGGCACCGCGCTGTCCGTCGGCTACACGCTGCACTACAACAAAGTCAACCTGCTGGGCTACGACGCCTTCGCGTTCCACCACGCCTTCGGTATCAACGTGGCCCTCAACAATTTCAATTTTTTCGACTAAACAACAACGCAATAAAACAATAACACAATAACAATGATAGAATTTGAACCTTTGTCTGAAAGCAGACATCATCATTTTGCCAAAGAGCTCTTCGAATCGGCCTTCCCCGAAGAAGAGCGCCCTCCGTTTAGCAGCCTCGAAGACCGCGACGAGCGTTTCCACTGCCTTGTCGCTTCGCTTGATGACGAGCCGCTGGGCATCCTCACGTATTGGGTCTTCGAGGAATTTGCATATATAGAACATTTCGCCATCGACCGCGAGTTCCGCAACCGCGGCCTCGGCAAGGCCACGATGCTCGCCTTCCTGTCGCAATATCCCGACCAGGTGGTGCTCGAAACCGAGCTGCCCTCGACCGAGGTCGCCGACCACCGTCTCGAGTTCTACACCGACCTTGGCTTCACGCGCAACCCCCAGGAATATTGGCAGCCCTCGTATCGCGGCAAAAACAAACTCGTCCTGCAGATGATCATTATGTCAAAATATGAGCTTGACGACGGCGAATTTGACGAAATGCGCGACATTTTATACCGTGAAGTCTACCATTACAGCGGCCCGAAAGAAAAATAATTTCTTTTTTTTGAAACAATAAATCAAATATATACGTCGACTCTCGAAAAAAAAACGAAAAAAAATTTTGCCAGTATTGGAAAAGTGTGTACTTTTGCACCCGATTTCGAGAGAAACAAACGATGGCTCCTTAGCTCAACTGAATAGAGCATCTGACTACGGATCAGAAGGTTGCAGGTTTGAATCCTGCAGGAGTCACAAAGCAAAAGAGGAATGGAAATTCCTCTTTTTTTTTGTTTCCATCCATAGCATAGCCCGTCTTTTACCCTTTTTCTTCGTGTCGGCCGGCGGCAAGGCCGCCGTTACGGTGCGGAGCGCCTGCACATTCCGGCACGTTACGGTGGCCGGATTGCCGTCCCTTGCGCCCGCACCGGCTCCGCCTTTTGGCATACCGTTTTTATTCAGTTCTTATATCGTTCTTATATCCGCGATATAAGAACGATATAAGAACTGAATTCCTCCGATGGGCAAAAAGGGGGCCGATGTCGCCCGGCGCTGCCGTGAGGGCGGGCTGTTTTTTCTGTCAGTAATATTTTGCTGCCGGCGATGGCAATTTTTGACATTTTTTTTCGTTTCTTTGTAAAAAAATATTCCTTTTTGCTACTAATGTAAAGTGGAAATGAAAATTCACCAGAATAACAGCCTTATGAGAACTTTTCGTTTTTTAGTCCTTGTCGCTTTCGCGCTGTCGCCGTTTTTCGCGGCTGCGCAGGTTGTGGACTATGCCGCCGGATGGCGCGCAGTGGACAGTTTTGAAATGAAGCAGTACTACACCCAGGCCTACACGCGGGCCGACCAGCTCTATGCCGCCGCCGTGAAGGAGGGCAACTCGCGCCAAAGCCTTGTGGCGGCGCAGTATCTGTCGCGCATCGGGTCGGCCTATCGCGAGAACGGTGCCGACACGGCCCTGATGCGCTTCCGCTCGCTGCTGCCGTCGCTGCAGCCTTTGGACGCGTCCGTTTGCCGCATCCTGATGGCCGACTACTATGCGTCGTACTACAGCCGCAACCGCTGGCGCGTCGAGCGGAACAGCGAGTCGGACGAGGCGGGGCTGGACATCGCCCTCTGGTCGACCGAGCGTCTGCGCGACAGCGTCGATGCCCTGGTGCGATTGGCGCTGGCCGACACGTCGCTGCTGATGCAGACGCCGAGCGAGGCGCTGGGCGAGCTGGCGACAATCATCGACGGCACGGACGGCGACCTGACGCCGACGGCTTTCGATGTCGTTGCACGCAAAGCGCTGGAACTGCTGACGATGATGAACTATGAGCGCCTGCTGCCGTCGGATATAGGTTCTATGGAAATGCTTTTTGCTGAAAGCGAAATGTTTACGATACTTCGTATGAAAACGAAGACGGAAACACCGGCACAGTTCGCGCTCGAAACGCTGCAGCAGATGGAACGCCTCCACCTGCGCCGCAACGACGGCGACAGCGACGGACTGATGATTGAGCTCTACATTTTCAGGGATGTATATGTTCGTCAGTTTGTCAACTTTACTGACCCTCAATACAATGATTTGAAACTCAAACTGCTGCCCAAGGTTATTGCACGCTACCGGCACGGTGCCGATAGCCGTATCACTCAACTTTACAGTGATTTGGCAAATTTGCTTTATGGCCAAAACCGTTATGTGGAGGCTGTGGCAGCCATCGACACGGCGTTGGCCCTTTTCCCCGACAGCCCCGGCGGCGTCAGCTGCCACAACTTGCGCTGCCACATAACGGCAAAAGTTATCAGGCTGGATATGAACAGGATCGGTGTTTCGTCGCAGTCGCAGCTGGCTGTGGTCCACTCGACCAATGTCGACCATCTGTATTTCCGAGTCATCAATTATGTTGACTATTATAACAGGCGCGGAGATAAGGAAATGCGCAGCAAACTGCTACAACAGAAGGTAATAGAACAGTGGGACCAGCCTGTAGCGCTGCGTGGCGACTACAAGCGGCAGGATTCGTACACCGTCGTTCCGCCGCTGCCGCAGGGCGACTACCTGCTGCTTGTTTCGGACGTGCCCGGCTTCGACACCGGCGGTATCGCCACGCTGCACTTCAAGGTCGAGGACATCGTCTTTGTCGCCGACCGCAACAACGGCGCAACCCAGCGCGGTTTCGTTATCGAGCGCGCCACCGGACGCCCAGTCGCCAACCTCTTCGTGAAGCTCAAGGGTCGCAGGGACTACAACAGCCCATCCCGCACATTGGCCACAACAAGCACCGACAAGGATGGATACTATGATTTCTCGCCTTACGTCAAGGCCGACTGGAAGTCGATGGGGAGGATGGTGGACACGCGCGTTTCCGCGACATACAAAGGCTACGAGGTTAGCAACGAAACCGGCTGGCTGGACAAGGATTCGCTTGCACCTTCGCCGATGGCGCAGAGTGCGCATTTCTTTTTCGACAGGCCTGTCTATAAGCCAGGCGACACCGTGTCGTTTGCCCACCTGACCTATCGCGACAACCGCACGTACGGTTTCACAGTCCCAGCACGCGATTTGGATTTCATTCTCAAGGATATAAACGGCAAGTCTGTCGATACCCTGACGCTCGTTTCGGACGAATACGGACTGTGCGAGGGCCGCTTCGTCCTGCCTGCCGACGCCACTCCGGGCCAGTGGTCGATACGGACTGGCCAATACGGCGGCGAGTCGAAATATTTCATCGTCGAAGCATATAAGCAGCCAAAGTTCACCGTCACCCTTTCGGCTCCAGCCAAGGAAAATGCTTTTGGCCAGACGGCTCGTTTTGAGGGCGTTGCCGCTTCGTACAGCGCTGTGCCCATTAGTGGCGCCAAGGTGAGCTACACCGTCGACCGCAACGAGATGCACCCCTGGTGGCGTCGCGGATGGGACCGCTGGTGGCATCCTGCTGAAACGAAAACGGTGGTCAGCGGCGAGGTGGTTACGGCCGACGACGGTACCTTCAATATCGACTTCGTCCCGATGCCCGACTCGAATGCCGACTTTGGCCGCAAACCCTGCTTCACGTATACCGTCAATGTCGATGTGACCGACATCAACGGCGAAACACACAGCGCACGGGCTTCGATTAATGTCGGCTTTGTCAACAGCTTTGCCTATATTGACGAGAATGACGAAAACCGCGACGACGTGTCGCTTGCCCTTGTCTGCCGCAACCTTGACGGACAAGCCCTCGACGGCACTGCCAGCATCGAGGTGGTGCGACTGGCGAAGCCCGACAAGCCACGGATGCGCTACGATATTATGGACTATAACGACAGCACCATCGCTATGCCGTTGGGCCGCAGCGAGTTCGAACGGCTGTTTCCGTACTATGACTATGACGGCTCGGCATCCGACATTGAGCGTTGGCCCGCCGAGAAATCTGTCTTTTCGACCCAAGTGCGCTTTGCTGCCGACAGCCCTTATCGATACAGCCTCAAGGGGTTGGCTGCAGGTGCCTACCGGCTGCGTGCCACGGTGCGCACCGTGGGTGGCGACACGATGACGGCGACGAAGGATATCGTCTACGAGCCGTCGGGTGCCCGTCGGCCTGTCGGTTCCGCCCTGCTGTCGGCTTCGGTCGACAAAGCGGAGTGCGAGGTGGGCGACAGCCTGACCCTCCGCCTCGGAAGCCGCTACGACGACGTCGCTTTTTATGTCCTTATACATAAACACAATGTCTGCTACCGTCACCTGGTTCGCACCGTCAGCAATGGCTTTATCGAAGTCGTGGTTCCCGTCGGCGAGGAGATGCTGGGCGGATTCAAAGTCGAAGTCGCTGCCGTTAAAGCCAACGTTATGGAACGCAGCAGTTTCGATATCGAGGTGCCTTACTCTGACAAGCGGCTCGACGTCAGCTTCGAGACCTTCCGCGACAAGCTCGAGCCCGGCAGCAACGAACGCTGGACGCTACGCATCAAGGACCGGAAAAGCGGCAAGCCGATAGCCGCCAACCTGCTGATGACGATGTACGACCACGCTTTGGACACCTACGGCAGCCTGAACTGGCATCTCAGCCCTTGGAGCCAGAATTCATATTCCACTATTTTTGGCAATATAAACTATGAAACGTCAGGAAGTTACGGATTCGCTCCAAATCTGCCATTCCGACCCAATGCCTCCTATCGCTACCGCATCACAACGCTGAAGGAGGGCTTTTTCGAGCGGCAATATGCTTCAAACCGTATGTACAAGACGGCAACGGCCCGTGGCGAAAGTGGCTTTGTGGTTATGGCCGAAAAAGTGCCGGTTATCGAAGTCGGCGTAGCCGAAAGCGGCCAGAGGCTAACCTCCGACGACATCCATTCTGTCAATTCCGTCAATTCCGTTGTCGCCTCGGTGGCCGGCGTCGGCTATATCGATGATGATGCAGAGTTGACGAACGAACTGCAAGTCGTTGACGACGAGGGTCCTGTCGAAAGCAAAAGCAAAGACCCGTCCGAAAACAATGGCGACGAGCCTCAGCTGCGCCAGAACCTCAACACGCTGGCCTTTTTCCGTCCGACGCTGCGCAGTGGCGACGACGGCCTTGTCGAGCTTTCGTTCACCGCTCCCGAACTGCTCACCGAATGGAGCATCAGCGGACTGGCGTGGACCAAGGACCTTAAGGTGGGGAACATCAATGCCCGTGCCATCACGCAGAAGCGACTGATGGTGGTGCCCAATGTGCCGCGCTTCCTGCGACACGGCGACACCTGTGTTTTGTCGGTCAAGGTCAGCAACCTCAGCGGCAAAGACCAGACGGTCGACGTCTCGCTCGAAATGCTTGATGCCGTCAGCAACGAGCCGCTGCCGATGGTCGTGGGTGGCGACACGCGTCGGGTTGCCGTCAAGGACGGCGCCAGCAGCGAAGTCAGCTTTGTGCTGGCGGCTCCAAGGGTTCCGGTGTTTATGGCCAACTACAGGGTCATTGCCCGTGGCGACGGCGTCAGCGACGGCGAACAGGCGGCGATACCGCTGCTGCCCAGCCGCCAGCTCGTCACCGAATCAATGGCTTTCTACATCAATGGGGCAGGGGAGAAGGAGTTTGAACTCAAGCACTTGATGGAAACTGCAAAGCAATCGACCGACGATATTGACTGGACTCTGAAGAATCATTCGCTGACAGTCGATCTCACGCCCAACCCCATCTGGCTTGCCATCCAGTCGTTGCCGTACGTGGCGCAGCAGAAGAACCCGTCGAACATCTATCTGGCCAATGCTATCTACACCAACAGCCTGTCGTTCAACATAGTCAAAAGCAATCCCCAAATCGAGCAGCTGTTCCGCGAGTGGGAGCAGAACGAGCCCGAGGCTTTCCAATCAGAGCTGGATCGCAACACCGACCTCAAGCAGACGGTGATGGACGAGACCCCCTGGCTGCGCGACGCCATCGGCGAGGAGCAGCGCCACCGCGACGTGGCCCGCTTCTTCAACCGAACAACTCTGAGCCGACAGCTACAGAAAGACCTTGACCAGCTGCTGGCGGCACAGCGCGCCGACGGCGGATGGAGTTGGATCGACGGCGGCCGCTGGTCGAGCCTCTACACCACGCAGTACATCCTCAAATCCTTCGGACACCTGCGCCAGCAGGGCGTGGAACTCGACAGCCGCACGCGCCGCGCCCTCGACCGCGCTATGGACTATGTCGACAAAGAGACATATACATATTATATAAAGTATGTCAAAAGTCGCGGCTACGACGTCGTCAACCTCGACTACCTCTATCTGCGCAGCCTCTATCCCGACAACAAGCTTAGCAAGCGGCAGCAGGAAGCCTACGACTTCTTCTACGGCAACGCCAAGAAATACAACGAAAACTACCGTTCGCTCTTCACCCAGGCAATGCTTGGCGTAGTCTTCCAGCGCGCAGGTGACACAAAGCTGGCTCGCGAAATGGCTGTGCGCATCCGCGAAAAAGCCCTCTACAGCGACGAGATGGGTATGTACTGGCGCGACAACGTCGGCGGCTGGAGCTGGAGCGAGCGCCCCATCGAGACGCAGGCTATGCTGATACGCACCTTCGACGAGGTGCTGGGCGACAGCGAAAGCATTGCCAAAATGCAGCAGTGGCTCCTCAAACAGAAGCAGACCACCAACTGGAACACCGACGTCAGCACCGTCAGCGCCATCCAGGCCCTCCTCTTGAACGGAAAACGGAAAGCGGAAAGCGGAGAGCGGAAAGCGGAAAACGGAGAAGTGAGAACGGAGAACCCTAACGCGGCAGCCAGTTCCCACATCTCACATCTCACATCTCGCATCTCCGTCACTTTCGGCAGTCATACGCTTGCCACCGACACGTCGCGTGCGCAGCTGCATATCAGCCGTCGCCTGCCCGGCGACAGCATTACCCCCGACGACGGGCACCTCACTGTGCGCAAGGCGGACAATGGCATAGCCTGGGGCGCGATGTACTGGCAGTATTTCGAGAATATCGAGAAAATACCCGCCAGCGCAATGGGCATCACCATCAAGCGTAGCCTCTACAAGGTGGACGGCGACAAGCTCATACCCGCCACACAGCAGCTCAAGGTGGGCGACAAGGTTCGCGTACGCATCGAAATCAGCGCCGACCGCAATATGGAATACCTTGAGCTGAAAGACCCGCGCTGCGCCGGCTTCGAGCCTGTCAGTACTCAGAGCGGATGGCACTGGAACGGCGGACTGAGCTACTATCTTGCCATAACCAACACAGCACATACTCTCTACATCGACCGCATCGAGAAGGGCTCCTATGTGGCCGAATACGACTTGTACGTCAACAATGCAGGAACATTTTTGCTGGCTCCGGCCACAATGCAGTGTCTCTATGCTCCGGAATTCAGGGCCTCGAGCGCGGGTGGAAAGATGCAGATTGTCAAGTGACAAACTGCATTAATGCGGAAACAAACAGATTTTTCAAGTGCAGAATTGTAATTCTGCACTTTTTTTGTAATATGAATTGGTTGGTTTTCAATGTTATGAAAAAAATTAACTTAATTTTTTTTTGTTTTTTAACATAATTGGACAATAAATAAAGCAATTTTATGTTAATATGATTGAAAAAAATCCGCGCAAAGGTTTCAAAAATCTGTGCGGATGCAAAAAAACAACTGATATGAATTTAGGAATCAAATTGTTAGTGGCAGAAGATGACCCCAATATGGGCGTTATCCTAAAAGCTTATCTCACACAAAAAGGTTATACCGTATTCATCGCAACCGACGGACAACAGGCCCTTGACATATATAAGGAAGGCAATGTTGATGCCTGCATCCTTGATGTTATGATGCCAGTGAAAGATGGCTTTACTGTGGCCAAAGAGCTGCGCCGCATCGACAAAAATATACCTATCCTTTTCCTTACAGCCAAGTCGCTCGAAGCCGACAAACTGAAGGGTTTTGAGGTCGGTGCCGACGACTATATCACCAAGCCCTTCAGTATGGAGGAGCTGCTAGCACGCATTAACGCCACTATCCGTCGTTCGTTTGACGAGAACAAGCCTGAAAACAACCAGTTCAGCATTGGCAAGTTCAAATTCGACTACAACTATCAGACGTTGACTTTCGAGAATGACGAGCCTGTGCGTCTGACGTCGAAGGAAAGCGAACTGCTGAGGCTTTTCTGCATCAATTTCAACCAGCTCATCGACCGTTCAAGCACGCTGCAGAAGATTTGGAAGGACGATTCGTATTTCGCTGCTCGCAGTATGGATGTCTATATCACCAAGTTGCGCAAGTATCTGAAGGCCGACCCGTCGGTCCAGATCGTCAATGTGCACGGTGTGGGATTCAAACTGACTCAGAAGCAGGATTGAGGTATGTTTTAATCTCTAATGCATTGATTCGTTAATGCATTGGCTTTACGAACAGATTTCTGAAAACTGATGCATATCACATTCCTCGGTACGGGGACGTCGCAAGGCGTTCCGGTGATTACGTGTCCTTGTCCTGTCTGCCATTCTGCCGACAGCCACGACAAGCGGCTCCGCACCTCGGCGCTGGTCACCGACAGTGGCGGCAACAATATCCTTATTGACATAGGACCTGATTTCAGGATGCAGATGCTGAACAATGGTGTGCAGCATCTTGATGCAATCCTTGTGACTCACGCCCATCGCGACCACGTGGGCGGCATCGACGACATAAGGCCTTTCAACTGGACGCAGAAGTGCAATATGGAAATCTACGGAAATCGCGAAGCACTTTCGACCATCCGCCACGACTATCATTATATATTTGACTATCATCAGTATCCGGGACTGCCCGAAGCCACGTTGCACGATGTGAGCGACTGCAGCCCGTTCCGCGTGGGCAACGTCACCATTACGCCTGTTAGCGGAATGCACAAGGATCTTCCTGTGCTGGGTTATCGCCTTGTTGACGACCAAGGGCAGCGGATTGCCTACATTACCGATATGAACCATATCGACGACCGTGAGCAGGAAAAACTCATCGATGTCGACCTGCTGGTAATAAATGCTTTGCGCAAAGCCAAGCATTTCTCGCACTTCTGCCTTGACGAAGCTCTCGAAATCATCGGTCGCGTCCATCCGAAACGTGCCTTCCTCACGCATATGAGCCACGAGATGGGCTTCCACGCCGTTGTCGACAAAACGCTGCCCGACAACGTTCGGTTGGCATACGACAATCTGAAAATTAGTATTTAATATCACGCTGACGCAGATAACCAACCAACTCATAACCTCGCATCGCAACCATTGTCCAAAAAACTACACATAGTATCCTTTAACGTGCCATATCCTGCCGACTATGGCGGTGTGATCGATGTCTTTTATCGGCTCAAGGCCCTGCACGACCTTGGCGTCGAAGTGCATCTCCATTGTTTCTCCTATGGCCGTCAGCCCGCCGACGAGCTGAACCGCCTCTGCGCCAGCGTCACCTACTATCATCGACGCACAGGCCTCATCAGCGCACTGTCGAAGCGGCCCTATATTGTTGAATCGCGCGACAATGCCGATCTGCTTGCCAACCTGCGGCGCGACGATGCCCCGGTCCTGATGGAGGGCCTGCACTGCTGCTCGCTGCTCGAAACTCTCAACGACAGACCTTTGCTGGTGCGAGCCCACAATGTCGAACACGAATATTATGCCCGTCTTGCCGCTGCCGAAAGCAACCCCTTGCGACGGCTCTATTATGCCGAAGAATCCCGGCGTCTGCGACGTTACGAAGCTGTGCTGATGCGCGCCGATGTCGTTTTTGCCATCACTGAGGCTGATGCCGTCCATTTCCGCAATATGGGTTGCTCCAAGGTGCTCCTTATGCCCGCATCTCATCAGGACAACACCGTCGTTTCGCAGCCCTGCGATGCCCCTTCCGCCGACAGCGCCTACGCACTCTACCACGCCGACCTCTCGGTGCCAGAAAACATCGAAACTGTCGACTATCTCAGCAACAACATCTTCGGCCAGTGCCCCGATATCCATTTTGTTGTAGCAGGACGCAACCCGTCCAAATGGGTCGAAGACTCTCTTGCTTCGCACCGCAATGTCAGACTTGTCGCCAATCCCAACGACGACTCTATGCGTAGGCTGATACAGGATGCGCAGGTACTGATGCTCTTCACAAGTTTCCCCACAGGACTGAAACTCAAGCTGCTGAATTCGCTCTACGCCGGACGCCACTGTCTGGTCAACTCCAATATGGTTGCTGGCACCGAGCTGGGTCGGGTCTGCACTGTGGTCGATAGCGCACAGCAGCAGCTTGAAGCCCTTAAGCGGCTGATGGATACCCCCTTTACGCAGCAGGACATTGACCGTCGCCGCGACTTGCTCGGCGACCTCTACAGCAATGAGGCCAATGCCAAGATACTGCTGGCCGAGATATGATTTTTCATTAGTACAATTCGGTATAAATCCTCCCAAAAACACACTTTTTTTAAAAAGTGTGCTTTTTTATTTGGTATATTAAGAAAATAAGGATAACTTTGCAGTTTCATTTCTGAAAAGTGAAAAATAATTAAATTATTATAAATTAAATCTTTATTTTAAATTATGACAAAGTACGTTTACACTTTTGGAGGTAAAACCGCCGAAGGCAAGGCCGATATGAAGAACCTGCTCGGTGGCAAAGGCGCCAATCTGGCCGAAATGTGCCTGCTCGGTCTGCCCGTTCCCGCAGGCCTTACTATCACTACAGAATGCTGCACGGCATATTATGCCAACAACTGCCAGCTGCCCGCCGGTCTGATGGACGATGTGTGGAAAGCAATGAAAAACGTTGAGAACATAATGGGTATGAAATACGACGACCCCGAGAACCCGCTGCTCGTCAGCTGCCGTTCCGGTGCCCGCAGCTCTATGCCCGGTATGATGGACACCGTCCTCAACATCGGCCTCAGCAGCAAGACCATCCCCGGCCTTATCAAGAAAACCGGCAACCCCCGTTTTGTGTACGACTCGTACCGCCGTCTCGTTATGATGTACGCCGATGTCGTTATGGAAAAATCTGAAGGCATCGAGCCCGCTGATGGTAAAGGCATCCGCAAACAGCTCGACGATATGCTCGACGAATTCAAGGCCAAACGCGGCTATAAGAGCGACACCGAAATCACTGCCGACGAACTCAAGCAGCTGGCCGAAGACTTCAAGAAGAAAGTGAAAGAAGTGCTCGGCACCGAGTTCCCCGACGATGCCAAAGCCCAGATGGAAGGCGGCATCAAGGCCGTGTTCAAGAGCTGGAACGGCAAGAAGGCTGTCAGCTACCGTAAGATTGAAGGCATCCCCGACGACTGGGGTACCGCCGTCAACGTGCAGGCTATGGTCTTCGGCAATATGGGCGACACCAGCGCCACCGGCGTTGCTTTCACCCGCAACCCCGCCACCGGCGACAACCATTTCTATGGCGAATGGCTCATCAACGCCCAGGGCGAGGACGTCGTTGCCGGTATCCGTACCCCCAGCCCCCTCAACGACGAAACCAAGAACGAGCAGAACAAGAACTTCCACTCGATGGAAGAACTGATGCCCGAAACCTACAAGGAACTCTGCGACATCCGCCGCACCCTTGAACAGAACTACCACGATATGCTCGACATCGAGTTCACCATCCAGGAAGGCGTGCTCTATATGCTGCAGTGCCGCGTCGGAAAACGCACCGGCGTCGCCGCTCTCAATATGGCTTTCGATATGCTCAACGAAAAACTCATCGACGAGCAGGAAGTCGTTATGCGCATAAGCCCCGCACAGCTCGACGAGCTGCTGCACCCCATCCTCGATGCTGAAGACGAGAAGAAATATGAAGTCATCGCCAAAGGTTTGCCCGCAGGTCCTGGCGGTGCCGTGGGCGTTATCGCTCTCACCAGCGAGAAAGCCAAGTTCTATGCCGAACAAGGCATCAAGAACATTCTGGTGCGCGAAGAGACCAACCCCGAAGATGTCGAGGGTATGCGCGCTGCCGACGGTATCCTTACCGCCCGTGGCGGTATGACCAGCCACGCCGCCCTTGTTGCCCGCGGTTGGGGCAAATGCTGCATCGTCGGATGCGACGCCGTCAAGATCGATTTCGAAAAAGGCTTTGTCTACATCAACGGCAATGTCTTCAAGGAAGGCGACCTGCTGGCCCTCAACGGCACCAAAGGCTATGTCTATGACAAGGAAATAAAGATGATCAACGCCACCGAGAACCCGCTCTTCCAGCGCTTTATGACTATGGTCGACAAGTTCCGCACTATGGGTGTCCGCACCAACGCCGACAACCCAGACGACGCTCTGCGTGCCGTCAGCTTCGGTGCCGAAGGTATCGGCCTCTTCCGCATCGAGCATATGTTCTATGGCAAGAACAGCGAGAAGCCCCTCGAAAAACTTCGCAATATGATCCTCAGCGACTCCACCGACGAGCGCATCGCCGCCCTTGACGAGCTCGAGCCCGACATCCGCGAGTATGCCAAGGCAACCCTCAAGGTGCTGGACGGCAAACCGCTGACCTTCCGTCTGATGGACCCCCCGCTGCACGAGTTTGCACCGCAGGGCGAAGAGAAGATGAAAGAGGTTGCCAAGCGTCTTAAAATCTCCTACGAGGAGGTCAAGAAGCGCGTCGACGCCCTCCACGAGGTCAACCCGATGATGGGTCTGCGCGGTGTGCGTCTGGGTATTATCTATCCCGAAATCACTCGCGTCCAGTTCCGCGCCCTCTTCAGCGCCACTGCCGAGCTGATGAAGGAAGGCCACAACCCCAAGCTCGAAATTATGGTTCCTCTGACAATCAACGTCAAAGAGCTTGAACATCAGAAGAATATCGCTACCGAGATCAAGGCTGAGGTCGAAGCCAAATATGGTGTCACTATCAGCTATATGTTCGGTACTATGATCGAGATTCCGCGTGCTACCCTCGTTGCCGACAAGATCGCCGAGGTCGCCGAGTTCTTCAGCTTCGGTACCAACGACCTCACGCAGATGACCTTCGGCTTCAGCCGCGACGACGTCAACGCCATCGTCAAGGACTATGTCGACCAGAAGATTATCCCCGCCGACCCGTTCAACACCCTCGACCAGGAAGGCGTTGGCCAGCTGGTCAAACTCGGTGTCGACCGCGGTCGCAGCACTCGCGCCAATCTCAAGTGCGGTGTCTGCGGTGAGCACGGTGGCGACCCCGATTCGGTCGAGTTCTTCTATCACGCCGGCCTCAACTACGTCAGCTGCAGCCCGTTCCGCGTCCCAGTGGCACGTCTCGCCGCTGCTCAGGCCGCCATCAAAGAGAGCCGCAAGAAATAAATAAGTGACCTGTGACCTGTGACCAGTGATACGAACAATTCGTGTCACAGGTCACAGGTTACTATTCACATTTCAACGATCACCAAAACAAATTGCTATGATAGATAAAATCAAAAAAGACCTCGAAGCCATTGGCATCAAGGGCGTTAAAAGCATTTGCTACAATCCCTCGTACGAGGATCTGTTCAAAATGGAGATGGATCCCAGCCTGACGGGCTACGACAAAGGCCAGCTCACCGAGCTCGACGCCGTCAACGTGATGACCGGCATCTATACTGGCCGCTCGCCCAAGGACAAATACATCGTTATGGACCAGAACTCCAAGGACACCGTCTGGTGGACCAGCGAAGAGTATCCCAACGACAACCATCCTATGGACGAAAGCGTGTGGAAGACCGTCAAAGGTCTGGCCACTAACGAGCTGTGCGATAAGAACCTCTTCGTCGTCGACGCTTTCTGCGGCGCCAACAAGGACACCCGCATCGCCGTCCGCTTCATTATGGAAGTCGCCTGGCAGGCCCATTTCGTAACCAATATGTTCATCAAGCCCACCGCCGACGAACTCAAGGACTTCAAGCCCGGCTTTACCGTCTATGCCGCCAGCAAGGCCAAGGTGGACAACTACAAAGAGCTTGGTCTGCACAGCGACACCTGTGTGGCCTTCAACGTCAGCAGCCGCGAGCAAGTGATCCTCAACACCTGGTACGGTGGCGAGATGAAGAAGGGTATGTTCTCGATGATGAACTACTACCTGCCGCTCCAGGGCATCGCCTCGATGCACTGCTCGGCCAACACCGATATGAAGGGCGAGCACACCGCTATCTTCTTCGGCCTCAGCGGCACCGGCAAGACCACCCTCAGCACCGACCCCAAGCGTCTGCTTATCGGCGACGACGAGCACGGCTGGGACGACGAGGGCGTCTTCAACTTCGAGGGCGGCTGCTATGCCAAGGTCATCAACCTTGACAAAGAGAGCGAACCCGACATCTACAACGCCATCCGTCGCAACGCGCTGCTCGAGAACGTCACCGTCGACCCGCAGGGCAAAATCAATTTCGCCGACAAGAGCGTCACCGAAAACACCCGTGTCAGCTATGCTATCGACCATATCGAAAAGATAGTCCTTCCCGTTCACGGCAAGAGTGCCGGTCCCGCAGCCGATAACGTCATCTTCCTCAGCGCCGACGCTTTCGGCGTGTTGCCTCCGGTGAGCGTCCTCACCCCTGAGCAGTGCAAGTACTACTTCCTCAGTGGCTTCACCGCCAAGCTGGCAGGCACCGAGCGCGGTATCACCGAGCCCACGCCGACCTTCAGCGCCTGCTTTGGCCAGGCCTTCCTCGAGCTGCATCCCACCAAGTATGCCGAGGAGCTGGTGAAACGTATGGAGAAGAGTGGCGCGAAAGCCTACCTCGTCAACACCGGCTGGAACGGTACCGGCAAGCGCATCAGCATCAAGGATACGCGTGGCATCATCGACGCCATCCTCGACGGCTCCATCCTCAAGGCCGAAACCAAGAAGATACCTTATTTCGACTTCGAGGTGCCCACGTCGCTGCCCGGTGTCGACCCGAAGATTCTCGATCCTCGCGACACCTACGCAGACGCTAAGCTTTGGGACGAGAAAGCCCGCGACCTGGCCGGACGCTTCGTCAAGAACTTTGTCAAGTTCACCCACAACGAAGCCGGCAAAGCCCTCGTCGCAGCAGGCCCGAAACTCTAAGAGACCTAAATTTTTAAGTTGAGAGTTGAAAGTTGAAATTTATTGGCTGACGCAGCCATTTCAACTTTCAACTTTTTCAACAGGAATTACCAGAAATTGGCCAGGAATTAGCAGAAATATTTTTTTTAACAGCAATTACCAGCAATTGGTCAGCAATTATCAGCAATTCGCTCGCGTTGCGAGCGTTATAATCTATAAGATCTATAGATTTCGCGAGGCGGTACGCCGAGCAGGAGAAAGAAAATAAAATCCACAAGATCTACAAGATCTCGCTCGCTTGCGAGCAGGAGAAAAAGAAAATCCTCAAGATCCACAAGATCTCGCTCGCCTGCGAGCAGGCAAAAATTTGGCCAGCAGGATTGACACGATTACCAGTGTGGTCAGCAGTTCGGCGAGAGGGATGGCCAGCCAGAGGCCTTTTGTGCCTATCAACGACGGCAGCACCACGAAGGCCGCAACGAGGAAGACGACACCCCTCAGCAGCGTCAGCAGCACGGCAAGCCCGGCGCGCTCGATGCTCTGATAGTAGCCTACAACGCAGATGTTTATGGCCATAAAGACGAATCCGGTGGCATAGTAGGGCAGTCCCTCGGTGGCGATGATGCCCGTCGGCGTGTCGTTGTCGAGGAAAATGCTCACCACGCCAGGTGCGAAAAAGAAAAACACCGCCGAGATAGCCACACCGAGCAGTATGCTGACCACAAGGCTGAACGACAATGTCTTGCGCACGCGTGTCGTCAGTTGCGCACCGTGGTTGAAGCTGATGATAGGCTGCGCCGACTGCGCCACAGCGTTATAAACCATATATATAAGTGGGAACAGGTAGCAGGCTATGCTGTAGGCACTTATGCCGTCGTCGCCGAGCCACCGCTTGAACATCAGGTTGCCCGTCAGCATCATCACCGCCACAGCCAGTTCGCCGACAAGACCCGAGGCACCGGTGCGGACCATATATCCCACATTGCGCAGCGAAAGCATCAGGCTCTTCGCCGTGCGCTTCAGGCGGTACAGACGCAGCGTCTTCGACTTGAAAATCATATAGTAAGCCACCATCAGCACACCCACCAGGCCGCCGATGTCGGTGGCCAGCGATGCGCCCATCAGGCCCCAGTGGCAGGGGAAGATGAAGATATAGTCGAGGGCGATGTTGACAAGCGCCGGCAACATATTGGAAAACATAGCGTAGCGCGGCGAGCCGTCGAGGCGGATGACGAAGAGGCCTATCGTCTCGATCATCATCAGCAGGCAGGTGGGGATGAACCAGACGTAGTACTCGTAGGCAGCGTCGTAGAGCGCCCCGGAGGCGCCCAGCAGCGACAGTACCGCGTGGGGCGCGCAGTAGCACACTGTGCCAATCAGCATCGACACCGTGATGCCCGCCGTGAAGGCCTGCGTCGTGTTGATGCGCGCCGCCTTGATGTTGCCCTTGGCCAGATGGATGGCCGCGACGACACTGACGCCCACGCCGAACATCATACCCAATCCGTTGATAAGCATCATAATAGGACCGACGAGGTTGATGGCCGCCAGCCCCTGCGGACCGATGCCGTGCCCTACGAAGATGCCGTCGGTGATGATGAAGGCCATATTGAAAATCATTCCCAGCAGGGTTGGGATGAAAAGCTGTCCAAAAAGTTTGCCGATTTCCTCGTTGCGGAAATCAATGCTGTCTCTGTTGTCTTTCATTTTGAAAAAGATAATAGTGATGAAAAATAATGCCAAGCAAGAGTGTCGTTGGTCTGTTTTTTGTGGCTAAATGCCTCAAAATGTTGCTGATTCCGGATTCGGCAAAGGCCCATCTTGGCGTCTTTGCCGCGGCGGACGCAGCAAAAGCACTTCCTACAGATAGTTTAAAACTAACGTAATGTACACTCTTTTAGTCAAATCCATAAATGACACATCATTTTTTCGAGCTGCAAAATTACATATAAATTTTGATATGGACAACATCGGGCAGGAACGACGGATGCTTTAAAATTCGTAAGTTTGAGTATGTTTTTGTTTCGGCCAAAAAAAAGAGTGACTTGTCCGGACCTTACGGTCGGGTTTTGGGGCGACCTCGGTCGCATTTTTGCATATCGAAAAAATTCAGTTCTTATATCGTTCTTATATTGCGAATATAAGAACGATATAAGAACTGAGTGAAAACGGTGTGTAAAAAGTTGGAGCAGGTGGCCGCGAGGGTTAAGGTGTCAGCGATTTAGTGTGTTTGCGAAGTGGGGGGGTCGATATTATACGTTGTACTGTCTATGTAAATTAGTGATGTTCATTTGTTTATAAAACGAAACGTATCAAAAATCGTCTGGAGCAGGTTCGACGGGGAAGTCGGGGTCGTCGAAAAAGTCCTGGACTGATATGTTCGAGGCGTCGCTGATGGCGTCGCTGTAGCCTGTTAGAGCCGCGAAGGGAGCAAACTGTGCTGCGCGGTTGAGCATCGTCATTGGCTTGTGCCGCATCGAGACGTGGTGGGGAAGGTCGATTATGTCGTCGTAGTTCATAGGTTGTTGGTTTAGAGGAACATTGTCTTGGCTTTTTCAACGGCTTCGGGTGTGCCGACATCGATCCAGTTTTCGGCAGGATGCATAAAATAGCCGATGCGGTGTTTTTTTGCAATCTGCAGGTAGCAGCCAAAGACAGGGTAGGGGTGGTCGTCGGGAGGCATCAGGGCGAAGAGTTCGGGACTGACCATCGAAACGCCGCTAAATGGCAGAGGCACAAGTCCTTCGGCGTCGTTCTGGCCGTGGATTCCGGCAAGGTTGCCGGTTTTGTCGAACAGCAGCATACGTGTGGTTTGTCGATGCGAGGTGCACAGTGTCACGAGGTTTCCGCTTGCAATGTGGTGCTGTTCGAGGGCGGAGAAGTCGATTTCGGACAGGATGTCGACATTGTGTACAAGTACGGGCTGGTCGGGCAGCAGGAGGGGTGCTGCGTGCTTGAGTGCGCCGCCTGTGTCGAGGAGGAGCTGGCGCTCGTCGCTGACGACGACATTGCAGGGCCACTGTCGGCTGCGAATGTATGCAATAAGCTTGTCGCCGAAATAGTGAGCGTTGACAACGCAGTGTGTAACGCCGGATTGTGCAATGCGGTTAATGTTGATTTCGAGTAGTGTACGACCGTTTATTTCGACCATTGCTTTAGGTCGGTCGTCGGTAAGTGGACGAAGTCTGGTGCCGAGTCCGGCGGCGAGGATGAGTGCTTGCATTTTTTAAAATTAATAATTAAAAATTAATAATTAAAATCTTTTTAATGTGTTAATGTCTTTTTCGCAGGCTGGTTATTCTCCGCTTCGCTATCGGAACGGCCACTGGCGGTTCTTTCACCTGCGTACCAGATTTGTGTTTTCCGTTTTCCATTTTCCGCTTTCCGTTTTCCGTTTTCCGCTTTCCGCTTTCCGCTTTTCGCTTTCCGTTTTCCGCTTTCCGTTTTCCGCTTTCCGTTTTCCGCTTTCCGCTTTCACGCTTTGTGCCCTCCTATCTGGCTGTTGCGGCTTTTGGCGGTGGCGCCTTCTTCGAAGTTGATGCCTTTGAGGATGGCGTTTTTGCCGAATTTGCGTTTGATGCCTATGAGGGCTTCCTGCATTTTGCGTTCGCGCTCGAGGGTGGCGCTTTCCTTGTTGCGTTGTTCTTCAAGTTGGTCATAATCAGTGAAAAGATTCAGTTGGTCGTTGATGTACTGGTCGCCGAAGGGGTTTTCTGTCAGTTCTTCGGGCGTTACGTTGAGTGTGCCTATGGTGAGCCGGCGCACAAGCAGGTCGCTGTTGACGGTTTGGTCGAAGATTTGCAATATGGCGTTTACTATGTAGCGCGCCGACGAGGTGTGGAATGGCAGCGCGACGCTTCCGTGTGCGTATTTGGGCACGGGACGGCCGTAGTGGTCTATGACCACCTCGCCGTGGTATTTGGCCCTGATGTCGGGATTGGTGAGACATTCGGTGTCGTAGTTCACCGTCAGCGTTACCTGGTTGGTTGTCAGTCGTTTTTCGACAAGGTTGAGCGCTACGGCGTCGGCCATCTCTTGCGCCACGATGCGAGCCTTGGAAGCGCTGTAGGGGTTTTGGAGCACTTGTCCGCTGCTGAGCGAGTTGGCTTGCGGGCGATATTTTTTGATGTGCTCGATGGTGACGGGCTCCCATCCCCAGGCGTGGTCGATGATGAGTTCGGCATTGACTCCGAAGAGTTTGTATAGTTTTTCTTCGTTGGTGACGGACTGGCGAGCCAGCATTCCCATTGTGTATATCTCGTTGCGTTCCAGCCGGCGCGCTATGCCGTGTCCGATGCGCCAGAAGTCGGTCAGGGGGCGATGGTCCCAGAGCGTGCGGCGGTAGCTCATCTCGTCGAGTTCGGCGATGCGCACGCCGTCGCTGTCGGGGGGTATGTGCTTGGCAACGATGTCCATAGCGACTTTAGCGAGGTAGAGGTTGGTTCCGATGCCGGCGGTGGCGGTGATGCCTGTTTCGCGCAGCACGTCGCGTATCATCTTGATGGTCAGCTGGTGGGCTGTCATCTTGTAGCTTTTCAGGTATTTGGTGGCGTCGATGAAGACTTCGTCGATCGAATAGACGTGGATGTCTTCGGGGGCGATGTAGCGAAGGTAGATCTGGTAGATGCGTGTGCTGTACTGGATATAGTGGGCCATCCGTGGCGGCGCGGCGATGTAGTCGACAGCCAGTTCGGGATGGGCTTTGAGCTCGTTGTCGTCGGTCGACTTGCCGCTGAAGCGGTAGCTTGGGGCGTGGAACTGGCGGTCTTGGTTGACTTCGCGCAGTCGCTGTACGACTTCGAACAGGCGCGCACGTCCGCCTATGCCGTAGGCTTTGAGCGCGGGCGAGACGGCCAGGCAGATGGTCTTCTCGGTGCGCGAGGCATCGGCCACCACGAGGTTGGTGGTGAGCGGATTAAGCCCACGTTCGGTGCACTCGACAGAGGCATAGAACGATTTGAGATCGATGGCGATATATGTGCGCGCGCGTGACATTTTGTAACGGAAAACGGAGAACGGAGAACGGGCTGACGCGTTCGTGTCACAGGCCGCTATTCACAATTCACTATTATTTCTTTTATATTGTTGAACGATTGTATGTTGGGTCTGCGACCGCTGCGGAAGAATCCGTGCTGGCCCATAAGGTCTATCTGTTGCAGGAAGGGCTGCCAGAAGCCGTCGGGGTTGTAGAGGATGACGGGTTTGTCTTTGTGACTACTGTTCTGCAGGGGTCCCAGCTGGTTGCTGACCATCACCTCGAGGACTTCGTCGAGTGTGCCGATGCCGCCGGGCAGTGCGACGAAGGCGTCGCTGTGGGCAATGAGGTACTCCTTGCGCTCGGCCATACTGCAGACACGGACGATTTGGCTGACCTTCTGCGAGTTGATAATCTCTTCGCTGAAGAAGGTGGGTATGACGGCGATGACGGTGCCGCCAGCTTCGAGGGCGCCGCTGCTGACGTGTCCCATCAGGCCGAGGTTGCTGCCGCCATAGAGCAGCGTGTGGCCGCCAAGGGCTATCTGCCGACCCAGTTCGCGGGCGGCAAAGGCTATTTGTTGGTTGCGCGGCTGCGACGAGCCGCAAAAGACTGAGATGTTCATAAATTTGAAATTAATTGTGAATTGTGAATAGTGAATTGTGCGCGTTCGTTTCACTATTCAAAATTCACTATTAACCATTAGTTCCACTTTTGGCCAATATCCCAGTGGTGGGCTGTTTTGATGGCATAGGTGGTGTTGCGCAGGTTGAATTCGTCAACTATCAGTTCCACAGCCTGAGGATATTGCGTAATCCAGCTACCGACGGCGATGGTGAAAACTTCGGTGTCTGGGTTGTAGAAAATGCGTCCTCGCGGCACCATTTCATAGGCGCCTTTGTAGGGGCCGATACCGTTGTTCTTGTATTTCTGGCGATGGTATTCCTTTTTCCATACGTCTTCGTGCATCTCCGAACAGGATATGCTGCCAAATTCAGAGCGAGAGTTGGCCTTGGTGTAGTCGGAAATGCGGTGTGAACGTACACCGAACAACTCGTCTTGCTGCGGGTTATACCAAAAAATGCCTACCATTGGCTCGTCGCCCTTGCCTCGGTTGCTTTGCATCAGGCGCATTGCATCGTCCAGCTCCTCCTTGCCAAACTGGCTCACTTCTACCTGCTTTGCTGTCGAAGCAGATTCCTGAACAGCCTCCTCGCCCTTAATTTCTTTGAGGGCAACTTTTACGGCAGCGGCCACTATTCGTTGCAGTTCTTCTTCTGTTACGGTCATATCTATTTACTTTTTTCCTCGTGTATAACGAGGTTTATCTTTGTTTATTGTGTATGCGCTATATGCTACTGCGCCGCCCAGCAGAAGACCGAAATAGTGTGTTAGTTTGTTAGTGTGTTAGTATTGTACGGTTACATTGACTCCATCGTTTTTCATTTGCATTTTGCTGTCGGGACCCCACGTTAAAGGGATAAACACCCCAGCTCCGACGGTCCACTTGCCCAAATCGACAGATGATTGCGCGTCGACCTTGCGCTGCAAATTCCCTTCCAAAAGAATGGGAAATCCCTTATAGTTTTGGTTCTGCCATAAAGAGAGTTTGTATACTCCTTTTGGCATCTTGAATGAGAATTCGCCATCATTGTTTGTGGTGGTTTCCGATAGGATTTTGCCGCCACCCTCTATAAGAATGGCTGCATCGGGATAAGGCTCAGGGCTATTGTTCTCTTCAATGGCCAAAAGGATTTGTCCTCTTATCGTGATGCTGTCGTTAGCATTCTGAGCCACAGCGCCCGACGCAATCGCAAAGGCAAACGCAAATATTAATATTATCTTATTCATAGAAGCATTTTCTCCCTTAACGAAAAGAATGCGCTTTTATTGTTTTATTATTTGATCCTTTGTATTGCATTTCTAATTTTAAATTATTGCTGTCCGCTAAAACTTTTCGTGAGTGCAAAAAAAATGGGCTGACAGATTTTTTCTCAGGTTTTCGAGATACAATATTATCGGAATAGTTACGTTTTTATACATAAAGGTTTTTCATAAACCCTATTTTTTAATGTGAAGCGAGGCGGTCACGAGTTGGCTGCCTCTTTTTATATTATTACAAGGATTGTTGGCGGTCGTAATCTGCCCGTATCTTATTGAGAATGCGGCATACCGTGTCGTAGACCTCTCTACCTTCCGAGTAATCAGCCAAGCATATGAAATCCACACGGTTAGCATTGATGAGTTTCGTAGCTGTGGCTTTCTTCTTTGGGTCACCATAGACGGCTATTGCGTGACCTCCTTGTGACTTCACCACGCTCATTGAAGGAACGTCTGTCTCTCCATCACCGAAGTATATCATCCGCTCGAAAGGGATAGGCCGGTCTTCTTTGGCGACATATTCGTTGATTCTCTTGTTATCACTGACCTCCTTGATTCCCTTGTTGATTTTGAAAAGGAACTGTGTCTTGGTGGTGTAATCCACGGCAACGGCTGGCCAATAAGCATTCCCTTCCGTGTCGTATAGGAAGGAGCAGGCATAGATATTCTCAAATTCTTTGGCGATAGAGGTGCCTTCTACCATTTCCTTCAAACCAGAGGAGTTGATGTAATGCTGGATATTCAAGCCTATTGATTTGCCATACTGGTTGATGAGCGAGAACCATTCCTCGACCCCTTGGTATAGTTTTATCATTGAACCGAACTTTCTGAAATTATCGCGTTTCAACGATATTCCATTTGCCTTTGCCTCTTGGAGCATCAGGTACATATAGCAAAGTATGGTGCTGGCATCGTTGCCGACTGCCATCTCATACGTTTTGTTCCAGAACTCATTGGGGTCTTTGCCGATGGCTTGCACAAAACCGAACTCCTGCATATTCCCAGGTGCCAGTGTGCCGTCGAAATCGTAGACCAATGCCACATTGATACTATCCTCTTTTGTCATATTCCTTGATTTTGAGATTGCAAAGATACGAAAAACTTATGATACTCTCGTCACATCACACAAAGTGGCTGTACAAGGGAACTACAAGAAACCTGTCTGCCATATCTGGATTCTCCCAATAAATCTGTTGGACAATACCCATTTTCCAGTATGTGTTGTGGTCGTGGGTAATCCACATCTGTTTCCCATCAATCAAGAACTTGGATGATTGTGAGGAACGCTTGGGCTTTTCATCGAAGAGAATGGTGTAGTCGAACCGATTGTTCTGTTGCATCCTGTACACCAGCTCAATGTGCCGCTCAATAAAGATATGGAATGTCTGTGCCGCACAAATACCACGTATCTCGCTACTATTGTCGATTTTAATACAGAAGTTTACCGGTTCACGATTGTCTATCGACACATTTGTTTGGGGCATATCATCCTTGTCAATATCCCATAAACTCAGATAATGGAAGAAACTGTTCACCATTTCCTCATCTTCGTCGAACTTGTTGCTGCGCCCAAGTGGAATATTGACAGCGTGTATTAACCTGCCATCACGATTATAGGCAGCCCAGGAGTGGCCGTTGGTGAGTATGCCGTATTTGGCTGTGGCAAAACGAAGGTCTTGCAAATACTTCATCAACTGCTTGCGTTCCCCTTCTTTGAGGAAGGTGTTCAAAGACTTCACCTCGATGATAAAGCGGCACACATTATCCTTGAACAGGGCGTAATCAACCCTTTGTGCGCTTGATTTGCATTTTACCTCTCTGTATAGGGTGTTATTGTCCATTCTCCATCCCAATGCCTTGATGATAGGGTCAACTATCTCGGCGCGGATATTGGCTTCATTATCATTGAAATGATAGCCATACAACTGGAAATGACTGGCAACTTCCATAATAATCTGTCCTACGGGAGTGTGTTTGATTTTTTTAGTGTTTTCTTTCATATTATTATTGTTTAATGGATTAACAATTCACATTTTCGGTCATAAATGGAGGTGGTATCAATGATGGCATCGATGTCGGTGTCAGCAAAAGTGTCGGTGAACTCCTTCCAGTCCATAAGGCTTGGCATCACCTCGGCATTTGACATTCCGATGCAGGGAAGGTCTATCTTTTCGGTTTTGACGGGTATTCTGGCCAGATTGTAGTATCTCCGCTCGCGTTCAAGCTCTACGATGGAATAGACCACATCGGACAAAATCTCCTCCTTGTGGTTGTCATCGTACACCCCAAGATTGAAAAGTGCCATACGGTCGTGTTTCTTGCCTTTCTCCACCAACATTGTGAGCGAAACGCCACAAAGAAGGTCGTCATCGAACTGGATATTGCATAGGCGCTGATGAGCCAAGGGATGGTCGGCACGGAGCAGTGGCTGGAGGTCGCTCACAGTTTGCCAGTAGCCGTTATATGGTTTCCCTATGCTCTCGCACATCACCTCAATCATACTGCGCAGATAATTGAATGCTTGCTTCCTCGCCGTTAGAGGGTCGGCATTGATAAACTGTTTCTGGTCGTGATAGGCATTCTTTTGCCTAAACTTTGCATATTCCAGTTCGTCGGTGATGTTTTTTTTGAAGGGATTCTTCCATAGTGAGGTCTCCACCTCATAATGGAAAACGTATTTTGTGTTCTCTGTACTCATAGTATTGTGTATCTGAAATAAAGCAGTTCGGGGTATGTGTTTAGAAGAACACCCTCCCCGAACTGCAAAGGAACTAAATTACTTCTTGGTTATGCCAGACACCTCATCCGACAGTTTCTTGTAGGTCTCCTCGCAGAGTTTGTTCCATAAACTGGTGCGGAAACGGCAAGGTTTCTGGTACGAGAAATCTTTGAACTGGATGTAATCGAAATACTTGATAAAGAACGCCTCGGTGAAGAAACTTTCGTCATCCAGTCCTCCGTTATCCACCAGCGCACTCCAGTCGATACGCTCTTTGAACTCCTCAACCAGACCAGGAGTCCATCCCGACTGGCCAGAGAGTTCCGACCAATCCCAGTAATCTGCGAATGTGCGGATAATCTCCGGCTGGAAGAGATGGTTGCTGTCGTTCTGCGACAACTCTTTCCAGTTCAAACGGTTCTTGAAGCGCTCAATCAGAGAGATGCTCCAGGCCACATTTTCGTTGGCGGACACTAAGTTCCAGTCCACGTTGTTTTTGAAGCGTTCAAGTTGCTCCTCATTCCAGGGGAACTCCTCGGACATTTGTTTCCACGCGCCCATAGTGCGCAACTCGTTCAATGCTTCCATTGACAATTTGTTGTTACTCATAAAACTTTGATTTTAATAATTAAACATTCAGACGTTAGGTCTGGGAATTACTAATATGAATAATAGACTCGATATAGATTGTAGCGTTCATCTATGATTCGTATGGTGATGGCCGTTCCTTCCAATGCTTCGTTGTTCTTGTGCATATGCCACACGCCTTCTATGTAATTCTTGACGGGATGGACTCTGGCAGTGTATTTTTGGCCAGTCACATCCACAAATGAGAGTTCCTCGCCGTGCATCGGGAAAAATTCTTTGTTCTCGTCGCTGAACCAAATCTCCCCGAATTTCACCTCGTCTAATGATAAATCCTTTTTAAACATTGTTTTATGTTGTTTTTAGTGTTATTGTTTCTTTACCTTTTCAGCTGCAAAATTACAGGGTGGCTGTGCGAAATTTTTGCAGAAGTAATTTTTTTTTTCATATTTATTGAAGAAAAAGGTGTATCTTTGCATCGTCGTAGGGACAAAACATAGCTGTAGAATAATGAGTCTAACTATGGATATGTTTGATGAAAAGACTCTATATAATAATATGGAAAACAAGCAGACAAAAAATGCCGAAACAGAGAATAGTGCTGTATCATTGTTCATAAAATATATGGAACGCCACAATGAGAATGCTACATTTAAAGATATTCGTCGTGACCCAAATAAAGAAGCAAATGCTGACATAATGGCAACAGGAGAGGGGTATACAAAAACCTTTTTTGAAATAAAATCAACCAAAGCAAAAGAAAAATATTGGGGAAGAATAAGTTTTGGAGAGATATTATCGGCATTGGATGCTGTAAAAAAAGGATATGATTATTTTTTTGTAATAATTAGAGTGGAACAAACAGATAATGATTTTCAATTTATTTGTCCCGAAAAGGCTAAATATCGCCCTTGCCTGACGTTGGAAGAGATGTTGACATTTACTAATGGTAAGTTTTCCTTCGGAATTGACTTTATTGTTAGATATAACACAAAGGGAAATAATCTTCTGACGTATGCTGAGGATACTGACGACTACCAATCATATACGATAGACAATCTGAAAGAGAAAAGAGTATTAATTGAAATGATTTCAAAAAATGACCACTCTTAACCGCTATATCTGGCTTGTCGACACCCTTGTACGTGCAGGGCAGAAGGGCCTGACCTTTGAGGAAATAAACGACAAGTACCGTTACAACGACAGCATTTCTAATGGTGGCGAGTATGCGCTTCGCACGTTCCACGACCATCGTAAATCCGTAGAGGAACTATTCGGCATAGAGATTGCCTGCAACCGTTCTGATAACCGATACTACATCCGCGACACGGATGACATCAAAAGTCCAGGCTATTTCCGCAAGTGGCTCCTTGAAACCATCTCCCTCAACAACACCATCGCAGCCAACGACCGCCTTCGTGACCGTATACTACTTGAAGATGTGCCATCAACAGCACCGGCACTAATTCCTCTGCTGGACGCTATGCGGGAAAACGTCACGGTGAACTTTCAATACCATCCCTTTGACAAGGATGTCATAAACCCGTATAACGACTTCCAACCGTGGACGCTCAAAATGTACAAACGCCGCTGGTATGTCTATGGTAGTGTGCCAGAGAAGGGTATGCGTATTTTCTCCCTTGACCGTATCAGTGATGTGGAGCCGACAGGCCAAACCTTCCTATTGCCAAAGAATTTTGATGCCGAGGCCGTGTTCTTTGGTACTTTCGGAGCGTATGTTACGGTCAAAGACGAGCCGCAGACCATTCTAATCAAGACCGACGAGTGGCAAGCCAAGTATCTACGGAGCTTACCTCTGCACAAGTCGCAGGAAGAAGTAGAGCGCACTCCAGAATACACCATTTTTTCCTTGTTTGTAAAACCGACATACGACCTCAAGCAAGAGATTCTTACGATGAACATCCACGCTGAGGTTCTCGCACCAACAGCATTCCGAGAAGAAATAAAGAAAGACCTTTCGACAATGCTTGACAAATATTGAGAGATATTGATGTGTATGGCTCAACTGAAAGCTAGAAAAATCAAAAAAACGGTTGAGCCTTTTTGCTCTAATCAGAGATGACTTTGTGACCAAATAAACCTTCTCCGTAAAGGTGTTCCCTAATCAGTAACCGTGTGAATAATAATTTCCCTCGTTTCAGAAATAATGTGTATCTTTGCAATTTGAAAAAAATGTTCAAGGTCTCACGGTTTGAGAGCTTAAACGATACCGATGCCTTTACCGCCTACGGAGTGTACCTCCAGGACGGCAGCGGCAAGGCATTGGTATAGATGTCGCCGTTGAAGGCCGTGGCCTACAACGACAGGGGCCCCGCGCTGCGCGCGGGGCCCCATTTCGTTTCAATTTTCAATTCTCAATTTCAGACGTGCGCGGCAGGGTCGGGCATACCCATATAGGCGTATTCGTAGATCATATCGCCGTGGGCTTCGCGGGTCTGGCCGCCGGCAGGAGTGAAGCGGACTCCGCCCTTGGCGTAGTAGCGGCAGTACTGCATACGCATACCTATGGCATCGTAGCGGCGCTTGAGCTCTTCGCCGGCCATCTCGTACATATCCCAGAACTCGAGCTGGTCCTCCCACTTGACGTCGAACTCGGCGCGCGAACCGTCGGCGTTGGTGAAGACGTAGTGGCTCTCCTTGGGGAACTCGCGCCCCTGATGCACCTCGGGCTCCAGACGGGTCTTGAGGTCGAAGTGGCCGTCGGTCATAAAGACCACCTTGCCGGTCTTGTTGTCCATCAGGCCGAACATAGGCAGCTGCTTGTAGCCGTACTGGCGGGCAGCCACGAAGTCATAAATATAGATGGTATAGAGGTCGGTGTACATACGTCCCCAAAGCCAGTGGTGGTAGAGGGCGAAGTGCATCGTGTTCATCCACTGGTGGTCGTGGTAGCCGAGGCCCTTCACCTCGTGCCACTCGCCGTCGTAGAAGAGGCGGCCGCTGACCTGATTCTTTGGCACGGCGAGGTCGGTGTGATAGAACTCGTCGTTGTCGCCGAAGGCCAGCAGCGAGGTGCCCTGGCGGAAGGGCTCGGTAAGGGCGTCGTAGTGCAGGTCGAGACCCACGCCGTGGACAGGCTCGAAGTGCAGGTCGTAGTGCTTGAAGTCGCCGCGGCACCAGTGGGGTCCTACCTTGGTGTCGCATTGCTCGCGGCTGAAGGTGCCCTCGGCGGCGGGGTAGACGATGTCGTCACGGAACTCCTTGCCTTCAGGACTCTTGACGTAGATGTTTACGTGGGGCGAGTCGACAGTCTTGTTCATACCGTCCATCGACTTGGTGCGGTAGCCGACCATAAACTTGGTGCCGTCGTCCATCGTGCCATCGAAGTACCACACCTCGCTGCCCACCTCCTCGGTGTGCGTGCGGCGTCCGTCTTCCCAGGTCTCCACTTTGTCGGGGTTGATGCCGAGACGTTTGAAATCCTCGGGTTGGTCCATCAGTCGTGCGCGAAGCACTTTTGCATTGTTTGTGTTTTCCATAACTTGTTGTATTTTAATGTTGAACTTAAATTGATTTCCCTTTGTTTTCACAATGCAAAAGTACTGCCACAAGATTACTTAAAATACGACAAACCGATGCAAAAATGTCCATTTTCTACGAAGTGCATATACTAAAGACAGGAGGATTGCGTTATGGTGATATATTATAATATGTATGGAAATACGTGATCTTGACTCCAAGGTGGCAATGAACGAGCTGGTCCGCAACGGATTCCGCCACGTGGGCGACTATGGCATCATATTGAACACCAGTGCGGTGAATACTGATTTCTTCAAGCTCGGACAACCCTATCGAGCCCTCGACGGACGCATCATCGTGGTGCAGCACGGTACGATGGATGTGGAGATTGACCTGGTGCGGTATGTGCTGCACGAGGGCGACATCGCGGTTGTGTTGCCCGAGGCCCTAATGCTCATCGAGAGTGCCAGTAGCGACTGCGCTGTAAGTGCCGTCGTGTTTCGTCAAATGCCGCAGGTGAAGGGCTCTGCTGAGAGTTTTGTGGTGAGCGGCGACAGCGTGGCTTTCGCTCGCGCCAACCAGTACCTGACGATGATTTTCGACCAGTTCGACCGCAACCCCGTCTTCACCGACATAATAGTACATTTCTACGATGCGCTGATACTTGATATGTTCAGCCTACGACAGGAAGAACAACTGTCGCACGGCGGCGAGTTTATGCACCGCTTCCTGCAGCTGCTCACAAAGGAGGGACGCACCAAACACCCCATCGGTTTCTATGCCGATCGGTTGTGCGTGTCGCCCAACTATATGAGCGCACTTGTCAAGCGTGAAAGCGGTTTGACCGTCCTCCAGTGGATTGACCGCGCACTGGTCCGCGAGGCCAAAGTTTTACTGCACCACACGCAGATGCCCGTTGCCGAGGTGGCCGAAAAGTTAGGTCTCGCCACGCCCTCATTCTTCATCCGCTTCTTCCGCCAGCAGACGGGCCAGACGCCGCTACAGTACCGCAAACAGGGGTGAAGTCTATGTGTCGCTTTTGGCCGCCAGCCAGCAGCCGGCGGCCATCACGGCGGTGGCGACGAGGAAGAGGGGCGTCAGCGGTTCGCCGATCAGCAGGAACGACAGGGCGGCGCCGATGAAGGGGGCAAAGGCGTAGTAGGTGCTGGTGCGGGCAGTTTCATTGAATGCCTTTCGTGTGGCTGGGGCTGGTGCTACGTGTGGCACCTCGACACCGACCCGCGCAACGAGTTCCACTTTGAGTGCACCGAATGCCTCTACCGCCATATCTTTGAGAAGCGCGGCGTGCTGGAGCGCTTCGGCCCGATGTTCTGCCATGCCGACATCATCAACTACGGCTCGTTGCCCTACACCGACTTCATCCGCACCCAGACCCTCTGTCAGGGCGGCGACCGGTGCGACTTCCGCTTTGTCCGCCACCGCAAGGGCGAGCAATGGCAGCGCAACCGGAGCCTTTTTAAGATGGGTGATAATGACTGAAAAAAATCGGATGATTATGTGTAGTATTTCCCCTCTTTTTTTATAGTGCCGTCGGATACCATTTCGGAGAGGATGCGGCTAAGTGACGGACGGGCAACGCCGAGTTGCTCGGCTGTCCTGGCCACATTGGAGATGCTGCCGTGTACTGCAAGATAGTCGAGCACGCGGTTGCGTAGTCCTTTGATGGCGAAAGCACGCACCTTGCCGGAGAGGAACTGCGCACGGTCGGAAATCATTGCCAGAAAAGCTTGCAGCACGCTGGGATGCTGCTGCATAAAGGAGAGGAATCCCTCACGGTTGATCAGCCAGAGGGTGGCCTCGGTCAGCGCCGTAACCTCCACGGGGATAATGTTGTTGCTGCCGAAGAGGAAGGCTGGGGCCAACACGCAAGGGGCTTTCAGCCGGTCGACCACCAGTTCTCGACCTTCGACACTTCCCATCCGCGACTCTACCTCCCCCTCGGTGAGCAGTAACAGCGAACGGCAAGGGGTGCCGAAGCGTATCAGCATCTCACCAGGCTGGTAGGTGCTTACCTTGTGCGGTTTTTCAAACAGTTGTTCCAATTCCGCCTCGCTACAGGAGGCGAACAAAGGGATGCGATTCAGGCTGTTGGATGTCATAAAACTTTGTATAAAAGTGTGCTGCAAAATTACAAAAAAAAACATTGTTGTAACAAATGATACATTTTTTTATAACTTTTAGGACTATTTTTGCATTGAAATTCAAAACAAGTCAAAAAAAACGAAAGGAG
>JAFROL010000038.1 GCA_017429685.1 Bacteroidales bacterium | reverse complement strand
CTGAGCCTCTGCGGCAAGGTGCCCTTCATCGGGGGCTTCGCCGAGTTCGTCACCGGCCGCGTCTACGACCAGATCCGCCAGGTCGTGGCCTACAGCAACAAGAACGTGAAGATCTGCGGTTCGCACGCCGGCATCTCGCTTGGCGAGGACGGCGCCACGCACCAGACGATGGAGGACATCGCCCTGATGAAGGCTCTGCCCAATATGACCGTGCTGGTGCCCGCCGACTTCAACCAGGCCAAGGCCGCCACGCTGGCCGCCGCCGAGCACGTCGGTCCCGTCTACCTGCGCCTCGGCCGCAGCAAGATGCCCTGCTTCCTGCCCGAAGGCGAGAAGTTCGAGATCGGTAAGGCCCAGCTGCTGAGCGAGGGCAAGGACGTGACCCTCTTCGCCTGCGGCCACCTTGTGTGGGAAGCCCTGCAGGCCGCCGAACAGCTGGAGAAGGAAGGCGTCAGCGCCGAAGTCATCAACATCCACACCATCAAGCCGCTCGACGTGGAGGCCATCGTGGCCAGCGCCCGCAAGACCCACGCCGTGGTGACCTGCGAGGAGCACCTCTTCAACGGCGGCCTGGGCGACAGCGTGGCCCAGACCCTCGCCCTCCGCTGCCCCACGCCGATGGAGTATGTGGCCGTGGACGACAAGTTCGGCGAGAGCGGCACACCCGACGAGATGCTCACCAACTACCACCTCCGCGCCGCCGACATCGTCGAGAAGGTACACGCCGTACTGAAACGCAAATAAATCGCCTTGCCGCTGCGCGGCAGAAATCTTGTAAATCTTGTAAATTATTGCTGACGCACCATACAGCATTACCGCCGCAGGCGGAATGAATTTACAAGATTTACGAGATTTCGCCCGCCGCAGGCGGGCAGGAGAATAAAAAGAACAACAGAAAAAACAACAACTATGGACAATCCCTTCCCTGAAATCCAACACTTCTGCCAGAGTTGCGGAATGCCGCTGAGCGCCGAAGTCGTGAGCGAGAATCCCGACTACTGCAAGTACTGCTTTGCCGACGGCCACTTCACGCAGGACTGCACAATGGACGAGATGATAGAGGTCTGCGTGCAGTTCCTCGACGAGTTCAACAAGAACACCGGTCAGAACCTCACCGCCGAGGAGTACCGCGAGGGCCTGCGGCAGTTCTTCCCCACGCTCAAGCGCTGGCAGAAGAAATAAAAGATTAATAAACTGAAATAAATGATTAATAAACAATAGAAATATGAAACTATTCAAGAAAAAGAACTGGGCATACTACCTGTTTATGTTTGGCGTATTCACATTGGTAGATTTCCTTGTGAACATATTGTTCGACCATAACGGACTACGCAGTGCTGTTATTGGCGGATTGGTAAGCGGAGTTGTCTTTACCATCCTTTGGTGGTTTATCGTCCAAGGCCACGAGCAAATAAAGTCCGCTGTCAAGGAAGACGAGGCCGAGCGCAAGCGCAAGGAATAACCCGTGGCGGCTGTTGCGGCGCGGCGGCAAGCCGCCGCGCCGCAACAGCTTTGGCTTCCGCTGGAACGGTATGGGCAACACCTCGGCCTACGAGTCGGTGCCCGTCGCGTGGGACGAGTACGGCAACGTGACACGCTACGAGCAACGCCCCACCGAGAGCGACGAGTTCTCGCTCGGCTTCTTCACCCTCATCGCCGGCATCCGCTTCTGAGTCGGCGGGCATACCTCTCGGCGGCTCTAAAAGCCAGCGCATCGACCACGAGCGCTATCGATGCGCTGGCCTTTTATATCCGGCCCTTTCGACAAAGATGCGAAAAAAATTTCTGATCATTGTAAAAAAAGAGCAAAAAAAGCTACATATAGGATATAGAACAATCATTTTTTTCAAACAATAAACACTGAAAAACGATGAAGAAAGCATTCAATTTATTCTCCGCTTCGCTATCGAAAGTCCACTGGACTTTCTTCACCTTCGCGGTGCTGTGCGCCGTGGCGATGATGGCCGGATGCAAGGGCGGGACGGCAAACAGGAATGACATCGATAGCACTATGCTCTTGGGCAAATGGGAATGCCAAAAGATACGTGTCGAAAGTGTCAACCGGTATGACTCGACCGACGTGCATACAGAAGATTATGCTATAGACAGTATAGCATTAGAAATGTGCGAGTTCAAGAGCGATGGGACAGTGACGGAATACACCGACAAACAGGATTCCCCCTTTGAGCTAACGTGGGATTGGTCGATGGAAAAATGCGGAGACACCGTTTACTTAACCTTCACTAACGGAAGAAGTAACCCGGATTATAATGACTTGTATGTAGACTATTTCAGAGAAATACTCAAGCTTGACAAAAAGCAAATGATATTACGCTTGCGTTCGTATGAGTTTGGTTATTATGTTTCAAAGACAGCCACATACAAGCGTCAATGACGCCATTCCAAACCAATCTTGATATAATCAATAAAAACCATTGAAACATATCACATCAAATTCAGGCAGAAAACCGAAATTCAACCAATAATATATAATGTATATGAAGAAAGCATTTAATTTATTCTCCGCTACGCTATCGAAAGTCCACTGGACTTTCTTCACCCTCGCGGTGCTGTGCACCGTGGCGATGATGACCGGATGCAAGGGCGGTGGTGCGCCTGCCGAACTTGACGAGGCAACGGCAACCGAGGCCGCGACCGACACGTTCAACGTTGACGAATGGGAGCGGCTGGCGGGAAAGATGCGTGGGGGCGACACGCTCCTTCCTGAGGAATGGTCTTTCTTCTTCCAGAACATCAACAAGGCGGACGGCGAGTACTCCGAGGAAATGGGCTACAGCCTATACGAAAGCATACGGCACACTGGGTTTTTAAAGAATATGGAACAGGAAGGCCTCGACAAACTTTCCCCCGAAAGACGGGAACAGGTGCTTGCGTCGATGATTGAAATGATGTCGATAGACATTATGGCGGATGAGCACACCTACACTTGGGCCGAGTTCTCCGATGACTTTTACGTTTTCAGAGGCTCCCTGGCAGCAGAGAAGGTATTTGAATGGATAAACAAAGAAAAGGAAGAAGAGTCTAACCTATAAAACAAAAACATTATGAAGAAAGCATTTAATTTATTCTCCGCTACGCTATCGAAAGTCCACTGGACTTTCTTCACCCTCGCGGTGCTGTGCGCCGTGGCGATGATGGCCGGATGCAAGGGCGGCACGGCAACCGAGGCCGACTCATTATCGCAAAAGGAAATGCTCATAACCCCACCTGGCTATTTTGACAAGTATTCTATTCCTTCTGAAGGCCCCATAGATACAATGGGATTAGACACAATGATATTCACCTTCTGCGAGGTCGACGCCGAGTTCCCCGGCAGCGAAGATTCGCTAAACGCTTTCCTGCACAGAAACGTACGTTATCCAAAGGATGCCAAAGACAAGAAAATCGAGGGCACAGTATATGTGTCATTCGTCGTTGAAAGAGACGGAGACATCACCGATGCGAAGGTTGTACGGGACATTGGCTACGGCTGCGGAGAAGAGGCTCTGCGAATATTAAACACAATGCCGAAATGGAAACCTGCAACACAACACGGCTATGCCGTTCGTCAGCAAAACAATCTACCAATCAGATTCTCTTTGAATAAAATCAAATAACCAATAAACCCATATCATTATGCAAATCCCTCAGCAAATTGAATCCATCAGCATCGCGCGCGCGGCAAACGCGGCGCACTATGAGTACCTTGCCACCGTGCGCAAGCGCACCGAGGAAATCCAGCTCGACCACGAGCTCTGACGCAGCGCAGGTGTTTAACACGAATTGCCACGAATTATCCATTAATTATTTAAGGTATGAATATCATAAGGCATAAGGAAATAATCTATTCTATTATCGGCGCAGCAATGGAAGTCCACCGTGTGCTTGGAGGCGGACTTCTGGAGCCCATATACAACGAGGCTCTTTATCTAGAACTTCTAGAAAGAGGAATCAACTGCGAGCGAGAGAAACAAATCCCCTGCTTCTACAAAAGCCACCAATTGGAAAAATACTATCAGATGGATTTAGTAGTGGAAGACGTGATTGTGGAGCTAAAGTCGGTAAGCGAATTGATACCAGCACACCGTGAGCAGTTATTCAATTATCTGCGACTGACACGTATGCCAATGGGTTTGCTGATAAATTTCGGTCAGTCAAGCTTGCAAGGTGAAAGGTATGCCTACTTCAAGGATAACAACGAATGCGTGCTCGTTGACCGAGATATGAATCTGGTGTACTAATAATTAATGGTTAATTATATGGCAATTCGTGTTAAAAGAAACCGACCGCACGCGTAGCCTGCCGAGGCGTGAAAACGTACCCCGCATATATGCGCGACGAAAATGCACGAATGAAACAACAAAATGAAGTAAAACAATAAACACAGACAGACAATGTACGAAGAAAAAACTGACAACAAAGGACTGTCGTTCTATGGAACGTTTGTGCTCATCTACACGGTGCTCAATATCGCTGCATTCCTCATCCTGCTGCTGACGACCGAATGGAGCGTGCTTGCCGACGACGAGTACGACGGCTTTTTTGCAGGCTTTTATTTTATGGTCATTGGCATCGCCGCCGCGCTTATCCACGGCATCGGTCCAGCCCTGACGTTCAAGCGCAGGGGCAATACAAGGCTACTCTACCTTTTCCCTTTGGCAGTGATGCTCGTGGTTTTTGCCGTATTACTTTTTAAACCCCTTGGTTTTGCTTTTGAAATTGGTGTGTTCCTGATTATCTCGTTGGGCTTCCCGTTGTTCAATTGCTTCTCATACACTTCCTCCATATTTAATAGTGGAGTTTGGGATAGTATATGGTTTATGTCCGTGACGCCTGCCGTCATTTATGCTCTGGTCATTTTTGCAACCACATTGTTTATGCGAAGGAAACAACAAAGTATAAAAGGAAATCAATAAACACAGACAATGAAGAAAACGAAACAGCAGAAAAAGATACAGCCGCAGAAAAAGAAGAAACGCCTTTCCTGGGAAGTATGGTTTTTGCTGATTTTTGCTGCGGCCATCGGCATAGGGGTTCTGTGGACGGAAAAGTGTATTTATGCGGAATCGACAACCGCCAAGGCTGTCATCACGGACATCCGGCAAATGTATAGGGGTAGATGTGGATTTGTGTGGAATGTGGAGTATCGGTATACCGTGGATGGCAAAACATACACAAACAACGACGACTTTTTCAACAAGTCTGACTACGGCGACCATAAAATTGGAGATACCATCACAATTGAAGTCAGCAAAAAGAATCCCGAAGCCGGCAGATATATAGAACACAATTGGCTATATGGAGGCAAAAAAAGATAAAAATCAATGAACATCTCAGTCTTCTGCGGCTCGTCGCTGCCGAGCTCGGTGAAAGAAAGTTTTTAACGACTTTGTTCCATTTGGTCACCAAGTCCGCTGGACTTTCTTCACTTCGCTCCCGCACAAAGCAATATTTTCAGACTAACAGCGTTACAACGATATTATGACTAAAGACAACAACGGAATCAATCACACCAACGGCGAGGAACACCAAAGCCTCGTCGGCTCGATGGCGCCGTTCCTCGACAACGGCAAGCCCAAACTTGGTATCTTTTGGTACGACGCAGCCAACCAGTCGCTCTTCGGCGTGGAGAAAATCGATGCCGAGCAGGCTACATTTGTCAACGGTCGCGCCACCATCTCAAAGCTTCACAAAACCTATTGGCAAAAGCAACACCACCGTGCCGAAGCCAAAGGCGACACACGCTCCATATTTTATCAGGAACACAACTACACGCTTATTCCACGCGGCCGTGTATTCCTCGACGAGAAGACCGACCGCTTCTACGTCTGCGTCGGCAGCTGGCTGCACCAGGTAGATGCCGAGAAGCTGCACGAGCTGATAGAGGACGAGTTCAATCTGCCAATCGACTTCGAGTTTGTCGAAGACTATCACTGGGATCTTGGCCACGGCTGGTCTGAGGAACTGATTTAACACCCCGCACCCGTGCGCGGTGAAAATGCACGAATGAAACGACAGATTGAACAGAAACAGTATGATAGAAGTAACAGACTTTGACAAAGTGGAAGTGCGAGTGGGCACCGTGGTGGCCGTCGCCGAAAACAAGAAAGCACGCCATCCCGCCTATGCGGTCACCATCGACTTCGGCCCCGAAATCGGGCTGAAGAAATCGTCGGCGCAAATCACCGCCCTCTACAATCCCGACGACCTCGTAGGCACGCAGGTGGTCTGCTGCGTCAACCTGCAGCCGATGCACATCGGCTCCGTCAAGAGCGAGGTGCGCATTCTCGGCACCGATTCCGCCCAAGGCGTTGTCCTCCTGCGCCCCACCCATCCGGTGAAGAACGGCGACCGCGTGTTCTGACAACAACACAAAAACACAGACTCCGGCATATTATGGCAATTATCAGACAAGATGGTTTTTGTTTCTTTGATTTAGGAAACAAACAGCGTTCTCTTATTTTGGACAACCGCATAGAGGACACATTAGACTATATCAAGGAGAAAAATATTACATCATTGACAATTCAACCAATGCTGCACGATGTAGTAACAGATGCCGTTGAAAAGGGATTTCTTATTTCCGGAATATCAAATCTTGACTTTCTTGCAAGAATTCCTGATCTGAAGGAGCTTCGCCTAATAGATATAAATCCTTGCAACATTGATGGAATTTATTCTTTAAAAAAGCTTAGTAGTCTCACTATTTCCAATGCGAAGAATGACCCAAAGAAAAACATCCGGGTGGACTTCTCTCGTATGAACGCACTTGTCGAGTTGAATATTGATTGGTTTGATGACGGATTTGACATTTCACGAAATGAAAAACTGGAAAGCGTATCTATTCGGAAATACAATTCCTCAAACTGCGATTTCACAGAACTGAGGTTGCCAGAAAAAATAAAGAGACTTGAATTAATCAGGTCCAACATCAAATGCTTCCACGGTTTGTGCAGCAATACTATCGAATATTTGGAATGTTCATATTTGCCTATGTTGGAAACACTTGAAGGCATAGAACACGCATCAAAATGTTTGAAAAGTTTGATGATTGATAACGCGAAGCGACTCAACAATTACGATGGAATTACGAAATGTTTGCATATTCAAGACCTTGTATTAGTGAAATGTGGGGATATGCATTCACTAAATTGTATAAGGCCATTGAAAAAACTCAATCGTGTTGTTTTGGATAAAACCATCGTGACAGATGGAGATATTATGCCATTGATGCAGGTAAAGAAAGTGGCAGTGACTAATAAACCACACTATAACTGTAAATGTGTCATTTCAACCAACACCAACAAGGAATGGAGATACGCATTGGTTGCAGGACATTGAGAAACAACAAACCCCGTTGCGGCGGATCTGTGATCCGCCGCTGATTAATATTAGGATTTGCAATCCGCAACACACAACAGAGCACTTGCCAAAGCATTAATGTTGGCGAATTTAAAACCCGTTGCGGCGGATCTGCGATCCGACGCTGAATAATATTGGAAATATTCCGATTGACAGACACAATAAAAAAGATATTATTTCGTTGTTGAAATATAACAATTTAATATTAAAAGTTATGAACACAGCCACTTATAATGTCGGGTTACCAAAGGCAGATCTCCCATTTATGCAGAAATTGGCCAAAAGAATGGGCTGGACGCTTACAGAAGCCAAACCTGCCGACGCGCTTTTCGACCCTGAATGCGGATGCTTTCTCAACGAAGAGACAATGCAGGCCATTCGCGATGTCGAGGCTGGGCACGGTGTGCAATGCGCCGAAAGTATTGATGACCTAATTGCCACCTTGTAGTTATGGGCATACGCTACGAATTGGAATATGGCGGCAAGTTTGTGAAAGACCTGAAACTTGCCAAACGGCGCGGCCTTGACCTTGCCCAGCTCAAAACGGTGACCGATATGCTGCAGGAAGGCACACCGCTGCCGATAAATACCGCGACCACGTGTTGACAGGAAACTACCGTGGGTATCGAGAGTGTCACATTAATCCAGACTGGCTTCTCATTTACAGCCGAAAAGAGACCGTTCGCATTGTTTCTCTATACCGTACAGGCACACATTCAGACCTGTTCTAATGTTTGCGGATTTAAAATCCTGATATTAAACAGTATCGGATTGCAAATCCGATACAACATACCCCAAAACATCCGCCGCATTGTGATCCTTCGGCGATCCTTGTCGGCCGAGCCGACGGCATACCACGGCGGTCTCTCGACAGTCCGTTTACCACCTCCAAAACCATTCGGAAAATAAAATTTGCCATGTCGTAAATAATTCGTATTATTAGCATTGCTAATAATATTTTTATGAATAGAAAAGAGATACAACAAATCCAGCATAGCATCGTTCTCTATCAGAACAACGATAGTAATGTATGTGTCAGCGTTTATTACAAGGACGAGACTTTTTGGCTGACGCAGAAAGCGATGGCGGAGTTGTTTGGATGCACTACCGACAATATATCCCTCCATTTTAAAAATATTTATGCAGAGAATGAACTGAAAGAAGAGGCAACTACCGAGTTTTTCTCGGTAGTTCAAAAAAAAGGTGTCCGGGAGGTGTCACGCAATATAAAATTCTACAATCTGGCACACGCGGGCGTTGTCGGTGTATTCCACATGCCCGAAATGGGTGAATTGAAGCACAACAAAGACAATTCCCGCTATCAAAAGCAGGATAATCACAGCGTTGTAAATGTAGGAACGAAATTTAGACTTTTCCATAAAGCAGTCCTGTAATTTGTTAATAATCAGTGAAATATTACAGAGCTGCCCCTCGCCTTTACCAAGGCTCAAAAACGGCTGCAAAAATACAAAATTTTTCTGCATTAATGAACACCGCCGCAAAAGCACGAAACCTTTGCGGCGGTCATTCCATCCGCCCCCACTTCATCTCTTCCCCTTCATTGTCGTACTGCTTGCGCTTGCCGACAGGTGGTTCCGTGAGGGTGATGCGCACCACGGCCGTCCGTTCGAGGCTGCGGGCAATGGCAGCATCGAAAGCATCCATGTGTTTGGGGAGGAAACGTTGGCAGATGACCCGCAAACCCTCGATCATCTCTTCACGGTCGGTCACAATCTCTGCCTTTCCAACGGCAGTGGCAGACTTGTACTGCAACGTGAAGTTGCCATCCTTCGGGCCAACGGTGGGCGCACATTTGGTGACGGCCGACAGGAAGACCGTCGGACAGTGTGCTATACAATCAAGTTTTTCGCCTTCCAAGGCACCGTGGAAATAGAACGTTCTCTCGTCGGTACGCGCCAATGACAGGGGCAATCCGTAGGGTGTCCCATCGGGACGGGTGAAACTGACTGTCACGTATGGAGCCTTGTCCAACACCTCCAATGCGAAGGCAGCATCCATTTGGCGGCTTGCTTTTCTCATATAGTTGTTTTTACTGTTTTTTCAATCTGAAAACCTTGCCAGCATCATCCGTGAAGCCGGATGTGCTGGACAAAGGTTTACGGATCAAAGATGGAAAAGGTTACATGAACCTTAGATTCCAAACAACTTCATGTCCTCTTCCACCGTGCTAATCTCGCCAATGCCGAAGTTCTCAACGAGCACTTTGGCCACGTTGG
>JAFROL010000037.1 GCA_017429685.1 Bacteroidales bacterium | reverse complement strand
CTTTGAATACCATCCAGACACTTCCGGCAACGGAACACAAGCCATCGTCACAAACAACGACAACAACATCACCGTCGCTCCAAACCCCACCAAAGCATCGGTAATTATTGCATCCCCGTATCCAATGTTTTCTATCGGCCTGTACGACACAAGGGGACTCAAAGTCCTGCAACTCGACAACTGCGGCACCTGTGCGGACATCGACCTCTCTACTCTGCCTGAAGGTACTTACACCGCCTCAATCCTGACATCACAAGGACATTATTCAAGAAAAATCGTGAAACGGTAAACGTTTATCTACATATTCCGCATTCAACGCTGTCCTGCAAGGCCAGCAAAGGATTGAGGGTATAGGGGATATAGCCGCGCATACGTGGCGACATCGTGTAGTAATATTCAAGTTGATGGCCGACAATCTGTTGTGCTTGCGCCAGCATTGCTTTCGAGCGGACGGTGTCGCCGCACAAAGCGTATGCCTTCGACGCGCGGAAGAAGAGTTGCGCATCCTTCAGCAGACTCAGCGGGATCTGCCGGTAGGTGGCGTCGAGCACCTCGGCGCCCTTGCGCGGCTCGCCCTTTGCAGCCAGATTTTCAGCCACCAGCAGGGCGTTCTTCCAATATTGGCGCAAGAAACTTTCGGACGTTTCGTCGACATATACACCGCCGAGCGAGTGCCAATGCAGGACCGACGTCATCAGCCGATGCGAAGCCTGAAGGTCGACACTGTCGGCCGACGCTGTGTCGCACAGGCGATAGGCCATACCACTGAGCTGCAGGCGGTTGTCAAAAGCAACGCGGCGGTCGCTATGGGCATAGTGGCTGAAATAGACAGGACGCTCGCCGCCGTTGTTGCCGATGATGGTCATCATACGGCCGTATGGTCCCACCGACCGCCATCCGTCGCCCGCAAGCAAGTCGCCACCTTGCCGCACAAGCTGTCTGCCGGTCGACTCGCAATAGTCGTCGCTGCCCAGCAGCGAAATGTTTACAACCTGGACATCAGTGCGATAGCCCTCCACATACTGCATATACCACAGCGGGAAGGTATCGTTGTCGCCGACGGTGAAGAGGATGGCATCCTTGTCACACGAATCCAGCAGGTTAGCGGCAGCGTCGCGCGCCGTGAAGCGTCCCGAGCGGTCGTGGTCGTCCCAGTTCTGGGCGGCCATCAGCAGCGGCGTTCCGACGGTGGCAACCACAAGCAACGGCTTGACAAAACGCTGCATCAATTTGCGTTTGAACGTTTTGCAAAGAACGGCGTTGGCCCCAAAACCAATCCACATCGCGAAAGCATAGAACGAAAGGACGTAGGCGTAGTCGCGTTCGCGCGGCTCGTAGACCGGATGGTTCAGATATATCGCCAGCAGCACGCTCGACGTCAAAAACAGCGTCATCACAAGCCAAAAGACACGCTTGTTGCGGCGGCCAGCAGCCACGATGCCGACGATGCCCAACAGCAGCGGCAGCAGGAAATAGCGGTTGTAGCCAGCATTTTCGAGCGACGACGGACGCTTGGCGGCGGTGCCCACATAGAGGCGGTCGACGAAAGGAATGCCCGTCACGAACTGCCCCTTCTGCAGGTTGCCAAAGCCCTGGCGGTCGTCGTAGCGGCCCGAAAAATTCCACATCAGATAGCGCAAGTACATATAACCCAGCTGATAACCGCCAAAAATGACCAGATTGTCGCCAAACGAAGGCTTGTAATACTCGCGGCCACCCACGTCGACCATCTTGCCGTGGCGGCCCGTCCAGTCGGTATAGTAAAGTTCGGCATTGGGATGCTGTTTCCACATACGCGGGAAAAACATATCCATCTCCTTGGCATACACCGGTTTGCCTTCGTTATAAGCCACCACCGGCGAATTGAAGCAGCGGCCGTAAAGCAGCGGCGCCTTCTCGTACTGGTCGCGACCGACGTAGGAGCTAAACGCCTTGAACGTACTCGGATTACCCTGATTCATAGGCGGATCGGCAGCAGCGCGGATGGGCAGAATCAGATAAGGCGACAGACCGATGGCGAAAAACAGGAGAGCGAGGAGCGGAATACGGAGAGCGGAAAGCGAAAAACGGCGTTGTGACTTGCTGGAACGACGTTTGAAGAAAAAGACCAGCACCAGGACGGGCACCGTCAGCAGACTCAGCTGGTGCACCCCCACCGAAAGGCCCAGCAGCAAGGCAGCAAGCAAAGGCCAACGGGCGTCGCCGCCTTGCCACCAACGCACAGCGGCCCAAATAATTACGGCCGAGAAAAACATCGAAAGGCTGTACACCTCGCTTTCGACCGCCGAAAACCAGGCCGTGTCGCAAAACAGGTAGCACAGAGAACCAACCAAAGAAGCAAGAAGCGGAAAGCGGAAAGCGGAAAGCGGAAAGCGGCGAGTGCTGTTATCACTTTTCGGCTCGTCGCTTTCCGTTCTCGGCTCATCGCTTTCAGCTTTAAATTCTTCGCTTTCCGTTTTCCGCTTTCCGCTTTCCGCTCCCAAAAGTCGCAACAGCGTCCAAAACAAGAACATAGCCGTCAGGCCACCGGCCACGGCCGACAGCGCGTTGCTCCACCAAGCCAGACGGGACACATCGTCGCCAGCCAGCAGCATAAAGCAATGGGCCAAAAGCTGATAGAGCGGCGCTCCGGGCGGATGCCCGATCTGCAGTCCATACGACGTGGCGATGAATTCGCCGCAGTCCCAAAAACTCACCGTCGGCTCGAGCGTAAGCATATAGACCGCTGTGCCCAGCGCAGCTATGCACCAGCCTATAAGGTTGTAGATCCGTGATTTAGGCATATTACGCTTCATCCGAGGACAAGATTACCAATTCACGACTGACTTGTTGAAGACATCGTCGCACAACTCGCTGACAATCTCGCCCATAAGCGTACTTTCGACCGACGAGAAATTGAGCTGCGCATTGTAGTCGCGATAGCGCGAGAACGACTGCTCGAAGTTGGCGTCGGGGTCGCAATTGTTGACGAACTTCACTTTAATGGTGATTGTCAGGCGGTTCATCGACACCTCGTCGTTGGCCGACAGTGCGGCGGCGCGGGTAACGTATCCGGTGATTTCGCCCGAAATCTCGAGGTCGGCATTGCCGTTGACCACATTGAGGCTGGTCTGCGACGAAAACAGGTTGCGCAAGTCGTCGGTCAGTTTCTGGCTCAGCTGCGGGTTGACGGTGGCGGCATAGTTGGGGAAAGTGCTGACCGATATGGTTTTGGCGTTGGCCGGAATCGAGGCACCCGTAAAGCTGTAGCCACCCTTGCATCCCGCAAAGGCCACAGACATCAGCGCAGCCGCCAGCAATGCTATTCCTCTATGCCCCAGTCGTTTCATACGTTATACGAGTCGTTGTCGATATGTTTTTCGTCTTCCATCTGCCACAGCATAAAACCCGCCTGCTGCTCCATATAGGTCAGCACGGCGTGCTTGATGTTGAGGTCCTTGATGTTGCCAATCTCGTTGACGATATCGTCTATCTTCTGCTTTATGTTATTATCCATAGTTCTTATATTTAATATTGAAGCACAATGCTTTAAACTCAAAAACGCGTTCCGCTTCAATTTGCAAATTTACACAAAAAAATCAGTTTGCGCGCTGGAAAATTATTTTTTAGGTCGGCGGCGCTCCTCGCAGACGACCCGATCCGACCCACTTTTCTCCGCCCGTTGTACGGTATATGTACGCTATATGTACGGTATTTGTACGCTTCGGAAGCGTACAAATACCGTACATATAGCGTACATATACCGTACAACGGGCGGAGAAGGTGTAGCAAAACACTGGTTTAAAGTTATTTCAAAAAACGGTATCTTGCGAGTGTTGAAGCCGTCGCAGCGCGGAAGGAAACAAAAAAAGGGCTTCGACCATCAGGTTGAAGCCCTCAAATACATCTTGAAATTTGTTTAAGCACGTACCAATAACGACCGTGGTGATAATTTATTTTGCAAAAATGCATTTTTTTGACTTTTTATGATTTCGGGCAATAAGAAAAGCCTTGCGCCGTTATATTTATTTCTAATGTATAGATTACTGATGCGACAAAAAAACATATCGACCATTGTTCTTCTGGCATTTGCGCTGCTTGCCGGCTGCGCCAAACAGGGTATGCCCTCCGGCGGCCCGAAGGACGTTGCGCCACCCGTGCAGAAGCGCACGACGCCCGAAAACCGCACCCTGGCCTTCGACGGCAAGGAGTTCTACATCGAATTCGACGAATATGTGGTCCTCAAGGATGCCGAGAACAACATACTTGTGTCGCCGCCGATGAAGCAAAAGCCTGAATACAAGACCAAAGGACGCGGCATACAGGTCCGCATCAACGACACGCTGCAGCCCAACACGACCTATGTGTTCCAATTCAAAGATGCCATAGCCGACTACAACGAAGGCAACCTGCTGCCGTCGCTGGAATACGTTTTTTCGACGGGCAGCTATATCGACAGTATGACGGTAAGCGGCCGCGCCACCGACGCCCTGACCGGCGAACCGCGCGAAGAGGCAATGAGCGTGTGGCTGCTGACCGCCGAGCAGCGCCAAACGCTGCTGCGGTCGATGAACGACACGTCGGTCAAGGCCCCCACACCGACCTACGCCACACGGTGCGACAAGCATGGCGCATTCAGTTTCAACTACATACGTCCGGGCGAATACTACATCGTGGCCCTGGCCGACGAGGACAAGAACCTGCAGATAGGTCCCTCGGAGGCCATAGGCTTTGCCGACGCGCCGACAGCCAGCCGCCCGATGACCGACACCGCCGCAACCGACACGGCGCACCGCACACACAAAGGACCCGCGCCGATCGGAATAAGGCTCTTCAAACCCGAATCCGAAAAACAGCGCATCACCGGCAGCAACTTCGTCGCGGCAGGCAAAGTGCGCATAACCACGCAGTTGCCGATGACGTCGCCGACGATTGGCAGCGGCACGGAGCCGACCATCTGGCGGCTGAACGAGCACGGCGACACCCTGACACTGTGGACATTGCGCGAGAAATGCGACTCGCTGCAGCTGACCGTCAGCGACCCCTCGGGCATACAGGACACCCTGCGCCTGCGATGGCGCCCCAAAAAATCGGCATCAACGCCGGCAGCCCAGCCCAACACAAAGCTGAATTTCAGCAAACTGCCCTATTTCGACACACTTGCGCTGCTCTTCACCACACCGCTGGCCAGCGGACAGGCGGCCGACTCGGCAGTGACCATTACAACACTGAAAGACAGCACGGTGACCGTCTGCACCGCATATCCCGACAGCACGCTGATGAGGGCACGCATCGACTTCGCCTTCAAGCAGGGCGAAAAATATGCAGTGACGGTCGACAAAGGCGTTTTCAAAAACATCCACAACCAAGGCAACGACTCGATTCGGGCCACAATCGAAGTGAGCAAGGCCGAGGACTACGGCAACCTGCGCCTGCTGCTGGCGCCCGACACGGCCTCGGAAACGGCGGGCAGCGTAATCGTTGAGCTGCTGGACGAGAAGGGGACCGTCGTGAAACGCCACAAAGCCAACATAGGCGACAAAGTTGAGTTTGCCAACCTGAAGCCCGCCAAATACAAGGTACGCGCCATCGTGGACACCGACAACGACGGCGAATGGACGCCGGGCGACTTCGCGTCGCAGCGACAGCCCGAGCCCTCCATCTACTACCCCAAGACGCTGGACGTCAGGGCCAACTGGGATTTTGAAGAAAGGTTCATCATCAGCAACTGACAACGAGTGGACAACGCGAGCGGAAATATAAAGAAATCGTTGCTGTCGGGCCTCTTCTGGGTGCTGCTGGCCAACTTGATTGTCAAGCCTTTCTGGCTGCTTGTCATCGAGATGGGCGTGCAGAACAGCGTAGGTGCCGAGATGTACGGCTTCTATTTCGACATCTTCAGTATCTCGTACATTTTCAATATCTTGCTCGATCTGGGCATTACCAACTTCAACACGCGCAACATTGCCCAGCATCCTAAACTCATAAGCAAGCACCTGTCGGGCATTCTGAGTATCAAGATAATGCTGCTGGCGCTCTATGCCGTCATCACCTTCAGTACCGGAGCCCTACTGGGCTACGACAGCAGCCAGTTCCGCCTGCTGGGATGGCTGACGCTCAATCAGTTCCTCAATTCGCTGATACTCTACCTGCGCAGCAATTTCGAAGGTCTGCTGCTTTTCAAATGGGACAGCCTGCTGAGCGTGATGGACCGCCTGCTGATGATTGCTATATGCGGTCTGATGCTGTGGGCACCGCAGCTGACGCTTGGCGGCAGGCAATTCACTGTCTTCCATTTTGTTTACGCCCAAACAGCGGCCTACGTCGTCACCGCCGCCGTGGCCCTTGCGGTGCTGGTGCGCAAAACCGGCCTGCGCCGCCTGCGCTGGGACAAGCCCTTCACGCTAGCCATACTGAAGAAGAGTCTGCCATTTGCGCTGCTGGTGCTGCTGATGGCCAGCTACAACCGCATCGACCCGGTGATGCTGCGACGCCTTTCGCCCGACGGCCTTGGCAACTTCAACGCCGGCATCTACGCCGGCGCCTTCCGCCTGCTCGATGCGCTGACGATGATAGTCTACCTCGTCTCGGTGCCGCTGCTGCCCATCTATTCCAAGCTGACAAAAGGCGTCGGCAGCCAAAGCAAGACGCCCGACGAACTGAGGTCGATCACGACAATGATGTTCTCGCTGGTGATGGTCTTTGCCGTCACCGCAGCCTGCGCGCTGTCGTCCGTGGGGCGCGAACTGATGGCGTTCTTCTACGACGACAACGCTGTGGAATACAGCGCCGTGTTCCGCATCCTGGTTTTCTGCATAGTGCCCATATCGGCCAGCTACGTTTTCGGCACCCTGCTGACCGCCGCCGGACGGCTGAAGCAGCTGAACATCCTCGCTGCCATATCGCTGGCCATCAACCTCGTCATCAATGCGTTGTGCATACCGCGATGGGGTGCCGTGGGCAGTGCCTGGGCTGCCATCGGGGCCCAGAGTTTTATGGCTTTGGCCGAAATTGCGACGGCGATAAAAATCTTCCGGCTAAAACCTTCGCCGGCATACATACTAAAACTGGCATTCTTTACGTTATTGATTATCGGATGCACCCTTTGTGTGCCCCAACAGACCTGGTGGATTGCGCTGACAATAACGGCTTTGGCCAGCATTGGACTGGCCCTGCTGCTGGGACTTGTGGACAAAAAAGAAATTGTTAAAACATTCAGAAAATAAACATAATATAATATAGAATAAGATGAAAAAAGCATACGTTTTCCCTGGTCAGGGAGCCCAGTTCGTAGGAATGGGCAAAGACCTTTACGACGGCAACAAGCTGTGCCGCGATATGTTTGAGACGGCTAACGACATCATCGGATTCCGCATCACCGACCTGATGTTTGCCGGCACCCCCGAAGACCTGAAGCAGACCAAGGTGACGCAGCCCGCCATCTTCCTGCATTCCACCATTTTGGCCGCCTTTATAGGCGACAAGTTCCAGCCCTCGATGGTCGGTGGCCACTCGCTGGGCGAGTTTTCGGCCCTGGTTGCCGCCAAGGCTATGAGCTTCGAGGACGGCCTGCGCCTGGTCATTGCCCGTGCCAACGCTATGCAGAAATGCTGCGAGGCCCATCCGTCGACGATGGCCGCCGTGCTGAAGCTTGACGACAAGACCGTCGAGGACATCTGTGCCTCGATAGAGGGCGAGGTGGTGGTCGCCGCCAACTACAACTGCCCCGGCCAGCTGGTGATCAGCGGCACCGTCGAGGGCGTCAACCAAGCCTGCGAGAAGGTGAAGGAAGCCAAAGGCCGCGCCCTGCCTCTGGCAGTGGGCGGAGCCTTCCACTCGCCACTGATGGAGCCGGCACGCGTCGAGCTGAGCGCCGCCATAGAGAAGACCGCCTTCAGCGAGCCCATCTGCCCCTGCTACCAGAACGTCAACGCGCTGCCCGTCAGCGACCCCGAGCAGATCAAGGCCAACCTGAACAAGCAGCTGACATCGCCCGTGCGCTGGACCGCCACGGTGCAGAATATGCTGAAAGACGGCGCCGAAGAGTTCATCGAAGTGGGTCCCGGCACCGCCCTGCAAGGAATGATAAAGCGTGTCGACGCCAACGCCAACGCACATTCTGTGGAACTGTAAGAAACCTATAAACACGTTCATTATGGACAACAACGGATACAAAAAACTGACCCGCAGCACCAGCGACCGCAGAATCGCTGGTGTCTGTGGCGGTTTGGCTCAGTATTTGAACATCGACCCTACGGTGGTCCGCATCATTTTTCTTGTTGCCTTGATATGCGGCACCGTGGGCTTTTGGATCTACCTCATTGTGTGGATTTGCGCACCCGAAGACAATTTGTTAAACCAATAAATACACTATTATGATATTATTAAACTTAGGTGCGGCAGAAATAGGACTCATCGTCCTTGCTGTTCTGATTTTGTTCGGCGGCAAGAAGATTCCGGAGCTGATGCGCGGACTGGGCAAAGGCGTCAAGGAATACAAGAACGCTGTGAACAGCGTGGAAGACGAAATCAAGTCGGCCGCAAACAGCGACGATGAGAAAAAGGACGACAAAGCATAATCTCCGCCAATGAACTTTTGGGGACACGTCGAGGTTCTGCGATGGGTGCTGATAAGGTGCCTGGTTGTGGTTTTTGGCCTGGCTGTCGCCGTGTTCTGCCTCAAGGACTTTGTTTTCGACGGCATCATTCTGGCCCCGGCCGACGCCGACTTTGTCACCTACCGCCTGCTGCGCCGCCTTGGCGAGCTGACGGGCATCGAGAGCCTGCGTCCGCAGGTTGGAAGTGTCGAAATGATCAACATCAACCTCGCCGCGCAGCTGATGACGCACCTGCGTGTGTCGTTCTATCTGGCCGCTGTAGTGGCTATGCCATATATCATAATGGAGCTGTGGCTGTTTGTCAAACCGGCATTGTACAGCAACGAGCAGCGTCCGGCGCGATTTGCGATTGTCGCTTTCTTCTTCCAGTTCTTCCTCGGTCTGGCGCTGGCCTACTATATTATCTTTCCGGTCACGTTCAATTTCCTGGCCAACTACCAAGTCAGCGAGCGCATAGCAAACCAGATTTCGCTCAACTCGTACATCGGCACCTTCCTGGGCCTGATGCTGACGCTGGGGCTGGTGTTCGAAATGCCCATAGTGGCATACTTCTTTGCAAAGATAGGGGTGCTGAAATCAGCGTTCCTGAAGCGCTACCGCAAGGTGGCGTTTGTCGCGGTGCTTGTGCTGGCGGCATTCATCACGCCGTCGACCGACGTGTTCACGATGAGTCTTGTGGCGCTGCCGCTCTATCTGCTCTACGAGTTTTCGCGGGCGGTGGTAGGCCGCGTCGAGCGCAAGGCTGAGGCTGACGGTCAGATGGCTTGAGTCTGCTTCTTGCCGTTCCAAACGAAATCGCGACCCAGGTATTTTTCGCGCACATCGGGGTCGTGAGCCATCAGCTCGGGGTCACCCTCGTGCAGCACGCTGCCCTCGTAGAGCAGGTAGGCATAGTCCGTAATGCGGAGCGTCTCGTTAACGTTGTGGTCGGTGATAAGTATACCTATATTCTTGTATTTCAGGTGAGCCACGATATCCTGAATGTCCTGCACCGCTATGGGGTCGACGCCGGCAAAAGGCTCGTCGAGCAGCAAGAAGCTGGGGTTGGTGGCCAAAGCACGGGCTATCTCGGTGCGGCGGCGTTCGCCACCGCTGAGCTGAATACCCTTGCTGTCCTTGATCTTGCGCAGTCCAAACTCATTGATAAGGCTGTTCAGCTTGGCTTCGCGTTCGCCACGGTCCATATTGGGCTGGAACTCAAGAACAGACATAATATTCTCGGCTACAGTCATCTGGCGAAACACCGAAGCCTCCTGAGCCAGATAGCCGACACCCATCTGGGCACGGCGATACATCGGCAGCTCGGTGATGTCGTTGTCGTCGATAAAGACACGTCCCGCATTGGGTTTGATAATGCCCACAATCATATAGAACGTGGTCGTCTTGCCTGCACCGTTGGGACCGAGAAGCCCAACAATCTGCCCCTGTTTGACGCTGACCGACACCTTTTTCACGACGGTGCGCTGTCTGTATTTTTTTACTACCAATTCTGTTCTAAGTTCCACAATGTCAAATATTGTAATGATTAAACTATTTTTAGGAGTTTTACAAACGAAAACTACATTTTACACATTCCAAAACACGCTTTTGATGTTCTTCCCGACGCCTCCGACACACCATCCGTCAATAGGCAAAAAAAACTTTTAGACATCTGCTTCCAATCCGACATCGGGGTCTGTCGCCTGTTGTACAACCGCTTTTTTTAAAACATCAAAAAATTGATTGCCAATATATTTTACCCATCCAAACGAATCTCTATAAAAAAATATTTTGCCATTTCAAAAAAAAAACGTAACTTTGTAAAACTATTAATACTGACTAATAACGCTCGAATTGCAAAAATAGTATTTGATGACGAATATTGATTTGCGACAAAAACTAAAAGAAATTTTCGGCTTTGACAATTTCAAAGGCGACCAGGAGAAAATTATCCAAAGTCTTCTCGCTGGAAACGACACTTTTGTCATTATGCCCACCGGTGGCGGAAAATCACTCTGCTACCAGTTGCCGGCAATGCTGCTCAAAGGCACCACAATCGTCGTTTCTCCTCTTATTGCCCTGATGAAAAACCAGGTCGATGCCGTACGCTACACCTCCGGCCACTCAGCAGTGGCTCACTTCCTCAACTCGTCGCTCAACAAGCAACAGGTCACCGAGGTCAAAGAAGACCTGTTGCAGGGCGGAACAAAACTACTGTATGTCGCTCCAGAAACCCTTTCGAAAGAGGAAACAATAGAATTTCTGAAACAGCTGGACATCAGCTTTTTCGCCATCGACGAAGCACACTGCATTTCAGAATGGGGACACGATTTCCGCCCCGAATACCGCCGACTGCGCAACGCCATCAACCAGATAAACGGCAACGTGCCGCTGCTGACACTCACCGCCTCGGCTACACCAAAGGTACAGCAGGACATCATCAAGAATCTGAATATGGAGAACGCACAGGTCTTCGTCTCCAGCTTCAACCGCCCAAACCTCTACTACGAGGTGCGCCCCAAACCCGCCGAAACACTGGCGCTGCACAAAGAAATCATCAAGTTCATCAAAGAAAACTCCGGCAAAAGCGGCATCATCTACTGTCTGACGCGAAAGAGGGTGGAAACGCTGGCCGAACTGCTGGTAATCAACGGCATCAAGGCTCTGCCCTATCACGCCGGCCTCGACGCCAAGACACGCGCCGAAAATCAGGACAAATTCCTGATGGAGGAGGTCGATGTCATCGTCGCCACCATTGCCTTCGGTATGGGCATCGACAAGCCCGACGTGCGGTTCGTCATCCACTACGACATACCCAAAAGCCTTGAAGGCTACTATCAGGAGACCGGACGCGCCGGACGTGACGGCGGCGAAGGCAAGTGCATAGCCTTCTATTCCGAACACGACGTCGAACGGCTCTACAAATTCTTCACCGACAAAAACATCACCGAACAGGAGATGGCTCGCCAGCTGGTACAGGAAATCGTCTCTTATGCCGAAAGCTCTATGTGCCGCCGTATGAACATCCTGCGCTATTTCGGCGAAGAATACGACCAGCCCAACTGCGGCAACTGCGACAATTGCCTGCACCCCAAGCCGCGCATCGAGACCAAGGAAGAAATGGTCTACGTGCTCGAAACGATCATCGCTATGAAGCAGGCCTTCAAGGCGCAAGAAATCGTCGACGTCATTATGGGCCGTTCCAACGCCCACACGCGCATATATAAGCACCACCTGCTCGAACAGTTCGGCAAAGGCACCGACCGCGACGAGCTTTATTGGAAAGCCGTCATACGCCACGCCGTAATCGAAAAACTGCTGGTCAAAGAAATCGAAATGTTCGGCGTGCTCAAGCTGACACCGGCGGGATACAAATACATCAAGAACCCCTACACCATTATGGTGCCCTGCGACCACGACTACACCAACACCGGCAACGGAGGCGACGACGACGAGGACCTGACGGTTGGAGGAGGCGGGTCGGCAGCAGGCGATGAGGCACTCTACGTGCAACTGAAAAGCTTGCTGCGATCCATAGCACAAAAGGAAAACCTGGCACCATACGTCATCTTCGAAGACCGTTCGCTCAAGGATATGACCATACAGTATCCTTGCACCATCGAGGAACTGAGCCGCTGCACCGGTGTCGGCATCGCCAAGGCCCAACGCAACGGTCAGCCTTTTGTCGACCTCATCAAACGATATGTCGAAGACAACGACATCGAACGTCCACAGGATATCGTGGTCCGTTCGGCAGTCAACAAGTCTGGCCTTAAGGTGTACATTATCAAATCTATAGACCGTCAGATGCCGCTCGAAGACATTGCCCGTGGCAAAGGCATCTCTATGAGCGACCTCATCACCGAAATGGAGCATATCCTTTCGTCAGGAACCAAACTCAACATCGACTACTACATTGATGCCAACATCGAACAGGAGCATCAGGACGTGCTGATGGACTACTGGCACGACGCCGAGAGCGACTCGCTCGAAGATGCCTACAGCGAATTCGAAGACGACCCCGACTACACCGAAGAGGAAATCCGCCTGATGCGCATCCGATTCCTGACAACAGAAGGATTCTGAAAACAACTGATTCACATTGAACAACAACATATAACCATTATGAAAAAATCAACACTACCCCCCCCCACGCGACTTTCAGCAGTCCTACGGCTGAAAGCATCGGTACCACCCTAATCGTACTGACGAGGATTCAATGTACATAGCCAACAAATCATTTTTTTAATTAACATACAAATAAATCATTTTTTTAATTAACATACAAATAAATCATTTTTTATGCGCGTACTAATTGCAAAAAACTACGACGAGATGTCTGTAGCGGCAGCAAACTATGTTGCCAAGAAAATCAACGATTTCAAGCCCACCGCCGACCGTCCTTTCGTGCTGGGCTGCCCCACCGGAAGCTCGCCACTGGGCCTCTATCAGCACCTTATCAAGCTGAACAAGAAAGGTCTCATCAGCTTCCAGAACGTGGTGACATTCAATATGGACGAATACGTGGGATTGCCCGTAGAGCATCCTGAAAGCTACCACAGCTTTATGTGGAACAACTTCTTCAACCACATCGATATCCGCAAGGAGAACGTTCACATCCTCGACGGTAATGCCCCCGACCTGATGGCCGAGTGCAACCACTACGAGGAGATGATCGCCCAGGCCGGTGGCATCGACCTCTTTATGGGCGGCGTGGGTCCCGACGGGCACATAGCCTTCAACGAGCCTGGCAGCAGCCTCGCAAGCCGCACCCGCATCAAGACCCTCACCACCGACACCATCCAGGCCAACTGCCGCTTCTTCGACAACGACGTTACCAAGGTGCCCAAACAGGCCCTAACCGTCGGCGTCGGCACCGTGATGGATGCCCGCGAGGTGCTGATCCTCTGCAACGGACCCAAGAAAGCCCGCGCCCTGCACCATATGATCGAGAACGGCGTCAACCATATGTGGACCTCGTCGATGCTGCAGATGCACCAGCACGGCACCGTCTTCTGCGACGAAGAGGCCACCGTAGAACTGAAAATGAGCACCTATGAATACTTCAAGGACAAGCAGACCATCGAGAAAACACTCGAACGCTTCTGCGCCTACTACGACTGCAAATAACAGAAACCCAGAACAGTGATTAGCGGGCCCGCGAAAGCCGCCCGCTAATCTTTTTTAATACATATATAATATATCTTTTTTCAATGGACTACAGAAACCTCACCACCGAAGAAACTGCCACCCTCAAGGCACAAGGCAACCGCGCCACCAACTGGAACGACATTTTTGTCACCTCCGATTTCGACGCCACCCTGCTGAGCGGCAACCTCTTCTGCGGAAAAGTATATCTCGGTGCCATCACCGACGGCACCGTCAAGGACGGCGACCTCGCCCTGCCCGAAGGCATCAGCGCCAGCACGCTGCGCGACTGCTGCATCGGCGACCACTGCGCCATCCATAATGTCAAATACCTTTCGGGCTACACCATAGGCAACAACTGCCTGCTTTTCAACATCGACGAGATGACCGCCAACGCCGACGACTTCGCCTGGCTCGAGCCAATGAACGAAAACGGCGGACGCCGCATCCTGCCCTTCAACGGAATGACCATCGGCGACGCCTATATGTGGGCACGGTTCCGCGGACAGGCCAAGCTGATCGAGCGGCTCGAAACACTGACACGCAACGAGCTGAAAACTAACCGCGGAGGCTATGGCAGCATCGGCGACCACTGCGTCATCAAGAACACCAAGCTCATCCACAACGTCGCCGTCCGCAGCAGCGCCGACGACCCCAGCCGCATCGAAGAGTGCATTGCCCTGACCGACGGCGTCATAGGCTACGGCAGCAAGCTCGAGTTCGGCATCATCGCCCAGCGCTTCCTGCTTGGCGAGCACGTCCACCTCGAATACGGCCTGCGCCTCAACGACAGCGTGGTGGGCGACAACTCAACCCTGGCACGCTGCGAGGTGGGCAACAGCATCATCTTCCCCGCCCACGAGCAGCACCACAACAACTCGTTCCTCATCGCCGCGCTGGTGATGGGACAGAGCAACGTCGCCGCCGGAGGCACCCTGGGCAGCAACCACAACAGCCGCACCGCCGACAACGAAATCAGTGCCGGACGCGGCTTCTGGCCCGGCCTCTGCGTCAGCCTCAAGCACAGCAGCCGCTTCGCCAGCTACTGCCTGCTGGCCAAAGCCGACTATCCGTCCGAGCTCAACATCACACTGCCCTTCGCCCTCGTCAACAACAACGCTGCCAAAAACCGCCTCGAGGTGATGCCAGCCTACTGGTGGATGTACAATATGTACGCTATGGACCGCAACAGCCGCAAGTTCGCCGCGCGCGACAAGCGCCGCTACAAGGCACAGCACGTCGAGTTCGACAACCTGGCTCCCGACACCGCCGAGGAAATCATCATCGGCCGCGACCTGCTGCACATCTGGGCCGAGGAGGCCAACCGCGAGGGACGCACCGAAATCGAAGCCCACGGTATGGAGAAAGGCAAGCGCAAAACCGTCATCCTCAAGGCCGGAGAAGGCTACAAGGCCTACTACGATATGCTGGTCTACTACGCAATGAAGACCCTCGAGCCGCTCTTTGGCGACAAGGTGCCCGACGCCACGCTGGGCAACGGCGAGCGCACCACCCGCTGGGTTAACATCGGCGGACAGCTGGTGGCGGAAAACGATATGACCCAGCTCATTGCCGACATCGAGAGCGGTACCCTTGACAGCTGGGACGCCATCCACGGCCGCTTCGACCAGCTCTGGCAGACCTACCCGGCGCAGAAGGAGCGCCACTGCTATCAGGTGCTGTGCCACCTGTCGCAGAAGCAGCACCTCGACGCTGAGGAATGGGCCGCCTATCGTGCACACTACCAGCGCATACAGCAGTTCATCGCCGACCAGAAGGTGCTGTCGCGCAAAAAGGACGACACCAACGAGTTCCGACACGCCACCTACTGGAACGACGCCGAAATGAACGCCGTCCTTGGATAACAGAAAAAAACAAATACAACTATAATGAAAAAAAGACTCTTAACCCTACTCTGCGCCGTCGCCATCGGCGGCGCAACACTGCTCATCAGCTGCACCAGCAGCGACGGCATAATGACCAAGAAGAAAGGCGTCTATACCGTCGACACCACCACGCTTTCGCAGGAGGTCAAAGGCTTCAACGGCCCCACGCCATTGCTGATCACCATCGCCAAAGACAAGATTGTCAAGGTAGAAGCCCTCGAAAACAGCGAGACGCCAGGCTTCTTCCAACGGATGAAAGACGGCGGTATGCTGGAGCGCTGGAACGGCAAGACCGTCGACGAAGCCCTTGCCGCCCAGGTCGATGCCGTGGCCGGTGCCACCTACTCGTCCAACGCCGTCATCGAAAACGTCCGTCTCGGCCTGACCTACTACAAAGAGCACAAATGATTTTTTAAACGATAATCCGCATTTGCCGCTAAGAAGTTAAGAAGTCTCGAAGAGACTTAATTTTAATAACACCGTACAAACGCAGTGCAGTGCGGTGAATGAAAGCCAACAGGCAAACTGCATCTCGGAGAGATGCGACTTCACAAAAGCAGACATTGCGGGCCATCGTATCAATTTTATTAACCTTTAAAACACAAACGATTATGAAGAAAATGGTTTGCGACCTCTGCGGTTGGGAATACGATCCCGCCGTCGGAGTACCCGAGGCTGGCATCGCCCCTGGCACCCCTTGGGAGGAAGTCCCCGCTGACTTCGTCTGCCCCCTCTGCGGAGCAGGCAAAGACCAGTTCTCCGAGGCCTGAGCCACGGCAGACATCGGTCAAAAAACACAAAAGCGCTTCTTGCCAAAGAAGCGCTTTTTATTTGTTCTTAATCCAGATTGAACTGGACGGGCAGCGAAAACTGCTGTCGCACAGGCTTGCCGTCCACCTCGCCGGGTTTCCACTTCGGCATCGCGTTGACGACCTTAAGGACAGCCTCGCCGTAGCCCTCGCCGATGTCGCGCAAAATCCGGGCATTGGTAATCGAACCGTCCTTCTCGATGTCGAAAACGACAACAACAGTGCCTTTGACGACAGGATAGCCGTGCTCTTTTGGGTGCACAATATTGTCGCCCAAAAACTTATATAGAGCCTCTTCGCCACCAGGGAAGACTGCGGGAGTCTCATTTATCATACCAACAATCATATCATCGTCCTCGACCTGTCCCTCTATGGGAATTAGTTCGTCGCCACTCGGCGGCGCCGGGGCAGCATCGGCACAGCTATCCCGGTCAGGAAAACCATCCGCCACAAAGGCATCGCCTTCCATACCTGTAACAATCACATCGTCAGGTGAATCCGATACCAACGACGTATCGGCAACAGCAGTGTCGCACAAAAAATGCGAAGCCTCGCCCTGCGCAGGCGTATCGACCTGCAGCGTCAGCTCGCCGCCACCGCCGCAGGCGGTAAGCGAGAGCGTCAGCCCGGCCACCGTCGCCGCCTTGCCCAACGAAATGCGCTGCGTAAGAGCCTGCTCAAGATAACGCACCTCGGCCTCGCATCGCGGACAGGTGCCGCGGCAGTCGCCCTTGTGGGTACACTCCTTGACCGAGAACGGAATACCGTTTTCGTCGGCAATGCGCTGACGCACAGCCTTCAACTGGTTACAGATCTGTTTTCCACGTTTCATAGTTGCCATTGTTTTCAATTTGCAAAATTACACAAATAATTTGGATTTCGAATCCAAACGACGAAAAAAGTGGTACACAGGCGCCTCACCTGCGAAATATAAGCGCAGGCAAGGCAACTGCATACCAGAAAAATCTGTGTCAGTCTTATGTCAGTCCTATCAAACTTTACTGGAGTGAAATTTAACAAAACTTTGATAAAAGTTTGGTAAGAATTTGGGTAAACTTTGGTACCCCACTGATGTCTGGAAAACAATGATTTGTGAATTTGCGAAAAATTGGCTATTTTAACTATATTTAAGTTAATTTTCTGTTAAATTTAACTGACAAAATGGCAGTATTTAACATTTCTGCGGAGCGATGAGAGGGACTGCTTTCGATAAAAGGGGTGCAAAAAGAATAAAATTTCTCAAAATCATTTTTTTGTCGTATCTTTGCATATTTGATACATTTATATATAATACCACTATTTTTAACTTATGGAATTTAAACTCAACACGATAGAAGAAGCAATAGAGGATTTCAAGGAGGGCAAATTTGTGATTGTGGTCGACGACGAAGACCGCGAAAACGAAGGCGACTTCATTATTGCCGCCGAAAAGATAACCCCCGAGAAAGTGAACTTTATGCTCAAAAACGGTCGCGGCGTGCTTTGCGCCCCCGTCACCGAGGAGCGCTGCCACGAGCTGAATCTGGATATGCAGGTACACGACAACACGTCGCTGCTGGGCACCCCCTTCACGGTGACCGTCGACCTGCTGGGCAACGGCTGCACGACGGGCGTCAGTATGCACGACCGTGCTATGACTATCAAAGCCTTGGCCGACCCGTCGACCAAAGCTGACGACCTGGGCCGTCCGGGCCACATCAACCCCCTGCGCGCCCGCAACGGCGGCGTGCTGGTACGCGCCGGCCACACCGAGGCGGCTGTCGACCTGGCACGTCTGGCCGGACTGCGTCCCTGCGGCGCCCTGATCGAAATCATCAACGACGACGGCACGATGGCACGTATGCCGCAACTGCAGGAAGTGGCCAAGAAATTCGGCCTTAAAATCGTCACCATCAAGGACTTGATTTCGTACCGCATAGCCCACGAGACGATGATCCGCAAGGAGGAAGAGGTTTTCCTGCCCACGGAATGGGGCAATTTCAAGCTCATCGCCTACACGCAGCTGGACAACGGCGCCACACACCTGGCGCTGAAGAAAGGCGAATGGAACGAGGATGAGCCGCTGATGGTGCGTGTGCATTCGAGCTGCGCCACGGGCGACATCTTCGGCAGCTGCAAGTGCGACTGCGGCAAGCAGCTGCATCGCGCAATGGAGATGATCGAGAAGGAAGGCAAGGGCCTGGTGCTTTATATGAGCCAGGAGGGTCGTGGCATAGGTTTGGTAAACAAGCTGAAAGCCTACCATTTACAAGAGCAGGGACTGGACACCGTCGACGCCAACCTGAAGCTTGGCTTCAAGGCCGACGAGCGCGACTACGGCATCGGCGCACAGATACTGCGCGACCTCGGAGTCAAGAAAATGCGCCTCATAACCAACAATCCCGTCAAGCGCAGCGGCCTGGAAGGCTACGGCCTCGAGATTGTCGAGACACTGCCAATTGTCGTGGAACCCAACAAATACAACGAACGCTACCTGAAAACCAAGCAGGAGCGAATGGGTCATACGCTCAACCTCAAATAGCACTGTAGCAAACCGTTAGGAGAGGTTACTTTAATTAATGATAAAAATATTTTTTACGTATGCAAAAAAGTTTGTAACTTTGCAGCGCTAAAAACAACATACAAGTATCAGCAAAACAATGTTCGACTTTGAGACGACACTGAGCGGAATAGAATACAAGGTAAGACAGTTGATAGAACAAAACAACCGTCTGAAAGCCGACATTGCACAACTGGCAACCGAAAAGGAAGAATTAAACGAAAAGATTAAAAACCAAGAAGATAAAATAAACGAACTAAAACAAGAAACCGAAATATTAAAAATCAGGAATACGCTTGTAGAAAAGGGCGATTCAGCAGAAATAAAGCTCAAGATCAATCAAATGATCCGGAATATTGACAAAAGTTTGACGTTATTGACAAATATGGACTGACCCTATGGAGAATGTATCTGTAACCGTAACTATCTTGGAACGAAGCTATAAGCTGACCATAGCGCCACAAGAGGAAACCCATCTGCGCGACGCTGCTGCGTTGATAGACGCACAGGCCAAGATGTTCAAGAAGCAATACGGCCACAGAGACAACCAGGACCTGCTGGCAATGGTGGCATTGGCACAGGTGACAGAGCTGATGAAGACACAGGACAGTCTGAAATATAAAGACAACGAACTGATAACCAAGCTGACAGAGATTGATTCTGTACTGAACGATAACCTGCATCCCACCCAAAACAGTTTGTAAACTCAACACCATTTACAAACCGAGTTTGCTCAGGGGTGGGTAGGTTGGCCCGCCGCAAGGCGGACAAAAAAGCTGAGACACCCGGCGCTCAAATCCTATAGTTTCAGAGTTTACCATAACTCTCGGAGGGTAGCGATGCAGGTTTTTTGCACAACCGCACCTTAAACAGCGGATTCCAACAAAACACTTTAAAACAATTATGCAAATACTGATGATTATCATTGGACTGGTTGTGGGTGCCGGCGCCGGAATCGCTGCCACGACGACCATCCTCAGAAACAAGCTGCTGAGCAAGAGTCAACAAGTGCTCAAGGACGCCGAAGAGAAGGGCGAAGTGATCAAGAAAGACAAAATCCTGCAAGCTAAGGAGAAATACCTGCAGATGAAGAGCGAATACGACAAACAGGCCAACGAGCGCAACAGCAAGCTGCAGCAGCAGGAACAGAAACTGAAACAGCGCGAACAGGCTCTGGTGCAGAAGGTGGAAGACCTGCAGAAGAAGAGCAACGAGCTGAAGAGCGCCAGCGAGAACCTGAACAACCAGATCGAGGTGCTCAACAAGCGTAAAGCCGAGACCGAAAAGATTTACAAGCAGAGCATTGAAAAGCTGGAGCATATCGCCGGCCTGACGGCTGACGAGGCTAAGCAGCAGCTGGTGGAGATGATGACCGACGACGCACGCGCCGAAGCATCGAACACGATTATGGACATCGTCGAAGAGGCCAAGATGACCGCCAACGAGCAGGCCAAGAAAATCGTCATCGAGTCGATACAGCGCACCGCCACCGAGCACGCCATAGAGAACACGGTAAGCGTGTTCAACCTTGAGAACGAGGAAGTAAAAGGCCGCATCATCGGTCGCGAAGGCCGCAACATTCGCACACTTGAGTCGCTGACCGGCGTGGAGGTCATCATCGACGACTCGCCCGACGCCATCATCCTGTCGGGCTTCGACCCCATCCGCCGCGAGATTGCACGCCTGTCGCTGCACAAGCTGGTCACCGACGGCCGCATCCACCCTGCCCGCATCGAAGAGGTGGTGGCCAAGACCCGCAAACAGATAGAGCAAGAGATTGTAGAGGTTGGCAAACGCACCTGCATCGACCTTGGCATCAACAATATGAACCACGAACTGATGCGTATGGTGGGCCGTATGAAATACCGCTCGTCCTACGGACAGAACCTGCTGCAGCACAGCCGCGAGGTTGCCAATCTGGCAGCCACGATGGCTTCGGAACTGGGTCTGAACCCCAAACTGGCCAAACGCGCTGGCCTGCTGCACGACATCGGCAAGGTGCCCGAAAACGAACCCGACCTGCCGCACGCAATACTGGGTATGAAGCTGGCAGAGAAATACAAAGAACATCCCGACGTGTGCAACGCCATCGGTGCCCACCACGACGAGACGGAGATGACCAGCCTGCTGTCGCCCATCATCCAGGTGTGCGATGCCATCAGCGGTGCCCGTCCCGGTGCCCGCCGCGAAGTCGTCGAAGCCTACATCAACCGCCTCAACAAACTGGAAGAGATGGCAATGACCTACCCTGGCGTGGTGAAGACCTACGCTATCCAGGCCGGCCGCGAGCTGCGCGTCATCGTCGGTGCCGAGAAGGTCAGCGATGTCGAAGCCAACAAGTTGAGCTACGACCTGTCGCGCCAGATTCAGAACGAGATGACATATCCCGGCCAAATCAAGGTGACCGTCATCCGCGAAACCCGTGCCGTAAATTACGCAAAGTAAAGGTTAAAGGTTAAAGTTCAAAGGTTAAAGGTTAAAGATTAAAGGTCACAGAATAAAATCATTACAACAATGCTGAACGTTATTCATTGGAACGTAGACCCCGTCATCTTCCATATCGGCTCCTTCGGAGTGCGATGGTATTCGTTTGGCTTCCTTCTCGCCTTCCTGCTGGGATACATAATCCTCTCCAAGATGTTCAAGCGCGAGAAGGTCGACACAAAATACCTCGACTCGCTGCTTGTCTACATTTTTCTGGCGGTGCTGATAGGAGCACGTCTCGGGCATTGCATCTTCTATGAACCAGGCTATTACCTCACGTCGCAGCACTGGATCGAGATGTTCCTCCCCTTTGGCCATAACGATACCGGCTGGCATTTCACCGGCTACGAAGGACTGGCCAGCCACGGTGCAGCCATAGGCATCCTGCTGGCGCTGTGGCTCTTCTATCGCAAGCACAAGATGAATCCCGTTTGGATAGTCGACCGCTTGGTTATAGTAATAGCCTTGGGCGGCGCCTTCATTCGTCTTGGCAACCTGTTCAACAGCGAGATATACGGTGTCGCAACCGACCTGCCCTGGGGCGTAATATACGAGCGCAACGGCGAGACCGTGCCTAAACATCCTACGCAAATCTACGAGTCTCTGAGCTACTTCATTATCTTCCTGGTCTGCATACTGGTATATCGCAAGAAAGACGGCAAACTGCGGCCCGGAGCACTGTTCGGATGGTGGCTGATAGCACTGTTCGGTGCCCGCCTGCTGATAGAGTTTGTCAAAGAAGAGCAGGTGGCCTTCGAAAAAGGTATGACCCTCGATATGGGTCAGTGGCTCAGCATACCGTTTATCCTATTAGGCGCAGGATTCTGCATAATGGCCTATAAGAACAAATTCAACGACAAGATATTTTTGAAGAACGACGAGAAAATCCTTAATAAATGAAACAACTGATACTTATCCGTCACGGTGAAAGTGAATGGAATAAACTGAATCTTTTTACAGGCTGGACCGATGTCGACCTGACCGAGGCCGGCCGCAAGGAGGCCTACGAGGCCGGAGTGCTGCTCAAGAAAGAGGGCTACCGTCCGCAGATGTGCTACACCTCATACCTGAAACGCGCCGTGCGCACACTGAACCAAGTGCTTGAGGCGATGGATATGGACTACCTGCCCGTCGAGAAAAGCTGGCGCCTTAACGAGAAAAGCTACGGAGCCATTCAGGGACTGAACAAAGCCGACACGGCAGCGAAATACGGCGACGAGCAGGTGCTGCTGTGGCGCCGCTCGTTCGACGTTCAGCCACCGGCACTTGACCTGCACGACGAGCGCAGCCCACGTATGGACCCGCGCTATGCCGAACTGAGCGACAGCGAGATACCGCTGACCGAGAGCCTCAAGGACACCATAGCACGACTGATGCCTTACTATAAGGATGTTATACTTAAAGCCTTCGACCGCTACAGCAGCGTGATGGTAGTGGCTCACGGCAACAGCCTACGCGGTATCGTCAAAGAGCTTCGCGGAATGACGAACGACGAAATCATCAAGTTCAACATACCCACTGCCGTACCCTACATTTTTGAATTTAACGACAATATGGAGCTCCAAAAGCACTACTTCCTGGGCGACGAGGAAGAAATTCGCAAGAAAATGGAAAGTGTTGCAAACCAGGCTAAAAAGAAATAAATAAAGTATATTTCGGTGGCAAAAAGAAAAAAAATTTTGCCAGTATTGAAAAAGTTTGTACTTTTGCAGCCGATTTCAATGAGGTTAGAAATGCAATTCCCTAGCTTGGAATTCATCATTCAACATTGACCACGGAGAGGTGGGTGAGTGGCTGAAACCAACAGTTTGCTAAACTGTCGTACTCGATTAGGGTACCGGGGGTTCGAATCCCCCCTTCTCCGCAAAACGCCCCCAAAAAGAGGCGTTTTTTTAATAGTCACCGGCGGGATGTAGCGTAGTCCGGTTATCGCGCCTGCTTTGGGAGCAGGAGATCGCCAGTTCGAATCTGGCCATCCCGACAAGGATATTTTGAAATTTGAACATCGAAGCCCAAACTTCAAAATCCGAAATGGCCCCGTAGCTCAGCTGGATAGAGCAACTGCCTTCTAAGCAGTAGGTCCTGCGTTCGAATCGCAGCAGGGTCACCAAACCGCAGCAAGCCTCCCCCATCACGGGGAGGCTTTTTTTGTTGCTGCAAACTTCGAGCATCGGTCGCTAAATGCAGAAATACTGGTATAGTGGCAATTGTGCAAAACATCGTGGTTAAATATAGTTAAAACATAAGCAAAATCCGTCTAAGTCAAGTAAAATTCGTAACTTTGCACGATTTAAAAGAATTATTAAATAATAAAATTAACTACAATTCAATTTTTTACTAACCAAAACTCAAAAAATCATGCAAAAGTTTTTACGTCTTTTCGTGCTTATGGCATTATTTGCACTGCCATTTGCATCGAATGCACAGAACTCGTGGACCGTGGCAGACAGCACTGCCGTGCACGCCTCGGTGCCGCTGGATTTCTACAATTGTGATGGTTCTGGTGTTCGTGAAGCTCAGATGCTGTATCCTGCATCGCTGCTGACATCGATGAATGGCAGCACCCTGGGTTCCATTACCTTCTACCATCAAAGTACAGCTACAAAGACCCTGTCGACCTCGACTTGGTACATTTTGATTGGCGAAACGAGTGAAACTGACCTTTCGTCAGGGTTCAGCACGGTTGCCCTTGATACTGTATATGAAGGCAACCTCGTCGTGAACAATGGTGTTTTCAGCTTCGATTTCACCACGCCTTACACCTACAATGGCGGCAACCTTATTGTTGAGATTCTCACCAATGGTGCCAGCGGCAACTGGTTTGGTAACAGCGGCCAGGGCTGCTACGGAAAGGATGGTATAGGCTCAACCTATTCGAGTATGTCCACTCCCAACTACACTGCTTTCCTTCCCAAGACTACCTTTACAGAGGCTCCTTCGTGTTACCCTGTCACAGGACTGGCTATCAACGAGGCACTGACTACAAGTACCAGCCTCACCCTCACTTGGAACGACGCTAACAATACGGGCGCTACCTATAGCGTCTACAGCCTCACTCCTACCGACACCACCCTTATCGAAGACTATATCAGCACAACCTCTTATACCGTCGACAACCTTACAGCCAACACGAATTATGTGTTCGGCGTTATCGCCGACTGCGGCACTGGCGACCTGTCCGAGATGACTATTGTCAGTGGTCGCACAGCTTGCGGCCTATTGACGATGCCCTGGAGCGAAAACTTCGACAACTGGACTGCCAAATCCGACTGCTGGTCGTTCCTCAGCGGCGCCTATAACGGCGGTGCCGGCACACCGAGCACTTCTTCTTCTGCCTGGTCACTCAACAGCAGTTACGGCGACAACATAAACATCAGTGGTAACGCACTGACGATGAATGTTTTTAGTACCAACCGCTATTGGGCTGTCACTCCGGCTATCGTAATCACCAGCGACAACGCCAACCTCAGTGTCGACGTGGCTGTGGCAGACTGGAGCTCCGCAACTCCCGCCTATGACGCCAACGACACGCTGGCTTTTGCCATCAGCACCGACAATGGCACCACATTTACCAACCTCCGTGTGCTCGACAACACTGAGATCAATGCCCTCAATGGCACCTACACCACACTCTACATTCCTGTGGCCAACCATAACGGCGACACCGTTCGCTTTGCAATTTTCGCAGGCAGTTCCGCCAGCGGCGGCGACAACCGTATTGCTATCGACAATGTGACTGTTGGCGAAGCCCCCAGCTGTATGCCTGTCACTGGTTTGACCGTCAGCAACATCACCAGCACCGAGGCCACCCTCACTTGGCACGGCGATGCCGACGGCTATACTATATATGATATGAGCGACACCACCGTGTATGAGTATGCCAACGACACCACCGTCACGCTCTATGCACTTGATGCAATGACAGCCTACACCTTCGGCGTGGCCGCCAACTGCGGCACCGACGAGAGCGACATCGTCACCATCAGCTTCAACACTGCTTGCACCGCCGTTACGATTCCTTATACCGAAGATTTCGAGGCTAGCAGCAATACCGTTGCCTGCTGGACCACCGACGGCCCCGGCAGCTGGACCATTGGCACAGGCGACTACAGCTCGTCAACCGGCGCCTTCAGCGGCAGCACCAATGCCAAGATTCAGCACAGCAGCACCGGCAATGTCACCAAGCTCATCTCGCCCGCCCTCGACATCGACGGCGCCAACGGCGTTCAGCTTGTCTATGCACACATCCAGCGCGCTTGGAGCGGCGACCAGGACGAAATGCGCGTCTACTACCGCACCTCCGATACCACTGCCTGGATCCAGGCTGCCGAATATACCAATGAAATCTCCTCGTGGACTGTCGACAGCGTGCTTCTGCCCGCCACTACCTATCAGGTAGCATTTGAAATGACCGACGGCTACGGCTATGGCGTTGCTATCGACAGTGTGGTCTTCAATCCCATTATGGGCGACTACTGCGCACCTGTCGCTGCTCTTACCATCGACAGCGTCAGCACCACCAGTGTCAGCCTGAGCTGGATGAGTGATGCCAATGACTACACTATCATCGATATGGCCGACAACAGCGTTGTCGCCACCTCTACTGTGAACAATGTCACCATCAGCGGCCTCACCGCCGGCACCGTCTATAACTTTGGCGTTGTTGTCGACTGTGGTTCTACCACTTCCGACACCGTCACCATTACAGCAATGACCCAGTGCGAGAGCACCTGCAGCATCACTATTAACGGTGCAGACAGCTATGGCGACGGTTGGAACGGCAATGCCATCAACGTTATGCAGGCTGGCGTCCTTGTTGGCACCTTCACCCTTACCACTGGAGCGTCGAACACCGAGACCTTCACGGTTTGCAGCGGAATACCTGTTTCATTTGTTTGGGTAATGGGTAGCTATCCCAGCGAGACAAGCTTTGAGATTGTCGATGGCGGCAACGTCACCGCTATCAGCATCGCCGACGGCAGCACTCTGACCAATGGTCAGACCATCACCACCATCAACGATCCCTGCCCCAGCTGCGCAACGCCCGTTGTCAGCGTTGATGCCCTCACCGAGACAAGCGTGACCATAAGCTGGACCGGCAATGCCACAAGCTACAGCATCTACAACGGCAGCACCTACGTTGCAAACGCTACCGCCAACACCTACACCTTCAGCGGCCTTACCGCCGGTACGGCCTACACCTTCGGTGTCGTAGCCCTCTGCGCAGCTGACGACAGCTCGGCAATGGCCACCGTCAATGCCACCACCGAGTATGACTGCAGCGACATCACCACCCTGCCCTACAACTACGGTTTCGAACCCGGCCTTGGCTGCTGGACCACCGTTAACGGCAGCGCCGACGGCGTAGCTTGGTTCACCACCGATTGCGGTGGCCTTGGTGTTACTCCTCACAGCGGCTCGCAGGTCGCCTCCTCGTGGAGCTGGAACAGCACCTCTATGCACGCCAACGCCTGGCTCATTTCGCCCAAGTTTGTCCTGCCCACCGTCGCTGCTGGCGACAGCCTCACCTTCAGCTGGTGGGAAGTTGCAAATGCTAACTATGCCGACAGCTACAGCGTTAAGATCTCGACCACTACGGCCGACACCACCGCTTTCACCATCACCGCCCGTCCCAGCACCGCTGCTGCAGGCAGCTGGACCCAGCAGTCCATCGACCTCACAGCCTATGCCGGACAGAGCGTCTACGTCGCTTTCCACCACGTGGATTACGATATGAATTACCTGCTCATCGACGACATCGAGCTCTATCAGGGCGCCTATGTGCCTCCTGCACCCGACACTCTGACTGTCACCGTCGCCACGATGGATGCCACAATGGGTACCACCAACCCCGCTCCCGGCACCTATCAGTATGCCGAGACCGAAACGGTAAGCCTCTCGGCTATTGCCAACACTGGCTACCACTTCACCGGCTGGGCTTACACGGCAGACGGTATCAACTATGATACTGTCGACGAAAACTACATTTCGCTCAGCTTCCCCGCCAGCCTGTTTATGTCGACAGGCAGCGTGACTTTCACCGCCCTCTTTGAGGCCGGCAACCCCGACAGCACCACTGTTACCTATGCCGTTAACGATGCCACGATGGGTACCACCGTTCCTGCTCCTGGCACGTACACTGCATACGTAGGTAGCACTGTCCAGGCCGAGGCCATCGCCAACAACGGCTATGAAGTGGCCGGATGGGTCCTGGGCATCTATGACGCACAGAACACCGCCCTGCAGGAGGATACCCTCTACGCCTTCGACGAGGACTTCGCCAACCCGATGAACTTCGGCACCGTGCCGCAGAGTTTTGCCGACAATGGCTACACCATCACCGTCACCGCCCTCTTCACCGAAGACACTGTCGAGCCTCAGGAGTTCACCCTCATCACCGCCGTCAACGACGCCACGATGGGTACCATCACTCCTGCTCCCGGCACCCACACCTATGTTGCCGGCGACAGCATCCTCTTCGGCTTCACCGCCGCCGAAGGCTACACCATCGGAAGCGTGGATATGACGATGAGCATTATGGGTGAGACCATTATGGACACCACACTCCCCGCCCTCTACGCAATCGCAATGGCACAGGAGCCGCTCTATGCCGATGACTTCCTCGGAATGACGATGTCGCTGACCGTCAACTTCATTGCCGACACCAACAGTGGCAGCGATGTCTTCACACTCATCACCGCCGTCAACGATGCCACGATGGGTACGATGACTCCCGCTCCCGGCACCCACACCTACAATGCCGGCGACGTTGTCAACTTCACCGTTACCGCCAACGAGGGCTACGCCTTCGAAAGCGCCACGATGAGCATCTCCTATATGGGTGCGACCGTACAGGAAGAGACTTTCTACGACCTTGTCTTCACCACCGATCCCCTCGAAATCGACGAGGAAATGATTGGCTTCACGATGACCTTCACCGTCAACTTCAAGTCGACCCAAGGTATCGAGAACGCCAACGAGGTCAACGTCAACGCCTACACCAAGGATGGCAACATCATCCTCAATGGTGCTGAAGGCCGTGAGGTCTACCTCTTCGACATCAACGGCCGTATGCTCAACCACACCACCACTGCCGCCGAGACCGAGGTCTACAGCGTTCCCGCTTCGGGCGTCTATCTGATCAAGGTCGACGGTGTCCAGACCAAGCGTGTGGTCGTCATCCGCTAAGACCTTCCAATCCTGTTAGGATACAAAAAAAGGTGCCCGTCTGAAGTGACCCCAAAAAGTTGGACGGATTAACAAAATCAGTTAATTTGTCTGCAGAAATGAGTTCGGTATTGTACCGGACTCATTTTTAGTTTCAGTTTGATGCGTTTGTTGTTGTAGTAGTCGATATAGTCGGCCAGCTGACGTTTGAAATCGTCCATGCTGTCGAAGCGGTTGACATAGAGCAGTTCGTTCTTCATCAGGCCGAAGAAGTTCTCCATGATGGAGTTGTCGAGACAGTTGCCCTTGCGGGACATGCTCTGCACAATGCCTTTGTCCTTCAGCATGTGTTGGTACTGGGTGTGCTGGTAGTGCCATCCCTGGTCGGAGTGCAGCAGCAGCCCCTTGAGGTTCTTTTCCCTGCGGAATGCCTTGCGCAGCATGTCGGTGACCATCTTCAGGTTGGGGCTGTCGGATATGGTGTAGCTGACCACCTCGCCGTTGAAGAGATCCAGTATCGGCGAGAGGTAGCATTTGCTGTCGCCGATGGTGATCTGCGACACGTCGGTAGCCCATTTCTCCTTTGGAGCATCGGCTGTGAAGTTGCGTTGCAGCACGTTGGGGGCGATGCGTCCCACTTCTCCCTTGTAGGAGTGGTAGGCGCGTCTTTTCCGGACTCCTTTCAGCCCCATCTCCTTCATCAGTTTCTGCACGGTCTTGTGGTTCATGTGTATCCCTTCCTCCTCGAGGGACATGGTTATGCGGCGGTATCCGTAGCGTCCGCGGTTGGCCTGGTATATGCGGCTTATCGCCTTGCGCGTCTCCTCGTACTTGTCACTGCGCTCCTTCACGCCGTAGTAGTACGTGGACCTTGCCATCCCCTTGATGTCCAGCATCAAGTCCAGTTTGTATTCCGGCCTCAGCGACTGGATGGCTTGCGCCCACTCCCTTCTTCCCGGGCGATGCGCTCTGCCACCAAGGCCTGCACTTTTTTTAGCAATGCGTTCTCCGTCCGCAGGCGCTCGTTCTCCGCCCGCAGCTTCTCCAGTTCCGTCTCCGGCTCTTTCTTCCTTGGTCGTCCCATGTCTTTTGGCGGTCTTCCTTTCCGCTTCCTCTCCAGCAATGCCGCGTAGCCCCTCTCCCTTACGGCTTTGGCCCACTTGCTCACCACGCTCTGCGACACCCTGTATCGGGAGCTTACGGTGTGCAAAGGTACGCCTTTTTCCTGATACGCAGAAACAATTTCTCTTTTTTCCTCAAAACTCCACTCGTGATACGGTTGTTTTTCCAGTCCTTCCCTGCCGTACATCTTGTACCGTTCCACCCATTCGTAGATGTAGTAGTCTTTTATGCCTAACTCTTTGGATACCAGCTTTACACTCTTACCCGCAAGGCATCTTCTCACTG
>JAFROL010000036.1 GCA_017429685.1 Bacteroidales bacterium | reverse complement strand
CCTCTCTCTCTGACGATTACATCCTACACGTCCAAACTGAGATCAACCTCCGTCCCAGAAAACTTTTGAACTTTTCTTCCCCTAAACAAAAATTCTTACTATCTTTGCACAACTGTGTTGCACTTGGTAGTTGAGTCTACGTTTCCACAGCCTCGAAGAGGCTGAATCTTAATAACCCCACACAAGGAACGCAGTGTGGGGTCAAGCAAAGCACCGCCACTCAGCGTCTCGAAGAGACGCGACATTAACCATATTACTGAAAAAACAGCCCTACGCCATATACGGCGAAATGAATTTCAGAAAGTTTTTTGCTCATTTTAAACATTTTTTTTGTCAGTTCAAAAAAAGTGTGTAACTTTGCAAACTCATTAGGAGTATGGAAATGGAGCAGAACGTTGATACAATAATTCAGTTCAGTGGTTTAAAATCAGGAATTTACAACTATGATTTTAAACTTGACAACAGTTTTTTTTCAACGTATAAAAATGAAAAAATACTGGATGCTGACATTGTTTTCGACGTGAAACTGGAGAAAAAAGAGCGGATGATGCTGTTTCATTTCAACTTCTCTGGGACATTGACAACAACGTGCGACAGATGCCTGGGCGAGATGACATTGCCGACCGAAGGCGAGCAGACCCTCTGCGTCAAATTCGGTGACGACAGCGAGAGCGACGACGAGAATGTGGTCATCCTGCCCGAAAGTGAGTACCGAATCGACCTCGCACAGTGGATGTACGAATTCGTAGCAGTACAGATACCTATACGATGCGTCCATCCCGACGATGCCGACGGCAATCCGACCTGCGACCCCGAGATGATGAGCTTCATCACCGACGAGAACAGCGACGAAGAAAAGCAGACTGACGAAGACCAGATAGACCCCCGTTGGGAAGCACTTAAAAACTTGAAATAAAAAAAAATAAACAATAAAAAATTAATAATTATGCCACATCCAAAACACAGGTTCTCACAGACGAGAACAAGAAAGAGAAGAACGCACGACAGCTTGGAGACTCCCCAGCTGACCACGTGCAGCAACTGTGGTGCCCAGATTATGATGCACCACGTTTGTCCCGAATGCGGTTACTACCGCGGCAAACTTGCCATCGAGAAAAACGTCGAAGCCTAAGCGCCTCGTTAGTTGCAGAAACAAAAAGCCGTCCCCAAAAAGGACGGCTTTTTTTGCACTATCGCAACCCTTGGTACGCATACGCCCCGCCTGCGATGACTGGCAACCATTTTCGCAGGCGGGGCGCTTGCGTACCAGAACGTCGTCAGCCCATCCGTTGTTTCGGATAGCAAACCCTACACAACAGGTGAATATAAAATTTTAACATTTTTCAAAATATTGTAAATCAACACTAAACTAAAAAAAAGCAAAATTCTTTGCAGCGTTTTGGCCATTTTCTTCGACTATATATACAAAAGGGGGAAATTATATCAATTTTAAACTTATCATAATTACAAATTTAATATTTATCAAAATGAAAACACCTTTACATTTTAGAATTATTATCAGTCTGGCCTTTCTTGCGTTGCCGGGCACGCTTTTCGCAATGCGTCACACACCGTCGGGTGTCGACGACACCATCCCCGCCGAACCCCGCTGCGACAAGTACTATTACACCAAATGGTTTGACGACTGCCCCTATTGGCATCCCAAGGGCGTATATGACAGCTGCCTTTGTTTCAAGTATAAGTTTGGCAGAATTTTTTCAGGCGAGCTTGCCAAATGGGAATATGCGCACAACGGCCGTATGAAGGTGAAAGGACTGGCGGCGATGGTGAATACATACACTCCGCCGACGGTTGACGGTGCCCCGGGGAACCTGAAAAACCCTGAATATATGTACATATACCAGATGACGGAGACCGGCCGGAATATTCAGGGATTTGATGTCGAAGTCCGGCTTCAACTGCTCGACTCGGTGAGGTGGGATACTGCCACCGCGCGCGTTATGGAGTTCCGCCAGGGATGGAACGACGAGTTTATACAGTACTGCTATATCTACGAGGCTTATTTTGAACAGCCTGTGTGGGTAGACTCCGATTTCTACATCGTCGGCTCTATGAATACACCTAACAGCAATGGGATGGTGTCCACGTTTTATGTCGACATTCGGGACGAGGGGGACTATATGTTGGACAACAAAAATGGCTGTGACGCAAGTGACTATCACGATATTTTATATTGCCCACCACACGCCCATTCTATTCTCGAATGCCCACAATGCTTGGGAGAGGGTCGGCCTTATGCCTTTTGGGATATGCAAATCGGTCCTATGTTCAACTATTGGATTAGCGACTGGCCTGTAAGTCCCTTCGGATACTATCTTGTCATTGTGGACAAATGGGACCTCAACGCCGAACCCAATGAGGTCGGTTGGGGCGATGTGCTTGGCGGTGGACGCTTCCCCGACGAAAGCGACGACACCATCACGGCCATTGCCGCGCCGGGTTTTGCCTTCGTTTCGTGGAACGACGGCAGCACCGAAAACCCGAGGGTCATTCATCTGATGGGCGACACAACCTTCACCGCCATCTTCCAAAACACCCAACAGTTCAACCTACAGGTCACAGCAAATGACGCAACGATGGGCACCGTCACCGGCGGTGGCACTTACTACGCCTCGGATGTCACCATTACCGCCACGCCCAACCCGGGCCACAGGTTCAACTACTGGAGCAGCGGTGACGGCTCGACAGTAATTGCCACCAATCCTTTAACGGTCCATCTCGTCAGCGACACAGCCTTTGTCGCCGTCTTTGAGGATGTCAGCAATCAGACGTTCACCCTGCAAGTCTCGTCAGCAAATGCTTCGATGGGCACCGTTACCGGTGGCGGCAGCTATCCTGGCGGTACCAACCATACCATCACTGCAGTGCCCTCCGAGAACAGATACGGATTCACGCATTGGAGCACAGCCGCTGGCGACAGCCTGACCGACAATCCCCTCACGATATACCTCACCCGCGACACCGCCTTTGTGGCCCACTTCGTCGAGTTGCCGCAGTATTACTTGGTGGCGGCAAGCAACAACAGCGAATGGGGTACCGTCACCGGCGAAGGGATGTACTATGAGGGCCAGCAGGCCACCCTGACAGCCGTTCCCGCCGAAAACTACGTATTCGAAGGCTGGACGGACGGCAATGAGGAATCGCCCCGCATTGTCACCGTAACACAGGACACGGTGTTCCAAGCCATTTTCGCTGTCGACCCGACAATAGGCATCAATCAGGCCGCCACACTGGAGTTCACCGTCTCGCCCAACCCCACAACGGGACGGCTGACCCTACAGATGAACCAACAAGAACCGTATGAGATCACAATCTACGACGTAAACGGCAAGGCCGTGATGAGCAGAAAGAATGACAATCAAGTATGCGAAATCGACCTCGGTACGTTTGCTGCAGGACAATACCTCCTTGTGGTACGCACCAAAGACCGTTACGGCGTGAAGACAATTGTCAAGAACTAAAACACATACGCAACACACTTGCACACATCCGAATTACATTTGCAACAAAAAGCCGTCCCAAAAAAGGACGGTTTTTTTTGCACTATCACAACCCTTGGTACGCATACGCCCCGCCTGCGATGACTGGCAACCATTTTCGCAGGCGGGGCGCCTGCGTACCAGAACGTCGTCAGTCCATCCGCTGTTTCGGATAGCAAACCCTTCACAACAGGTGAATATAAAATTTTAACATTTTTCAAAATATTATAAATCAACACTAAACTAAAAAAAAGCAAAATTCTTTGCAGCGTTTTGGCCATTTTCTTCGACTATATATACAAAAGGGGGAAATTATATCAATTATAAACTCATCATCATTTTAAATTTAATATTTATCAAAATGAAAACACCTTTACATTTTAGAATTATTATCAGTCTGGCCTTTCTTGCGTTGCCGGGCACGCTTTTCGCAATGCGTCACACACCGTCGGATGTCGACGACACCATCCCTGCCGAACCCCGTTGCGACAAGTACTATTACACCAAATGGTTTGACGATTGTCCGAACTGGCGACCCAATGGGGTTTGGGACAGCTGTTTCTGCTTTAAGTATGAGTTTGGCAGATTGTTTTCAGGCAAGCTTGCCAAATGGGAATATGCCCACAATAGGCGTATGAAAGTAAAAGGCTTGGCGGCTATGGTGAATGCCTACACTCCGCCAACGGTCGACGGTGCCCCAGGGAATCTGAAAAACCCTGAATATATGTACATATACCAGATGACTGCGGCTGGCCATCGGGTATTTCAGGAAATTGACGATACGGTCCGACTTCAACTGCTTGACTCTGTGAGGTGGGATACGGCCACGGCACGCGTTATGGAGTTCCGTCAAGGATGGAACGACGAGTTTGTCCAGTACTGTTATATATATGAGGCTTATTTTGAGCAACCAGTGTGGGTAGACTCCGATTTCTACATCGTCGGTTCTATGAACACCCCTAACAGCAATGGGATGGTATCAACATTTTACGTCGATGTTATGGACAACGGTCACTATATGTTAGCAGACAAATATGGCTGCACTGCTAGTGACTATTCTTTTTTGTATGCTTCCACTGGACCAACATATTTGCAGACTTATAGCTGCCGTCTTCCAGGCAGGCCTTATGCATTTTGGGATAATTGGTTTAGCCCTGCGATTGGCGGCGTCTGGCTGAGCGACTGGCCTCTAAGTCCAGTAGGATATTATCTTGTCATTGTTGACAAATGGGACCTCAACGCCGAACCCAATGAGGTGGGCTGGGGCGAGGTGCTTGGCGGCGGACGTTTCCCCGACGAGAGCGACGACACCATCACGGCCATTGCTGCCCCGGGATTTGCCTTCGTTTCGTGGAACGACGGCAGCACCGAAAACCCGAGGGTCATTCATCTGATGGGCGACACAACCTTCACCGCCATCTTCCAAAACACTCAGCAGTTCAATCTGCAGGTCACAGCGTCTGACGATGCGATGGGTACCGTCAGCGGCGGCGGTACGTACTATGCCTCGGATGTCACCATTACCGCAACCCCCAACCCGGGCCACAGGTTCAACTACTGGAACAGCGGCGACGGCTCGACAGTAATTGCCACCAATCCTTTAACGGTCCATCTCGTCAGCGACACAGCCTTTGTCGCCGTCTTTGAGGATGTCAGCACACAGACATTCAGCCTGCAAGTCTCGTCAGCAAATGCTTCGATGGGCTCCGTCACCGGCGGCGGCAGCTACCCCGGCGGCACCAACCAAACCATCACTGCAGTACCCTCCGAGAACAGATACGGATTCACCCACTGGAGCACCACAGCGGGCGACAGCCTGACCGACAATCCGCTCACGATATACCTCACCCGCGACACCGCCTTTGTTGCCCACTTTGTCGAGTTGCCGCAGTATTACTTGGTGGCGGCAAGCAACAACAGCGAATGGGGCACCGTCACCGGCGAAGGTATGTACTATGAGGGCCAACAGGCCACCCTGACAGCCGTTCCCGCCGAAAACTACGTATTCGAAGGCTGGACGGACGGCAATGAGGAATCGCCTCGCATTGTCACCGTAACGCAGGACACGGTGTTCCAAGCCATTTTCGCTGTCGACCCGACAATAGGCATCAATCAGGCCGCCACACTGGAGTTCTCCGTCTCACCCAACCCCACAACGGGACGGCTGACAGTGCAGACGAACCTGCAGGAGCCGTATGAGATCACAATCTACGACGTAAACGGCAAGGCCGTAATGAGCAGAAAGAATGACAATCAAGTATGCAAAATCGACCTCGGCACGTTTGCTGCAGGACAATACCTCCTCGTGGTACGCACCAAAGAAGGCTACGGCGTGAAGACAATTGTCAAGAACTGAAACACATACGCAACACACTTGCACACATCCGAATTACAGTTGCAACAAAAAGCCGTCCCCCAAAAGGACGGCTTCCGTTGCACTTTCGCGACCGCACGCAGACGCCCCACCTGCGATGATTGCCAATCCCTGACGCCAGGAGAAACCTGACCATTCGAAATCTTTTCTCTTCCTATGCAATAATCGGGCTCAGACTGCGTTATCTGAAAAAAAGAAAAATGGGCATAACGTACGACAGCATATTGCAAAAGTTTGTGTTCGACTTTGAGCACGATGGAAACGATGACATAATCAGCCTGACAGGAAGTGGCTATCAAGTTGAAGCCTTTGGAAAATGCTTTTACTACGGATACGAATTCTCCGACCAGATAGATGGCGCGACACGAAGTGCCTTCATCAAGCACGTAAAATTCTCAGAGCCACTGCAAGACAACCCTGATCTGACAAGCTTCATAAAAAAAGCCATAGACAACTTAAGCCACCAAATCAACCTTTACGACTACAATCTGGTTGTAATGCCCGAATCATCAAGCCGTGTCAACCAGTATATGCTGCGCTATATCTACCGTTTTGCCCAACCCACGCTGCGGAAGATGGAATTGGTGAAAAACTTACCAGCCAACATCTCATTCGATATGGACGCTTACGAAGAGCAATACCTCAACGATGTGCTTGAGAACGGTCGTCCGCGCTACACAAAGGTACAAAAAGAGGAAGCAAAGCAGTCGATCAACCAAATGCTCGAACTGATCCACAAAAAAGATTATTTCACAATTGCCAAGGATGTCAAGAAAAGTCGTTTCCGACCGTATATGATGCAGTTCCTGAAGTTCAACAGCAAAGCCGACGAGGAACTATGCGCTACCATACGCAAGCAAAACATACTGATTATTGACGACATAGCCACCAGCGGCTCGACCTTGGGAGAAATTTTACGCACGCTGCGCATTCTCAACGAAGACAACAACATAACCATTTTCAGCCTCATCGGCCGCAAGGACCTGATGGCCGACAGTATCTTGTAAAACAAAGGGAAACACACAAAGCCACCTCTGAAATTCGTTCAATTAACGTTTTGCTTGGTACAAGCTCCTGTGGAGCGCGTAGAGTGGCCCCGTGTGTGGCAGCATCGTTTACTTTAACAGTTAATATTTACGGAGTTTTTTATTCGTGTTATTCGTTCAATTCGTGTTCAAAATAATGAATTTTTGAAGATGCAACACCGAATCGACTTCCGCCATCGTGCCTAAAATATTTTTCCGCCTTTTCTTGGTCGGCATATATAAAATGTGTACTTTTGCAGCCGATTTCATTTAAATAGAAAATTACTAAAATATCTAAAAAACAAAACCTTATGAATAAAATACTGAGTATTCTCGCAACCAAAAAATTCTGGATCGAGCTCATCATTATGACGCTCGGTATGATGGTCACCGCCGCGGCAGTGTACTACTTCCTGGTACCCAGCAAGCTGATTATCGGAACAATATCTGGTCTTTCAATCGTCATTGCAAAGATTTTTGAAGGCATCGGCATCAATATCACCGTCGGAACACTCGTCACCATCATCAACATCATCCTACTCATTCTTGCATTCCTCCTCATCAACAAGGAGTTCGGAGCAAAGACTGTCTATACAGCCCTTATCCTTGGTCCATTTATCGACCTTTGGAACAAGATCCTGCCTTGGGACGCCAAAAACGCCGCCGGCGAATACATCCTGGCCCACGACAACCCCATTACTGGCAGCCCGTCGGTGATGGGCGACCCCTGGCTTGACCTCTGCTGCTTCGTGCTGCTGCTGAGCGCCGCGCAGGCCCTGATGTTCAGCATCAACGCCTCGACCGGCGGCCTCGACATCCTGGCCAAAATCGTCAACAAGTACCTGCATTTCGACATCGGCGCCTCGGTGTCGGTGGCCGGAGCTGTGATTTGCTGCACCGCCTTCGCAATCAACCCGTTCCGTATGGTCGTCATCGGCCTCATCGGCACCTGGATCAACGGCTTGGTGGTCGACTACTTCACCGCCACGCTCAACAACCGCAAGCGCGTCTGCATCGTGTCGAAGGAATACGACCGCCTGCGCCGCTACATCATCGACGAGCTGCAGCGCGGATGCACGCTCTATGAGGTGACCGGCGGATACAGCGGTGAAAAGAGCATCGAGCTCGAAGCCCTGCTCAGCAAGGACGAGTTCTCGAAACTGCTGGAGTACATCAACAAGAACGAAATCAGCGCCTTCACCACCGCCGGCAACGTCAGCGAAGTCTACGGCTTCTGGAACAAGAACAAGAAGAAATCCAAAAGCCACGCCGAGCTGCGATAGCGACAACGAAAACAATAACGAGAACGAAAAAACGTGGACCGATGCCGGTCCACGTTTTTTTATCCCCACAAATGTTAAAATCATCACGACAGAAACCTCTGATTTAATAAAAAATTTAACATTTACCTAGCGAATTTTAACTTAAACATTGTTAAAAAAGCCCATTTTTTGCAAAAAATCAACCAGCTGATTTCCAAGGACCAAATACCTACCAAAGTTCACTCAAACTCCTACCAAACTTTTACCAAATTTCACCTCGGTGAACTTTGACTGAATTATGTTAAAATTTAACATTTGATTTGGTGCATTTTCGAGCGGTGGCCACATCGCAAAACCGGACTGAAAAGCAATCCTCAGGGCGCTGCCGAGCCATTGCGGACCAAAATATTCAATATTTTCGCCCAAAACACCGCTACATTCAAATAAAATATGTATATTTGCAATTTCTAAGGACAAGAACAAAAACATATAATATACTGATAATGAGACCCGACTTTTCAAATGTTGATTTCAAGGCCCGCAGCGAATCGCAAGAAAGCTTCGAGCAATGGGAGAAGGAGAACCATATCGAGAAAAACTGGACCACTCCCGAACAGATTGACGTAAAGCCTGTTTACGGCAAAGAAGACCTGGCCGGAATGGAGCATCTGAACTATGCCGCCGGTATTGCGCCTTTCCTGCGCGGACCCTACAGCACGATGTACGTGATGCGCCCCTGGACGGTGCGCCAATACGCCGGTTTCTCGACCGCCGAGGAATCCAACGCCTTCTACCGCCGCAACATCGCCGCCGGCCAGAAGGGCCTTTCGGTGGCCTTCGACCTTGCCACCCACCGCGGCTACGACTCTGACCACGAGCGTGTTGTGGGCGATGTCGGCAAGGCCGGTGTGGCTGTCGACAGCATCCTCGATATGAAGATCCTCTTCGACCAGATTCCGCTCGACAAGATGAGCGTTTCGATGACTATGAACGGCGCCGTGCTGCCCATCCTGGCCTTCTACATCATCGCCGCCGAGGAGCAGGGCGTCAAGCAGGAGCAGCTGCAGGGCACAATCCAGAACGACATCCTCAAGGAGTTTATGGTGCGCAACACCTACATCTACCCTCCCCTGCCGTCGATGAAAATCATCGCCGACATCTTTGAATACACCTCGAAGAATATGCCGAAATTCAACAGCATATCCATTTCGGGCTACCATATGCAGGAAGCCGGCGCCACCGCCGACATCGAGCTGGCCTACACCCTGGCCGACGGCCTCGAGTACCTGCGTGCCGGTATCAACGCCGGTATGAGCGTCGACGATTTCGCTCCGCGTCTGAGCTTCTTCTGGGGCGTGGGAATGAACCACTTTATGGAAATCGCCAAGATGCGCGCTGCACGTATGCTGTGGGCCAAGATCGTCAAACAGTTCAACCCGCAGAATCCCAAATCGTTGGCTCTGCGTACCCACTGCCAGACTTCGGGCTGGTCGCTGACCGAGCAGGATCCCTTCAACAACGTGGCACGCACCTGCATCGAGGCTATGGGCGCCGCCCTGGGCCACACCCAGTCGCTGCACACCAACGCCCTCGACGAGGCCATTGCTCTGCCTACCGACTTCAGCGCTCGTATTGCCCGCAACACGCAGCTCTACCTGCAGGAAGAGACCAACATCTGCCGCGTCGTCGACCCCTGGGCCGGAAGCTACTATGTCGAGACCCTGACCCACGAGCTGGCACACCGCGCCTGGGCTCATATCCAGGAAGTTGAGAAGCTTGGTGGTATGGCCAAAGCCATCGAGAGCGGCATCCCCAAGATGCGCATCGAGGAGGCCTCGGCACGCAAGCAGAGCCGCATCGACTCGAACGTCGACACCATCGTCGGCATCAACAAATACCGTCTGGACCACGAGGATCCCATCGACACCCTCGAGGTTGACAACACCGCCGTGCGCGAAGCACAGCTGAAACGCCTTGCCAAACTGCGCGCCGAGCGCAACAACGAGGAGGTACAGGCTGCCCTCGACGCCCTGACACGCTGCGCCGAAAGCGGCAAAGGCAACCTGCTGGAGCTCAGCATCGACGCCGCCCGCAAGCGCGCCTCGCTCGGCGAAATCAGCTATGCTCTTGAAAAAGTATATGGTCGTTACAAAGCTAAAATAAATCTGATTACCAACGTGTACAGTTCACAGACAAAAGACAGCGAGCTCTTCAAGAAAGCTCAGGCTCTGACCGACGAGTTTGCAAAACTCGAAGGCCGCCGTCCGCGTATTATGATTGCCAAAATGGGCCAGGACGGTCACGACCGCGGCGCCAAAGTTGTTGCCACCGGCTATGCCGACCTCGGATTCGACGTCGATATGGGTCCCCTCTTCCAGACGCCCGCCGAAGCAGCCAAACAGGCCGTCGAAAACGACGTCCACATCCTCGGCGTCAGCTCGTTGGCAGCAGGCCACAAGACCCTGGTTCCGCAAGTTATCGAAGAGCTCAAGAAACTTGGCCGCGAGGACATTATGGTCACCGTGGGTGGTGTCATTCCGCCGCAGGACTACGACTTCCTCTTCAAGGCCGGCGCAGCTGCCATCTTCGGACCTGGCACCGTCATCAGCGTCAGTGCCATAAAGATGATGGAACTGCTCCTTGCCGCTCGCAAAGGCGAATAAACAAATACGACAATAAAAAAAGCTTCCCGAGCGGGAAGCTTTTTTTTTATTCTGCAGTCCGATGCAGTTTGGGCGGCTTGGTATTCATTATTTCCTGCATCATCTCAATGGATTTCTGGTTGCTGTTGTTTTCAAAGCGCGGCATTGTAGACACAACCATAAAGACAGCAAAACCAATGAGTATCACGCCCACGCACTTGTTGAATATCTTGAGGAAACGGAATGTTATCATCCTCTGCAGCAGCGATGCCAGCTTGCACTTGAGGATGTCCATCGACAGCGTGGCCGAAAGGACGCCACCGAAAAACAGATAACGCTGACCCAGAGTGCTGTCGTTCTCGCCACAGATAAGGATGGTGACGAGTGTGGCCCAATAAAGCCAAATCACCGGATTCAGGAAATTAAGTGACAGTCCACGCAGATAGACGTTAAGGCGCGATGGCATCATAACATTGTGGAAACTGATTTTGTCGTTCTCGCTCGACTCGGCGGCGTGGCGTGTCTTGAGGAACATTGTATAAAGACCGAAGCTGGCTACAACAATGGCACCAACGTAGATAATCCACCGATTGTTAAGCATCAGGATCATCTCGTCCATCGGGATATTACGCGAAATGAGGAGAAGGATGGCGACAATGAATACGTCGCTGGTACTTACACCAAAAGCGAAGGGCACAGCATTGCGGAAGCCATAGTGAATACTGGCCTGAATCTGCGAGAAAAAAGCAGGTCCGAAGCTGAAAAAGAGCGAAAGCGCAATGCCTCCTAATATGCCCAGCAGAAAATGTGTCATACCTTAAATAAATCTTTAACGGCAATTGTTCGGTTTTATTGCTCCAGCGAACGAAAAAGTACATATTTTTATGATACAGCTTTTTTTTCGTAAATTTGCATCACAAAAAAACGAGCGACAAAAAAATAACATCTTGGACGATAACGAAATAATAGAAGAAGGCATACTTGAGGCTATGGGCATAAGCCGACCAGCCTACGAGGAGATACAGACCATCATAGGCCGGCTGCCATCGGTCGACGAGCTTAGCACTCTGATGGCTATGTGGCAGACACAGTCTGGCGGACAGGGCCTGCTGTCGTGGCTCAAAGGTCAGCCGCACAGCACCGAACGGCACGAATACCTCGAAAACGACACCGAGCCACAAAGCAAGGAAATCCGCGAACCCAGGGTGCGCGACTGCATCGACATAGCCCGCTCGCTGTTCGACGGCCACAAGGTCGAACCTGCCGGAGCAAGTGCTTTCCAGCACCGCGGCGATGCCATATATATGGTCGGCGACGTGTCCGAACTGTTCGTCGACTCAGACTACGGCCGCCGATTCCTGCACATAGTGGACAACCCCATTAGTCTTTCCGACGACTACGAAACCGCAGGATATCTGCAACTTATACTCGACAGCCTGCAAAGCAATGGCACTATTTTCGGCCACTGCCGCATCGGAGCAGGTGGCCTTTTCGGCACACTGCTGAGATGTGCGGCGCCCCAACGGTTGGGATTCGACATCCTTACCTGCCGCGAAGTGCGCCTCGACGCATTCCTGTTTGGCGAACGCGGAGTGCGCTTCGTCACATCGCTCGACGAACCCCACGAAGACTTCTTCCTACAGAAGCTCAGCGAGGCACGCGTCAACTGCTGCTTCCTGGGACGCACCACAAAAGGTCGCGTCCTTGTCGACGGTATGGACTTCGGCAGCATCAACCGCTTTGCCCAATAAAAAAGCAACGCGGCGGCCCTGTCGGGTCGCCGCGTCAAGCATATCTCTTTCCGCCGGAGAAAGACTAGCGTCTTTTCTCTTTGATACGAGCTTTCTTACCTGTAAGATCGCGGAGATAGAAGATTCTGGCTCTGCGGACGGCACCACGCTTGTTGACATCGATCTGCTCGATGAAAGGCGAGGCGATGGGGAAAATTCTTTCCACACCGACACCGTTGGTGATCTTACGGACAGTAAAGGTCTCAGTGGAACCACTTCCGGAACGCTGAAGAACGACACCCTGGAAATTCTGGATACGCTCTTTGTTGCCTTCCTTGATTTTATAATGGACAGTAATGGTATCTCCGGCCTTAAATTCGGGGAACGCTTTGCGCTCCGACAAATTCTCTACATATTGCATTATTTCTGTTTTTCCCATTTCATTAAAGTTTTACCGGTTCGACATTATTTCTTTACCATCTTGACGACAGCGGTGAAAGCCTCAGGGTTGTTCATCGCGAGGTCAGCCAGAACCTTGCGGTTCAGCTCGATGTTGTTCTTATGCAATTCGCCCATAAAGACAGAATAGGAGATACCGTTGATGCGGCAACCTGCGTTGATACGGTTGATCCACAGTGCGCGGAACTCTCTCTTCTTGTTCTTACGGTCACGATAGGCGTAGGTCTGACCTTTTTCCCATTTGTTTTTGGCTACTGTCCAAACGTTTTTACCTCTACCCCAATAACCTTTGGTACGGTTGAGGATTTTCTTTCTGCGTGCTCTTGAAGCAACAGCATTTACTGATCTTGGCATAAATTTTTAATTTTTTTTCGTTTCAGCGGCGGCGTCGGGCGTCGCTCTTTGGTGCTGTAAACAATGGTTAATAACTCCGTTACGATAGCTGGAAAATAAAATGATTACATTCCGCTACCCAAAAGCATTCTTTTCACGCGCTTCTCGTCATCGCGGCTCACAATGGTGGTGTGGTCGAGATTGCGCTTCTGCGTTGTCTCCTTTTTGGTAAGGATGTGGCTGTGATAAGCGTGCTTTCTCTTGATTTTACCCGTGCCGGTGAAAGCAAAACGCTTTTTGGCACTTGCTTTAGTTTTTAATCTAGGCATTACTTTACTGTTTTTTAGTTTGATAACTTATATTGTTGGATAAGAGATATGTTCTTTTTTTCTTCGAAACATTCGTTTTCCCGCCTCACCTCACGAACAGGTTCGTTTGGATTCGGCTTTACGAAAACAATTCTTTATTTCTTGGGCGCAATAATCATCATCATTCGTTTGCCTTCGAGGCGCGGCATCTGTTCGGGCTTGCCATACTCCAGCAGGGCTTCGGCAAACTTGAGAAGCTGGGCCTCGCCTTGTTCTTTATAAAGAATGGAGCGTCCTTTGAAGAAAATGTCGACCTTGACCTTGTTGCCCTCTTTGAGGAAACGGATGGCGTGGTTCAGCTTGAACTCAAAATCGTGGTCGTCGGTTTGCGGACTGAGACGTATCTCTTTGATAACCACTTTGCTCGACTTTGCCTTCATTTCCTTTTGACGCTTTTTCTGCTCGTAGGCGAACTTCTGGTAGTCGATTATTTTGCAAACCGGTGGTTGGGCATTGGGCGAAATCTCCACGAGGTCGAGCCCCTGGTCGTAAGCCAGCTTCAACGCATCACGCATATCCATAATGGTGGGTTCCATACCGTCACCGACCACACGCACGGCAGGAGCCGTGATGCGCTCGTTGATGCGGTGTTCCGGTTCTTTCTTGACGGGGCCGCGATTGGGGCCTCTGTTAGGCTGGGGTTTGATTGGTGCTGCCAAATTGAATGTTGAATTAAATAATACTTCTTGTTATTTTACTTTTATTAATAAGTCATTACTTTGCTGATTTCGTCGTTGATAAGGGCAGCGAAGGCTTCGGGCGTCATCGAGCCCAAGTCGCCCGCACCCTGGCGGCGCACCGAGAGGGTGCCTTCGCCGACCTCTTTCTCGCCCATAATGAGCATAAACGGGTATTTGCCCAGCTCGGCGTCGCGGATCTTGCGGCCTATCTTCTCGCTGCGTTCGTCGATGCATCCGCGCAGGTCCATATCCTCCAGCTTGGCCAGCATACGGCGTGCGTCGTCGACATATTTCTCGCTGACGGGCAGTATGATGAACTGCTCGGGGGTGAGCCACAACGGGAACTTGCCGCCGGTGTGCTCTATCAGCACAGCGCAGAAGCGCTCCATCGAGCCGAAGGGCGCGCGGTGGATCATCACCGGACGGTGCTTCTGGTTGTCGCTGCCAATATATTCAAGGTCAAAGCGTTCAGGCAGATTGTAGTCGACCTGGATGGTACCCAGCTGCCAGCGGCGACCGATGGCATCCTTGACCATAAAGTCGAGCTTCGGACCGTAGAAGGCGGCCTCGCCATATTCCACCTTGGCGGGCAGGTTCTTCTCCTTGCAGGCCTCGACGATGGCGGCTTCGGCCTTGGCCCAGTTCTCGTCGCTACCAACATACTTGGTCTTGTCGTTGGGGTCGCGCAGCGAAATCTGTGCCTCGAAGTTGTCGAAACTCAGCGCTTTGAAGATTATCTCAATGATTTCCATCACCTTGATGAACTCGTCCTTCACCTGGTCGGGACGGCAGTAGATGTGGGCATCGTCCTGCGTGAACGAACGCACGCGCGTCAGGCCGTGCAGCTCGCCGCTCTGCTCGTAGCGGTAGACGGTGCCAAACTCGGCTATGCGCAGCGGCAGGTCCTTGTACGAGTGGGGCTCGTTCTTGAAAATCATACAGTGGTGAGGGCAGTTCATCGGTTTCAGCAGGTATTCCTCGCCCTCTTCGGGGGTGGTGATGGGACGGAAGCTGTCGGCACCGTAGTGGTCCCAGTGACCCGAAGTGACATACAGCTGCTTGCTGCCGATATGCGGTGTGATAACCTGCTGGTAGCCATAGCGTTTCTGAATCTTTGACAGGAAAGCCTGCAGACGCAGACGCAGGTCGGTACCCTTGGGCAGCCAGATGGGCAGGCCCTTGCCGACGGTGTCGCTGAACATAAAGAGACCCAGCTCCTTGCCCAGCTTGCGGTGGTCGCGCTTCTTGGCCTCCTCGAGCATAACGAGGTATTCGTCAAGCTCTTTCTTCTTGGGGAACGAGATGGCGTAGACGCGCGTCAGCTGCGGACGGTGCTCGTCGCCGCGCCAGTAGGCGCCAGCCAGGTTGATCAGCTTGATGGCCTTGATGGGGCTGAAATCCACCAGGTGCGGGCCGCGGCACAGGTCGGTGAACGTGCCGCTGTCGTAGAAGCTGATTTCGCCGTCGTTCAGCTCGCTGATGCGCTCCAGCTTGTACTGGTCGCCCTTCTTGGTGAAGAAGTCGATGGCCTCGGCCTTGCTCACCTCGCGGCGCGTGATGGGCGTCTTGGCCTGGACCAGCTCCATCATCTTCTTCTCGATCTTGGGGAAGTCTTCACTCGATATCTGATAGTCCATAAAATCGATATCGTAGTAGAAGCCGTTCTCGATGGCGGGACCGAAACCGAACTTGATGCCAGGATACAGCTGCTCCAGAGCCGTGGCCAAAAGGTGGGCCGAGGTGTGCCAGAAGGTTTCCTTGCCTTCCTCGTCGTTCCAGGTCAAAAGTTGAACGGTAGCATCCTCGTTGATAGGACGATACAGTTCAATCACCTTGTCGTTGACCTTGGCCGAAAGCACATTGCGTGCCAGGCCTTCGCTGATGCTTTTGGCAATTTCAAGTGGCGTTACGCCGGCTTCATATTGGCGGACCGAGCCGTCGGGAAACGTTATATTTATCATATTTCTTGTTTTTTCTGAATCAAAAATTTACTCATAACTCACACGCACAAAAGAAGTTGCAGCCTCCTGCAGCCTTCTTTCGCACTCAATTGCAAAATGCAAAGATAAAGAAAATCCAATTACTGGCAAAATTTATTTTTTCTTTTGTTTTTCAGACGAAAAAGAGCAGCCGCACCACCCCCTCCTGCAAAACGGAAAGCGAAAAGCGGAAAGCGGCTGCCGCGGTAGCATTTCCGCCGACGGCGGAATAAATCTACAAGATCTACGAGATCTCGCTCGCCACGCGAGCAGGCCATTTTTCTCCTTGCCCTTCGGGCAGAGATCTTGTAGATCTGGTTGATTTAGGCTTCGCATTTCCGCCGACGGCGGAATTAATCTACAAGATTTAAAAGATTTCGCTCGCTTGCGAGCAGGAGAACAAGAGAGCTGGCATTATTGGGCCGAATCGGCGTCGTAGCGCTGCACGCGCTCCTTGACTTCGTCGGGAATGGGGGCGCTGGCGGCGGCGCTGCGCGAATAGCCCGACATTATGGTCTGGCAGGTGGCGCAAGGCTGGCCGGTGGCGGTATTGACAACCTGTTGCTTGACACGCAGGCTTTTATGGCCCCAATTTGAGACTACTGACGTCACGGCTATCTGATCGCCCCAATGAATTTGACTATGGAAGTCCACCTCGACGTGGACCACCATCACGCAGAAGTCGCCCTCGTCGGGCGTGACGGGTATGCCGGCATCGGCAAAGTATTTCGACTTGCCAAGGTCGAAGAATTCCATAATGACGGCGTTGTTGACGTGGCCCATCATATCGACGTCGTTGAAGCGGAGTTGGAGCGGAAGGGTATGCATTGGGAATTAAAAATTAATAATTAAAAATTAAAATCACTTATCACCAGTTCTATTCACTATTCACTATTCACAAGTCACTGGTCACTTCTTTCTCAGCGAAAAGAAGAATTCGAGGCCGCCGGCGTCGCGGTTGCGGACATAGATGTCGCCACCGTGGAAGAGAACGGCGTGCTTGACGATGGAGAGCCCCAGGCCTGTGCCGCCACTCTTGCGGCTGCGACCTTCGTCAATGCGCAGAAAACGATCGAAAAGTTTAGGCAGATATCGGTTGTCGACACCCTGACCGGTATCGAAGAAGTGGATATAATATTTGTCGTCGTCTTTCTTATAGCATTCAATGGTCACCTCGCAGCCGTCGCCGGCATAGGCGATGGAGTTTTCCAACAGGTTGCGGAATATGCTGTAGACAAGGCTGTGGTTGCCAACTATGCTCATCTGCGACGACAGGTTGTTGTGGACTGTGATGCGGTGCGTCTGGCATTGCTCTTCGAGTTCGCTGACAGCCTCGGCAGCCACGGCGACAACGGAGATTTCCTCCTTGGGGAAGAGCGAGGCCGACTCCTCGAGCTTGTTGATGAGCGATATGTCGCTGATGAGGTCCGAGAGGCGCAGTGTCTGCGAGTAGCAGCGGTCAAGGAAGAAATGTCGCTTATCGTCGTCTATCGGCTTGTCGCTCAGCAGTATTTCGAGATATCCGCGAATGCTGCTGACGGGTGTTTTCAGCTCGTGGGCTATGTTGTTGGTCATCTCCTGTTTTAGCTGCCGGTTGCGTTCCTGCTCCTGTATTGTCTGCTGCCGCGACTGCTCGAGCGAGTCGGCCAGCTGCTGCAGCTGGCGTATAAGCTTCCGCTGCCGCAGGTGATTCCAGACAAGGAACGCCAGCAACAGGAAGATCAGGACGGCACCGATATATGCTCCGAGTGGAATGCTCATAACGATAAGGGTTTAGTTTGAGGGGACGAAAGTGTAGCCGAAGCCGCTGTGGTTGACGATAGAATCAGAGTAACAGCCAAGTTTTTTGCGCAAACGGGCGATGTGGACATCCACCGAACGGTCGCTGACGTAGGTGTCGTCGTCCCAAACCTTGTCGATGATTTGCTCGCGGCTGAAATGCTCGCCGGGATGCTGTGCCAGCAACGCAAGGATGTGGTATTCCTTGCGCGTCAGCGCCACAGGCTGTCCGCTGATTGTCACAGCTTTGTGCAAAAGGTCAATTTCCACAGCGCCCTGACGCACAAGATCCGTAGTTGACTGCGCGGGCTCGTTCGAGGCGCGTTTCAGCACGGCCCGTATTCGCGCAAGCACCGTGGGGAACGAGAACGGCTTAGTGATATAGTCGTCGGCGCCAACGGCAAACCCCTGCAACTGATTGTCTTCCGTGCCCATAGCCGTAAGGAATATGATAGGCGTACTGTCGCCATCGGAGCGCAATTGGCGTGCCATATCGTAGCCCGACAGGCGTTCCATCATAATGTCGAGCAAAATAAGATCGAAACGCTGCCCCTGCCCTATCAGCGACAATGCCGCCTCGGCGCTGTAGGCGCGTTCGGTCTCGAAGCCCTCGCTTTCAAGGTTGAAGCAAAGGATTTCACACAGGTCGGGTTCGTCGTCGACAACGAGGATGCGCATCAGTTCTGGAGCAGCGATTTGACAATTTCGGAAACGACCCGGTTGTCGGCCTTGCCGGCAAAGCGCTTCGACGCCTGTCCCATCACCTTGCCCATATCCTTGGGCGACGAGGCGCCGACCTCGGCGATTATGGCGCGCACCTCGGCCTCAATCTCTTCGCGGCTCATCTGCTTGGGCAGGTAACGCTCGATGATGCCCGCCTGGAACAGTTCCACGTCGGCCAGGTCCTGACGGTTCTGCTGCACATAGATATCGGCAGCCTCTTTGCGCTGCTTTACAAGCTTCTGGAGCATAGCGATTTCGGCGGCTTCACTGACTTCGCCATTCACGGCGTCCTTGCCGGTCTTGAGCAACAGGATGGCCGACTTGATGGCGCGCAGCGATTCCAGCACATCCTTCTGTTTGTTAAGCATTGCCTGCTTGATATCGTTGTTGATCTGAACTTCTAAACTCATAACTAATGTAATTAATTTCTAAATATAACGTTTTGACGTTCTATTTTATTGTGTACAAAAAACAAAAAAGGGAAGTCAAAAACTTCCCAACTTTGTGGCATCGACTGGAATTGAACCAGTGACACAAGGATTTTCAGTCCTCT
>JAFROL010000004.1 GCA_017429685.1 Bacteroidales bacterium | reverse complement strand
TGCTGCCCCTCGAGATAGTACTCCCGCACTATCTCCATTTTGACTTCTTGGCTTATCCTTTTCTTGCCATTCTTTGTCCGTACTTCTCTTGTACTCATTTTTGTTGACTTTTGTGTCAACTTTTTTCAGCGCAAGACACTCGCAAAACGGCTTGTGATTCGCTGGTTCAGGTTGTCACTTTTGCGTCCTGCGGCTGGGAAAAGTTGGCGGGGTGATGCGTTTCAGGTGCTTTGTGCCGGCTGGTTTGCCTCAATCCACTATGCGGATTGTCGCCGACGTTGTGTTGGCTCTGAATTCGGGAGCGTAGACGCTGCGCAGGCTCCCGATGCCGCCGGCAAAGGTGCCGGCATTGCGCACCCACAGGTCGTACTCCACATAGTAGTGCCCTTCCGACAGATGGTCGATATAGCAGTTCAGCGCATCGTCGCGGACATCGGTGTAATAGTGGAATCCTTTGGCGCCTCCGTCTCCGTGGCACCAGCGCCATCCGCTGGCGGTGCTCACGGGCTCGAAGGCGGCGGCACGTTGGTCGGTCAGTACCATATTGTCGAGGTCGCGCTGGCAATGGATGTCGATATGCACGCGAACGCGGTCGCCGATGCGAAGCGCCGTCCCAGGTTGCAGCAGGTGCAGGCTCCCGTCGGCAGCAACGATGCTAATGGTCTTGCGCAGGCTGATGCCGCTGCCGTTGGCAGGAATACTGTCGATTGGCAGCTCGCTGCTGCAGAACACGGCTCCCCAGGCGGGATAGGGGGTCGGATTATCCAATCGGACAACGAGAGTATTAATTTGTGAATTCGTTAATGTGTTAATTTGTGAATTCGTCAGTGTGTCGATGGCGATTGTCGCCTGACCCTGACGGACGCTGCCGGTGGGCTGGCGCAGCAGGGCTGAGAGGGCGTAGGCTGTGGCCATATCGCTCTTCCACGTGGTGCCCTGTTTGGCGGAGAGTATCCATTGCTGTATGCGGTTCGCCGATTCCCAGTCGTGCAGTATGTCGGCAAAGACATCGACAAGCAGCGACGCCGTCTCCACAGGTCGCTGGTACCAGCCGTAGCCGCTCGTGTTCTTCACCCAATACATACCTTGCTGCGGGTCGACGTGTGCCGATTCTTTCAGCCGGTGTGCCACCTTTTTGGCACTGGCCGTATCTCCCCAATGCTGCATCAGCAGCGCCAGCTGCCCCTGGCACATAAGCGGAATGTCGTCGTCGACGGCCGTCTGGCACTGGCGGTAGTAGTGGTCGTATGCCTCGCGGGTTGCGCTGTCGCATTTCGACAGCGGCTCGCTGCCGAAGTACAGGCTTCGGGCGTAGAGGATTGAGATTGTGTTATTGCGTAAATGCGTGAATGTGTTAGTGCGTGAATTCGTTACTGTTTGAATCTGGTCGCTGTACTGTTTGACGATGGCCTTGTCAAGTGCCGACAGGGCTTTTTTCAGTTGACGTTTGTAGTAGCCATCCAATTGCAGTGTGTAGGGGACTATGCGTTCCAGTATTGAGGCTGTGATGTAGAGGTTGGTCTTTTTGCCGCCGGGCATCCAGCTCCATCCCTGCTCTGAGGTCTGCGACTCGAGCAGCTTTTGCAGGTCGCCGCGGGCGCGGCTGCTGATGCGTTTGCGCTCTTTGTCCGTAAGTTGGCCCAGCGTTGCCTTAAGGTTGTTGACATAGATGCTGTTGGCCAAATAGAGGTTGCCGGGCATACGGTGCCGTTCGAAGTGGGGTAGGGCCTCTATGACGTATTGTATCGGGCTGTCGTTGAATGCTATGTCGACCGAATCGGCTCCGCCTATGGGTATGCTGAACGATGCCGTTGCATTTTGCGATGAATCCTTGCATCCTGCAACGTAGAGGGGATGGCTGACGACAATGCGTTCGCGTCGGGACAGTACGGGCAGCACACCTTGTTCGCCGTCGCTGAGGTGGCCGCCGCTGTGGCGCACCGTGCGGGCATATATTTTGTATTCGGCCGTGTGCCACTCGTCGCCGACCGGCACCTGCCATTTTGCGATGGCGCTGCTGTGGCTTTCCACTGTGATGGCGGAAAGCGGTGCTGCGACGGTCGTCGCAGGGTCGCCTATTTCGAGGGTCACTTCCACTTGGATTGCGCTGTCGGTCAGGTTCGAGACTTTGGCGCGGATCTCGGTGGTGTCGCCTTGGCGCAGGAATCGTGGCAGCAGCGGCTGCACCATCAGCTCTTTCTGGGTCCAGAGTGTGCGGTCTATGTTGCCTGTTTGGAACCGTTCGGTCCAGGCCGTGCCGCACAGATGCCACTGGGCAAGGGCGTCGGGCATAGTGAACGTCAGATGGATGCTGCCATCTTTGTCGCTGCGCAGGTCGGGCTTGAAAAAGGCAAGTGTCGACAGATTCTTCCTCAGTGCTATCGGCCGTTCGCCCGTGCTGCCGTCGAACTGCAGAAGCGGCTGTATTTCGGCGATGGCTTCTTTGGGCACATTCACGCCGGTGCGTTTGCGCACGTTGCCTTGCTGTGTGACCATTCCCTCTTCGCCGCGGGCATAGCCAACGCCGGCCACAGCGGCTACTATCTCGTCACTGCTGCCTGGCATACGGGCTATGTCGCTCGCCTCTAACCGCCTTCCGTGTTCGGGTGCGCTGACGCCCAAGACAGGAATCTTGCTGGTTTTGATTTGGACACACTTGAGTGCCGCTCCAGACCGCGTCAGTGCTATGTGCAGGCGCAGCCTTTCGTCGCGCCTGATGGTTATGCGCTGTCTTTGGGTGTTGAATCCCATATAGGAAACCTCAAGGTCGTAACTGCCTTCGGGAACGTTTTTTATGCTGAAATTCCCTTCGAAGTCGGTACGCGCGCCGGTCACTATTTCTCCTTTTTTCTTCAACACAATATTGGCGCTGATAAGTGGCTCGCCGTCACGGCTGTCGACAATGGTGCCGTTGAGTCTTCCAGGATTGAAACTGAGTCTCATCTGGTGGCAATAGAATCGCGAAACTGGCAGCATAGGGCCAAATTCGGGTCTGGAATTGTTGGCGGAGGCCTTGAAGCTGACGAGTGGGCTATTGAAATTTATCTTTTTCATTTCGGAGCCCGCCAACGTGGCCCGTGTGCCTGCGTAGTTGAAGCCCCACGGCCAGAAGAGGTAGCTGTCGCGGGCAAATTCGTCCAGCGACTTGTCGAACATCGTGAGGCACAGATTAGCCTCTACGCCTTTGGCTGTTTTCCCGTGGCTGGTGTCGGCATTGCTGATTTGCAGATGCCACTGCTCTTTCTCTCCAGGATGAAGGTGGTCGCGAAATGTCTCGATGCCGACGTTCAACCAGCGGTCGGGTCGTGCAACGATGTAGCGGTAATGACGGTTGAAGACCCTGCCGTTGCGCATCGCCGTAAGGGTCACTGCGATGCCGTTCTCCATCTCGCCGATGACGGGGATGACCAGCGTGGATGTGTGGCTGCTGTCAAGAACCATCATCCCCCTGCGGTAGACTTTGGCAACGCTGCTGACGCTGTAGTAGAGAGGCTGGTTGCCGAATGGGCTGCCGAGCTCTAAGCGGATAGTGTCACCTATCTTTACGCCAACGGACTCATATTCATATCGTCTCTTCGGTGTCGAGCGAACCCAGACGATGTCGTCGCCGGTTACGCGTCCGCCGGGGGCCACGTAGTTCACCAGTGTGTCGTATTGCCTGCCGTCGGGGGCTGTGAAACATAGCCGGTAGAGGCTCGAGGGCAGTCCGGCAATGTCTATTTGCCGCTCTTCGGTCGTCTGGTCGCAGCGTGTGGCCACTGTCGGCCAGCGGCGTTTGTCGGCCTCTTCGGCTGTGTATGCCAGATGCGGGAATGTCCGGCGGAATTCCTCGCGTGTGCCCACCCACTTCGCGTCGGGATATTCCTGCATTATCGGGTCGAGCATCCGCAGCGTGTCGGGTTGGCGCAGTTGGTACAGCTGCACTCGCACGGCTCCCTTCAGGGGCTGGTGGTCGAAGTTGTTGTAGGCGAAAGCGAGGTGGCTCAGGTCGTCGCTGCCGAGGCTGCAGTAGCCGTCGGCATCGCTGACGTGGAATGCCAGCCGTTGCTCCCTCTGCTCGCCGTCGGCGTCCAGCACGAGCACGTATGCTGTGTATATATAGTCTTCGTTTTTGTCTGCCTTAGTCCTCTCGGGCGTGAAAGTGAATTGGAACAGTCCGTTGCTGTCCACCTCGAGGCTGTCGTAGAACGGGTATTCGTCGGCTACCGAGTAGGCCTGGAAGGGGTCCTGCATCTTCTCGCGCGATACTTCCCATTTCACCCGCGCTCCGGTCATAGGTGCGCCGCTGTAGCTTATCACTGTGCCATAGATGGTTATGGGCGTGCCAAAGCGTCGGACGGTATTTGCTGTGCTGTCGGCATCTGCTGCGGTGGTGGAAAGTGTCACCGCAAAACGGGGCGGTTTGTAGGCACTTACCGTAATCGTGCGGCTGTCTGTGTATGAGTCCAGATCCCAACTTCCGCGGCTGGGTTTATACAGCGATAGTGTATATTTTCCATTGCGGCCATCCGCGGGGATCACAAACTCGCCCCAGCAGCGGCCGTACTGGTCGGTGGTCAGCATAATGGAGTCCTTGGTGTCGGTGTAGTCCTGTTCCAGACAGGCCACCAGTTTCAGTTTTGCCTTGGGCTTTAATGTTTCGCGCCTCGTGTCGCCAGTCCTCTTTTTGCTGTAGGCTATGCAGGCAAAGCGCACCGTGTCGCCCAAACGGTAGATGGGGCGGTCGGTCATTATGATGTCCAGAAGTTTCGATTTTCTTCTCGATTCGTTGTGGATTAGCATCCTGAATCCGTATCTGTCTGGATATTCATATTCATAGCCGTCTATGTCGGCTGTGATGTTATGGGGATATTTAAATAAATAGCGTGCCTTTGAGGTGGGGAAACAGAAATAGCCTTCATTGTCGGTGCGGTAACGGCGTTTGTGGTCGCGCGATCCAAACGGGCCCTCGAGGTGCAGCGTCACGCGGCGGTTGGACAGCGGCTGTCCGGTCACTCGGTCTATCAGGTATCCTGACGAGTTTGTCATCTGTGTACGCCTGTTGGAGGAAGGCTGGTCGCTGTAGGTTATAAATTCCGCATCGGCCGATTGCAGTTCGTTGTGGCTGTAGTTGCTGTCCGACAGCGCCACCAGATAGTAGTCGCCTTGAGGCACGGGAGGCAGAGCCACCAGGTGGCGGTGCATAAGGCGGTCGGACGACCCGGGCAATGCCTGACGCCATTCCGCTATGGCGGGAATCACGCGCAGGGTGTCGGTCTTTCTGTTGCGTATCAGGCTGTCGGGAACGCTCTCTTTGGGTACTATTCTGAAAGTCAGCGTGTCGACGTTGCGCGCTTCAACGCAGGCCAACCGACTGCGGCGCGACGACTCGACGGTGTTGTAGCTGACCTTGATTTCGGTCCTGCAGATGTCGTCACGCAGCTTACGGCATTCGTCGGCGCCCCACGTGTCGGGATACAGCCGCTCTGTTTCCAGGCACAGCTGCTCGGACTCCACCCGCCTTTCTGCCTTATAAAGACAAATTGCGCGGCAAAGTTTCAGCCAGGCTTTCATCCCGTTGCTCTTCAACTGCGGCCAATAATGGTGTTCCAGATTTTCGACAGCTTCTGTCAGCGACGAGTCGAAGTCGAACGTCTCAAGACGCCGCAGGTCGATCCACAGCTGCTGGTCGGCAGGCGACTCGGCAAACGCGCTGGCCACAAGCCGGTGTATAGAAAAGGGGTAGGGCAGGCCATCTGAGGTGTTTTCCAGAAATAGCGGAAGGGGTTGCTGTATTGCTGCCCGTTGCGATTCGTTCAGCAGGTCGATGTTTGCATAGTATCGTTCTGTTCCTATCAGCATTTGCACCATCATACCCATCAGGCTTGTATCCATCGGTTGTATCTGGTCTTCTCCGCTGCTCAGCCAACGGTAGCCTTTGGCGCTCGTCGTCCGCAGCAGGTCGGTTTTGGCCATTATGCTGTCGACGCAGGCCGTCAGGCTGTCCACCATCCTTTGCGTGTGCCACTGCGGCCATCCTAACGCCTTGTCGTCCGATGGCTTGTTGTTTGCCAGAGTGTATCCCCTTGCGGCATAGAGCCATTTGTAGGTCTGGAACAGGAATGCGTATGCCACTGCCTGCTCCACACCTTTCAGCTGATGCGCCAGGCTGCTGTAGCGCATCAGGGCCGAATCCTCAGGTGTCTTGCTGTAGGCGTAGTCGATGGCGGTAAGGTAGAATGCGGCTTTCAGCTGCGCCGCACCGTCCGACTGCTGCGACTGCCGCCATTGCTCCTGCGCCAGCTTGTATGCACTGGCGTACTCCATCTTTCCTATCAGGGTGTCTATCCTGCTGTGTCCAAAGTCTTCCTGGCTATAGGCGGAAAGTGTTGCCACCAACAGCGAGATGACAAAAACTGTAATGTTTCTGAATTTCATAGTTCGAACGTTTGGGTTTTGTTCCAGCTATAACGAACCAAACGGGTTTTTATTGTGAGAAACAGGCCTTTCGCTTTTTTTTTTTCGCAGGCGAGGCGCCTGCGTACCAGCTTTCCGTTTATCTTCCGAAGCCTACGGCGCGGCGGACGAGGTCGTATTTGCGGTTGGCAATCTCGTTGGCGCGGTCGCGGCCGCGGTTCAGCACCTCGTCGACATAGTCGGTCTGCGACAGGCGTTCGTATTCGGCCTGCACGGGACGCAGGGTCTCGTAGATGACCTCGAGCACCTCTTTCTTGAAGTCGCCGTAGCGCTCCCAGCCGGTGAAGTGGTCGATGGCCTCCTGCAGCGGCGTGCCGCTCAGGGCCGAATAGAGGGTGATGAGGTTCGAGATGCCGGGCTTCTTCTCCTCGTCGAAGGCCACGTAGCCGTCGTTGTCGGTCACGGCGCGGTTCACTTTTTTCTTGATAACCGATTCGCTGTCAAGCAGGAAGATGATGCCCGACGTGTCTTCGGCCGATTTGCTCATCTTCTTGGTGGGGTCCTGAAGGTCCTTGATTTTGGCTCCGACTTTGGGGATGATGGGTTCGGGGACGACAAACAGGTTGCCGTATTTGTTGTTCATTCGCTCGGCGATGTCGCGGGCCAGCTCGACGTGCTGCTTCTGGTCGGCGCCGACGGGCACCACGTTGCTGTCGTACAGGATAATGTCGGCAGCCATCAGCACCGGGTAGGTGAACAGGCCACAGCCTACGTTGGTCTGCTTCTCGCTCTTGGCCTTGAACTGCGTCATACGGCTCAGCTCGCCCATATAGGTGTGGCATTCAAGTATCCACGCCAGCTGGTTGGTGGCCGGCACCTCGCTTTGGATGTAGAACGTGCAGTTCTCGGGGTCCAGGCCGCAAGCCAGGTAGAGGTTGGCGAAGCGGCGAATGCGCTCTTGGATCAGGCGCGGGTCGCCCTGCGGCACCGTGATGGTGTGCATATCGGGAACAAACAAAAATGAATCGTATTCCTTCTGGTATTCAAGGAATTGGCGTATGCCGCCACAGTAGTTGCCTATTGTCAGTTCGCCGCTGGGCTGCAGGCCCGAGAGGAGGCGTTTCTTTGTATTTTCCATCGTGTTGACAGTTATTCATTCTTAGGTTAACGTTAAGGTTAACGTTAAGGTTGATATTTAAAAAAATAAAAGCACTTCAACTTTGTGTTGGAAGTGCTTCCCAGGGTGGGAGGTGGGGCTCGAACCCACGACCTCCAGATCCACAATCTGGCGCTCTAACCAGCTGAACTACGCCCACCGTGTTATCTTCGAAAAGATTTGCAAAAGTACTACTTTTATCGGAATTGACAAAATGTTTTTTGAAAATATTTTGCAAATATATGATTGCGAATGATATAAAAATGCTGTTGGCGAGGCTTATCTCTCGTTTTTCAGGTATTGCTGGCGCTTTGTTTCGGGAAATTTCTCGATGGCATAGCGCAGCATTGTGCGCGGCATTGTCTTGTAGCGTTTGTCAAGATAGGCCGTCAGCCGCTCTGCGTCGCGTTTGCCGGCTTCGCGCAGCAGCCAGCCCACGGCTTTGTGTATCAGGTCGTGGGGATGGTCGAGGAGCAGGTCGGCAATGGCGTAGGTGTCGTCGAGGCGACCGTTGCGAAGGAACCACATTGTGCTGACGATGCCGATGCGCTGTTCCCAGATGGTCTTGCCGTTGCGTGCCAGGTCGTAGAGCAGGATGGCGTCCTTGTCTATCAGCCAGTGGCCCAGCAGCTCGTAGCAGCTCAGGTCGACCAGGTCCCAGTTGTTGACTGCGTCGAGGTGGCTCAGGTAGAAGGCGATGCATTTCTGTTGGGTGTCGACATCTTTTCGGGCGTGCTGGAATTTCTGCACCAGCGACAGCAGTCCAGCCAGGCGTACCTCGTGCCACGGCGAGGCCAAGCATTCGTCCAGCTGTTCATAAGTGGTTGTCTTCCAATGTTCCTTGACAGCGGTACGCACCTGCGGCACCTTGACGCCCAGAAAGCGGTCGCCTTCGCCGTATTGGCCAGGTCCGCTCTTGAAGAATCGGGAAAGCACGGCGGCCTGGCTGTCGTTGCGAAGTGCGACGATGTCGCTCATCAGTGGGTTTTTTGTGGGATTTTTCATTTCTGTTTGTTAATGAATCTGTTCCACGCCCCGGCCTGCCTGCCGGCAACGGTCTGTCAGGTCCGCCTTTTGGCATAGTTTTCGAACCCAGTTCTTATATCGTTCTTATATCTGGAATATAAGAACGATATAAGAACTGAATGGATACGATATGGGAACGGGTGGCGGAGGTGGGTCGCAAACGTGAGGCTGTGGCCTTATTTCCCGAACTTGGCTTTGGCGGCGTCCATTTTCGATGGTATGTCTACGCCGAAGGGGCAGCGGCTTTGGCAGGCGCCGCAGTGGGTGCAGTCGCCCCCGTGTTTGGGCAGGGCGTCGTACTGGGCCTGCAGCTCGGCGGTGAGGCCTTCGGTCTCGGCCTTGTCGAGCAGCTCGTTGACCTTGGCGATGGGTATGCCCTGCGTGCAGGGCGAGCAGTGGTTGCAGTAGGTGCAGCTGGCGTTGGCAAGCGCTTTGTCTTCGCTTCTCTGCTCTGCGGCAGTCCAGTCCTTCTCGGCCTCGGTGGCGTGCAGCCAGTGCAGGTCGGTCTTCAGCTCGTCGAGGTTGTCGATGCCGAGGATGCAGGTGCTGATGCAGGGTTTGGCCAGGCAGTAGGCTATGCACTGCTCGGGGGTGTAGGCGCGTCCGGTCTGCGAGGTCTTGGCGTCGAGCAGGCGTCCGCCGCCGCCGAAGGTCTTCATCACGGTGATGGCAATCTTGTGTGTGGTGCAGTAGTCGTAGAGCTCCACGCGGACGGGGTCGATGCCGGCCTGCAGGTTGTCCATAGCGCCTTTGTCCCAGGGTGTTGCACCGCCGCGCAGACGGTCGAAGGCGGGGTTGAGCGAGAACATCAGCACCTCGACCCATCCGCTTTTGACGGCCTGGAGGGCCACTTCGGCGTTGTGGCTGCTAAGGCCTATGTGCTTGATTTTGCCCTCTTTTTTGAGTTGGAAGACATATTCGAGGAAAGGCGAGTTCTGGATTTCTTCCCATTCTTCGAAGCTGTCGGTGATGTGGACCATACCCACTTCGATGTGGTCGGTGCCCAGTCGTGTCAGCAGGTCTTCGAAGCCCTGGCGGGTCTCCTCGACGTCGCGGGTGCGGGTGTGTTGTCCGTTTTTGAAGATGGTGCCGAGGTGGCCTTGGATAATCATTTCGTCGCGGCGGCCCTGGAGGGCGTAGCCGATGTTGCTGCGTACGGTGGGGTCGGCATCGTAGATGTCGATGTAGTTCATCCCGCTGTCGAGAGCCATCGTCATCAGCTCGCGCGATGCTGCGCTGTCAAGCTTGCCAAATCCGCCGCAGCCGATGCTTATCTCGCTGACTTCAAGTCCGGTGGCACCCAGCGGACGGTATTGCATAGTGGTCTGGCGTTCGGCCGTTTCAGCCTGTTTTTGTTTGCAGCCCACGGCAAAGAGGCACAGGGCCGCCAAGAGAAAGGTGTAGAATTTCTTCATTATGATTGTCGTTTAGTTTTATGATTAACGCAAAGGACGCTTTATTATTGTGTGGTGAGTTGTCGTGACATCATTTGTCCATCATCTGGCCGTCAGCTTTAACTGCTTGATTATTTCTTTCTTGAGGGGATAGCTGATGTCGCCGAAGGCGGGGCTGCCGTATTCGAGGGCCATTGTGTCGCAGACGGGAATCCGCGTTTCGTCGCTCAGCAGCAGGTAGTTCCAGGTGGTGTCGCTCATCGGGTGGGGGTGGAGATTGTAGAAGTACATACTCATCGAGTGGCGGCATCGCCCTATGGTTATGAAGTCGACGTCGCTGACGTGGCGGGTCTTGCCGTGCGACGTGACGCTGTCGGCAGTGCCGTAGTTTTTCAGTTCGATGCTGACGCATCCTGCTGCATTCAGCCGTTGGCGTAGGCTTTCAATCTCGTTGGGCGTGAGGCCGATGCGGCGGCCTATGGAGGCGGCGTCGAGTGAGGTGCCGCGGTATTCGCGCCATTTGTACGACACTGTGTCGCCGGCAGGATGGGTGTGGAACATTGCCACGTCCTTTCCGTCAAATTCCAATCGCATCCAGGCACCGCTGTCCATCGCCGAACGGGCGTATTTGGCGGCATCCCAAATCTCGGCTTCGTGCTGCTCGTAGTGAGCAATGAGGTTGTCGGCATCCACCTGGCTTGACGAGTGTTTTTCTTGCAGCCATACGCCAATGGCAAGCAGGATGTTGGCTGCGCCCCAGATGACGACGATGCGGCTGCGGGTGGTGCGCGTCTGTGGTTTGCAGAACCTGATGATGTTGAAAATCAGAACACCCAGCCCGATTAGCAGTAGCGGCAGCCAGAAGATGGCGGTGAATGCGAAGAGTAGGTCGAATTCTTCGCCGGCGATCAGCATTGCGATGAACAACGCAGAAATGAGCAACATCGGTAATGCTCCAAATGGGAGGTCGTCTCTTTTAGGGGTGTCGTTTTTTTCGTTGGATGTGGTCTTTTTTGTGTAGGACATTTTTTGAGGTTGTTTTCAGGTGTTTGACTCGGCTGCCATCGGCAGGGGTTCGTTTTCGTCGGTGGAGTAGGGGTGGGGTTTGTGTTTGAGAGCGACAGCAGGTTGTTGTTGAGCCGCAGTTCCACCTCGCGCATCGTGCGTTCGATGGCGGCGGGCTTCAGCTGACATTCCCAGACGACAATGACCTGCCATCCGTTCTCCTGCAGCAGGCGGTAGTTCTGTTGGTCGCGCTCCTGGTTGCGGCGTATCTTGCTGATCCAGAAGTCGCGGTTGCTTTGCGGAATCTTGCAGCAGGCGGAGTTTTCTATACACTCACGCATTAACGCATTCCCACATTCCCGCATTCTTACACCGTGGCCGTGCCAGAAGCATCCGTTGACGAATATCGCCGTGCGGTAGGGCCGCATCACGATGTCGGGTTTGCCGGGCACGCTCTTGACGTTCAGACGGTACCGGTAGCCGTGGCTCCACAGCCATCGCCGCACCGCCAGCTCGGGCTTCGTGGCCTTGCTGCGTATGTGCGACATACAGCGGTGCCGCTGCTCGGGTGTCATCCGGTCGGTCATTGCTGTTGCGGTATTTCGTAGACGATGCTCCAGCTGCCCATCTTCGTTCCGCGGCAGTCGAGCTCCTGGAAGTCAGAGACTTCGAAGCCGAGGTGGCGGTAGAAGGCCAGGTTGCTCTCGCTGTTGGTGAAGAAGCAGAGGCGTGTGCCGCCGTGCTGGCGGATGTAGGGTACGACGCATTCCATCAGCATCTCGCGTCCATAGCCACGGCCTTGGTGCTCGGGGCTGACGGTGAGCGAGCTGAGGTACCACGTGGTGCCGCCCAGCAGCGTGTGACAGTAGTGGCCGGCGCGGGTGTCCATCGCCAGCCATTCGTTGACGATGTCCTGCTTGGGCAGCCGCAGCACGCGCCACCAACCGTGCATCAGGTATTGCAGGTCGGAGGGCTTGTGCCAGTCGGGCGGAAAGAGGTCGGCCACGGCCACAGGCATATCGTCGCTGCGGCCGACAAGGAAGTGCGCGCGATGGCGTGTGGTGCGGTACTCGCTGTGTATCATCGCACGCATAAACCTTAGCCGCTTGTCGCGGTCGGCGAAGAAATTGGTGAAATATTCGTAGTCGGCAAATGCCTGCACCGACAGTTCGGCGCACAGGCCAATCTCGTCGTGCCGCATAGGTGATATGGTTAGATGCTTGGTGGTCATTTATATTTATGGTTAATTTCTGGCCAATTTATGGTAATTCCTGTTTGAAGAGAATGAAGGTTGTTTTTGACCATTTACTTAGTAGGCATATACTAATCCGTATTTCTCGGTCAGCTGGCGGAGGGTGCCGTCGGCTTTCATCTGGCGGATGATGCTGTTGACGAGGGCCAGCAGGTCGTCCTGCCCCTTGCGCATCAGCACGCCGATTTCGCCGTGGGTGAATGGGGTGGCGAGCAGCGGTGCCGCCAAGCGCGGGTCGGTTTGCACATAGTAGGGCGCCTCGGTTATTTCGGTGATCATTACGTCGGCCTCGCCTTCAGCGATGAGCGAAGGAATTTCCTCGTTGTTGGGGTGGACGATAAGGGTGGCGTGGGTGAGGTGCTGCCGGGCGAACTGTTCGTTGAGGCCGCCGGGGTTGACCATTACGCGCACCTCGGGGCGGTCGATGTCGGCCAGCGAGCAGAAACGGACGGTGTCCTCCGTGCGGCAAAGGATGGTCTTGCCGTTGGCCAGATAGCCTTCGCTCATCAGCATCGTGGCGCAGCGTGCCTCGGTGATGGTGATGCCGCCGATGGCCATATCGAACAGCTGTGGCTCGGCCTGCACGTCGGCCGTCAGCGTGGGCCACGAGGTGTGGACGAACTCCACCGTCACGCCCATCCGCTTGGCAATTGCCTCGGCCAGCTCGATGCCGAAACCCCAGTAGATGCCAGTCTCCGGCTCACGGAACGACAGAGGTCTGTAATCGCCTGTGGTGCCGACCATTAGCTTGCCCCGCTGTTCGATGCGTTCTACGGTTGGTCCTCCGGCGAGTGAGTCTTTCTTGTCGCTGCAGGCCGCCAGTGCCGTCGTCCACGCTATCGCCAACAGGACGATAAATAGCCATATTTTTAATCTGTTGTGCCTCATACGGTTATTGGATATGTTTCTGAAGTTCGCGGTGTCGTTCGAGCAGGTTCCAGATGGCGTCTTCGCTGAGCACGCCACGCCGTAGGCCCTTGGGCAGGCGTCCGGCTTCGTCGTCGTCGCGGTCGGCGTGCCATTCGGGACTGCCGAGGTAGGTGTCCAGCGCAGCCAGGTCGTCGCTCGTGGCTTTGTATTGTTCGATTGCCGCTTCCAGCGCTTCCACGGCCGCCGTCGCCCGATCGAGCCGTTGCTCCATCTGTGTTATGCGTTCTGTGTTCATCGGTTACTAATATTTCTGTGGGTGACCTATATAATTCGTGTTCCGCTTGCAATTATTGTTGATTATTCGTGTTGTTCGTGAAATTCGTGTTCGAAATAATGAATTATTGGAGGTCTCCATTGGTTTTTCGACTTACATTGTCTTTAACTTCCGCACCAGCGCCCAATCCGCTGGCAGCCAGTTGACGCTTTCAATCTCATCCTTGCTGAGCCACTTTGCGGCCTCGTGTTCTTTCAATTCCAGATGCCCACTCTCCACGTGGCATAGGTAGCAATGCATAGTGAGGTGAAACTGAGGATAGTCCCATTCCACCGTATCCACTATGTGCTTCACGGCGATGCGCGTCTCCAGCTCCTCCCAAATCTCGCGTCGCAAGGCCTCTTCTGCCGTCTCTCCCGCCTCGATCTTCCCGCCGGGAAACTCCCAGTAGTCCTTCCATTCGCCATAGCCCCGCTGCGTGGCGAAGACGCGCCCGTGCTCATCGTGAATAATTGCTGCAACAACTTCAATATGTTTCATACCTAGTGGTTATGTTGGTTCTTTTTTATGAAAGTTTGATTTCTTCAAGAGTGGTGTAATCGAACGGTTGAATATTGGAGATATTGGAGTCCTTATGGTAATTGGCAAATAGTGAATGTGAGTATTCGATTTCGAGGATGATGCGGAGGTTGTCGTCCACTTCACCCTCGCCCTTTTGACCTGTTCTTACATTCTTTACAATGTACAGGTCTTTGTATCCGCCTTCTTGGCTAAGATATGGCGCGAAGTAGTCAATGCCATTGAGAGGGATGTCTTTTGATACGTGCTTGCTGGTATAGTACAGCGTAGCTGTCCTGTTTTTGAAGTTTTCGTATTGTGGGTTATCGGCTTTTACTACGCCTATGAGTACTCGATTCTTCACTTCGAGAGTGGTGCCTTTTTGTGGGATTACTTGCTCCACTATTTCGACAGCGTGTTTTTCCAACAGCTCAGCGATGAAGTCCGAAAGCAGTTTGTGCTGGTTGTCGCCGGGGCGCATAGGGAAGGCACCGATGTTCACTTCGTCGACGCTGCGACGGAAGCGTGATGTGTCGTCCATTTTGCCTGGGAAGAGAATATATCCTCCGATAATCTCTTTCTTCAGCTTTTCGCCAGTGTGATGTTTGTTGTAATAGATGGCGTCTCGGTAGCGGTGCATCTGGTTGATGGCATCGTCGGGTGGCACATCTTGTGTGCCATCTTTTTCCAAACGGTATTTTGCATCGAAGAGGTATGTGAGTTTCATCCCTTGTTGCAGGTCGTCCTTAGTCAGTTGCAGCACAATGTCTGGCTTCTGCGGCACCGTTTTTGACTCCAGGTTGCCAATGCCTTTGACGTCGTCCTGTTCGCTGTGGCGAGGGTTGTAGACCAGTTCGGCAAGTGTAATATCATCCTGTTTGAATATTATCTTTGAATGTTCGCCTTTACCAAGTCTGTAGGCAAAAAGACCGCTCATTTCCGTGCGGCTCTGCTGCTCAGGAGTGATGCCGGTAAGCTCTTTGACCACTTTCTCTACTTGGATGAAACACCAAATTTCATAAAGAGTGGCGATGTCTTTGGTCTCCATACGGTAGAGTCCGTCGTTGAGGCTGAAGGATTTTTGTAGAATGTTGAAGATGCGGAACAGTCGGGAATATAGGATGTCCTTCTGAAGTACAAGTGACTCCTGCCTTATGCCGTCGAATGGGCCCACGGTGCGGAAGAATGGGTGACGTGACAGACGTGTAAGTTCGTTGCGGGTTGTAGTGATTTCTTCTTTTTTGGAATCCGAGAGGGTGCTCTCCTCTTGCTGCAACACTCGAGCGGACAATGTGGCATAGCGTTTCTGCACAGTCAGCAGGGCGTGTTTTAGGAATCGGTTCTCTGGGGTGTTGTAGGTATTCTGCTGCTCCTCCACGTGGTATAGTCTCTGCTCCTCGCTGCGGTGTTCGGCCAGTTGCTGCTCCAGCTTTGACGTGAAGTGGCGTATCTGGTCGGCACGTTTGTAGGTTTCAAAGGCTTTCAGTCGGTGGTGTGGCCGGTCGATAATGTTGTGGCAGGTGCGGAGAAAGTCGTCTTGCAAACCACCGAAGATATTCCACCAGATGATATCGTACGATTCGCCCTGTTCCTCCTTGATGCCGTGGTAGGTGCGCCGCAGGTAGTCGAGCGACAGCATTCTATACTCTGCCTCGATGTCTTGGAGTATAATTTTCCAGTCGTGGTGGTAGTCCAGTTTGGCTGAAATGACGTTGTATGTGAAGACGAAGCGTTTTTGCACACCGTCGACAGTGTAGCGTATTGGCATATCGGCGCGACCGATTTCGTTGTCATAGTTCAGGAATCCGGCTAACAGTTGCTTGCTCTTTTTCCACGAGAAACGGTCGTTGACATCTTTGCGTGGACTGTCGAATGCAGCTTCTGTTACCTTGGAATTGGTGAAATCCACCCACACACTGTAGTCCGTATGCTCGAAGAAGACAGCGGGAGCCGTTGTGTCGTCTTGCGCAATCTCACGCTCATCACCATCTTGAATCAGTACTACTTTCTGCACACTTTCGCTCCAATGGTAGGATGATGTAAGCTTATCCTCACCGAGGATGCGTACTCCCTTGTTCCACATCCGTTGGAACTGTGTGCTCTCCACTGTCAGCGTGAAGTCGTCGTGTGTTATGCGCAGAAGGTCCATAAACGATTACTCCTTAGGAGGAATTGAGGTGTATTTCTGATTACGGTTTCTCGGTGACTCAGGTATAGTTTGCCATAGTTTATCACCAAGAAGAGGATTAATATACGTTTTGCGAAGCCACCAAATGCTTTTAACTTTTAAAAAAGAAGCAATTTCTTTGATAGTCCTAGGCTCTCTGCAATAAGCAAGAATAAGTTTCTCTTGGTGAATAATTCTTAGCGACTTTTCTTGTACAGTTTCTTGTGCAGTTTCTTGTACAGTTTCTTGTACAGTTTCTTGTACAGTATTCTGTATATTGTTGTCTTTTAGTTTTGTATCTTGTGCAGTGCTGTCTATGAAATTTTTATTCACTTGGTACATTGTCCATCGGCCTTTGCCATCCGATACCAAGAACTGTCGTTCAACCAGATTTGAAAGCAAATGCCCTGTCTCTAATGAGTTTTGTTCAAGCAATGTCTGGATTGTTCCGTTGTCAATTTCATCTTCAAGCATAGCTGTTGCCAACACTCTTTTTTCGATGGCGTTCAGATGTTCGAATGATTTGCCATAAGTATTTTGGAGCTTGGCTATGATCTCTTCGGGCATCAGGGATACCATCCAGATTTTCAAGTCGACCGTTCTCAGATCAGGAATTTCTTTTATGTCTGGTTTACGCCACTGTTCTTGCCTGCAGGCATCCAGTATTGTAGGGAATCCGCTGCCGATATTGTCACCATAGCCAATCATACGGAACATATCCTGCAATCTTGGATTACGGGCAGCGGTATGGTTTCCTTCGTAAATTCTTTCTACAGGAAGTCGGAGGCTACCGGGATTGGAGAAGTAAAAGAGATTCTCTCGTTTCTCTATACGCAAGACGCCAGTTATCATATAATCGGCGTGGATAATCATATTAGTCACTGCTTCGCGAACGGCGCGGAAGACGGGCGAGTCATCGTTGCGCGCAATCCCATCCAATACAAAAGGTTTGCGGAGATCAGCCGTCAGTTTTCCGACAACTTTATGAAAGAAGTTGTAAAGATTGTTCTCCCAAGTGCCATCGTAGGTTATGCGATCGCTCCATCGCTGACCATCGGCAAGATTGGTTTTGTCGATATAGTCCATCCTGATATTGTCAAGGCGTTCTCGGATTGACAATCCTTTTCCAAACATAAGCAGACCTGCCAAAGTCAGACCCTCTTGTTTCTGTTTTCGGTTGACTGTATAACCTCCAAGGCTCTTCAGAAATTCCTTGTCGTCAAGTTGGTTGAATGTGTGTACTTGGTTCCGGATGGCAAACTCGTTGCGATAGGCGTGCAGCGATGCGAGATCGACGTCGTCCATAGTATAGTCCTCTATGAGCATTCCGTCGCATCCCTGTTCGTTTGCGTCGCGAAGCATAGCACGCACCTCGGCCTCTATGCAATGATAGTCACCCTCATAGGTTCTTTTGAATGTGCCTTTTAGCGGATTTCCGTTGATGTAAACAGGGCGTTGCCGATAATCGGCTTGCGGTATGTCAATCACGACAATCTCCTTGCCGTCAACATTAACCGAATATACGTTTTCGTCTTTCAGTATGTTGACATTAGTCTTGTCGCCGTTGATAGTATTCCAGAAATTACCGATTACTCTTGCTGTGTCTGATACGCCGGCTATGGTGAACCTCTTTTTCACGTCAGGCTCTTTGACATCCTCGTGCACCCCAAGGAGAATGGTGCCACCGTATGTGTTTGCAAACGACGAATAAGTTTCCCATACTGATTTTGGGATGTCCACGCTACACTCTTTGCATTCCAGATGAATGCTTTCGCCGTATAGCAACAAATCTTTTATTCCCTGACTGGTCATCATAGTTTGTTTGTTGGATAACGTATGAAAAGTTTTGGATATTATGTCCAGTAGCTGGTGAAGCCTGTGGCTTGGAGTTTCTCTATCATCTCTTTTATTTTGGTTGCAGAAATGCTTTTGGTGGTTGACTTGCCATCTTCGACGGGCGGAATGGAAGCGACAATCTGCTCGTCTGCCAGGACTTTGAGACTGTCGAGTACGCGTTTGGTACGTTCTTCGTCGCCTTCGATGCGGGAGAGGATTTTCATCGAGGTCATCTCGTCGAGGCTTTGCCACAGCTGCGACTTCTCGTCTAATTTCTTGCGGTTGACGGCATACATCAGGAATTCGTTTCTTGTGCGGTAGGCTATCTTGAAGGGGGTGCCCTCCAATATGGCGTTCACCTGCTCCAAGTAGTCCAGCACTTGGTCGCACAGTTCTTTGTTATCATCGTACACGTCGCAGCCTTCGGCGGCATCGCCGATGATGCTGTTGCCTATATAGCCGATATCGTTACCGGCGCCTTTCTCCAGGCCGCTGTGCAGGTCCACCTCGTTCATCTCGATGGTCATAGCGCGGTCCAGCACCTTGCGGCTGAACGAGAATGTCGTCTCGTCCATATTTACTGTCCCAATCACGAAGAAGTTCTGCGGGATAGTGAGTCTTTTCTCTCCTGCAGCAGATTTATATTCATCACGCTCATCGGGAGTATCAAATAGTTGGTCGATAAGATTACGATAGGCATCTGTATCCTCATATTCGATGATGGGGTCGGTTTCGATTATTCCGCTATCATTGAGCTTGCGGCTTTCGATGACCGACAGGTATTCGGCAAAGTACTGCTCCACAGGTGCGAGGTTCATTTCGTCGAGGCAGAGGAAGTAAGGCGTGTCGGGGTCCTTGATGGCTGCCGCCAGGAAGCGCAGGAACGGTCCAACCACGAACTTCTCACCGTTCAGACGCGACACATAGCCTATCAGCTCGCTACTGTCGTGCCAGTTGGGCTTCACCTGTACCATACAGAAATTCTTCGGGTGGTTCTTCCCAAATTCGGGGTCACCCTCCTTCCAGCAAGCCTTTGCCATCTCCCTCACGATACGGCTCTTTCCCGTCCCGGAAATTCCCGCTAATAACATAAACGGTTTTGTCCGCAGGGCGGTGAGATGAATTGTGTCGCCAGAATTGATAATGGTGCTTGTTTTTTTGAATCTAATTGTTTTGGTCGAATCAGATAGATTTAATGAGTAGAGAAAATGTAAATATGTATTTATTATTGCCGAATATTGATTGTTGCCCTTTTTGTTAAAGTCAATATAAAGCGGTAATTTATTTAGTTCAATAACAATTTGTTCCAGCTCCTTTGCACTATTGATATCGAACAGAGAGAAGCCTTTTTTTTCAGGAAACAATGTTTGTAAACAAGTATTTATTCTTTTATGATCCATGTAATTTTGTCGTGTTTTCTTCGACAAATCAGTACATTTTTCCATAAAAAAACGAAATTGTTCGATTTTGGTCATTGTGTAATTGTATTAGTTCGAGATAATAAACATAATTAACTATATTGTAATGTAGTTATGTGTCGATTGTTTTGTCTTTAATGTTTATTATTGTAAATAAAGCTTGCTTGTTCTTCAAAAGGAATGAATATATTGGGTTAAGTCTTGCTTGTTTTAAACAACTGTCATATGCTTCAATCAAATCATGCTCAGATTCTTTCAATGTTTTCCCTCTTAAAAAAGAAACAAGCCCACTGGTTGCACAATCTACAAACACATCTTCATATGCAGGGACAACCCAAGCTTCGTCTTTATATCCGAAATACCCAATTACATAAGACTCTTCAAATTCCTTCCCAATACCGATTGCAGTATAGCATGCAAACGTGTAAAACACAGAATTATAAAAATTCTTTACATTATCATTACATTCTATATATGTGATTTCGCCACTTTTTAGGGTACTAGGTGTGCCATGAGAAAAAGCCGAAAAAACATATTCGTCAGCATTTCCTGTAATTTGATTTATAACATCTTTACTTAGCTGTATAGATGGAAGTGCTAAATAGTCATGGCCATTGCTCACAGATTCTTCTCTTATCTTATCATGACATGACTGAAAAAAATGTCCAAGAGAAGAATCCTCATTATCAAATGCAATATATACAGGATTATTCATTTGTGTCTTTTTTCATTAATTCAATAGTCAAATTAACTAAATCCTGAGTAAATGACCTCCCTCGGGGAGAGTCGCGCCTCACCTCGTCCAGCATATCATTTAATGAAATGATCTTTCCGCCCGTTGAAATCACAAACGGTTCATCACGGTTTCCAGGTTGTGCCAATATCCATTTCTCCAATGCATTGGAAAGTCCATATTCAATGTCAGCGTCTGCTTGTTGAACAATCCTAACAATCTCGTCTAAAGAAGACACTTTGTCTCGTATTGCATAAGACTTCAGGTTTATCAATTGAAATGATTCGGTATTCCTCTCATCTAAAGCAGTCCAGATTATTACGGGTATCTGATACGAAAGTTCTCTGAGGTCTTTCAATGCGGTATAGCCAGTTTCTCCACCGGATAACTTCAAATCCAAAATCAATATGGTCTTTTCTCCAAGATGTTGTTTAATATCAGAGATGGCTTTAGCTGCGATAGAATAGGGCACAACTGTTTCAAAATGTTGCCTTAGTTTAATTATAATGGGATGATTCTCTTTAATTTCGTCGTCTATAACGACAATTTTTGTTTTAGATTTCATAAAATTAATGTTTAAAGGGTAATGTAATCAAAAAAGTGGCTCCAGGAGTATATTCCGGTTCAACAACCTTTATTTCTCCCTGTAAAGCTTCTATTCTTTTCCTTACAGTAAAAAGGCCGATTCCTGCACCACCGTCATTTTGTGTTGTGGTTTTGAAAATTTCAAATATTCGCTCCCAGTCGCTTGGTGGTATTCCGCACCCGTTATCCGAGAACCGAATAGTCATTTTGTCTTCGGCAACGGTACCCGTGCATTTTATTACTTTGTCAGGTGTGTTCTTCAACGCTTTTACAGAGTTCGAAATCAGATTTTCAAAGATATCCTCAAAAAACTTTTTATTATGAGTGATCTTTAACTCTTGTGAATACTCCAGAATTGTATGAATTCCTGCCCTATCAAAACGATCTTTGTATATTCTTTCAAACAAGTATTTAATCAATGAAAAAACTTCAAATGTTTCGAAATCACTTCCTGATGTCGCATAGCTAAGCATGAATTTCACACCGATACTAAGCTTCTCCATCTCATTATAAATAGAGGTTGCATAGTCTTTAAATATATCGTCATAATCGGGATTAGGGAAGTCCGTTTTGAAAAATTCAGCCATGGATTTTATGTTCCCTATTGTCGTTTTTACCATATGAGAAAGTTCGGCAGCATAATCCTGTAAGGATAATAAGCTAAGAAACAAATCCTCCTTTCGCTCAGACTCTTGTTTTAATTGCTCGACATGACGTATTCCTTTAGTAATATCGCGCTGTACGGCTTTCGTTCGCCGGTCTATCTTTTTTAACTGAGTACGAACTTTCGGCGAAACATCGTCATAAATCTCATTAAGAGTGTCTGAAATACGAGAAAGTTGGCTGTTCGCAATTTGAAGTTTGTTGATAGAAGCCTCGGAATCCTTTTTTTTCCAATAAGATAAATACCGTTCAATAACCTCAATTTGGTCTATGATAAAAGCCTTTAACTCTCGATATTCTGTGCAATCAATAAAGTCTTGACGGTTTGTCGCATCTTTTATTTGGGGATTTCCTTCTTTTGTGATATTCAAAAAGCCGACAAGGTTATTTGAGCTTATTTTATCAAAGAAGCCGGAATAACGTCTTTTGTCGATTCCCAATATATCTCTTTTCTTGTCTGTATTTTCCTCGGTTTCAGCAAATGGAGTTGTGATAATACCATCCCTATAGATGATGATGCCATCAATTCTATTTCCTTTATATGCGGTTTTGTACTTTCGAATATCGGCTTTGTCAAGATAATAGAAGTCCATTGAGACGGGGCCAAAACTGAATATGGCAGTGTTACGTGTAATTACCTGACCAGATTCTGAATCAAAAAACAGTTGTTGTTGAACCAGCTGATCACCGTCCTTGACACAATTTAACACATAATGATGTTTAGTGTCGATTGCAAAATTATTGATGACATCTGTATTCTGGTATTTGCTAAAGTTATTGCTGCTAATTACGATATTGAATGGATATGCGGGTTTGTAAATAGGAGAAACCAACTTGGACAATTCTGAGTATGCTCTATCAATATCATTTTCTGACCAGAGCTGGTCGACCCTGTTGAAGAAAATCTTTATAGTTGTGCCATGCTCTTCTCGGGAGCATGGAGAAATCCAGCAGTTATTTTCGACATCAGTAAAGTATGTGGATTTTCGACCAGCATAATTATTCTGGGTGTTTGAAAGTGTTTCATAACTGGTCCAATCCAGTTCTAGTATAATCTTTCTAGAAGTTCCTTCTTGGGTAGTCTCAATTGTGACTTTTGATCCAAGTTTTTCTACAGCAAACCGACCAACTCCTTTTTCGCCGACGACAGTTCTATTATATGGAGCAGGAGAAGTTTTTTCCTTACGTTTACTATTAGTTCCAACAACCATCCATTTATATCGAATATCATTCAATGACATGCCAATTCCATCATCCTTAATGGTAATATAACTATTATTTGTCAGAGTGTCTGTATCGTTGAAAAGTAGGGTTGTTATATTTGCATTTGCATCATAGCAGTTTTTTACCAGCTCGAACAATGCTGTAATTCGATCGGTTATCAATTCTCGCCCTAAAAGACGAAATGTACTAACATCAAAATTCCATTTTAATTTAAATGGGGTTGACATAATTCTGTATTTTTTGAAAAATTGCGTTACCTAACATAGGCGGAACCGCATTGCCTATTTGCTGCTGAATATGCATTAAACTTCCCTTAAAGATGAAATTGTCCGGGAAACTTTGAAGACGAGCTGCCTCACGCACAGAAAGACCTCTATCTTGAAATGGGTGAATGAGCATGTTTTTGCGATAATTCGATATTACCACTGATGGTTTATTGGCCTCAAGTCTCTTGTATATTCCGCTGTGACACTGCCTCCTATCCTTGTAGTTTTTCATTAAATCTTCCGGAATGGCTTGCCAGTTCTGCCCTTGTTTAATATATTTGTACCGCTCAATAACATAATCGGCATTGCGTGATACGTAATTTTGTTTAGCTTTTCGCGATCCATGTCGCATGAGTTTAGCATACTCGCTGGCTTCTGATAAAGGTATTCTATAGGGTAGAGTATCTTCTTGTTGACCATTGTCAAGCTCCGGCAAATCACTTATTGCATCATCAACGGTATAGACTTTGGCGATGGGGGCTGGGAATTGGAACAATATACCATTCCGATTACCCACCATAATGAAACGGCTTCTATGTTGAGGAACACCATAGTTTGAAGCGGTAAGTAGCGTATCGTTAACTGTATAGCCTAAGTCTTCAAAACATTTTTTTACTTTGTCTCGGAGTTGTCCATTTTCAAACCTCAAGAAACCCTCAACATTCTCAAATAGAAACCATCCTGGCTGTAAGGCAGACACAAACCTAACAAACTCCTCAAATAAGCTATTGTTGGGGTTCTGCATATTGCGAGTCATCGTGTTAGACAGCGAAAAGCCTTGACAAGGTGGACCTCCAAATACAATCAGTTGGTCATCGTTATTTATGTGAGGGATATGAGCAAGAGGATCCACATTGTGAATATCGTCACAGATTATGGGTATATTTCTATGGTTGTACCTATATGTTGCCGCAGCATTTATGTCTTTCTCTACAGCAAATGCAATTTGAATACCGGCCATTTCAGCACCCAAGCTGAGGCCTCCCGCACCACAAAATATGTCAACGCCGTATAGCATTTTCTAAATCATTTATAAAAATTGAAACATTGCAAAATGAACTGTTTCAACGGCTCCAAATATTCAGCATCCAGATTCCAGTGCTGGGTATTCTCGTAGTTGCGGTTACGTTCTTTGATGAGGTCTTTCTGTTTCGGCTCCAGTAATGCCTCAAGGTATCCATATATCTTGGTTTTCTTGGCGGGAGTGGTGAGAGGTGGCGGTGTCCTTCCTGGGATTTCCTGCTGCACGAGTTCGTCCTCATAGTGCTGCCAGCATTCGAAGATGGGTTGGTTGTTAGGGTTGATGATATGCTCTAAGAGGTCTTCCGATGAGCCTGCATCTTGATTATTGGGTAGGAGGAAGAGTTCAAAATCGACTCCATAGTTATCTCGAATGGACAGCAGCTCTTTGCGGCGAGCCTCAATATCGTCATCGGCATCGAAAATGACGAGATTTGTCGCGCCATAGTCCATACCTTCTTTAAGAGTGTTTATCCCGTTTTCGCTGAACAGTTTCTGGTAACCACCGGTTTTGTCATCCTTTATGGGAAGGGTAATGCTTCCTTCTGGCGCATTCTCGTGAAACAAGTGGCGATAGTAGTCCTCAAAGAACTTCTTGTCGGCCGTACCTTCTACTATTATTTGGAATCTATTCATTACAACACCCTCCCCCTTAGTTCTACATCATTTTCGCAAGCACCAGACAGACCGTCGTAGGTGTACTTATATGCCTGATGTCCTTTTTTCAACGTATTCGCAATTGTGTATAAGCGCATTTCTTGCTGGTATTCCTGATGCTCTGTCAACATCAGGTTGAGTTTTTGAATTGTCTCTTTGCTATGGGTGGTGACAAAGATCTGTTTGTTGGTTCCTACTGCAAGTGCAAATATAGCTTCCCAGAGTTTTTTATAAGCAGAATAATGAAGGCCGTTCTCAATTTCGTCAATCAAAAGAATGTTGTTCGCTGGGTTGGCTGACGCTGCAACGATGTTTAAGTATCGTTGCAGACCATCACCTTGCATATTGACTGTTAGCAGTTGGTCGATGCCGTCCAATCCGATGTAAGCAACGTTGTTTAGTATTTCCAATGTTGTTATTCGGCTGTCGAAATATTGGAGCCGTTCTGTTACAATGTCTTTTCTTTTTCGTTTTGCCAGTTCAACCAAGTCATTGGCGGGATTGCCTGCCGCCAAATCCGACGATATGAATGCTACACTATTCTTTTCAAGATAGCCTTCTGCCAATCTCTTGTTTGAAATCATTCCTTGCGGATTGATAGTTAAGCTGCATTCATAGTTTTTTTTATTCTGGCCGGATTCTATGTCGAAGGCCATCTTTAGTGTATTTAGAAATGTCTTGGTTTCTGAGGTTGGAATATGACCATTTTGTTCGCTGACCTGTGATTTCTCATCGAACATATAGGTCATTTCTAATGTGAGATGGCGCTTGGTTTCATCGAATAATTCAGCGGCTAAATCAGGCTTCATTTTCAGGTCGTAGTTGTGAAACAGGTATCCTAAGTCTGCAAAATTGCTGAAACTACGTGACCGAATTGCATTAATGGCTTGGGGTAGGTCGGGGTTCGACATACCCATAAGCAGGAGGATACATTCAAGCACAGAACTCTTACCGGAACTGTTTTGACCAAGAAAGACGTTTACACGTGAGAAATCGTCAATCTCTAAATGATTGATCCCTCTGAATCTGTTGATTTTGATATTTTTAAATCCGTCCATTGAGATGGCTTGTTTATATTACACGCAAATGCAAAAATACGAATTATTTTTTATTTGACAAAATATATCGTTGCGTTCGTTCAAAATGAATGAATATCAGTATTATAGAGTGTATAGTGCAAATGCAACAATATTAAAATCGAATACATAAGATTTCGTTTTAGAAAAAAAACACCGCGGTGGCGGTGTTTTTTTTGTACCCCCTGGGGGAATCGAACCCTCATTTAAAGTTTAGGAAACTTCCGTTCTATCCGTTGAACTAAGGAGGCAGTTTTTGAGTGCGTAATTGCGTTAATGCGTTAATGGGTTATTGTGTTAGTGCGTTAATGTGTTATTGTGTTAATGCGTTAATGTGTGAATGTGTTTGATTTGCTAATGCATTTTGCATTTATTTAACGTGGTTGTTGGGCGATTATTGCACGGAGGGTATTTTTTTTATTGCTTCGCTTGCGGGGATGCGCTCGATGGTGCCGTCGTTGTCGCAGACGACGATGTCTTGTCCGTGCAGGGCTTTTTCTTCCAACATACGGCGCTCGGCAAGGGCCAGTCCGTACTGTATCTTTTCGGTCAGCAGTTGTGCATCTTTGTCAGACATAGTTCTTTATGGTATTAAATGTTTCCTGGTCGTAGATGGTCGTTTCAAGTTGGCGTCCTCCGCGAGCCACGGCGATGCGGGGCGAGGAACTGTTGTCGTAGAGCATCCAGTAGTCGACTTCGGGAACATAAAGGTTGAACAGATTGGTTATCCCCGACACGTAGCGCCGCCGTGCGGTGGCGGTGGGGATGTCGTGTCCGCCGCTTTTCACGCGTTCGGCTATGCGCTGCAGCGCCAGTTCGGGTGTGCGCAGCCAGAAGAAGAGCAGAGTCACTGCGTATCCTCGGCTTTGCGCCTGCCTTACCAGGTTGATGTACGACCTCGTGGCCAGCGTTGTCTCGATGGCGAACGATTCGTCGCGCCCCAGCAGTTCGCGGATGCGTTTCAACATCAGCTTGCCCGCCTCGATCGATGTGCTGTTGGGGTTGAAAGGGGAGAGGCCGCGGGCAATCTCGTCGGCGTTGACAAACTCCTTGCATTCAAGAATCTCAGGCAATATGGTGTAAGAGGCTGTCGTCTTGCCGGCCCCATTGCACCCTGCTATTATATAGAGATTCTTGTTCATAAATTGCGTTATTGCGTTATTGTGTTATTGTGTTATTGCGTTAGTATATTGTTGCGCTTTTTTACTGTAATTGAGGCAGAGTTCATCATCTTGTAGATCTCTTCGAGTTGTTCTTTCAAACCGTTGAACCGATCGGCGTCAATGTGTCCGCTTGAATGGAGAATATCAAGCCAAAAGTAGGTTTCATTAGCCTCTTTGAGCGAAATTGACAGCTTGTGGACAAAATCCTGTGGGCTTTCGGAACCTAATGCTTCGCAATAATTGGCACCAATACTCGTTCCTGATCTTAATATTTGTTTCGACATAACATACTCTCCTTTTTCTCGAAGGTTGTTGCAAAGTGCAATTACTTCGATGGCAAAAGCCTTGCATTTGTCGTATGTGATGCCTTGTGTCCTCATCAATTATATTGCGTTGTTGTGTAATTGCGTTAATGTGTTATTATGTTAGTAAAGTTGTTCTCATTGGATTGCGTAGCCACTAACGCATTAACACACTAACACATTAACGCATTCTTACAGTTTGCGTTTTATTTCTATGACTTCGTAGGCTTCGACGATGTCGCCGACCTTGATGTCGTTGAAGTTCTCGATGTTAAGGCCGCAGTCCTGTCCGCTGACAACCTCTTTGACGTCGTCCTTGAAGCGCTTCAGCGATGCCAGCTTGCCGGTATAGACCACGATGCCATCGCGGATGACACGCACATTGCTGCTGCGGCTGATCTTGCCGTCGAGGCACATACAGCCGGCGATGGTGCCCACCTTGCTGATCTTGAAGGTTTCGCGGATCTCGAGGTTGGCCACGATTTTCTCCTGTTTCTCGGGCGAAAGCATACCCTCGATAGCGTCTTTCAGTTCGTTGATGGCGTCGTAGATGATGCTGTAGAGGCGGATGTCGATATGCTCGGTTTCGGCCATCTTGCGTGCTCCGACCGAGGGGCGCACCTGGAAGCCGATGATGATGGCGTCGCTCGATTCGGCCAGCAGCACGTCGTTTTCGGTGATTTGTCCCACGGCTTTGTGGATGACGTTGACCTGCACCTCGTCGGTCGAAAGCTTGAGCAGCGAGTCGCTAAGGGCTTCAACCGAACCGTCCACGTCGGCTTTGACGATGATATTCAGCTCCTTGAAGTTGCCTAGTGCGATGCGGCGGCCAATCTCGTCGAGGGTCATATGCTTCTGTGTGCGCAGACCCAGCTCGCGCTGCAGCTGCGTGCGGCGGTTGGCGATGTCTTTGGCCTCCTTCTCGTTCTCGGTGACGTTGAAGGTGTCGCCGGCCTGGCAGGCGCCGGTAAGGCCCAGCAGCAGCACAGGCTGTGACGGACCGGCCGACATAACCTCCTGGTTACGTTCGTTGTACATAGCGCGGACGCGGCCGCTGATGGCACCGGCCACGATGGGGTCGCCCTTGCGGATTGTGCCGTCCTCGACAAGAATTTTGGCCACATAGCCGCGGCCTTTGTCGAGCGAGCTCTCGATGACGGTACCCTTGGCGCGCTTGTTGGGGTTGCCCTTCAGTTCCATAATGTCGGCCTGAAGTATCACTTTCTCAAGCAGTTCGTCGACACCGATACCCTTCTTGGCACTGATGTCCTGGCTCTGGTACTTGCCGCCCCATTCCTCGACCAGCAGATTCATATTGGCCAGCTCGGTCTTGATGCGGTCGGGATCGGCACCGGGTTTGTCTATCTTGTTGATGGCAAAGACGATGGGAACGCCGGCAGCCTGAGCGTGGTTGATGGCCTCGACGGTCTGTGGCATTATCTTGTCGTCTGCGGCGATGACGATGATGGCGATGTCGGTCATCTTGGCACCGCGGGCACGCATAGCCGTGAAGGCTTCGTGGCCAGGGGTGTCGAGGAAGGTGATGCGGCGTCCGTCGGCGGTGGTCACCTCGTAGGCACCGATGTGCTGGGTGATGCCACCAGCCTCGCCGGCAATGACGTTGGTCTTGCGGATATAGTCGAGCAGCGACGTCTTACCGTGGTCCACGTGGCCCATAACGGTGACGATGGGGTTGCGGGTGACGAGGTCTTCGGGGTTGTCCTCTTCTTCGATCTTATGCAGCGTGTCGACCACCTCCGAGCTGGCAAAGCTGATGTCGTAGCCAAACTCGTCGGCGATGAGGCGTATCGTCTCGGCGTCGAGGCGCTGGTTGATGCTGACGAAGATGCCCACCTGCATACAAGTGGCGATGATTTGCGTCACGGGGATGTTCATCATCGTGGCCAGCTCGTTGGCGGTGACGAACTCCGTCACCTGCAGCGTCTTCTGGCTCTCCATCTCGCGCATCTGCTCCTCTTCTATCTGCTGGTGCACCTTCTGGCGCTTCTCGCGGTTGTGCTTCGAAGTCTTCGACTTGCCCATTGGGCTCAGTCGTGCCAGGGTCTCCTTTATTTGCTTCTCGATTTCGGCGTCGTCCACCTCGGGTTTCTTCTTTTCGGCGGTTTTTTTCTTGTTCTTTTCGCTCTTCTTGTCCTTGCCCTTGGCGGCGTTCTTGCTGTCGGCGGCGGTGCCGGCCTGCGGGTTGCTTTCGTCGACCTTCACGCCCTCTTTCTTGATGCGTTTGCGTTTTTTCTTTTTCTCCTCGTCGCGTTTGGGCTTGGGTTTGTCGAACTGCGACAGGTCTATCTTGGAGACCACCTTTGGGCCTTCAAGCTTCTGGTATTGGGTCTCGATGAACTCGATTTCCTTTTCTGGGGCTTTCGCCTCTGTCTTTTCAGGGACAGTGGTTTCTACAGGCTTCGGTTCGGGTTGTTTGGGTTCGGAAGGTTTGGTGTTCTTGGCCTTCTGGCCTTCGTTGCTTTTTTTCTTTGCGTTTTTGGTTGTGTCGGTCGTCTCTTTAGACTCTTTTGCTTTCTTCTCTTTCTTGCTCTTCTCGTTCTTGGTCTTGACCGTCACGGGACGCAAGCGCGCGTTGAGGGTGTCGAGGTCTATCTTGTCCACAATGTGCACCTCGGCGTCGAAAGCGTTCTTGCCTTCCTTGGCGCCAGCCACCGAACTGCGCAACACCTGTGCCTCGAACTTGGGCAGCGGTTCCGGTTCGGGTTCCGTTTCGATGGTTTGGGCAGGCTGTTCTTCGGCCTCGGTGTATGTCTCGTCGGAAATGCTCTTCTCTTTTTCAGCGGCTTTCTCCGGCTTTGCGGACTCTTTGCTTTTGGGAGTGGTGAAGTTCTTGATAATCACTTCGTCGCCATAGTCGCGGGCTTCGTCGTCGTTGCTGGCGTTGGTGGCTTCAATGACGACACTGCTACCGGTGCTGATTTCGATTCGGTCAGCATTTTCTTTCACCTGCCGTTCGGATTGGAACGCGGTGGCTAACAAAGCATACTGCTCAGGTGTGAGCCTTGCGTTGGGATTCGCGTCAACCTGGTGGCCCTTCTTTGCAAGGTATTCCACAAGGGTGGGGATGCCGACGTTCAGTTCTTTGGCGGCTTTGTTCAGTCTTATGTTTTTCGGTTCTTCTGGCATAACACTCCTCCTTCTTTATTTTGTTGGACAAAATTGTTTTATTGCTGGCGCTGTTTCTTGTTGGCCGCGGCGTGGTGCGGTGCGGCAGTTACGGGGGCGCCTACTCTTCTTCAAATTCGGCTTTGAGCACGTTGATTACGTGATCGATGGTGGCTTCGTCGAGGCCGCTGCGGCGCATCAGGTCCTCTTTCTTGATGGCGAGCACACTTTTGGCGGTGTCGCATCCTATGTTGATAAGGGTATCGATGACGTTCTGGTCGATTTCGTCGTTAAACTCTTTAAGGTCGACGTCGAAGAGGCTCTTCAGGGTCTCAAGCACCTGGTCGATAGTCTCTTCCTCAAGGTCGGTGCGGTTGATGAGCTCTTCTTTCGACAGGGCCAGCACATTCTTGGCTGTGTCGCATCCAATCTTGATAAGTTCGTCGATGACCCAGTCGTCGATGTCGCCCTTGAGGGTCTTCAGATCCACATCGTCGAGGTCTTCGTCAGTGTTGCGGTAAATCTCGATTTCGTAGCCGCACAGTTTGCTGGCCAGCTTGATGTTGTGGCCGCCTTTGCCGATGGCCAGCGACACCTGGTCGGGCTCCATAAACACCTCGGCGGTTTTGGTCTCTTCGTTCAGGGTGATTTTGGTGATTTCGGCGGGACTCAGCGAGCGGCGTATCATAAGCTCCGGACGGTTCGAGTAGTTGATCACGTCGATGTTCTCGTTCTTCAGTTCGCGGACTATGCCGTGGATGCGGTTGCCTTTCATACCGACGCACGAGCCCACGGGGTCGATGCGGTCGTCGTACGATTCGACGGCCACCTTGGCGCGTTCGCCAGGCACACGCACGATGTTGCGGATGGTAATCAGTCCGTCGTAGATTTCAGGCACTTCGGCCTCGAGCAGACGCTCCAGGAAAATGGGCGACGTGCGCGAGAGGATGATTACGGGGTTGTTGTTCTTCAGCTCAACCTTAAGCACGATGGCGCGTACTGTGTCGCCTTTGCGGAAACGGTCGGAAGGAATCTGTTCGCTCTTGGGGAGCACAAGCTCAATTTTCTCTTCGTCGAGCACCAGTATTTCCTTGTTCCACGGCTGATAGACCTCGCCGATGACGATTTCGCCCACTTTATCCTTGTATTTCTGGAAGATAAGCGATTTCTCGTAGTCCTGTATCTTGCCCACCAGGTTCTGGTGGATGGCCAGAATTTCGCGGCGGCCGAACTCGGTCAGCGGCACAGGCTCCGAAAGGTCCTCGCCAACCTCGAAGTCCGACTCGATCTTGATGGCCTCCGAGTATTCGATTTCGCGCTTGCTGTCGGTCAGCTGGCCGTCCTCGACGATAAGGCGGTTGCGGTAGATTTCCAGGTCGCCCTTGTCGATGTTGACGATGATGTCGAAATTGTCGTCGGTGCCATACTTCTTGGCCAGTGCGGTGCGGAACACCTCTTCAAGTATGTGCATCAGCGTCTCGCGGTCGATGTTCTTAAAGTCTTTGAATTCCGAAAAGGAATCGATAAGTCCTGACGTCTTCATTGTATTTTAGAATAATTTGATTTTCGTTTCGTATTTGTCCCGCCGGCGTTGCCGCAAGCGGTTCGTAATGGTACGCATACGGCCTTGTCGGCGGTTGTTGTGCCGGCGCAGCCGCGATGCTTTAGAAATGTATTACCACTTTGGCTGTCTTTATGTCGCCATAGGCTATGCTTACAGGCTCGGCCGGAGCCTTGCGGCTGCCGGCAGGGCAGACCACAATGTGATCCTCGTCGGCCTCGGTCAGGCGACCCGTGACGCTTTCGCCGTCGAAGGTCGTCACCGCCAGATCCCGGCCTATATTCTTGCGGTACTGGCGTTTCAGCCTCAGCGGCGAGTCCAGTCCGGCCGACGCCACGTTGAGTTCAAAATCCTCCTCGTCGCGGTCCAGGCTGTTTTCGATGGTGCGGCTCAGCTCGATGCAGTCGTCGATCGTTATGCCGTTGTCGCCGTCGATGGCCACATTGATGCGGTTGTCGGTCGAAATCTTCAGGTCTACCAAGAACTTGTCGCTGCCGGCCAGCGCCTCGTCTATTACGTTCAGCACGTGCATTTTGTCTATCATAGTCTTCTGTTTTTTGTTACTTCATATTGCTGGATTATGTCTAATAAAACAGGGGACTTGCGCCCCCTGATCTCACAAAATCCGCTGCAAAAATACAAAGAAAATTTTGATTATGAGATATTTTGTAAAAAAACATTTCGTATTCCCTTATATCTTATTGAAAAACAATCTTGTCCGTTCTTTTCCAAATGCTCGTTTCCGTACTCGCCAACCCTCAATCCGGCTGTCCGCAACCCGTTTTTTTAATAATTTCACCTATAAAATCGCTTTCCGCTTTCCGCTCTCCGCTTTCCGCTTTCCGCTCTCCGTTCTCTGTTTTCGGTTCTTCGTTTTCTTGGAATGTTAAATTTGCCAGAAAACTCGACCTCGAAAAACACCCCAAAAAAGACTCCAAAAAACGCCCTCCGAAAGGCCCAAAAAAGGGCAAAAAATGCCCTTTCGTAACCCCTTGTTTTCCAGGTACCATCTTCTTACCAAATTCTACCCAAGTTCTTACCAAATTTTTACCAACTTTTACCTCAGTAGAAGATGAGAAAACTCTGATACGATTTTGGTCAATTTTTGGCCTTGTTTTGGAGTGCTCTACAGGTACCTTTCCCGACATCGGATTGACGATGTCGATGGTACGCAGGCGCCTCGCCTGCGAGATGTAGCATTTCCGGCTAAAAGAAACAGTTCGGTTTCAATGTCAAATGGTAAAAATCACTACTTTTAGGTATTTCGCGGGTGGAAGGATGTGAGTATCTTTGCATTTTGAATTAAAAATATGTATACTAATGTTACTATCTGAACTACAGACGGGTATGCGTGGTGTGGTGGTTCGCGTGGCGGGCCACGGCGCCTTCCGCAAGCGCATCATCGAGATGGGTTTCATCAACGGGGTGACCGTCGAGGCTATCCTCAACGCGCCGCTGAACGACCCTATAAAGTACCGCATAATGAACTTCGAGGTGTCGCTGCGCCGCAGCGATGCCGAAAAGGTGGAAATAGTGAGTGAGGAAGAGGCCGAGCGCGAGATTGTGAACCACGACGACTACCGTGGCATCGAGGTCGAAGGCAACACGGCGATGCAGCACATCGCCGCCGAACGTTCGCATACGATAAATGTGGCTCTGGTGGGCAACCCTAACTGCGGTAAGACCAGCATCTTCAATATCGCTGCCCACGCCCACGAGCGGGTGGGCAACTACAGCGGCGTGACGGTCGACGAGAAGGTGGGAACCTTCGAGCACGGCGGATACACGTTCAACCTGGTCGACCTGCCGGGCACCTATTCGCTCAGCGCCTATTCGCCTGAGGAGCTCTATGTGAGGAAGCACATCATCGAGAAAAGTCCCGACATAATTCTCAACGTCGTGGACGGCAGCAATTTGGAGCGTAACCTGTACCTCACTACCCAGCTTATCGATATGGACATCACGATGGTGATGGCCCTCAATATGTACGACGAACTGCAGAAAAGCGGCGACCGGCTGGACATCGACCAGCTGTCGACCCTGCTGGGTATGCCCATTGTTCCCACCACAGGACGCAGCGGCGACGGCATTGACAACCTGTTTGACAAGATAATAGAGGTATTCGAGGGGCGCGACAGCAAAACGCGTCACATCCACGTCAACCACGGCCGGGAGCTGGAGCGCTGCATCAAACAGCTCCGCACTGAACTGTACGAGCACGGCTTCAGCGATTCGCTGTCGACGCGCTTTCTGGCAATCAAGCTTTTGGAGAACGACAAGCAGCTGGAGCAGTATGCCGCCGAGCGCGACCCCGACGGCAGCGTGCTGCAGATGCGCGACCGGATTGGCGAGGAGTTCAGGAAGGGCAGCGGACGCCGCCTGGTCGAGACCGACGGCGCAAGCGGCCACAAGGTGGATGTCGAAACTGAGCATCAGGACATCGAGAGTGCCATCACCGATGCCAAATATGCCTTTGTGCGCGGTGCTTTGGCCGAATGCTATGCCCGCAATGAAAAGAGCACGCTGCACCACCTTACCGACCGCATCGACGCCATCGTCACGCACCGCTGGCTGGGCTATCCGGTGTTCCTCATCTTTATGTTCATCACCTTCTACTGCACCTTCGCCCTCGGTGCCTACCCGATGGACTGGATCGACGCCCTCTTCGGCTGGCTGGGCGGCCTGGTGACCGACAATATGGCCGAGGGACCGCTGCGCTCGCTGCTGGCCGACGGCATCATCGCCGGCGTGGGCAGTGTTATTGTTTTCTTGCCTAACATATTGATTCTGTATCTGTTTATCTCGTTTATGGAGGACAGTGGCTATATGGCCCGCGCAGCGTTCATTATGGACAAGCTGATGCACAAGATGGGGCTGCACGGCAAGAGCTTCATCCCGATGATTATGGGCTTTGGCTGCAACGTGCCGGCCATTATGGCCACGCGCACCATCGAGGACCGCAAGAGTCGCCTGCTGACGATGCTGGTCATCCCGATGATGAGCTGCTCGGCGCGAATACCTGTATATGTGATTCTTGTGTCGGCTTTCTTCAGCAAGTATGCCGCGCTGGTTCTCACGGGTCTCTACCTGCTGGGAATGATTATGGCTGTGCTGATGGCCAAGCTTTTCAGCCGCTTTGTGGTCAAAGGCGACAGCCTGCCGTTCGTTATGGAGCTGCCGCCCTACCGTATGCCCACCGCCAAGGCCGTGCTGCGCCACACGTGGGAGAAAGGCAAGGAGTACCTCAAGAAGATGGGAACCATCATCTTGGCGGCCAGCATCATAGTCTGGGCGCTCAGCTATTTCCCCACCAATGACGACCGCAAGCTGCAGACCGAGAACTCTTATATGGCCAAAATCGGCAAGGCCATCGAGCCAGCGATGGTGCCCTGCGGATTCGACTGGAAGCAGAGCGTGTCGCTGCTTAGCGGCGTCTTTGCCAAAGAGGTGGTAGCCAGTACGATGACCGTGGTCTACGCCACCAGTAGCGAGGAGGCCGATGCCCTCGAGGACTTCGAGGACGAGGCCAACGGCAGCCGCATCTCGCAGTTGATACAGCAGAATATGACGCCCCTTTCGGCAGCGTCGATGCTGCTCTTCATACTGCTCTATATGCCCTGCCTCTCGACCGTCATAGCCATCAAGAACGAGAGCGGCCGCTGGCGCTGGGCCTTCTTCACTATGGCCTACACCATCGGACTCGCGTGGATTGCGTCGACGCTACTCTTCCAAATCGGCTCGCTAATTATCTAAAATTTTTGTCATCGAAATATTTTTTGTCACCGAATTAAACGAAATAAACGAATTAAGAGATGATATCTCTACGAATTAAAACGAATTAAGAGATGATATCTCTACGAATTAAAACGAATTAAGAGATGGTATCTCTACGAATTAAAACCATTACGAATTAAAACGAATATGAGTGATAAGATAATTTATAAAGACGAGTCGTATAGGATAATAGGTGCTGCGATGGATGTCCATAATGAATTGGGGTGCGGTTTTACGGAGCCGGTGTACCAAGAGGCTTTGGAGTATGAATTCAGGCTGAGACAAATTCCGTTCGAGAGAGAGGTGTCTTTGCCGGTGATATACAAGGGAGAAAAACTCAATAAAACGTTCAGGGCAGATTTCGTATGTTTTGACAAGGTTATCGTCGAAATTAAGGCGATACCACGGTTGGATGAGTTTCGTTCGCAGGTATATAACTACCTTAAGGCAAGTGGATTCGAGTTAGGATTGCTTGTCAATTTTGGTTGCCAGTCGTTAGAATATGACCGCATTTTGAAAAAGCGGAATTGGGAAGTCCAGTCGTAGTCTGTCAGTTATTCGTTTAAATTCGCAACAACTACCAGTTGTTGAAAAATAAGAAAAAGATTCGTAAAATTCGATTAATTCGGTGAAGTAATCTGTCAGTTATTCGTTTAAATTCGCAACAACTACCAGTTGTTGAAAAATAAGAAAAAGATTCGTAAAATTTGATTAATTCGGTGAAGTAATAATCGTAAAGAAAAATTCGACGTGGTGTGATGCAAACAATAGTTGTTATAATTATCCTTGTCCTTACCCTGGCTTTCGTCGTGCGGTGGGTGGTGCGGACTGTGCGAGGCAAAGGTGGTGGATGCAGCTGCGGTTGCAGCGGATGTCCGAAGACGGGCGGCAAGGAGTGCCATTGTGGCGACAAGTGCCCGAAACTGCCCGAAATAAAAGTCGACGACTGATGCAATAATCGGAGCCGAAATGCGTTACGACGGTATGAAAGATGTAAGAATAACTGCCATACGCAAGGCCGACTACAAGGACTTGCAAGCCCGATACGAGAATCCTATCCAGCACGCCTGCGACGTTGTCGAGGGGCAGCAGTGGATCGCTCGTGGTGGCGACAAGCCCGACGGGATGTGCGACAGTGCTTGGGAGTCGATGCGGTGGTTTGTCGAGGAGCTGGCTGCCGGTCGCGGCAACTTCTACGACGGCTGGATGAAAAATCCCGACAGCGCCTTTATCAGCTGCAACGACGGCTTCCGACCAGTCAGTTTTCTGATTGAGGCGATGTGAGGTGTTGATATGCTGTAAGTTTGTTTTTATTGTATTTTGCGTTTCTTTGTGCAAGTTCTCGCATTTTATGGTACTAAATTAAAAATGATTTATCTTATGAAACTACACACGCTATTGTTTGCCGCATTCTTGCTCGTTTTGACAGGGTGCAAAAAGGATGAAATTACGGTGGTTGACGCAGTCGAGGAAGACACTGATGTCGACGTGATCGACACCACTGGCGACTATACGCTGATGGTCGTCTTCTCGCCAAGCGGCAGTGCATCGGTCAGTGGCACCGTCGATGGCATCACTGCCACGGTCAGCGGCAACGACGTCACCATCGTCAACAGCATTGCCGCTAAGGTGGCTTACAACGTCAGCGGCTCTACCAGCGACGGTTTCCTCAAGATATACAGCGGTCGCAAGCAAAGCATCACGCTCAATGGCGCCAGTATAACCAACACCCGCGGCGCCGCCATCAATGTGCAGGGCACTGCGGACGCCCCGAACAAAGGCAAGCGTGTCGACCTGGTGCTCAACGGAAGCAACAGCCTTGCCGACGGTTCGAGCTACAGTCTCACTCCCAGCACTGAGGATGAGAAGGCTGCCCTCTTCAGCGAAGGACAGATCGTGGTCAGCGGCACGGGTAGCCTTACTGTCCGGGCCACGGGCAAGGCTGGCATCACCAGCGACGACTGGGTGCAGTTCACGTCCGGCACGGTGTCGGTATCATCGTCGGCAGGACACGGAGTGCGCGGCAAGGACTATATCGTTGTCAGCGGTGGCACGCTCGACATCAGCGTCTCGGCCGATGGCAAGAAGGGCTTCAGCAGCGACAGCCTGGTACGCTTCGAGGGTGGTACGACCACTATGACCATCAGTGGCAACACCGTCGTGACCACCACAGACGGGGTCACCGACACCAGTGGCACGGCAGGCGTCAAGGCTGACCAACTGTTCGTGATGGAAGATGGAACGCTGACCATCACCAACAGTGGCCGTGGCGGCAAAGGCATCAGCTGCGACGGTGATGCATATTTCAGCGGCGGGACCGTCGACATTACCGTCACGGGCCAGAACTTTGGCTCGTCAGGTGGCGGCGGTGGCTGGCACGGCGGCGGCGGAAACAGCAACAACAGTGTGGGGGCCAAGGGTATAAAGTCCGACGGCAATATCGTCGTCACGGGTGGCAAAATCATTGTCAAGGCATCGAACCACGAGGGCATCGAAACGAAAAGCACCCTGACCGTCACGGGCGGCGAGATCTACAGCCAGTCGTCAGACGACGCCATCAATTCAGCATCGACGATGACCATCAGCGGTGGATATGTATGCGCCTATTCTACAGGCAACGACGGCATCGATGCTAACGGCAACCTCTACATCCAGGGTGGCGTGGTCTATGCCATTGGCGCTTCATCGCCCGAAGTGGCACTCGACGCCAACACCGAAGGCGGATACAAGCTTTATGTGCAGGGCGGCACGCTGATAGCCATCGGTGGCCTTGAAAGCGGAGCACAGCTCACGCAGAGCTGCTACCAGTCCTCGTCGTGGAGCAAGAATGTGTGGTATTCCATCGCTGTTGGCGATGCCACATACGCTTTCAAAACCCCGTCGAGCGGCGGACAACGGCTCATCGTGTCGGGCGCGCAGCAGCCTGTCGTCAAAAGCAATGTCACCGTCAGTGGCGGCACCGAGCGCTGCAACGCAATGCTCAACGAAAACCCAACCATTAGCGGCGGCAGCAACGTCAGCATCACCACCTATTCCGGTGGTGGCGGATGGCATTGATTCTTTTTGTATTTGTTGATAATCATATAGGCAATGAAGATGAAAAAGTTTTTTTCAGTAATAATTGCAGCCGCTTTCTTGAGCCTTGATTTCCAGGGATTGAAAGCCCAAACCGATGTGGATCTCGACCCCGAAGTGGGCGGCCGCCTGTCGGTGTCGGTCGACAAGAAGCTGGCTCGCGGACTGCACGTCAGCCTTGAGGAGGAAATCCGTATGGACAACAATTTCGGCTCGTTCGACCGCTTCCACACCACGCTGGGCCTGAGCTACAAGGTCAACGACTACCTGAAGCTGGGTGTGGGCTATGCGATGATAAATCCTTACAGCAGCAGTAACAGCGCCTTCAAAAGCAGTCGCCACCGCCTGATGCTCGACGCTACGGGCAGCCTGCGCTTCGGCGACTGGCGTCTGTCGCTCCGCGAGCGCTTCCAGGCCACCTATCGCAGCGGCGATATGAACGAATACCAGAATCCGCGCACTGCTTTGACGCTCAAAAGCCGACTGAAACTTTTATACAAAGGCCTGCGGCGCCTCGAACCATACGCATACATCGAACTGCGCAACACACTGAACGCGCCAGTGATCAGCGCCAGTTACGACGGCACAAACTACCTGACCGGCGCTTTGTCGCAATATGGCGAGGCAGGCTGGTTCATAGACAGTTGGTCGGGTGTGTACGTCAACCGCGTTCGGGGCTCCGTGGGTTTCGACTACAGGCTCAGCAAGGCTTCGAGCATAGACGTCTCGCTGATGGCCGACCGCATTATGGACAAGGTAGTCGACGCCAACGCCGAGGGCACCAAACTCAAATCCTACACCCGCGAAACGGGTTTTGTAGGCTGGATTAATATAGGTTACAGCTATTCATTCTAAATCGTTTAATATGAAGAAACTCATCCTTTTACTGGTTTCTGTGTGCCTTTTGGGCGGCACGTTGAGCGCCCAGGAGCAGAACAAACGCGAACGCAAGAAAAACCTCGTCGTCAAGGAGTGGAACACCAAGGCGGGCTCTACGCAGCCCTATCTCGACAACAAGGTCACCTACGACGCTCAGGGCCGCAAAATCGAGGAGATAGAATACGCTTCGTATGGCCAGAAGAAGCGCACCACCTACAGCTATGAAGGCACAAGCACCAAGTGCAAGGAGCAGGTGGAATATGACGAAAAGAACCGCGTGGTGCGCGTCAAGCACTTCGAATACAATGCCGACGGAACACGCCACAAGCAGCTCAACTACAAGCCAAACGGCAAGCTGGAGTCGACCAAAACCTTCGAATACAGTTATCAATGAGCGTCCTTGACCTGATGCAGCCCATCGGCCTCGACGATATGAAGGCCGTCAGGCTGATGAACCGCGTGGACCAGAAGTATATGGCCCCGGCAGCGCTGCTCGACGAGCTGCTGGCGCGCATCGCCGACGGCTACTATGTGCAGCACATCGAGGGCAACCCGCTGGCGCCCTACCGCACGCTCTATTTCGACACCGACAACCTCGAAATGTACACGATGCACCACAACAAAAAGCTGAACCGGCAAAAACTGCGCGTCCGCACCTATCGCTCGACCGAGACTACCTTCTTCGAAATCAAGAACAAAGACAACAAAAAGAAGACCCGCAAGGTGCGCATCCCCATCGATGTGCGGATGTTCGACCGAAGCCTCGAGGTGCCCGAAGTGTCGCAGTTTGTCAACGAAAACACGCCCTATCCGGTGTCGGTGCTGCACCCTTGCCTCGAAAACAGCTTTGAGCGCATCACGCTGGTCGACAAGGCGATGAGCGAGCGCATAACTATCGACCGGGGCATCAGGTTCCACAACCGAGCCACCGGCATCGATGCCGACATCAGCCCGCTGCTTGTCATCGAAGTGAAGCACGAAGTCGGAGCCCCGATGTCCGACATCGAGCGTGCTCTCCACGACCTGCACGTCCTGCCGCGCCGTATGAGCAAATACTGCATCGGGACGGCCCTCACCGACCCGTCGGCCAAACGCAACCGCTTCAAACCCAAACTTTTGTTTATCGAAAAAATATCAAAACAACAATAAAACTCTTATGAAGAAAATATTTCTATCCCTTTTTCTGGCAATGATAATGACTTTTGCCAATAATGTTGTGGCTCAGGATGTTGACGATGATATCGTCCTTCCTACCGAGGAATCCATATTGGAAGACAACCAACCCGACGCCGATGCCGACGTGCTCGAAGATGCCGACATCGCCCTCCGTTTCGGCAATGCCGAGGAGCAGAATATCGACTTCCTCGGTCTGCCGTTCTTCGACGCTCCCGGCCTATGGAAGATGCTTATCCTGTTTGGTATCAACCTGCTGGTTTGCTGGATTATAACCCACTTCCTCTATTATCCCAAGAGCCACCGCCGCGACTATTATTTCACCTACCTGCTTTTCAGCACGGCCATATTCTTCATCCTCTATCAGCTTCAGAATATGAAGATTGAGGTCGGCATCGCCCTCGGTCTGTTCGGTATCTTCAGTATGATCCGCTACCGCACCGAGCAGCTGCCCATCCGCGAAATGACCTACCTCTTCGTCCTCATCGCCATCAGCATCGTCAACGGCGCCGGTATGGCGTCGAGCTACGTGTCGTTCATCGCCACCAACATTATCTTCGTTCTTTTGATATGGCTGCTCGAGGCGGTCGGTATGTCGAACCGTAAGGCGCAGAAAATCATCACCTACGAGAAGATAGCCCTCATCAAGCCCGAACGGCGCGAAGAACTGCTGGCCGACCTCCGCGAGCGCACCGGACTCGACATCGTCAAGGTGCAGGTGGGAAGCATCGATTTCCTCAAGGACACGGCCTTCCTCAAGGTGACCTACCTCTCCGACGACCCCGAGCCGAACGACATCGATATGGTCACCAAATTCAAGAAGAAATAGCCCTACGGCCTGCTATTGCTTTTGCAGCAACCCTACCGTTTCCATCATCTGGCGGTAGTAGGCGGCTTTGATTTCCAGCTTCATAGGGAAGGCGCGCGACGAGGAGGGCATCCTCCACAGCCGCATCTGCCGGCCGGCGATGTCGAACTCGTTGCATTCGCCCATCTTCGGCACGGGGACGCCATAATCTTCCGTCAGAACGGAGAAACTCTTCTGGCCGGTGCAGACAATGTCGTGGCACAGCGGAATCTGTACGAGCAGTCGCGGCAGGTCGGTTTTCTCGACGATTTCAAGGTCTTTGTCGGCTGCGGTGCCGCTCAGCCGGCGCACGGCACAGGCGGTGTCGAAGATGGCTATACCCTTGTCGGTCAGTAGCTTCACTATGTTGTCGAGCCGGAACGTCTTGCGTTCGGCATCCACCAGCCGCTGGCTGTCGCCGAAAAAAATCAGCCCAAAAATCTCCCACATCATATTGGTGCGGTTGGGGTAGAAAAAATCCATCGACCAGCGGCGGCGCGGCGGCGGGAAGCTGCCGAGCATCAGCAGGCGCGCGTTGGGTGGCAGGAAGGGCTCGAGAGGGTGCCGCTCGATATTGTCAAAATCAGTTTCCATAAAAGCAGAAACGATTTTTCGTTTCTTTTATTATGATTGTTCCGGACTTTGATTGGTCAGCCTCCAAAATCCGGGTTCTGAAACTTTTCTGCACTTTCCGCAGAGAAAAACCCCGTTTTAACTAAATTTAAGAATAAATGTTAAAATTTAACATTTTAGTCTTGAATTTCGGGCGTATATGTCTTTATTTCAGGTTGTCGCGGAAGAACTGCTCTATTTTGTCGTAAGGAATCACACCCGCCACATCGTCGTAGAGGTCCACGTGGCTGGCACCGGGGATAATCATAAGCTCCTTGTTGCCGACGGTGGCATTCTGGCCTTCTACGTGCTTGCCGGTCATACGCTCAAAAGCATATTCGCTGAAGTAGCGGCTGTGGGCTTTCTCGCCGTGGACGAGGAGCACGGGATTCTTGATTTCGTTGGCCATATCGAGCAGGGGTTGGTTGATGAACGACATTGTTCCTGTCACATTCCAGCCGTCGGTCGAGTTGCCGCTGCGCTCGTGGTATCCGCGCGGGCATTTGTAGTAGGCGTGGTAGTCCTTGACAAACCAGGGTGCGTCGTCGGGCAGGGGGTCAACGACACCGCCGCCGCGCTTGTAGGTGCCGCTGCGGTAGTCTTCGGTGCGCTGTTTGGCCCAGGCCTGGCGTTGCTCGTCGCGGGCCTCGCGGCTGTCGGCGCTGCCAAAATAACCCTCGCGTGCAATTTTGCTCATATCGTACATCGTCATAGCAACAGTGGCTTTGATGCGCGGGTCGAGGGCTGCGGCGTTGACGGCCATACCGCCCCATCCGCAGATGCCTACAATGCCTATGCGCTCGGGGTCGACGTTTTCTTGCACCGAAAGGAAGTCAACGGCAGCCAGAAAATCCTCGGTGTTGATGTCGGGCGATGCCATTCGGCGCGGTTCGCCAGCGCTTTCGCCGGTGAAACTGGGATCAAAGGCTATCGTCAGAAATCCGCGTTCGGCCAGATGCTGGGCGTAGAGGCCCGACGACTGCTCCTTGACGGCGCCGAAGGGGCCACACACGGCGATGGCAGCCAGCTTGCCCGTGGCGTTCTTGGGGGTGTATAGGTCCGCAGCCAGCTCAATGCCGAAGCGGTTGTGGAACGTCACCTTGCTGTGCTCCACCTTGTCGCTCAGTGGGAAGGTCTTGTCCCACTCTTGTGTCAGTTCAAGTTTTGTCATATTGTCTTCTTTTAGTTGTTTTGAATCGTTTGTAGTACACGCAGTCAGCATCCCGATGGCTATGCACATAAGTAATGGTTTTATTTTCATCTTCTTGATTTAGTTTGATGTTCCGTTGTTTTTTCCTATCTTGATTTTGCTGAAACCGCGCATCAGGGCATCCCACCAGCGCGAGGGCAGCAGCCAGTGGAAGAAGACGCCGGTGTGGGCAAAGCGGCCGGTGCGGTAGCGCGTCTTGGGGCGACGGCTGTTGACGGCACGCGAAATGGCGCGGGTTATCACCCGGGGCGACGACAGCCAGGGGCCGGAATAGGCCGTGTGCAGCGTGTCGGATTCGGCGGTGGCGCTGGCCTCGTAGGGCGTTCCGGCCGACGATTCGCGCAGGTGGCGTGCGGCGATGATGCCCCAGTCGGTCTTGATGCCGCCGGGCTCGATGATCGACACGTCGATGCCGAAGGGCTTCACTTCCATACGCAGGGCGTCGCTCAGCGCCTCGACCGAGAATTTCGACACGTGGTACCATCCGCCGTAGAGCAGAACTATCTTGCCGGCTATCGAGGCGGTGTTGATAATGCGCCCTTTGCCCTGCTTGCGCATTGCGGGCAGCACCAGCTGGCACATCCGCGCCAGGCCGAAGACGTTGACTTCCTGCTGCCGGCGGGCTTCCTCCATCGGTGTCGTCTCGATGGCGCCGAACCATCCGTAGCCGGCGTTGTTGACTAGCACGTCGATGCGGCCTTCCTTGTCCAAAACGGCCTGCACGCATCGCTGCATCGACTCTTCGTCGGTAACGTCGAGGCTCAGCGGTGTGATGCCGTCGGCCTTCAGCGGCTCCATCAGTTCGGTGCGCCGCGCGGCGGCGTAGATTTTGTGCCCCTGCCGTGCCAGCGTCTGCGCGGCGTCGAAGCCGATGCCGCTGCTGGCTCCTGTGATGAGTATTATTTTAGATTCCATAATTTTATGCAGCAGAAACGAAGTAATGGGCGAAATATTGTACGGTGATTAGAATTCGTCGCGGCGCTGGCTGTCCATAATGATGGTCACGGGGCCGTCGTTGACGAGCGAAACCTGCATATCGGCACCGAAAACGCCGGTCTTGACGGGGTGGGCGAGGAGCGACGACAGCGTCGAGCAGAACTTCTCGTACATCGGCACGGCGCGTTCGGGCCGCGAGGCGTCGATGTAGCTTGGGCGGTTGCCCTTGCGTGTGCGTGCCATCAAGGTGAACTGGCTGACGACCAGCACTTCGTTACCCTCGACGGCGGTGACGGGCAGGTTCATAACGCCGTCGGCATCGTCGAAGATGCGCATCTGGGCAATCTTGTGGCACAGGTAGTCGATATCCTCGTCGGTGTCGCGGTCTTCGATGCCCACCAGCACCAGCAGCCCGTGGCCTATCTCGCTGTGCCGCTTTCCTTCAATGTCGACCGAAGCCGACTTAACTCGCTGTATTACTGTTCTCATTAGTTGCAGATTTAAGTACTTGCTGGACACTATTGTCCCTTAACTTCCCTTAACTTCCCTTTAACTCCCCTTAACTTCCTTTTAACTCCCCTTAACTTCCTTTAACTCCCCTTAACTATATATTCAAATCGGTCGATGCGTGTGACGCCCCAATCCTTGAGGAGAGCAACGGTGCGGTCGCGGTCGGCGTCGCTGTTGTACTCCGGTATCAGCGGCACGCGCACCATAATATGGTCGGCGCCTTTCTTTTTCAGCAGCCATCGCAGGTTGCCCAGCGACTGGCGGTTGCTGCGGCCGGTGTAGCGCTTGTATATGTCGGGGTTCGAGTCCTTTATGTCGACAATGAAATCGTCGAATATTGCGGCTGCCCTTGCCACCGTCGCACGCGGAACGGCCAGCGACGTTTCGGCCGTCAGGCGCCACGCCGTGCCGCACAGCGCGCGGAACTGCTCCAGAAAATCAATCCTCAGCAGCGGCTCGCCACCGCCGAAACAGATGCCGCCGCCGGTGGCCAGAAAGTAGAGATTGTCGATGCGCACCTTCTCGTAAAGGCTTTCGGGCGTGTAGCGGAACAGGCGTTCGGTCGGCCCCGTGCAGGCCGGATTCAGGCAGTAGCGGCACCGCAGCGGACAGCCGTGGAAGGCCGCCAGCGTGGTGACGCCGTTGCCGTCGACGCCGATGCGGTGGCGCGAAACGCCGATAAAGGGGACTGCATCCATTGCCTATTGTGCCTTTCGGTCCAGCGGATTAGAGTTGTCTATGTCGGCTTTCGGACGCTCGTTGGGCAACGGACTGCCCGATTCGCTGGCCGGGGTGCCGTCCAGCTGCGTCTCGACGCCGCCAATGGTGTATTTGCCCGTGGCCTCGCCGTTGCCTTTGGTTTCGATAATCACAGTCGGAGTACGGCCTGTGTCGGGCTCGCCGATGTCGATGTGCTTCACAGGCACGACGCCCATCAAAGGACCCTCGACTTCAGTCGCGTCGTCATTGGCATCTTTTTTGCGCGACAAATCCCGGTTCAGTATAGAGAAGCCTTTCGCACGAACTTCGAATTCAGGCACAATCAGTGTGTTGTAGCCCGGACAGGAAATCTCCACAGAATAGATGCCTTCTTTCACGCCCTTGATGGTGTAGACGCCGTCGAAATCGGTTTTCCCCTTCGCGACAATCTCCCCGTTTTTCCTTAACACAACATTGCAGCCAATCAGCGGTTCGCCGATTTTTCGGTCGGTGATGGTTCCTTTCAGTGTACCTTGGCCGTCGCGCTCTTCAATCGGCATTGCCGGCTTGCCCATAACGACGGGCTCCTGGGCTTGGGCCGTCTGCACCGATGCCATCGTCAGCACCGTGCCGGCCACGATGGCGGCCTTGCCGAGGCCTTGGCGGCGCGCCAGCTCGCGCTCGATGTATTGCAGCTCGGCGTCGCAATGGGGGCAGGTGCCGTCGCAGTGGCCCTTGTAGGTGCACTCTTCCTGGTGCAGCTCTATGCCGTTCTGGTCGGCGATGTCGCGCCGCAGCTGCTTCAGCTGCCGGCAGATGTTCCTTCCGTGGTCCATAATTCAATATGTTTTTTAAAATGGGAAATGCATTATATCGTCAGCAGAAAACCTTGTTGTGGCAGGCTCGCCAAAATCTATACTAAGTGGTTTCATTTCGACAGGTGTTATATTGCCCATAATTCTAAGCTCTTCGCTTCGTTCCATACGGTGTAGCCCGTGCTTTGTACTGGCAGTTTAACTTCGACCGTACGATAGCCAGGGTAGGATAAAACCACATCGTATTCTCCTGGCACTATGTTTTTTATCGTATAATTACCATCGAAATCTGTTTCTGTACCATAGACGGTTTTTCCGTTTCTTTTCAGCTCGACTTTACAGTACATCAGAGGTTCTCTTTTATCATTGGTAGTAATAAGTCCTTTCAGTGCTCCGGTAGCTGTCTGGCTGACAGATACGTTTGTTTGGGGCTTTTCGGCTTGGACTGGCGTTTGGGCCATAACATCTGTACACAGCGCCATCGTCAGCACCGTGCCGGCCACGATGGCGGCCTTGCCGAGGCCCTGGCGGCGTGCCAGCTCGCGCTCTATGTATTGCAACTCGGCGTCGCAATGGGGGCAGGTGCCGTCGCAGTGGCCCTTGTAGGTGCACTCTTCCTGGTGCAGCTCTATGCCGTTCTGGTTGGCGATGTCGCGCCGCAGCTGCTTCAGCTGCCGGCAGATGTTCCTTCCGTGGTCCATAGTCAGTGTTTTTTTGTTCTGATTATATTAGTAACGAAAAAAACGTTTTTTTTACATATCGTGCAAAAAATATTTTGATTTTTGCCTTCGGCGACGGTTTTTCACTGCTTTTGGTTGTGTGGAAAAATGATGTTTCCAAAGGCTTGATTACCAATACCCGCTATGCCCGTTGTACATATAGCGTACAACAGGCATAGCAGGTGCAGTGAATCAGTGAGTTATGGGGTGGTGTTTTGAGGGGTCGGAGGGGGTCGGTCGGACTGGGGCGGATGCAAAAAATGCGCCCAGCCGAAAGGGCGGGCGCATTGGGGGTCGCGGCCTGCGGCCGCGCAACAAGTATGATAGGTTTTTTATGTTTCAGAGCATAAAGCCGAGCTTGATGGGGTACACCTTGGTGTCGGTGTCGATAAAGACGGGCATTGTGGGCAGTTGGATGAAGAAGCCGAGCCAGTTCCACTTGACGGTGAAGCGCACGTCGAGTTTGTATGGGTTTACGAACTTGGAGACTCCCTCCTGCACATCCTGATAGTTGCGGCCGCGTTTTTCCAACTCGTGCTTGAGGCCGGTATGGCTGCTGTTGAACGAAAGGCCGGGAATGACACCCAGCTTGATACGCCACGACCTTAGGACGCTCTTGTCGCGGTATTCGAACTCGACGGGCAGTGTTACGTAGCGCGTGACGAAGCGCGACGACCAGTCGCCGAGATTGCTGCCCGTGATGCCGCTGACGGCATCGACACCGGCCTGATCCTGGGTGGCGAGAGCTCCCGTTGTGGCATCCATCGAAACGTAGTTGTCGGTAAACTTGTATACGTCCGATTCGTAGCCGATGCCGATATTAAGTTTGAAATGGTCGGTCATAACCACAGCATAGTTTTCGCTGAGCTGGTAGCTGCTGAAGCTGGTGCGCAGGTTGTAGGGGCCGTCCATCTTCATCAAGCCGTTGTAGGGCTGGTCGCCCCAGTTGTTGAAGGCCCAATGGAAGTCGAAGTTGGTGCGGTCGCCAAAGGTGTATTTGCGTTTCTTGCGGGGGCTGTTGACGAAGGCCTCGCCGGCCTTGTTGCTGTTGCCGCTTTTGGCCACGCTGTCGTAGGTGGTCACCAGTTCGTCGACCAGGCCTTTCAGCTCGCTGAAGACGCCGCTGATGCTGGTGTTCTCCATTCGGGACGAAATCTCGGTCTTCTTGCCGTTGGGCCAGGCGAAGCGCGAGTTGCCGTCGACGGTGACGTTGACCTTGGTGCTGCTGTCGAGGTGCAGCTCGTAGTAGAAGCGGCCCCAGTGGTCCTCGAAGGTCAGCTCGCTGCCTTTGATGCTGATGCCGTAGCTTTGGGGTTTCTCGATGTCGCTGGTGAACCACGACACCTGGATGTAGGGCTCTGTGTCGTGGACCCACACCACGCGCGAGTTGCCCAGTACTTTGATTGAGGTGATGCTGTCGCTGGTGATGCTTTCGCGGACGCTCTGGGTTTGCGCCGCTGCGCCGAAGGTGACGGCCAGCGCAAGCAGTAGGCTTGTGATTGATGCTAAACGTTTCATTCTAAGGTTGCTATTAAGTTACTAATTAATTCGTTGTTTTCCAAATGCTCTTCGATGGCGTCCTCGATGGCTTCGCGACGCTGCTGATGGCTGGCGGCGGCGGTGGCCACCACGGTGGTGGCGCGGCGTGCCAGGTTGCGCAGCTGCTGGCGGCGCGTGATGGGCTCGCTATCGTCCGACGGCGCTTGGCGTTCGATGATGCCGCTGGCATAGAGCACCTCCTGGTCCATCGGGTCGTTGACTTCGCGCAGCGTGGGGATGTCGAGGTCGTAGACGCTGCTGTCGGAGGGGGTGGCGGTGGTGTTAGGCAGGTTAGGCGAGGTAGGCGTATTAGGCTTTTTAGGGTCGGCTGAGGCCAGCAGGGTGGGGGCTTCGCGATGGGCGAGGCTTTGGGTGGCGTTGACGGCCGGTGCGGGGGCTGTGGCGGTGGGGTTGGCCTTGGTGGGGGTGGTTTTGTTGTGGTTTGCCTCGGTAGGGTTGGTTTTGTTTTCGGTGGGGGTGGTGATGGTTTCTATTGGTTGTTGCTTGGTGCTGTCGGTTGCGAGTTCGGCGATGAGCGGTGCGTTTGCAGGGGTGCCGTCGTTGGCGAATTTGACGATGGTTGTTACAAAGAGCAGCAGACAGGCGGCAGCGGCCACGGTGGTCCACAGCGGCATCAGGCGGCGGCGCTGTGTCGTGGCGTCGCGCAGCACGATGGGTTTGCGCTCTCTTGTCGCCGCCTTGGGGCCTCCGTCGCGCAGCGACTCGAAGCCGGCGTAGGGCATCGTGGCGCCGCTGGGCAGGGTCAGCTCGGGGTCGTAGAGGTCGGCCAGCTCCTGCCAGTCGGGGTGCGAGGCCAGCGCCTTCTCCACCTCGGCGGTCTCGGCCGCGTCGAGCAGACCTTCCTTGTAGCGGAACAGATAGAGTTCTATGTTGTTGTCGTTTATCATTTTCTTTAACTTTAACTTTAACCTTAACTTTAACTTTAACTTCAGATAGATTATATGTTGTTGGTAAAATCTTAATTTTACGATTTTATGGTTCTTTTTTGCTGAGCTTTTTTCGCATCGCGGTGCGGGCGCGGAAGAGGTAGACTTGCACTTGCTGGTCGCTGATGTCGAGCATCCGGGCGATCTCTTTGTAGCTGTATCCGTCGACGTCGCGCAGCTGCAGTATGGAGCGCTGTATCTCGGGCAGGCTGGCCAGGGCTCCGGCCATCTCGTCGCTGAGGCCGTCGTAGGGCTGGCCGGTCGAGGTCTGTGCGTCGCGGGCCATATCCTGATGTGCGCGTGCCACTACGGAGTCGTGGCGGAAGCAGTCGATGAGGTAGCGGCGCGCTGCGGTGAGGAGGAATCCCAGCCCCTTTTCGACCGACACCTGTTCCTTGATTTCCCACAGCGATGCGAAGGCTTCCTGCATCGCGTCTTCGCCGCGCATACGGTCGCCGCAGTTCCAGACGGCGAAGCGCAGCACGCTGCCCGACCAGGACTGGATGTGTTCGTTGTATTCGGCGCGGGTCATTGGGGGTGTCGGTGTGAATGATTATGCCAGCACGGCGATGATGGTTTCGGCCACGAGGATGCCGGCGGCGAGATGGCCCATCACGATGGCTGCCGGAATGATTACGTTGGAGTATTTGCTTAGTCGTTTCATTGCTGTAATGTTTTTTTTGTCGTGTTTTGATTGTAAGTCGTTTCAGGTGGCGAAAATATTACAGCACGGGTGACTTTTTTTTGAAAAAATAGTACAATGGTTTAATTATCAGGTTGCTATTTGTTGTTAAAATTGTCGATTTTCAGCACCCAAACGTGGTCGAGGGCGTTGAGCCTGTCGGGATTGACGGCCGAGAGGTCGATGGTCAGGTGGTTGTTTTTATTCTGCTTCCAGGGCAGGTCGTTGTTGGTGCCGAGCAGGCGGATTGTGGCCTCTTGGGGCAGTTTGAAGCTCAAATGCTCCTCGACTTGCTGGCCGGGACGGTCGAAGAGAAGGATGTAGAAGGCGTCGCCGCGGCGCGTGAAGCAGCGCGTGGTCTTGTACGAGCTGGCCATACCTCTCCACGCCGACGGCACGGGCTCGAACTGGCCGCCATCCTTGCTCCACAGCAGCCGGGCCGAGGCTTCGAGGTCCTTCTCGCGGAAATGGACTTCGAGCGGCAGCTCCTGCCCTTGCTTGAGTTTCAGTGTCTTCGTGGCGCGGTTGTTCTCGGCCCAGTTTTTGTTGTAGTAGAGCAGGGTGTCGTCTTTGCAAGTGACCACAATTTCGTCGTCGGCCTCGGCGCGGAGGGTGTAGGTGCCGTCGGCCGGCACGGTGACGGTGCCCTCCCAGATGACGCTGAAGTCGTCGACGGCGATGGTGGGGTCGGGCGAGTTGCGCACCCAGTCGAAGTCGATGCTGTCGCTGATGGGCAGCCACTTGACTATGCGTTTGTATTCTTGGGTAATCTTCACCGACTGGCAGCGCCATCCGTCGTCGGGCGGCTCGGAGCCATAGATGGCTTCGCCGTTGATTTTCAGCCAACGGCCCAGCGCCAGCAGACGCTCCTGCTGGATAAACGGAATGGTGCCGTCGGCCATCGGGCCCACGTTGAGGGTCAGCCCACCGCCTGTGGCGACGAGCTCGCAGAAATGCTGTATCAGCTGGCGGTCGGTGAGGAAATTGGCAACATCTTCGTTGCGGTTGAAACCGAAGCTGCGCCCTATGCCGCGGCATTCGGCCCAGGGACGGTTGCCTTGGCCGCTGAGCCCGGCGCTGTATTCGGGCGTGCGGAAGCCGTGCTGCGTGCCGCTGCCCCAGCGGTCATTGACTATGGCATCGGGGCCAATGGTGTTGTAGTACCAGCTGATAAGTTCCGCCGAGCGGAACTGCTCGGCGCTGTTCAGCCAATCGCCGTCGGTGAAAATGAGGTCAGGACGGTAGCGGCCGACGAGCTCCTTGAACTGCGGAACCATATAGTTGTCCACATAGTCGCCAATCTTCTTGGGCGGGTCTTGCATCCAGATGTGGCGCGGATTGCTCCATTCTGGCAGCGAATAGTAGAAGCCCATCCTGAGCCCCTTGCGGCGCACGGCGGCGGTGAGTTCCTCGACGATGTTGCGGCGCGGGCCGCTGACGGTGCTGTTCCACGTGGGCTGCTGGGGGCTGTCCCACAGGCAGTAGCCGTCGTGGTGCTTGGTGACGAGAACCACGTAGCGCGCCCCGGCGTCGCGGAACAGCTGCGCCCACTCGTCGGGCTGCCACAGCTCTGCTTTCCAGTGCTTTGTCAGCTCGGCATACTGCTCGAAGACGGATAGCGTGGTGTCGGCATAGAGGCTCATAATGCGGCGCCTACCGGTGTCGCCCGTCATCAAGCCGCGGTAGAACCACTCGCCGTAGCCCTCCTTGCTGGCGTAGGCCGGCACGCTATAGAGGCCCCAATGGACGAAGATGCCCAGGCGGGCATCGCTGAACCACTGCGGATAGCCGCGCTCGTTGATTGATTTCCAGTTGGCTTCGACCTGCTGGGCTTGCGGGACGAAAACGAAGACGAAAACGAAAAACAGAAGTGTGGACAACTTTTTCATAGTGGTTCTATTTTTACGGTACGAAGGTTCATAACGGCATCGTAGAAGCGCACGCTTTCGGACTGGCGCACTTCGACGTCGAGGCGGCAATCGAGGTTGAAATCCTGGTTTTGCGGCACGAGGCCGAAATCCTTGATGATGCGCATCACGTCGTTCATCGCGGCATATTCGAAATGCAGGCGGTAGCGTATGTCGATGGTCTTTTCGATGATGGTGGCGTTCTGGATGGCATCGCGTGCGGCGGTCTTGTAGGCGTTGGCGAGGCCCGAGGCACCGAGCAGAATGCCGCCAAAGTAGCGCACCACGACGATAAGCGTGTCCGTAAGGTCGGCGCTGAGCAGCTGCCCGTGGATGGGGCGTCCGCCGGTGCCGCTTGGTTCGCCGTCGTCGTTGGCGCGGAAGGCGTCCTTGTTGGGACCGAGGATGTAGGCGTAGCAGTGGTGGCGCGCGTCAAAGTAGTCCTTGCGCAGCCGGTCGAGGTGCGCCTTGACTTCGTCGACGGTGCGCACGGGGAATGCAAAGGCCAGGAACTTGCTGCCTTTTTCTTTGTAGAGCCCCTCGGAGGGTGCCTTGATGGTATGGTAGGTGTCGTCGAACATATATGTTTCTGTCGTCTTATTTGCTGCCCGTGACGAAGACCACGTGAGCAGGGCCGCTGGTGCTGTTTTGCCAATGGTAGCTTCCTGCAGGCATATTCGGAAGATTGAGATTGCTGTTAAGAGCATTGGCTAAACTGTTGTTGTTGGAAAGGGTTGTCGCGCTGCTGAGCGTGTCGTTGTGGCCGTTGTCGGTGCTAGCATCATCACCAGAGGAATGACATAAATTGTATTCACTTGGATAATAGCAGTGGTCGATTAAAAATTTTTTATTTTTATAGGAAGTGCCGGCTATGCCGTATTTGCTAGACGTATTGCAAGTTAATGTTCCATAGAAATAGCAATTGGATATTTGGGCATTTATGTATAGATTGTTGCCGTATGCTACGATTCCTGCTACTTTTGTTCCTGATATATTACCGTAAGAATAGCAGTTGTATATGTGTGCTCTTATGTTCATACAAACTATTCCAGCGGCATAAAGGCCACTTGCATTACTAATTGAAGTAATGTGCCCTTCGTTAAAGCAATTGGAGATAGTGCTTGGATTTGTTGGTGATATATCACCTACAATGCCTCCGATATACTTTAGTCTACTGCTTGTATTATTGCAGGAAATAGTCCCAGAATTGCTACATTTTTTTACATTGCATATAGCTTTGCCAAATACTCCACCAACACTTAAATCGTATCCAGAGGCTACACTTAATGTGATATCCCCATAATTATGGCAATTCTTAACGGTGTCGGTATTGTTTGATAATGCCATATATCCGGCAATTCCGCCGCATTGTGTTGTATTTACTGACGAATAATTGGAAGAGATTGTTATATCTCCATAGTTGGTACAATCGCCGATAGCAGTCATACTACCTGTTTGCCCAACTATGCCGCCAATATTAGTGCAATTTGCAGTAATACTGCCGTGGTTAATACAATTGGTTATAAAACAATTGTTTGCACCGCCGATTAGGCCTCCTATATTATTGCAGTTCTCATCGGCAACGCATTGGATATCTATATAGTTAGAGCAATTTTCAATACGACCACCTGCTGCTTTTCCAGCTAAAGAGCCATAATACTTTTGTCCTGAAATAATAGTAGTTATAGGTGATATCACATCATTTGTTGCGTCGATGGTTAGGTTTTTCACTGTGCCTCCTTCGATTGTTGAGAAGAGCGAAATGTTTTGGGTTGTGAGGGTTACGGTGTGTCCGTTGCCGTCGAGGATGGCCTTGAAATTGCCACTGAGGGTGCTGCTGACGTTGATGTCGTTAGCGAGAGTTATATGATTGTTGTTGTTCGTGGTCATTGCCGAGGCCAGGTTGTTCCAGTTTTCGGACGAGTAGACGAGGTAGGGGTGCTCCTCGCTGCCGTTGGTGACGGTGGCGCTGGGGGCGCTGTCTCCGAACTCCATACCGGAAGAGGTGTAGGTGTTGATGTCGTCGAAATGGTAGAGGTAGCCGCCGGCGAAAGAGAAGGTGCCTTCTTTGCTTTTCTCAAAGACCTTGACGGTGCCGTCGTCGACGGTGAGGCGCAGCGTGAAAGAGGTGGCGTTGCTGACGGGAGGAACGATGAGATAGATGTCCTTGGCTTCGGAACTAAGGGCCAGAGGCGTGTCGAAACGCAGTGTGCGCGACGTGTTGTCGGTGCCTGTAACCGACGTTACGTGCCATTGGCTTGAGCTGTATTCGGTGGCGATGGTTCCCCACATAGGCTTGTCGGTGACGACTTCGACTGCGCGTAGTTTGGCCCCGCTGACGTTGGAGCAGGCTTTGAAATGCAGCAGGGCGCAGACGTTTTGGAACTGGAATGTGTGGTCGTCGGCTTTGGCAGCCATAACGCTGTGGATCACTTGGCGGCCGCCGTCGGTGGTGTAGGTTTCCTCTTGCGGCAGGGAAAAAGTGACGTGGTTGGCATTGGTGATTCTGGCAATGTCGGCAGGATAGGCGGCAAAATATTCGCCGGCGATGGCATCGGCGCCTTCGGCGTTGATGGTTGCGCGATGGCGGTCGCCGTTGCTTACGGCAACAGTGAAGGTGCCGTTGTTGACGCGTACTGAGTCGCCGTCGTTCCAGAAGACCATCGAGCCATCGATATAGTCTTTGGCTCCGTCGTAGTTTGGCATAACGGCGGAGAACACTGTGCTGTCGTCGTCTTTGCGGCATCCGGTGGTGAGCAATGTTCCAAAAATCATTGCGGCAATCATAAGGTTAAATTTTGTGGGGGGGGGTAAAATTCTCATACATTTTTTTATTGTGTTATTTCGTTATTGTGTTATTGCGTAAGTGCTAATCCGCTCACGCATTGTGGTTTTAAAAGGCTTGGTTAATCAATTATTTTCAGTCGGTTTCCTACAATCGGCGGAATGGCGGGGGCGGGGAGTCCTATGCCGAGAAGCGCTTGGCTGCGGAAGATGCGCACCTCGTCGTAGAGGCCTTCGCTGATGAAGGCGTCGAGGATCTGGCGTCCGCCTTCGACGATGAGGGACTGGATTTTGCGCTCGAAAAGGGTCTGCATCACCTCGCCGAGCGACGTGCAGCGCAGGTGGAGCCAGTGGTCGGGGACGTCGGTGAGGCGGCCTCGGCGGTCGAGGACTAAGGGCTGCGGCTGGCGACCGCCGAAGAGGCGTGCCGTCAGTTGCGGGTGGTCGTCGATGTAGGTCTGCGATCCGACGAGGATAGCGGCTTCTTCGGTGCGCAGGCGGTGGCTTTCGATGGTCTGGATTGGCGACGATAGCCAGTAGTTTTTCCCGTTCCCCGTTTCCCGTTTCCCGTTTCCCGTTATCGACGGTGCCATAAAGCCGTCGGCACTTTGCGCCCACTTGAGGATAATATAAGGACGGCGTTTCTCCATAAATGTGAAGAAACGCCGGTTCAGTTCGCGCCCTTCGTCTTCGAGGATGTGTCGCACCACTTCGATGCCGGCAGCTTCGAGCTTGGCGAATCCGCGACCGGCAACAAGCGGGTTAGGGTCGTCGTTGCAGCACACCACGCGACCGATGCCCTTCTCGACAATGAGGTTGGCGCAGGGAGGCGTCAGCCCCTGGTGCGAGCAGGGCTCGAGGTTGACATAAAGGGTGGCTCCGCGCAGGTCACTTTCCGCTTTCAGAATGGCGTTGCGCTCGGCGTGCCATCCGCCGTGGTATTGATGGAACCCCTCGCTGACGATGCGGCCGTTCTTGACGATGACGCAGCCCACCATCGGGTTGGGCCGCACACGCCCCAATCCGCAGGCCGCCAGCTGCAGGCACCGCCGCATAAATTTTATGTCGTCGATATTGTCCATCAGTGTGTTCTGTGTATCGGAAGACTTATTAAACTATCTGCAAAAATACATTTTTTCCCGTAAACAAAGAAATTTTTTTGCTTGACGACTGTAAATAAATGTTGTTTAGTCGTTTAGCAATGTTCGAGTTTGCAGTGTCCCCGAAAATGAACAATATTTTTGTCCTGTTGTGAAGAATTTTGTGCGTAGGTCTCGGCAATCTGGTCGACGCTGCAGCTATAGCCTCAGTGTGGGCCCGAAGATGAACCTGAAATAAGGCCAGATGTATGTGGTGCTCAGAATCTGTAAGTCAGTCCCAGTCGGATGCTCAGCCGTGTGCCACTCAGATAATCATCTGGGAAGGCGTGGTAGTAGCCGATCATCAGCGATGGCTTGAAATGTGTCCAGCCAATGCGAATTTCGGCCGTCGGTTCCAGAAGCAAGCGGTTGCCCACAATGGACTGTTCGGTGGACCACCTGCCCAAATTTTGTCCATAGTACCAATCGTAGTAGTAGTTGGTGCGTATTCGCGAATCGTGCATATAGCCCACTTTCAGGCCGAAAGCAATGTCTATATGCGAGTTGGCCAAGTGGTTCCAGCCGCAGTTGAATTGTGCAAAAGCAATATGGTTATTTCCATCATCTCGGCCATAAGGATCGGGGTCTGCATCGCTCGTCATATTGTATGCAAACGTATTGAAGCCGTAGCCTAAATACAACTCGGTATTCAGTCTGCCCATTTTGTTGTAATAGCCCGTCGCAAGTTGCGTATATTTTATTCCAAGCCCGCTCTTGTTGGCCAATCCGTGTATATGCCCCTGGATAGCAATGTGATCCGTTACACCTGCTGCAGCCGAAATGTGTCCGACCAAAGTCTTGTCCAAGACGATCGCCCCACCTTCAAGCTTGACCTCTCCTTTGCGTTCGATAAGAGGGATGTCTACACATTGGGGATTGTATGATCCGCAGCCGTTGAAGACAAAAAGTGCGGCGGCAACCATTATGATGTAATGAAATCTCCTTGTTTTCATAGTCTTGTTTTTATTTGGTTGGGTGAAATATAAAGTTGCATCTTTTCGGCGCATCCTCCAACATCTGCAAAATCTATGCGTCCTTCGACATAGCATTTGGCTGTGTCGGCGTGGCTGGCCACCGAGTCGGGAAGGTCGCGTAAGCACACGGGGCTGTTCCAACTGTCATCGCCGTATTGGCTGTGCCGCACCATAGAGAGAGGCAGATGTTTGTAGGTCATAAAGTAGCCGGGAGCGGTATATTTATAGCGGTACACTTTGCTGTCGGCCAGGAAAAGTGGCTTGTATTGTTCGGAAGTGTCGGCGCAGACGAATGTGCAGAGCTTAACGGTGTCGCCGTGCACAAGTGAGTCGTAGAGCGCCGCCAGCTCTTCGAGCGACAGGTATTGGTCGCTAATAGTCCGTGGCATACGCGCCTCGCCGCCTTCTTTCCCGGGCCAGCGCCAATGGCTGAAGGTGCATTCCTTCTCCACCTTCACGCAGCCGGCAAAAAGAAGTGCCGCTGCGGCAATTGCAAGAATTGTCCTTGTTTTTCTTTTGTCCATAACTGATGTTTTTTGTAGATTATTTCCGGATGCAAAGATACAAAGTTTTTTTGGAACTGCAAAAAAAATCCACACAGCTGATGCTGTGTGGATTAAATGTGTTGCAATTGCGCTTTTGTGTCATTTTTTTGGCGCAGATGCAATTGCCTGGCCGTCGGCGCAGTGTTAGAATTCTGCCGTCTTGGGTGTGCGCGGGAAGGGGATGACGTCGCGGATGTTGCTCATACCGGTGACGAAGAGCATCAGGCGCTCGAAGCCAAGACCGAAGCCGGCGTGGGGGCAGCTGCCGTAGCGGCGCGTGTCGAGGTACCACCACATATCCTTCATCGGGATGTTGCGGGCGTTGATTTCGGCCATCAGCTTGTCGTAGTTCTCCTCGCGGACCGAACCGCCGATGATTTCGCCAATCTGCGGGAAGAGCACGTCGGTGCCCTGAACCGTCTTGCCGTCGTCGTTCTGCTTCATATAGAAGGCCTTGATCTGCTTGGGATAGTCGATCATAATAACCGGTTTCTTGAAGTGCTCCTCGACGAGGAAGCGCTCGTGCTCCGAGGCCAGGTCGACGCCCCAGCTGACGGGGAACTCGAACTTGTGGCCCTTGGCGACGGCCTCTTCCAGTATCTTGATACCCTCGGTGTAGGGCAGACGGACAAAGTCGGTGTCGACCACGCTCTTCAGGCGCTCGATGAGGCCCTTGTCAATCATATTGTTGAGGAACTCAAGGTCTTCCTTGCAGTTGTCGAGTGCCCAGCGGACTAGGAACTTGATGAACTCCTCTTCGAGGGCCGTCAGCTCGTCGAGCTGATAGAAAGCCATTTCGGGCTCGACCATCCAGAACTCGGCCAGGTGGCGCGGTGTGTTGCTGTTCTCGGCGCGGAATGTGGGTCCGAAGGTGTAGATGGCACCCAGGGCGGTGGCGCCCAGCTCGCCCTCAAGCTGGCCGCTGACGGTCAGGGCCGTCTGCTTGCCGAAGAAGTCCTGGTCGTAGTCGACCGAGCCGTCTTCCTTGTGGGGTATGTTGCGGAGGTCCATCGTGGTGACCTGGAACATTTCGCCGGCACCCTCGCAGTCGCTGGCGGTGATGAGGGGCGTATGGAAATAGTAGAAACCTTTCTGGTGGAAGAAGGTGTGGATGGCGTAGGCCATCTCGTGGCGCATACGCAGCACGGCGCCGAAGGTGTTGGTGCGGGGACGCAGGTGAGCTATCTCGCGCAGGAATTCCATCGAGTGACCCTTCTTCTGGAGCGGATAGGTCTCGGGGTCTGCCTCGCCGTAGATGACGATGTTTTCGGCCTGGATTTCAACTGCCTGGCCGGCGCCCTGGCTCTTCACCAGCTTGCCTTCGGCGCAGATGCAGGCACCCGTGGTGATGCGGCGCATCAGGTTGTCGTCGAACTTGGCCAGGTCGACCACAATCTGCAGGTTGGTGATGATGGAGCCGTCGTTGAGGGCTATGAAGGCCACGTTCTTGTTGCCGCGCTTGGTGCGGACCCAACCTTTGACGCATATCGTTGTGTCTATCAGCGAAGACACATCCTCTTTAAGCAGGTATTTTATTTTATAATGTTGCATAATATTGTGTTGTTTTTTTATTTCATTTGTTCAAGAATTGCGGAAGTTTTTCCCCTCCAAGAAGCTGTCGACATTGTCTATGGCTGACAAAAAGTGCTCCAAACGTCCGTTGTCTCTAATTGATTCTCTCATAAATCAATCTTTTATCTTGGTTGGCTGTTTGTTCGGCAAAAGGCAGCAAAGTCCCGTTTTCCACAAGGTCTATTTTTTTTCCAATATGATCGGACAATTCGTTCATAATGTGGCAGTATTGCATCAGCCCTATCGTCGCATTGTCGTGGTCGAATTCAACAAGCAAGTCCACATCGCTGTCGTCGCGTTCTTCGCCACGCGCATACGAGCCGAAAATCCAGGCCTTTAGCACGGGTTGTGTGGCTAGGTAGTCGCGTATTGTCTGTATCATATCTTCGCTCATAGGGGGTGTGGTTTGCGGTTGTTGTGTTAATCTTTAACGCGCGTTTTTCGGTTTTATTGTGCAGGTTTCTTTTTTGTGGCAAAAAACATCAGTTGCTCTTCCTGGTCGCGGCGGCAGAGTCCTCCTATTTTTTGACTAACGTGCATTTGAGTTGGCCATCCTGAATGCTGAACTGCAGTACTTGCCAGCAGTCCACCGCGTTGCCATCGGCATTGGTGGCGGGACTCCAGCCGCTTGGCAGTTGTTTGGCTATCTCTAACACTTTGTTGGACAACTCAAACATTATTCCTTCTCCTTTCGAGGCGATGGCCCATTCGCTGGCAGCGCCGTGGCAGTTGACCTTGAATCGTAGTACGGTACGGAACGTTATGTTTTTGGCACGTGGGTCGTCGAGCGGATGACCGTCGAACCACGCCTGAAGTGCATCGTTTCCGTCGGTCCAGTATGGCAGCGTGCTTGCTTCAGGCAAATCCTTATATCTGTCCCGGACACCCCAATGGTCACAGCGAAACACATTCTGCGAATCACAGTCGATAGAGTGTGCCTGTTGTGTGTCGGCGTCGAAAGAAGACGGTGTCCATACTGATTGCACAATACGGCCAGAATCAAGGAGGATGCGTTGATGCCGTTCCAGGCGGAATTCGTTCATACCTATGCTGTTCGTTGTTTCCTCGCCATATTCCACAATGTGTTCACCGTTCATCCAGAATGCGAAAACGCGATTGTCGACAACCCTTTCCGTTTTGAAAATCTCATCCAGTCCCACCTCGTACTTGTAGTTGTTGTCTTGATCGAAGTTGAGCCCTTGCATTAGCGTAATGCTGTTGATAAACAAGGAGTCACCGCTAATGCTCCAGGTACATACGGGTGCTCCGTTTCGTTCGAAATTTTCCCAATTGAAAGGAAACTGCAAGGGGTCGTAATTGAAAAGCGACATTATTATTGGACGGAAATCGACGCTTGAAAACCGGCCTGTATGACCCTGGAAAAGGACTTTGTCGTGATTCATTCCTGATTGGAAATAATACGAGAGAAAGCACTGATTCAGGTACGCAAGTCGGTATTTGTCCATAAATTTGTGGTCGGAAGTGTCCTTGTAAGTTATGTTTCCTATACGTTCATAGTCTTTCTTTTCCAGAAACTGGTTGTCCACAACCTCGCCATTGCGCACATAGATTAAGCGGTTGCCCTTGAATTTTGATTTTTTGTTTTTTTTCGTGATGGGAGCGCCCAGCGACAACACGCCGGAATACCAGTCGGCGAAGACCGCACCGTCGCTTTCTGGAGGAGTTTGCGAAAGTGAAGTGATGGAGAAAAAGCCAGGCGCAGCCGTTGTGTCGGTACTGTTGTCGTCACTGGGGAAATAGGTGCCTGTACGGCCGTATTGCCTCTGGGAGTTGACAGACACCAGATACAACTTTCCGTCGCGGATGCGCCACGTGGCAATATGGCCACGGTAATTGGCTGTGCTGTAGCCCTTGAACGGTGACTCTGTGTTGGTCCTGATATAGAGCGTCTGGAGAGGTGAGGGATGGCCCCAATCTACATATAGCTCATATTTCTTTTTGCCGTATTCGATAATGTCAGGATACTGTTCCGTAGCTGTTGCCGCATAAAGAGAAAACAGTGCAATCAGGAAAAGGAAAAGTTTTTTCATTGTATATGGAATTTGACAATTCACTTGTTCTTTTTCGCTTTCATCAGCTCCACGTCCGAATTGAACTTCATCAGCTGCTCTTCCTGGTCGCGGCGGCAGATGAGCAGCGTGTCGGTTCCGGCAGCAATGATGTATCCGTCAAGGCCTTGGATGACAGCGTACTTCTCTGGGTTCAGGTGCACTACGCAGTTGTGGGTGTCGTAGGTGACCACTCGGCCCGACGCTATGGCGTTGCCGGCTTCGTCCTTGGGCTTTGCCATATAGAGCGAATCCCACGTCTCGACGTCCGACCATCCGAACTCGGCCTCAAGGACGTAGACGTTGTCGGCCTTCTCGATAATGCCGTAGTCGACCGAGATGCTCTGCGCCTGGGTGTATATCTCCTTCAGCTGCTTGGCCGGCGTGTCGGTGGTCAGCGTGAAGAAGCGGTCGGCAATCTGCGGCAGATGGCGCCGATAGGCCTCCATCAGCACCGGCAGGCGCCAGATGAAGATGCCCGCATTCCACAGGAATTCGCCTGTCGATATGAACTGGCAGGCCATCTCGAAAGGCGGTTTCTCGATGAAGGTCACCACTTTGTGTATCTTCGACGAGGTGCCGCGGATGCCCGCCTCGCGGAACTGGATGTAGCCGTATTTGATGTTGGGGTTGACCGGACGTGCGCCAAGGGTGACAATCCAGTCGTGCGAGTCGACCATCTGTATGGCATCGTTGATGTTGCGCTCGAATTCGCCGGTGCCGAACACGGCGTGGTCCGACGGTGTGACGACGATGTTGGCGTTGGGGTTGATGGCGTTTATTATCGAGGCGGCATAGGCGATGCAGGGGGCCGTGTTGCGGCGGAAAGGCTCGCACAGGACCTGATAGTCGAGCAGGTCGGGTATTTGGCGGCGCACCTGTGCCTCGTGGGCCTTGGTGGTTACGATGATGATGTTCTCGCGGGGACAGATACTCTCGAAACGGCGAAAAGTGTTCTGTATCATTGATTCCCCATTGCCTACCAGGTCGATGAACTGTTTGGGCTTCGTCAACGAACAGATTGGCCAAAATCGACTTCCAAAGCCGCCAGCCATAATGATACAGAAGTTGTTAGGATTCAAGTGTTTGGTCATACGCTTACTTCTCCTTTGATGTGAGGGTGGGGATTGTAGTTTTCGAGGGTGAAATCCTCATAGTCGAAACTGAAGATGTCCTTTTTGTCGGGGTTGATGTGCATTGTCGGTAGCGGACGCGGCTCGCGGGTCAGCTGCAGGCGGCACTGCTCGATGTGGTTGTTGTAGATGTGCGCGTCGCCGAAGGTGTGGACAAAGTCGCCGTATTTCAGTCCGGTGGCTTGGGCTATCATCATCGTAAACAGCGCGTAGGAGGCGATGTTGAACGGCACGCCAAGAAAGATGTCGGCCGACCGCTGGTAGAGCTGGCACGACAGGCGGCCGTTGGCCACATAGAATTGGAACAATATGTGGCACGGTGGCAAAGCCATCTGGTCTATCTCGCCCACGTTCCACGCCGACACCAGCAGGCGCCGCGAGTCGGGGTTGGTTTTTATTTGTTCTATCAGATTGCTAATCTGGTCGATGTGGCTGCCGTCGGCGCAGCCCCACGAGCGCCACTGGTGTCCATAGATGGGACCCAGGTCGCCGTTGGCGTCGGCCCATTCGTCCCAAATCGTCACCTTATGGTCGTGCAGGTAGCCGATGTTGGTTTCGCCGCGCAGAAACCACAGCAGTTCATATATGATGGAGCGCAGGTGCAGTTTTTTTGTGGTAAGCAGAGGAAAGCCGTCGTCGAGGTGAAAACGCATCTGGTAGCCAAACACGCTGCGCGTCCCCGTCCCGGTGCGGTCGCTTTTCTGAATACCGTTGTCAAGCACATACTGTAAAAGGTCAAGGTATTGTTTCATACGATGTTTGTTGTTCTTTTTTTTGTTTAAAACGTTTGAAGTCGGTTTTAATTGTGCCGGATCGAAAATAAAGTTTTTCGGGATTGAAGTTTTTGTGCTAAATGGCATTTGCAAAGTCGCCATTGGCGAAGAGGTGCCATTTTGACCTTTCTTTTTTGAGACTGAAAATGTTAAAAAATAGGAGAATGGCTTTTGAATTAAAAAATCTTCGTATCTTTGCATTTCGTATAGAAGATGCTTTGGAAAGGGCAAATACCAAACGAAAGTTTAGTTTAGCACATTTACAATCAATTAATTAATATCAATCTGTTATGAAAAAACGTCTACTTGTTTTCTTGTTTTTGATGTCGGCTTTGGCTGTTTCGCAAGTTGAGGCCTCCATCAGTAATGCCGGACCTAGCAGGTCGGGCGACGGTGTCACCGTATATGATGTTATATGGTCGGGCGATTTGACGACTACCTATACGGCAACGCCTTATTCAGGGCTTACGGCCTACTATGTCAACGGTTTGGGGGCAATGAAGAGCACCACGCTCACGTTCACCAACGGAACGGAGGTCTTTGTGTCGCCCAACTGTCCTACCAATGCCGGCGTATATACGGTAACGGCAACGCCCGTCGTGGACGGCGACTCGCTCAACCCAAGCACCGCCACGATGACGCTGACCATCAATCCGGCAAAGGTCAGCGTCGAGAACAGCGCCGTGGTCGTCACCAAGTTCTATGACGGCAACGACGTTGCCGCCGTTATCGACAACGGTACGCTGACCGGTATTTTGGGCAACGATGTGTTGACGCATACCGTTGATGCTCACTATGACAATCCTAACATCGGTTCGGACAAGGACATCACCATCACCTATACGCTTGCGGGCGCTTCGTTGGCCAACTATGAGCTGCGCTGGACTCAGAAGGTGTTGCAGCACGGTGCCATCATCGAGGATATGCGTCCCGACACTGCCTATGGCGGCAGTGTCTACAACCAAGGTCTCGAGGTTGAAGCCTACGGCTATTGCGCCGGTGGCGGAAGCATCGTTTATCACCTCATTTCGGGCAATCCCGACCAATACAAACTTGTGTTCGACGACCCGTCGATCCCCAACGTCAACTGGAAAAACCTCAGCACCCCTGGCCGCACAGGCTCCATCAGCCTCAACATTCCCACCGGATTAGCCACGGGTGACTATACCGCCACACTGACATTCCGCGACCACAACTATCCGACCCTAATAAGCCCCGCTATCAAGCTGCGTTTCCACGTCAACCTGCCCGAAACCTACATTATGCCTCTGTTCAGCGATGTCATCGCAGTGATCGACACTTGCCAGTGTCTCAGCGATATACAGTGGTATCATCGCGAGGTTGGCGAAACGCAGTGGACACTCATCCCTGGTGCCACCGACTACTATTATCAGCAGGAAGGCGGCCTGACGGGCGAATACTTCGTCAGCTGCACGATGAACGGTGTGCCCACCTTCACCTGCCCGCAGCAGGATATGAACACCCTTATTAGCGACCAGGCGGTCAGCGTCAAGGCCTATCCCAATCCGACCGTCGGCAATGTCACTGTCAGCATCGCTAATTCGCAGACGTCCATCCACCAGGCCAGCATCGTCAACGAGGCCGGCGTCGTGATGGAAACAGTCACCTTCGAGGGCGACACGACGACGATAGATATGTCTCGCTACAACAGGGGCAGATATGTGGTCAATGTCGATGGCCACGCCATAAAAATTGTCCATAACTAAATAATGTTGAATCACAAAAAAGTATCATTGCTATGAAACGAATTATGACGTTGATTGCTGCTGTAGCCTTGGCGTTTTCTGTCAAGGCCCAGAAAAGCGACATTAACAATTATATAGGACTTACTGTCAATCCTTTGGGATTGAACACAATGGTATGCAACCCCGACTACGGCACACACAACCTCAATCTCGGCCTTGGCGCAGGACTGCACTTCAACCACTTCTTCAACGACCACATCGGTTTCGGTCTTGGCCTGCACTACGACCGGGTACGCTCCAACACCAAATACAATTTCATTGAGGTGACGACAGGCCTCACACATATCGACAACCCCAATGTCAACTACGTTCTGAACACCCAGTTCAACAACTGGAAAGAGCGTCAGGTGGTTAATGTGCTGAGCGTTCCAGTCGAGCTCTTTTGGCGCAACATCATCAACAACCGCTGGACAGTTCTTGCCGGCCTTGGCGTTGCAGTCGATCTGCCTCTGTCGGGCAAATACACGGCCGAAGAAGGCAGCTATACCACTACTGGTTATTTCCCCGCATTGGGATATACAGTGTCTGACCTGCCCTCGCACGGTTTCGGCACTTATGGCGACGATTTCAAAAGCGACATCGACGGTATGAAGGTCGGCGTCAGCGTTATCGCCGATTTCGGCTATCGTCTGAGCCTGAAGAACAACTGGGGCCTTTACTTCGGCGTCTATGGCGGCTACAGCCTGAACAGTATGGCTCCCGAAACCGAGAACCCTCTGGTAGAGATTGCCGACGACGCCACCATAACTTACAACGGCACCTTTGCCTCCAACCAAATCAGCGGTCTGCACCTGCTCCGCGCTGGTGTCAAGCTTGGCATCGACCTGGGCTGGATAGGTGGCAAACGCAAAGCCGAAATGCTGGCTGCAGAACAGGCCGCACGCGAAAAAGCCGAGGCTGAGCGCCTGGCACGCGAAAAAGCCGAAACCGAAGCACGCCTTGCTGCCGAAAAGCTGGCACGCGAAAAGGCCGAAGCCGAGCGTCTGGCTCGCGAAAAGGCCGAAGCCGAAGCCCGTGCCGCTGCCGAGCGCGCTGCCCGCGCCAAGGCTGAAGCTGACGCACGTGCACGTGAACAGGCTCTGCTTGACAGCATCGCCGCCCTCAAGGCCAATATGCCTGCCAAGCCGGTGACCCGCGTCGAGATGCAGAAACGCCTTGACGACATCAACGCTACCGTCTACTTCGAAACCAGTGGCACCACGCCCAAATTCGACGAGAAGACCGACGCCATCATCCACACCCTCTGTGCCTCGATGATGGTGGACGACAAGCTGAAAGCAGAAATCACCGGCCATACCGACAACACCGGTACTCCAGCCGTGAATATGAAGTACGGAACCAAGCGTGCCGAGGCCCTCAAGAAATATATGATCAGCCTTGGCGCTCCTGCCGCCAACATCGAAATCAAGAGCCGTGGACAGGAAGAACCTATCGCTCCCAACGACACCGACGAGAACCGCGCCAAGAACCGCCGTGCAACGGTTGTTCTGAAATAAAAGCGGCCACAGAGTGTAATGAATGCGTCGGGGCGCTTCCGGAATGGAGGCGCCCCGATGTGTTTTTGGCAGGTCAATGCCGCGTCTATCGTGGCAAATCGTGCGGGGCTATGTACTTGTACCATATCTCGCAGGCTCCGTCAGGGTTCTGCTCGAGCAGGACACCGATGCCTCCTTTGGGCAGTCGGGTGAGTGACGAGTAGACCGAGGGCCCTTCGAAAAGTGTCATTGCGTGCTGCCAGCTTTGGCCTTCGTCGTGGCTGGAAAAAAGGCTCACATTTTCGCGCCTCATAGAGTAGGGGAGGCTGTGCAGCAACAGGTTGCAGCTGTCGCCACGGTCGGTGGCCGCCACGCGCAGCAGGTCGCCGTTGCAGGCGTTGGCTGTCAGATCCTGCCAGCGGCCTTGTGTGCCCCAGGTTTGTCCGCAGTCGCTGCTGCGGTTGTAGCCGCGGGCACCGTTCTGTCGCACGCTGATGAGGATGCTGCCGTCGACAAGTTCCATCAGTTTGGCCTCGTCGCCGCCGCTGTAGGCACGGTCGGAGACGCTCCAGGTGTGGCCGTTGTCGTCGCTGTAGACGATGAAATTGTCGAGGATGTTGTTGCCCGTCCGGCGTACCATAGCGGCGGCAAACATTATACGTCCGGCCTTGTCGCCGCGGGTCAGGCGCAGACCGTTGCCGGAGCCGAAGAAAGAGCCTTTGTAGTTGCGGCAGGTGGCGTTGGTGGCTTGGCTGCCCCACAGCTGTGCGGTGATGTCATCGGGCTGGCTCCAGGTGCGTCCGCCGTCGGTGCTGCGGCACACATAGCTGCGCTGCGGATCGCTCTCGGTCGATGCCCAGAGGCCGTTGCCGCCGACAAAGACGCAGACCACGTCGCCGTTGGCACACTGCACCAAGGCGGCGTCGCCGAAGCCTTGCTTGTAGCCGGTTCCTTCGGCTATGGTCACGGGCTCGCTCCAGGTATGTCCGCCGTCGAGGCTGCGGCGCGACACGATGTCGATATCCTCGGGCAGGTCGGCTTCGTTGTATTTGCGCCGGTCGCAGGTTGCCAGCAGACTGCCGTCGCCAAGACATAGTATGGCGGGTATGCGCCAGTTGGCGCTGCCGTAGTCGCCTGGGCGGAACAGGCACACGTCGAAGCTTGTCGTGGTGTCTTCGGTGGGCGTTTGCTGGTGCTGTTGTGTAGCCTCGCCTGCCGTCTTTCGGCAACCGGCAACGAGAATGAAAAGCATTGTTAATGCGATTGCTCGTTTCATAATGACGTGTTTGTGGTTAGAAGATTTCTGTGATGGTCTGCGGTATGCCGTTGACGACAAAGCTGTCGCCTACGCTTTTGCCCTTTATGGCCATATAGACAGGTGTCTGTGCGCTGATGGCGAAATAGTACTGCATCCCTGTTGGCGACTCGGGGTCGTTCACAACGAACTTGCCGGCGCCGATGCTGAGGAAGAAGCGTTGCTTGTCGGTAACCACGATGGCGCCGTGCTCGGCGCGGTCGAAGGGCGGCAGGCGCAGCGCCTCCTGCAGGTAGCGCAGGCTGGCGTTGGCATTGCTCAGCTGCTTGGCATACATATCGCGTGCCCGCATCATCTTGGTGCGGTAGCTGTCGTAGCGGTCCACGTTGGCGCCGTAGTCGTTGCTCTGCTGCTGCGCCGAGTCCATCTCCTGCTTGGCCACGCCGGCAATCTTCTGCTGGTGGGCGACAAGGGCTTGTATCACTTTGATTCTCTTTTCTTCGCGGGTCATTTTCCAGGTCGTTATCTTGTTGCAAAAAAAGGACAACCGCAGACTGTGGTTGTCCTTTTCTGAGGTTTTTTATTGCGCTGTTCAATGCGTCCTGCCGGGATATACGGCCAAGGCCTCTTGCAGGCACTTGATGGCGGCCTGCAGGTCCTCTTTGCAGAGGCAGTAGGTGATGCGGGCCTGATGGCGTCCGCGCTCGGGATCGACATAGAATCCCGTGGCGGGGGCCAGCATCACGGTGGCACCGTTGTAGCTGAAGTCGGTCAGCAGCCACTGGCAGAACTTGTCGCTGTCGTCGACAGGCAGGTCGATGACGGTGTAGAAAGCACCCTTGGGCATCGGGCAGAAGCAGCCGGGTATCTTGTTGATTCCCTCGACGATGACGTTGCGGCGGGCCACATATTCGGCCTGCACTTTGTCGAAATACTCCTGCGGCGTGTCGACGGCGGCTTCGGCAAAAATCTGGCCGAACGACGGCGGCGACAGACGGGCCTGGGCCAGGCGCATAGCTATGGCGTAGACCTCGCTGTTGCGCGTCACCATACATCCCACACGGGCTCCGCAGGCGCTGTAGCGCTTCGAGACGGAGTCGAACAGTATCGTGTTGCGCTCCAGGCCTTCAAGCTGCATAACGCTGAAGTGCTTCTGGCCGTCGTAGCAGAACTCGCGGTACACCTCGTCGGCAAAGAGGAAGAGGTCGTACTTCTTGACCAGACCGGCAACCTTCAGCAGTTCCTCGTGGGTGTAGAGGTAGCCCGTCGGGTTGTTGGGGTTGCAGATCATTATGGCCTTGGTGCGGGGGGTGATGACCTTCTCGAAGTCCTCGATCGGGGGCAGTGCAAAGCCGGTCTTGATGTCGCTGGGGATAGTGACAATCTTGGCGTCGCACAGCTTGGCGAAGGTGTTGTAGTTGGTATAATATGGTTCGGGGATGATGATCTCGTCGCCGGGGTTAAGGCAAACGGTGAAAGCCATCTGCAGCGCCTCGCTGCCGCCGGTGGTGACGATGATCTGGTTGGGAGTCACATCGATGCCGTGGCGATGGTAGTAGTTGCACAGGGCGCGGCGATAGCTGGGGATGCCTGCCGAGTGGCTGTATTCAAGCACGCCTTTCCAGTCGGGCAGATCGCGAGCCTTGTCGGCCAGGGCTGCCAGGGCACCCTTGGGGGTCTCGATGTCGGGCTGGCCGATGTTGAGGTGGTATACGTGTACTCCGCGCTCCTTGGCAGCGTCCGAGAAGGGGACGAGCTTACGGATGGCAGACTGAGGCAGTTCGTTGCCTTTTATTGAAATTTGTGGCATAGTTTTGTTGTTTGATGTTGTTTGTTATTCTACTTTACCCTTGATTTTGAGGGTTATGCGCGGTGAGTTGATTGCGTTGCTGGTGACGGTGATGGTCTTGGTGAAGCCACCCACGTTGTTGGTGTTGTAGCGCACTTTGATGGTGCCGGTCTGGCCGGGCATAACGGGCTCTTTGGTCCACGACGGGGTTGTGCAGCCGCAGCTGGCCTTGACGTTGCTGAGAATCAGGGGCTCGTTGCCATCGTTGGTGAAGGTGAACTCGCAGTTGCCGTCGCCGCCTTTCTTGATGGTGCCGTAGTTGTGTTCCTGTTCGGTGAAAGTGATTTTTGGGCCGTCGGCGGGCTGTTCCTGCGGTTTGGCCTCTTGTGCGTTAATGGTTGCGAAAGCCATACTAACAAAAAGACTTAACAAAAAGAATTTCTTCATAATAGGTAAATTTTTTAATGTTTTTTAGTCGATTTTCAATGTGCAAAAATACAATTTTTTTTGTTGCCGAAGCTTTTTGGTGCCGAAAATGTTGTGTTTTTTTGATTTTTTATGTTTTGATGTTTTGCCTTTAGTACGCTGAAGGCGCTTTTTCTTGCACACGGCCCGTCTTTTCGCCCGGCGGGTCCGGTCCGGACGGTGTGCGCTTCACTTGTATTAAACGCAGCGCGGCGGAAAAAGTTACAGCCTGGGGCACATTTTCCGCTTCTTTTCCCGCGTGCCCGTCCCGGCCCCGGGCTGCCTGCCACTGGCGCCGCCTTTTGGCACTCCGTTCGGGGGCAGTTCTTATATCGTTCTTATATTCGCGATATAAGAACGATATAAGAACTGCATACAAACTGTGTCCGAAAAGGCGGCGGCGGTGGCTGACCGAGGGTGGCGAAAGGCTGCAAGTGTTTGACTTGTCGCACGGAAGGCTGCGGACAGATAAAATATTTTTAAAAATGTTTCTGTATATAAAATAAAGTGCGTATCTTTGCAGTCCTGAAAGGCTAACAATTTTTTTCAAAATATTAATCGTATAAAACTAACATTATGGCATTTAAAGGACAAATAGTTATCGACATCGAGCGCTGCAAAGGCTGCGGAGTCTGCCTTGAGGCCTGCCCTATGCATTGCATCGAGCTGTCGAAAAATGTAAACGGCAAGGGTTACAACTTCACCCAGACCGTCAACGACAACTGCATCGGTTGCGCCAGCTGCGCCATCGTATGCCCGGATGGTGTTATCTCCGTCTACAAGGTTAAATGTTAAACAAGTAAAAAAGTATCAATAAAATGGCAAAAGAACTGAAATTAATGAAGGGCAATGAGGCTATTGCCCGCGCTATGATTGCCAGCGGTACGGACGGCTATTTCGGCTATCCTATCACTCCGCAGTCGGAAGTTATGGAAACGCTGATGGCCGAGAAACCGTGGGAAACGACAGGTATGGTTGTTCTGCAGGCCGAATCGGAGCTGGCTTCGATCAATATGGTCTACGGCGGTGCTGCTACCGGTAAGAAGGTTGCCACCTCGTCGTCGTCGCCCGGAATCTCGCTGATGGCCGAAGGTCTGACCTATCTGGCCGGCGCCGAGATCCCCTGCGTCGTTATGAACGCTATGCGTGGCGGCCCCGGTCTTGGTACCATCCAGCCCGCCCAGAGCGACTATTTCCAGAGCACCAAGGGTGGTGGCCACGGCGACTACCAGCTCTATGTGATGGCCCCGTCGTCGGTCCAGGAGATGTACGACTTCGTCTTCGACGCTTGGGACATCGCCTTCAAATATCGCAACCCTGTCCTGATCCTCACCGACGGTGCCATCGGCCAGTGTATGGAAAAATGCTACACCCGCGACTATGTGCCCCGCTGGACTGAAGAGGAGCGCCGCGCCAAGGCTCCCTGGGGCACCTGGGGCAAGCCTGCCACCCGTCCGCACAACATCATCACCTCGCTCGAGCTCGACTCGGCCCGCCAGGAGGTCTTCAACCAGAAGCTGCAGAAGAAGTATGCCCAGATGAAGGAAGAGGATGTCCGCTTCGAAATGCTGGGCTGCGAGGATGCCGACTATATCTTTGTCGCCTACGGCACATCGGCACGTATCTGTATGAAGTCGATGCAGCTGGCCCGCGAAAAAGGCCTCAAGGTCGGTCTGCTCCGTCCTATCACGCTCTATCCTTTCCCGACCAAGCAGGTCGCTGAACTCGCCAAACGCGTCAAAGGTATGCTTTGCGTCGAGATGAGCGCCGGCCAGATGATCGAGGATGTGAAACTGGCTGCCGAATGCAAGATCCCCATCGAGCACTACGGCCGCTTCGGTGGTATCATCCCCACGCCGGAAGAGGTTCTGGAAGCAATGGAAAACAAAATCATAAAATAAGACAACAATGGCAAATTTAGATATAGTAAAACCTGAGAACCTGGTTTATCAGAAATCAAAAGTCCTGACGGACGCAGTTATGCACTATTGCCCGGGTTGCGGCCACGGCACTGCTCACCGCATCATCGCCGAGGTTATCGAAGAACTCGGCATCCAAGACAAGACCATCGGTGTCTCCCCTGTGGGATGCTCGGTGATGGCCTACAATTATTTCGACGTCGACTTCCAGGAGGCCGCCCACGGCCGCGCTCCCGCAGTGGCTACCGCCATCAAGCGCCTCAACCCTGACCGCTACGTCTTTACCTATCAGGGCGACGGCGACCTCGCCGCTATCGGCACCGCCGAGACCATCCACGCCTGCAACCGTGGCGAGAACATCACTATGGTGTTCATCAACAACGCTATCTACGGTATGACCGGCGGCCAGATGGCCCCCACCACGCTGCTGGGTATGAAGACCGCCACGACGCCTTATGGCCGCGACCAGAAGCTCAACGGATGGCCCTTCCAGGTCACCGAACTGCTGGCCCAGCTGCCGGGTACCTACTACGTGACCCGCCAGAGCGTCCACACCCCCGCTAATGTCCGCAAGGCCAAAGCTGCCCTCAAGAAGGCTTTCGAAAACCAGAAACTCCAGAAGGGCGTAAGCTTCGTCGAAATCGTTTCGAGCTGCAACTCGGGTTGGAAGATGACTCCCGTCCAGGCCAACAAGTGGATGGAAGAGAATATGTTCCCGCAGTATCCGCTCGGCGACATCAAGGTTGACGGCGAACTGGTTAAGAAATAATCAGGCCATTCTTATCAACGTATCAACATTAAAACGTTAAAACAATTAAAGTTATGACAGAAGAAATAATTATCGCCGGTTTCGGTGGACAGGGTGTCCTCTCGATGGGTAAAATCCTTGCCTACTCTGGCGTTATGGAAGATAAAGAAGTGCTCTGGATGCCCAGCTACGGTCCCGAGCAGCGCGGTGGTACGGCCAACGTCACCGTCATCGTCAGCGACGAGCGCATCAGCTCGCCCATCATCAGCAAGTTCGATACCGCTATCGTCCTCAACCAGCAGTCGCTCGACAAATTCGAGAAGAGCGTCAAGCCTGGCGGAATGCTGATCTACGACCCCAACGGTATCACCCACGAGCCCACCCGTCGCGACATCAACATCTACAAGATTCCCGCAACGGAGAAGGCTACCGAGAAGGGTATCGCTAAGGTGTTCAATATGATCGTCCTCGGTGGTTTTCTCAAGCTGAAACCCATCGTCGGAAGCGAATTCATCCACAAAGGCCTTGAGAAATCTCTGCCCGCCCGTCACCACAACCTCATTCCGCAGAACGAGGAGGCTATCGAGCTCGGCAAGACCCTCATCGAGCCTGTGTTCACGCTCTAAGATTGACCAGTGTTGCAGCGCCAGCTGCAACACACATTATAATGCCGCCCGCGCAGCGGGCGGCATTATTATAATATGTAGTCATTATAATTTGCCTAAAATGCCTAATCCGCCTAATTCGCCTAATTCCCCCACCTCGCCCCAATGAAACAGACCACATTATGCTACATCGAGCGCGACGGCCAGTACCTGATGCTGCATCGCGTAAAAAAACGAAACGACGCTAGCCACGACAAGTGGATTGGGGTGGGAGGGAAGTGTGAGGCCGACGAGAGCCCCGACGAGTGTATGCTGCGCGAAGTGCGCGAGGAGACGGGCCTTACGGTCACTTCGTGGCGCTATCGCGGCATAGTGACTTTCATTTCGGATGTCTGGCCCTGCGAGTATATGCATCTCTTCACTGCCGACCGTTGGCGTACGGATGCGTCGTCTGCTAATGATGACGGCACTGCGGAGGAGTTGCCCGAATGCGACGAGGGCGACTTGCAATGGATTGGGAAAGAGGAGCTTTTCAATCTTACCCTCTGGCCTGGCGACCGCATTTTTCTGCGCCTGATTATGGACCCGCAACAGCCTTTTTTCTCGCTCAAACTGGTCTATAAAGGCGACGACCTTGTCGCTGCCAAGCTCGACGGCAAACAGCTGTCACTATAAAAAAAAAGCATCGGAATTCTCCGATGCCTTTTTTCTTTTCTAACAAGGGTTTGTTGCTTATTCAGCGTTGATGATGGCTTTGTGGACGGCGTTCCAGCCAGCAGCGTTGAGACCCCAGTTGTTCGTGGAGTTCTTGTTGCCCTGAACTCTCACTTTTCTTCTCTTTACTTTTTTGTTTGCATTAATACCCATAATACACTATAATTTTATTGTTCAACTTCTTGATTGTTAGTCGGAAAAAGATGTTTCTCCTTCCGAAAAGGTTTTGCAAAGATACATCAAATATTTGGACTGGACAAATTATTTTGCTATTTTAACGATATTTTATCCTTCCAGGTGTTCTTTGCGCAGCAGGTCGTTGACGGTTTTGACGGGGTTGAAAGTGGCCAGAGGCACCTCGACGAAGAGTGTAATCCATTCGGCCATAGCTCCGTTCCACAGGCCTGGCAGCTCCTGCGACTTCAGCGTCACGGCACCTTTGGTTTTCTTGCTGATGAAGCCCGTGGCCGGGTCGACGTATTTGCGCAGATTGAAACGGCGTCCACGATAGTCCTTGGTGCCGCATACAAGGTCGACGGGGTTGAAATGGGTTGCTGAGTTGAGTATCTGCTCCTGGTCGGGTTCCTTACGGTTGATTTGGGCAGTCTCGACAATTTGTAAGCTTTTGATTCCTTGGGTGTTCTTGGTGAAGAATGGACCTCCGCCGGGTTCGCCTTGGTTTTTGACCATTCCGCATATGCGGATGGGTCGGTTCAGCTTGCTGCGCAGGATAGCTGTTTGCTCGCGGTCGCTCTTTTTGGCGAAATCGGCGGGAAGGGTGATGCGCAGTTTGTCCTTGGCAAAGCGGGCAATTTTCTGTAGTGTTTTTTTGTCTTGTTTTTGACCGAGAACAGCCATATATTCAAATATTTGCGTCTGCAGTTCGAGTAGCAGTCCGGCGAGCACCTGCTTGTAGATGATGGTGGTGTGTTTCATCCAGTCGGGTACTACGTTGTCGATATTCTTTATGAATATCAGGTCGGCGTTGCATTCGTTGAGATTCTCGATCAGTGCTCCGTGTCCGCCAGGGCGGAACACCAGTCGCCCGTCGTCGTCGCGGATAGGCTCGTTGTATTCGTTGACGGCGATGATGTCGGTGTAGTGCTTTTGTTCAGAGAATGTTATGTCGAGTTTGATATTGAGGCTCGACTCGTAGTATTTCTTTATTTCGGCAATTTTCTTCTTGAACAGAGGACGGTGTTCGGGCGATACAGTGAAGTGGATGTGCACTGTGCCGTCGTCGCATCGGGCATAGTTTGCTCCTTCGACAATGTGTTCTTCGACAGGGGTTCGGCTTATGTTGCCATAGCGGTGGAACTTGAGCAGTCCTTTGGGTAATGAACCGTATCCAAGATATTGTTCTTTAAGCAGGCAGTTGATTACCGTCGTGAAGTCGCCGCGGTCCATATAGTCGCCGAAGTCGAGCGACGAGCGTTCCATACAGGCTTTAAGGTCTTCGAAGAAGGCAAAAGTACGTATGTGCTGCAGGAATTCTTTGACCGTAGGGAATTCTTTTTCAAAGTTTTGCGCCACTCCAAAGTATGTTGAAGAGAATGCGTAAAGATCTTTGAACATTCGTGTGGCAGCTCCCGATGCAGGGACGAATTTCAGCAGGCGTTTCCCTTTCGAAAGGTTCTTGTAGACTGTGGCATAGCGGCGTATGTCGTTGTCGCTCATACGCAGGATTCCGCCGTTGTCGACAGTGGCCGCATCGATAAGGTGCGTCTTGGGAAATCCGTTGCGGAAATTGTCTATCTGGCGCTGCACTGCTTCAGGCGTAAGACCCATACTTGCAAATTGTTGCAGGTCTTTTTCCGTGAATATGTAGCTCATTGCGAAAGACTTTTTTTAGTTGCGATAGTCGCGGTAGATTTCTGTTTCGAGGTTGACGGTCGAGAAGACGGTGTCGCCTTCTTTCAGTCGGATGGTGTTGTTGCCTTTGCGGTAGCAGAAGAACAGCTCGCGGGTGTAGACGCTGTCGTATCCGGTCTCGTATTTGGCGGCGACATTGAAAATGGCAGGTGCCGTGAATGTGGCGTCGAAATTGCCGGAGGCATCGGTGTAACCTTGTGCATTGATGTAGCTGCTGTCGATGTCAATTTTGACAAAAACGCCTTTAATTGGCGCGTGAGTAACCTCGTCGACAACGGTAACTCGCACATAGCAGTTGGTGTCTTTGTCGCAGGCTGAAATTGAAAAAATTGATAATCCGCCTATTAAGACAAGGCATACTAGGGTCAGGATTTTTTTCTTCATAAATTTTGATTTATTTTTGCTCTATTACGATTTTTTTGACTATTTTTGCACTGCAAAATTAATAATTTTATATGGTATGAAAGTAAAAAAAATGACTTTTTTGTTGCTTTTTTTTGCAACGGTAATCTCTTGTCAGAGTCAAAAGACTAATAATCAAACTAATGACGCTCAAAAAAAATATTACGTGCAGATAGAAACTTCATACGGAAATATGACTGTGGAGTTGTTCAATGAGACTCCAAAACACCGTGATAATTTTATAAAGTTGGTAAATGAAGGCTTTTATGACGACCTTCTTTTCCATCGTGTCATAAACAATTTTATGATTCAGGGAGGCGACCCCAATTCGCGCAATGCCAAGCCTGGACAGATGCTGGGCAACGGCACCTTGGGATATACGATTCCTGCCGAGTTTGTGCCGGGACTGATTCATCGCAAGGGTGCTTTGGCTGCTGCGCGTCAGGGAGATGCCGTAAACCCAACCAAGGCGTCGTCATCGTGCCAGTTTTATATCGTGCAGGGCAACGTGTGGCCGCTCGAACGGCTGCAGATGATGGCCAACCAGATGGGCCGCACGCTGGATCAGCGTCAGATTGAGGCTTATACCACCGTCGGTGGAACTCCGCACCTCGACTATGACTATACCGTATTTGGACAAGTCATTGAAGGCTTGGATGTTATCGACAAGATTGCCGCTGTCAAATGCGATCGTGGCGACCGTCCTGTTGAGGATGTGAAAATGAAAATTAAGGTAATAAAACGCTAAATATAAAATACTTTTCTGTATAGTTATGAAAATGAATAACATAGAAGATTTTATTCGTGAAATTCAGATGGCCTCGCTTGAGCATCAGGCGGACAAGGCCGCTTTTGTGGAGCAATTCCGAATCAAATATCTGGGCAAGAAGGGAGTCATCAGCGAACTGTTCGACCAGTTTAAGACGATCCCTAATGAGGAAAAGAAGGAAATGGGCCAGGCTCTGAACCGCCTGAAAAATGCAGCCCAGTCCAAGATTGAGGAATTCAAGGCAAGCGTGGAGCAGATGGAACAGCAGTCGCAGACTAACGACTTGACGCTGCCTACCGACTATTCGTCGGTGGGAAGCCGCCACGTGTTGTCGGTGGTGATGAATGAAATCATTGATATTTTTTCACGTATCGGATTTACGGTCGCCGAGTCGGTCGAGATCGAAGACGACTGGCATCTCTTCTCGGCCCTTAATTTCCCGCCGGACCATCCCGCTCGTGATATGCAGGATACATTCTTCGTGGAAAAGGAGGAAGGCAAGCAGGAGGTGGCGTTGCGTACGCATACTTCGTCGGTGCAGGTGCGTGTGATGGAGAACAACAAGCCTCCAATCCGTATTATCGCTCCGGGTCGTGTGTTCCGTAATGAGGCAATATCGGCTCGCGCACACTGTATATTCCATCAGGTTGAGGCTCTCTATGTCGACAAGAAGGTCACATTCGCCGACTTGAAGCAGACGCTCCTCTATTTTGCCAAGGAAATGTTCGGCGAGCATACTCAGATTCGTCTTCGTCCTTCTTATTTCCCGTTCACGGAACCTTCGGCCGAGATGGACATCTCGTGCAACATCTGTGGCGGCAAAGGCTGCAATATCTGTAAGGGTACAGGATGGCTCGAAATCCTTGGATGTGGTATGGTGGATCCAAATGTCCTGGAAGCCTGCGGTATTGATAGCAAGGAGTATAGCGGTTTTGCTCTTGGTATGGGAGTGGAACGTATGGCTATGCTGAAATACCAGATTCGCGACCTGCGTCTGTATTTTGAAAATGACCTTCGCTTTTTGCGCCAGTTCGACGCGCTGGTGTAGTGATATTTATGCTTAAATGTCTTGGAATATGGCATTTATAGAGATTGAAAATATGGAATTCTATGCCTATCACGGCTGCTTTGCTGAGGAGTCGGCGATAGGCACACATTTTCGCGTCAATCTGAAAATGAAGGTTGATACTTCGCGAGCTCAAGTGTCTGATAGTATTGATGATACGGTTAACTATCTTTCGGTATACCAATCGGTAAAGGACGAAATGTCTGTGCCGTCGCATTTGTTGGAACACGTGGCTGAACGTATTTCCAATCGTGTGTTGAAGGATTATCCGGAAGTGGAATATGTTTGCGTAAAGGTCACTAAGCTGAATCCTCCTTTGGGCGGAAAAATGGAAGGCGTTAGTCTTACTATAGAAAAAGAGCGTTAGAGTATCAGCTCGTTATCACGGAAACTGTAATAGTCGGGTCGGTTGTTGTCGCCGATGCCGACTATTATATGATCCAGAAGTTTGATGTTGAGAATTTTGCCAGCGTCTAATATTCTGCAAGTAAGAGCTTTGTCTTCTTTGCTGGGATTTACGTGTCCTGTGGGGTGGTTGTGTGCTACGGCTATAGATACTGCGTTCTTTTCCAAAGCGGTAGCATAAATTCGCCGTATGTCTACAGGCGTTTCGCTGATGCCTCCGATGGAAATACGCTGTTTGAACAGTACTTTATTCTTGTTATTGAGATAGATAGCCCAAAATTCTTCAACCGGAAGGTCGATCAGGGAGGGGCTTATATACTTAAACAAGGCATCACTGTCTCGGATGTAGTACTCTTTTCTGTTCATATTTTCGGTTAACATTCTGTAACCAAGCTCTAAAGCGGCGATTATTGTTACTGCTTTTGCTTCGCCCATTCCTTTGAAATCCTTTGTCAGCTCTTTGATGCCTTGACGTGACAGTAGCGACAGGTTGTTGTCGTTGCTGTTAAGAATTTCCTTGGCCAAATCCACTGCACTTTGTCCCTTAGAACCACTGCCTATAAGAATGGCTATAAGTTCGGCGTTGCTGAGCTCTTTTTTCCCTTTGGTGATGAGCTTTTCGCGGGGCCGGTCTTCAAGCGCCCAGTCTTTAAGGGTTAAAGTTGTCTTTTTGTCATTGGAATCAGATAGTTGGGTGTCATTCCCGTCAGTATTTCTGTTCGTAGCCATTGCATTAAAATTTTATGCAAAAGTACGAATTTTGTCTGAAACAGAAGACTTTTGTGCAACAAAAAATGCTCTTTTGTTTGTCTTTCTGTCTGGAGGTACGCTAAGTTTTAGGCTGTTTTATGTGTAGGTACTGCGGATAATTATCTGATTCCAAGATGTGTTATGCATAATTGGCATAGCGTGCTCCTGATTGTCTTTTTTTGCAGGGTTTTTGCTTGCGAGGGAGTAGGAAGTGGCTGTTTGTGGTGTTGTGATGCTGATGTAAAAATAATTCCTTTGGCACGTCTTGATTTTAAACATTTTAATAGTGGTAATATTAAATATTAGAGTTTTTTTTGAAAAATATGTTGCAAAGTCAATAAATTTTCTTATTTTTGCATATTCAAAATGTAGAAAAACTAAAAAAAACTTTAACACGTAAGATATGCAGAATAAAGGACTTATCAGATTTTTGGCGATTGCTTTTGTGCTTGTTTGTTTATTCCAATTGTCGTTTTCTTTTGCGACAAAGAGTGTTGAAAACAAGGCTAAGGCTAGCGCTGTGAAGTATGTAGAGAGTGCACAGGGAAAGAGTGACATCGATGATTGCCTTAAAAGACAGGGCAACAGCGATATGAGTGCTGCTGAGCTGAAAAACTTGACGGCGATAGTCACCGATTCACTGCGTACTTCGAAGGAAACCTACTACCTTGATTCTATGGCCAATGAAAAGGTCTGGATGGGATTTACCTACAAGAAATGCCAGGCTCGCGAAATCAACCTTGGCCTCGACCTTAAGGGTGGTATGAATGTTATGCTCGAGGTTTCGACGGTCGACGTCGTCAAAGCTCTTGCCAACTACACTAACGACGAGGTGTTCAACAAAGCCATCGATATGGCTCTTGAACAGCAGAAGAAATCCGTCAACGAGGATTTCGTCAGCCTCTTTTATGACGCCATCATTTCCATCAAGCCCGATGTCCGTTTGGCCGGCTATTTCAGCAGTCAGCTGACCGGTACTACTCTTAACGATGACAATAACACTATTCTTGCAAAACTTAAAGAGGAAACCACTAGCGCGTACGACAGAACCTATGAGATTCTGCGTAAACGTATCGATAAATTCGGCGTGGCCCAGCCTACTATCCAGCGTCTTCAGGCTTCGGAGCGTATTTTGGTCGAATTGCCTGGCGTAAAGGATCCGCAGCGTGTGCGCAAACTTTTGAAAGGTACGGCACAGCTTGAATTCTGGGCAACTTACAGCGGCGATATGAGCGATTCGCGCTATTTAAATGAATATAATCGTGTCTCTGGTTACCTGACCGCCACCGATGAGTATCTGGCTTCGAAGGCTGACCTTGCTGCAGAAACAACGGATACAAATGTTGTCGCTGACAGCACCGCTGCCGAGACTGAGGCTCCTGCCGTTGCCGCTACTGAGGCTCCTGCCGTTGCCGCTACTGCCGAGAGTGATCCGCAGAGCGAGCAGTACAAGAAGGAGCATCCGCTGATGTCGCTCTTTGCCCAGTGGCAGGGCTATCCGGTTTATCCTCCGGTGGTGTTCCGCGCTGCCGAGGCCGACACTGCCGCTGTCAACCATATGATTGCCGAGGGTGTGAAGGCCGGAAAGGTCAATGCCCGTGAGGTTAAATATCTGTGGTCGGTAAAACCAGTCGAAGATGGTTCGAACGTTTTTGAACTCTATGCTATCAAAATCGAGGACTACGACCGCAATACTAATCTGCCCAAAGCAAAACTTGACGGTAGTGTCATTACCGACGCCCGTCAGGATTTCAGCAACACCGATGGTAATGAGATTTCGATGTCTATGAACTCGGAAGGCGCCCACGCCTGGAAGAACATCACTCACGACAATGTTGGCAAGTGTGTGGCTATCGTCCTCGACGACCAGGTCTATTCGGCTCCGCGTGTCAATGGTGAGATTGCCGGTGGCCGTTCGTCCATTACCGGAAACTTCACTCTTGAAGAGGCCAAGGACCTTGCCAATGTTTTGAAGTCTGGTAAGCTGCCTGCTCCTGCACGCATCGTTCAGGAGGCAGTGGTCGGACCTTCGCTGGGTCAGGAGTCAATCCACAAGGGACTTGTCTCTTTCATCCTTGCATTTATTATTGTACTTATATATATGGTGGTCTTCTACAACCGTGCTGGTTGGGTTTCGGTTGTCGCATTGGTGACCAACGTGTTCCTGCTTATGGGTGTGCTTGCATCGATAGGCGCTGTGTTGACATTGCCTGGTATTGCCGGTATTGTGTTGACAATGGCTATGGCTGTCGACGGTAACGTTATTATCTATGAACGTATCAAGGAAGAACTTCGCGCAGGAAAGAGCGTTGCTAATGCTGTCGAAGAAGGTTTCAAAAACGCTATGTCGGCCATTATCGACGGTCAGGTTACTACATTCCTTCTTGGTCTCGTTCTGATTATGTTTGGTTCGGGTACCATCCAAGGATTTGCTGTAACGCTCTGTATCGGTATCGTCACCTCACTGTTCACCAGCATCTTCATCACCCGTCTGGTTATAGACTGGATGTTGAACCATAAAAAGAAAATTAATTTCTCGTTCAGTTTTACCGAGAATTTTATGCGCAATGCCAATATCGATTTTATGGGCAAGCGTAAAACCTTCTATATTATTGGTATCTGTGCTATCGTTCTGTGTCTTGTCGGCATCTTTGGCCGTCACTTGAGTATGGGTATCGATTTCACAGGTGGTCGCACCTATGTTGTCCGTTTCGACAAAGATGTCAATGTCGTTGACGTGCGTTCCAGCCTTGCCGCCCAGTTTGAGGAAGCTCCCGAGGTTAAGTCCTACGGCCCGAGCAACCAGGTCAAGATAACGACCAACATCGATGCAGCCGACTATTATGATGCATATCGCGAGGCTCACAACCTTTCGGCTACTGACACTATTACCGACGAGATGGTAGTCAACGAGCGCCTCTTCGCCGGTACGAAGCAGTTCTTCGGTGTTACTGACGACGGTAAGGAAATCACGATGCAGCAGTTTGCTGATGCCGAGGTCTATCCCTACGGTATTATCCAGTCCGAGCAGGTTGAAGCCACGATGGCTACGGATATGAAGCGTTCTTCTATCCTGGCTGTGCTGGGCGGTCTGTTGGTTATCTTTGCCTACATCGGCATCCGCTTCCGCAGCTGGCGTTTCGGTGTGGGTAGTGTTGCCGCTTTGGCTCACGATACCATTCTTATCATTGGTATGTTCGCATTGCTGCGTGGACTGCTGCCGTTCAATCTTGATGTTGACCAGTCGTTCATCGCTGCAGTACTTACAGTGATCGGCTATTCGATCAACGCTACTGTGGTTATCTTTGACCGCGTCCGCGAGAACAGAAATCTCTATCCCAAACGCGATCTGTTGCAGCATATGAACGATGCCATTAACGCCACTTTGGCTCGTACCATCAATACCTCAGGCACCACGTTCTTCACCTTGTTGATGATGTTCATCTTTGGCGGTGAGGTTATTCGTGGATTTATCTTTGCCTTGTTGGTTGGTGTTGTCTGCGGTATGTTCTCGTCGGTTTGCCTTGCCTGCCCCATTGTTTATGAGGTCAGCAAGAAACGCGAGGCAAAGCGTCTCAATAGTGTAAAATAATATATATTATTATTGAATTCTTTTAAATAAAGCAGATGGATTTTCTGGACCTCATAATCACAATTGCGATACTCTGCGTAGGCGGTCTTCTTACCGGGAAAAAAGGTAAGAAGACTGACCCGCGTCAGTCCGCCAAGCAGAATCGTCCTGTGTTCGAGGTCCCGGCAGCTGACTTTTCTGATGAAGAAACTGAAATCGGTGATTTCTTTACCGATGATGACTACGACGCTGCCACAGAGAAGAGCGATGAAAAGGCTCCGTCATATTTCACTTATGAAGACTTGTACCAGTCGAGTGGCAACACGCCAACTGCAGAGGCCGTCAAGCCTGTAAAGCCGTCGGTCTCCATAGGTGATGAAGACACTACGGAAAGAGTGTTCCCTGTTTTGGGCGAAGCTTTCGACTTGCGCAAGGCATTCATCTACCAGACCATATTGGAACGGGTTGAGTGCTGAACCGTCTGCCTTAACGATGTAAATGAAATAAACAAATTAATAATTAACTCTCTACAAAAACAACAAGTATGTTTAGAAAGGTACTATTAACGATCGGACTGCTATTAGCTGCACAGGTGGTGGCTTTTGCACAAGGTACAATGAAAGGTACCATCACCGACGAAAAAACCGGTGAGCCTCTTATGAGTGCAAATGTCGTTGCCAAGCAGGGCGGCCAAATTATGGGTGGTGCCCGTACAGACTTTGACGGTAATTACACCATCAAAGGTCTGCAGGTAGGTAAATACGAGATCGAAGTCTCGTATATGGGCTATACCACCGTGAAAACAGAAATCAACGTCAAGGCTACGGGTTTCACAGTCTACAATGAGAAACTGTCCAAATCGGGCACGGAGCTTAAGACGGTGGTTATTAAGAAGGAAAAAGTCCCTGTCATTGAGATTGGTGCTCCTGAATCGGGAACTCGTCTCTCTGCCGATGACATCGGCAAGATGCCTGCCAACTCTGTCGACGGTATCGTCGCTGCTGTGGCTGGTGTGGGTTATAATGACGGTGGAACAGGTACCGCACGTGGTGAGGAAGGTATGGTGACCCAAGTTGGCGGTGTCCGTACTCGTACAGGTGTCAACGTCCCCAAGGAGGCTATCGCCGAAATTCAGGTTGTGCTTGGTGGTACTCCTGCCAACATCGGTGAGGCTATCGGTGGTACTCAGATTATCACCCTCAAACCGCCTTCGACAAAATTTATGGGTATGGTCAAATACGAGACTATGCTCGACTATCGTCTGTGGAACAGCCTCGTCGTGTGGTTGACTGGTCCTGTTGCCAAAACGTCGCTCAAGGACGAAAACGGTAACAAGACGGGTGAACGTACTTTAATCGGATTCCGTTTCACCGGTATCGGTAGCTATTCCAAGTTTGGATACTATCGTGCCAAGGACGGCCGTTACCAAGTCGTCAACGACGAAAAGGTTATGGAAATTGAGAACAATCCTATCGTTTATGATCCCGTTGAACGTACTGTAAACTTTGCAGCCGAGTATCTGCGCAAGGAGGATTTCGTCAGTATCAAACGCCCCAACGCCAACAACTATTATGCCAGCAAGGATCGTCAGGCTGATTTCAGTAGCTACAGTGTTCAGCTGCAGGGCGCTCTTGACTTCCGCTTCACTGAGCTGACTTCTTTGGTTCTCACTGGCGAATACGACTTTAGCTATGGTCCCAGCACCTCTTTGGCTTATTTCCCGCTGAACCTTCACAATGCTGCAAATGGTGTGCAGAGGTATAATAATATGATTATTACTGCCGACTTCACCCAGCGCTTCAAAGACCCCGAACCCGTCAAGGACGAGAGCAATCCTGATGCCAAATCCGAACCCGCGGTTTCAAAGGTTATGTACAACATCACTGCTATGTATAACCGCGAGTCTTCGAAGTCCTACAATGAGAAGTTCGGTGAGGACCTCTTCAAGTATGGTCATATAGCCACTTTTGAAAGAACACAGACTCCTTCGTGGGAGGTCCGTTCGGATTACAACTACCACGGAACAACTCAGACTGCCCATATCCAGAACGGTTGGATTGAGACGTCCAATTTCATTGCTCCGTCCGAGTACAACCCCATCCTTTCCAACTATACCAGCCAGCTCTACAACATTCCTTCGCTGGCTCCTTACCTGACAACCTTCGACGCTATCCGCAGCTTCAACGGTCTTGTCAACGGTACTTCGCTTGGAAATGTCTATGGCCGTTTCTACAACGTCGGTGCCCAGAGCTCCTCGTATTCCAAAGCTATGACGAATTACTACTATGTTCAGGCCAAGGCTGCCGCAACTGTCAAAGGTCACGACCTTGAACTCGGTATCCAGTATGACCAGTACTCCAGTTCGTCGTATGGCCTCTCGGCCTATTCGCTGTGGAATCTGATGCGTCAGTCGGCAAATGCCCACATCTCGCAGCTTGACTTCAACAGTCCTATTGAATATTTTGTTGACGGTGACCTCTATGTCGACTACAACCGTTTGAACGGCGGTGGACAGACCAGCTTTGACGAGTCTCTCCGCCAGGCTCTTGGTCTCGATGTCAACGGTACCGATTGGCTTGATATTGACCGCTACTCACCTGAACAGTACAACGAGTTCGGTGGCATCAATATGTTCTCTGCCAATGAGCTTTTCAACAGTGGTAACCAGCTCGTGAGCTATTTCGGTTACGATCACACTGGTGAAAAATATCGTTCCAGCACCTGGAGCCTCGATGACTTCTTTGATCCCGTCAGCCGTGGTCACAAGAACTTCCAGTATCTGCCGGCTTTCTCGCCGATCTATGCTGCCGGTTATATTCAGGATAAGTTTTTCTTCCAGGATCTTATCTTCAACGTTGGTGTCCGCGTCGACTACTACGATGGTAACCAAATGGTGCTGAAGGATCCTTATCTGCTTTATGAATCCTACACTGTCGCCGACCTTAACAACGGTAAGGCTGCTTTCACTTCGGGACTTGCCAACAACGCATTCCCCGCAGGTGCACAGGATGACTGGGTTGTGTATGTCGACGATGCCAATTCGACGAACCCCACTATTCGTGGTTATCGTGATGGAGGCAACTGGTATAATGCTGACGGTATCCAGGTCACTACCCCGAACGCCATTTCTGGCGAGTCTGGTAGACCTACTCCTTATCGTACCACTGGTGAAGGCGGTGGACAGCAGACTGCCACCACTGGTAATGCCAGCGGCAACCGTATTTCGGCCAACGCTTTCAAGGACTACGATCCTCAGATTGTCGTTATGCCCCGTATCGCATTCTCGTTCCCTGTCAACGATATGTCGCAGTTCAAAGCCAACTATGACATTATAGCCCGTCGTCCTTCCTCGGGATGGCAGGCCGATTATTTCAGCTATCTTTATATGACCCAGGCCAACGGTTTTATCAATAACCCCAACCTGAAACCTGAGCGCATCACCAACTACGAACTCGGTTTCCAGCAGGCTCTTAACAAAGACAAGACTGCTGCCCTCAGTATCTCGGCATACTATAAGGAGACTCGCGACCTGATTCAGATCGTTCAGTATGCTGGTGCAGACCCGAATCCGAACTACTATTCGTATGACAACCTTGACTTCAAGACCATCAAGGGTTTCTCGCTCTCGTTTGATATGCGTCAGAGCAACAATGTTCGTATCAACGCCAACTATACTCTCCAGTATGCAGAAGGTACCGGTCTGTCGTCAACGACGATGTCCGAGCTTATCAAAGAGGGTTATACAACCCTTAAGATGCTCAACCCCATCTCCGACGACCGCCGTCACGAGTTCAAAGCCAATGTCGACTACCGTCTTGGCAAGAACGAAGGTTTCCGCATCACGCGTACTGTGAAAGACAAAGATGGCAATCCGCGCAAGAAGGAAATCTACCCGCTGCAGAACTTCGGTGTCAACTTCATCGCCGTTGCCCAGTCGGGACGTCCCTATACCAAAGCTTTCAGCAACACTCAGAATACTATCGTTGGTAGCTATCGTGGTGCCCGTCTGCCTTGGGCTTTCTACTTCGATGTTGTCCTCGACAAGACTTGGCCCATCGAAATCAAGAAGGAAGGCAAGAAGGCTCATCAGACTATGCTTCAGGCTGCTCTTACCATCAGAAACCTCTTCGACATCAGAAACGTCACTGGCGTCTTCTCTGTCACCGGCAACCCGTCGGACGATGGTTATCTGACCGACCCCGAGACCCAGTCAGTGATCAATGCTTATCTTGATCCTCAATCGTTCCGCGATTTGTATGCTATTACGCTCAGCAATAATTACTGGAACTGGTCACAGCCAAGAACTATCCGTCTGTCCTTGACCTACCAATTCTAACTGTCGAAAAGTGAAAAATTATAAAGAAATGAAAAATATATTTGTTAAAACAGTCTTATTGGCTTTCTTGTTCTCATCGACGATGGGAACAGCTATGGCTCGCGAGTGCACTGCCTGCCTGTCGAAGAGCCCGAAAAAGGCTGCCGTGCAGTCCAAGGCTGCTGTGTGCAAAAGAGCACAGAGCACTGCTGAGCTGAACATCAACAACGTCCGCGCGTTGATTAACGGCTATGGCAATATGTGGTACGACGGCAGTATCACCCAGTATCACATCCCGAAAGACGGAACCTCCACTCCTCTGTATTGTGCTGCATTGTGGATTGGTGGTACCGACGTTAATGACCAGTTGCGTCTTGCCGCTCTCCGTTTTGGTTCGGAAGGTGACGACTACTGGCCCGGCCCGCTAACTATTGACGGTACTGCTGACGTCTCGATCGAGGTCTGCAACTACTACGACCGTCACTACAAAATTTCTCAGGCCGAAGTCTCGACATTTATGCAGATGTTCGACTACTCCACGAACCCTCCGCAACCAAATGCAAACTATGACGAGGCTGCCATTTCTCAGACAATCAAAGAGTGGCCTGCTCACGGTAACTTCGCCAACCAGTCGTACTATTTGGCACCTTTCTATGATGCCGACGGCGACGGTGAATACAACTATCAGAATGGCGACTATCCCTACTATGACTTCGACAATGCTCTCTGTCCTCGTACCCTCAAGGCTAATTTGAAACGCGGCGACAGCTACGAGCCGTTCCCGACAATGGAAGACTCGCTCGGCATTGTCAAGGGTGGTCTGCTTTCTGACCAGGTCCTCAAGGGCGACCAGACCATTTGGTGGGTTTTCAACGATATGGGTAACACCCACACTGAATCGGGTGGACAGCCTATCGGTCTTGAAATCCGTGCCCAGGCTTTCGCCTTCTCCACCAATGACGAGATTAACAATATGACCTTCTATACCTACGAAATCATCAACCGTTCAACTTACGAACTGCGCAACACCTACTTTAGCCAGTGGGTCGACCCGGACCTTGGTTATGGTTATGACGACTTCATCGGTTGCGATGTCAAGCGTGGTCTCGGCTACTGCTACAACGGTAAAGACGTTGATGGTCCCGGAACGGGTGCCTATAGCGGCATTCCTCCTGCAGTAGGTATCGACTTCTTCCAGGGCCCCTATATGGACCCCGATGGTCTCGACAACCCCAAAATCGACATCAACAAGATGCGCACTTTCTATCCTGAGAAACTTGCCAACTATTGGATTGACAGCCTTAATGTCTATGACACTATCGCTCTCTCCGACGATGCCGACCTCTACTATCCCAATGCTTGGTATTTCCAGCAGAACGACTCGATTGGTAACTGCGCCATCAACGGTGTCAACTTCGGTAACAATATTGTCGACGACGAACGTTTCGGTATGCGCCGCTTTGTCTACTACGAAAACGGAACCAGCAATATCAATGGTGAGCCTACCAAAGCTACCGACTACTACAACTACCTGCAAGGTTTCTGGAGAAACGGCTCGCATATGAAATATGGCGGCAACGCTATTTCGACCGGTACTTCTGATCTGAACTGCGACTTTATGTTCCCAGACGATAGCGACCCGCTGCACTGGGGTACCAATGGCGTCATCCCTGACGACGAATTCCATCCCAACGATTGGACCGAGGTTACTTCGGGCGACAACGTCACACCTGGTGACCGTCGTTTTATGCAGTCGGCTGGCCCCTTCACTCTGAAACCGGGTGCTGTCAACTACATCACCGTTGGTATTCCTTTCGCCCAGGCTTCGTCGGGCAACAGATGGACCTCTGTCCAGCTGCTCCGCGAAATCGACGATGTCTGCCAGGCCCTTTTCGAGAACTGCTTCAAGGTTCTTGATGGTCCTGATGCTCCGACACTGGTTGTTCAGGAAATGAGCAATGAAGTCCTTCTCTATATCACTTATGAGAACCCCGCTTCCAACAACTATGGCGAGTCCTACGACGAGGAAGATGCTTCGATTCTGAAGTCCTATCCTGCCGAATCGCGCCGCTACAAATTTGAAGGCTATCAGGTCTATCAGTTGGCCACCTCGACCAACTCGATTACCGATATCGGAGACGAGACCAAAGCTCGTCTGGTGTTCCAGTGCGATATCGAGAACTATTATGATGACACTGCTGCCAACCCCACACTTCCTATCGGCAAGCTTGTCAACTATACTTCCAACTCGTCGACGGGTCTGCTGACTGGCAAGATTATGGTCGACGGTGCCAATGCTGGCATCAAGCACGTTGTCCGCGTCACTACAGACCTCTTTGCCAACGGTACCAGCACCAACTTGGTCAACAATAAAGAATACTACTATATCTGTGTTGCCTACGCTCACAACCGCTACAAAGAATACTCGCAGACCGACCCCAACAAGCTTGACGGTCAGAAGGAACCCTACCTCGCAGGTCGTAAGAACGAGTATGGTGGTACGATTACCCCCGTCGTTGCCAAACCGCACGATCCGTCGTCCGAAAACGGTGGTACCATCGTTCAGGCTACCTATGGTATGAGCCCCAACATCACTCGTATTGAGGGTAACGGTAATGGTGGCAACATCCTGCAACTTACCGAAGAGTCCATCACCGAACTGATGGGTGCTCCCGGCGAACCTGGCAAGGCTCCTGGTCGTATCGTCGAGTACACCACTGGTGGTTCCTATACCGCTGTGATGAACAATCCTTGTGTCATTGCTCATCCTCGTTACAAACAGAACGCCGGTCCTATCAATGTTCGCGTCATTGACCCCCTCAACATCAAGCAGGGCCAGTTCTACATCAACTTCAGCAACGCAACCGACGATGCTAAATGGACCATATCGAAGGTCGACGGCAGCGCGCTCTATTATATCCATAACAGCTCCACCGATTCGACGGCTGTCTACGTAGACACTGCCGACTTCGTCATTGGCCGTTACAACGAGCAGCTTTTCCTCGACCTGGGTATTGCCGTTGCTATCACCAATCCCAAGGCCATCGCTACTTCGCTCGAAGTTACTTCAACCAACGTTATGGGAGGTCTTATCAATGACGGAACTCTCCTTTCGTCGACGATGACCTTTGCTGACAACAACCATCAGTGGCTGTCGGGTATTATGGATAACGACAACTATCCGTCGTACAACTGGATCCGCAGTGGTTCGCAGTTTGCAGAGAACAATCTGAATTCATTTGTCGTCGGTTCTGGCGAATTCACGGGCAACGAGGCTTACCTCGACGAGGACTACTACAAGAGTGTCCGTAACGAAGAACTCCGCCTTCAGACTTATGCTGTCGACAAATATCAGGCTTACGAGAAGGTCCTCTTCGGCCTCTGGGCTCCTTACGGCTTGACTTCTACCCGCGAATACCATCCTGGTTTCTCGTATCGTTATTTCCTGACCGAACAGGATGTCCTCGATTCGCTCCACGCTCAGGACAATATGTTCAACCGTGAATACTACAACAACCTGCGCAACACGTTGTCGTACAAGAGAAACAAATCTCTTCTTTTCAACGACTTCTCCAAGTTGCCCAGTGTCCGCATCGTCCTTACTTCCGATACCAGCAAGTGGACTCGTTGCCCGGTCCTCGAGATGTGCGACGACTACACTCAGTCTGAAGGCAATGCACGCCGTTTCCAGGTGCGTAAGCACGCCTCTATCGACAAGAATGGCGACACCGCTACTGTCTCGGGAGCTTCGACCGATCCCGGCAGCCCCAACTACATCAGCGACCGTGGTATGGGTTGGTTCCCTGGCTATGCCATCAACCTGTCGACCGGCGAGCGTCTGAACATTATGTACGGTGAGGATTCGCGTTATGCCCAGTTCAATGGTCGCGATATGATGTGGAACCCCGTCAGCACCGAAATCGTCGGTACCTCCAACTATGTGATGGGTGGCCGTCACTACATCTATGTGATGAACGCTATTTCGCAGGATTTCCCCTACTATCACGTCGCTCGTGAAGACTATATGCCTTACTCCTATGCTTCGCCTTCTTACGACGCAGGTGTTTGGGCTCTCAAGATGCTCCGTTCGCTCGACCACTTCTTCGAGTGCCCCTATCCCAACACTGCTGCCAACGCACAGAAGATTGCCGACTACTACAAGGAGTTCAATCAGGGTATGCTGAAATACGAAGGTGCCAAGTATGTCGTTCCTATCCGCGACTCGTCGGCATTCCTCTTCTCGACGGTTTCTTGGGTCAATATGCCTACCGTCACTGAGACCATCAACAACCCCAAGGATATCCCCACCGACGTCACCATCGAAATCAATGTCAACAACCGTTATGGCAAGTTCCTTGGCGACAACGGTACCAAACCGGAAAATGCAGGCCTCACTACGGTCAACGGCAACAATCCTATGTATATGTTCGAGCTCACTCCCGACATCGTGACCCTCACCAATGTGGCCACTGCCGACAATGCTCGCCAAAGCTACAAGGATTCCATTATGGAAGCCATCAATGTTGTACCTAACCCTTATTACAGTTATTCTACCTACGAAACCGCAAGCCAGTTGGAAACCAAGGTCCGCTTCATCAACGTCCCGGGCAACACCACCATCACTATCTACACTGTCGATGGTACCCTGGTACGTACCTTCCCGAGGACTCCTTCCAACACCACGACCTACGACTGGGACCTCCACAACCACAATGGTATTCCCATCGCTGGTGGCCTCTACCTTATCCACTTCAGCACTCCCGGCATCGGCGAGCGTGTCGTGAAATGGTTCGGCACTATGCGTCCTGTCGATGTTAGCGGCTTCCAGTTCTAATTATCATCAAACTTTTAAATTTTGACAGAAATGAAAAGAATATTAAGTATAATAACTGTAATGGTCCTCACAGCGTCGCTGTCGGCTCCTTCTCTATTTGCCGGCAACGACAACCGTAGAGGTACGGCAGGAGCTACCGAACTGCTCATCAACCCGTGGGCTCGTAGTTCGAGCTGGGGTGGCATCAACACCTCCTGCGCACGCGGCATCGATGCTTTCTTTAGCAATATCGCCGGACTTTCCTTTGTCGAAAAGACAGAGTTTGTCTACACCAATACTCTCCTCTACGGTGGCCGCAGCGGCCTCGTCAGCGGAGCTTCCGTCAACGCCTTCGGTCTCGCCATCCGCATTGGCGAGGCCGGCGTTCTGGGTGCTTACGTAATGGCTATGGGATGCGGCGACTTGCCCATCACCACCGAGCTGAGCCCTGAACCGGGCAGCAACGGAACCTTCTCGCCGACGATGATGAACCTCAATGTGGCTTTCTCCTATTCGTTCACCAATTCCATCCACGGAGGTGCCAACCTTAAGGTCATCACCGAGTCGACCAACAATGTTAGCGCTTCGGGCGTGGCTCTCGATGCTGGTATCCAGTATCAGACGGGTGAAAACGACGAGCTCAAGTTCGGTATCTCCCTCAAGAATATCGGACCCGCCCTCAGCTTTGGCGGTACGGGTATGTCCTTCACCACCACCAATGCTGCCGGCAACCAGATGACCGTCCAGTTCCGCCAGTCGGAGATGGAGCTCCCCACCTGCCTCAACATCGGTCTCTCCTACGACCTCCTGTTCGAGCAGTGGAACCAGCGCCTCACCATCGCCGGTAACTTCACCTCCAATGCCTTCCTGCGCGACAATTTCGGCCTTGGTTTCGAGTATTCGCTCCTCGACCGCTTCCAGGCTCGTGCAGCCTATGTCTACCAGAGAGACATTTTCAATGCCGACCGCACAACGGCTACGATCGGTATCAACGCTGGTGCCTCTGTCATCTTTCCTTTCGGCAAGGATGGCGACAAGAGTATCTCGCTCGACTACTCGTATCGTACTCTCACCAAACTCAAGGATTCGCACTCCATCGGTGCCACCTTCAAGTTCTAAGACTTAAGAGAGAGACATCATACTGAAAAGTTAGGAAAGGTCTTCTTCGGGACCTTTCCTGCTTTTTAGCATAAGTTTTAAACCATAATACCTTTAAAAACTAACTTTTAATTATGTCAGAAATAAAATATTATAGCGAAGAAGGTCTTCAAAAACTCAAAGACGAGCTTCATCACCTCATAGCTTTTGACCGTCCTGCCGCTGCCGCTGCCATCGCCGAGGCACGCGACAAAGGCGACCTCTCGGAAAATGCTGAATACGATGCCGCCAAAGAGGCTCAAGGCCATCTTGAGGCCCGCATATCGAAACTGCAGGATCTTATCGCAAACGCACGCCTGCTCGACGAGTCTAAGATTGACACCTCGAAAGTCCTTCTGCTGTCGAAGATTACCATCAAGAACATCAAGAACAATATGAAGCAGGTCTACACCATTGTGCCCGAAAGCGAGGCCAACCTCAAGCAGGGACTCATCTCTGTCTCGTCGCCCTTTGCCCAGGCTTTTCTTGGCAAGCGCAAAGGCGACCAGGTCGAGGTAGTGGTCCCGGCAGGCACTATGCATTTTGAAATCCTCAGCATCGAGCGTTAAAGAGTATCGCTCTTCGAACCAGGAAGACCGATAATCGTTAACTGCCCGACATAAGACCCTAACCCCTAACTCTATAACCTTAACCCCAAAACGCAAAACCTACTATGGCAAGTATTTTTTCACGTATCGTTGCAGGCGAAATACCCTGCTATAAGGTGGCAGAGACCGACCACTGTCTTGCATTCCTCGATGTCAATCCCGTAGTGCGAGGCCACGTGCTGTGCATTCCCAAGAAGGAGGTCGACTACATTTTCGACCTCGACGACGACCTGTTTGTCGAACTGCATCGTTTCAGCCGCACCGTTGCTCGCGGCCTTAAAAAGGTATGCCCCTGCATCAAGGTCGGTGTCGCCGTTGTCGGCATTGATGTGCCGCACGCGCACATCCACCTGATGCCTCTCAACAATCCCGGCGACCTCAATTTCAGCCACCACATCAAGATGGAACCTGCCGAAATGCAGGCCCTGGCCGCCCAGATTGCCGCCGCCATCGAGCTTTGATGCGCTCTTGTACAAATAGCACAATCAAGTCCGTTGCACCCTCGCAGCGGACTTTTTTCGTGCCCTGCCGCCTGTTCGCAACACTCTTCTCGTCCTCCGTCGGTGCCTTTCGGTTCGCCTCCAGTCGCCACCCGATAGGCCCGTTTCTATATTTTTCCCATACCGTTCTTATGCCGTTCCTATATTAAAAATATAAGAACAATATAAGAACGATATAAGAACGATATAGGAACTGGCGGAGCAGGTTGGAGTTTTCCCCCCTGAAATCGCTTGACAGTTTTTTGCAGGTTAAACTGGGTTTTTTTCCAATTTTTATAATGTTAGACAGTCTTGCTTGTCAGTTGACGCTTGTTTCGGGATTGAATGGTGGATTGAAAAAACAGAGCCACATTCTAAAATGCGGCTCCGTTTCATTTTCAGGGGGTTGTAAAGTTTTGTCCCTGATATGGTTCGGGGAATGTTGTCAGTAGATGAATTCGCCGTGCTGGCTGCGGACGGTGACCTGGGCGTGGTCGCATTCCTCGCAGTGGCCTATGATTTGTGCGTCGATGTTGAAGCTGCGGCTGATGTCGATGATACCCTTGGCCGTGGCCTCGTCGGTATAGATCTCCATACGGTGGCCCATATTGAAGACGGTGTACATCTCGCGCCAGTCGGTGCCGCTCTGCTCCTGTATGAGGCGGAACAGCGGCGGGGTGGGGAAGAGGTTGTCCTTGACCACGTGCAGCTGGTCGATGAAGTGCAGCACCTTGGTTTGTGCGCCGCCGCTGCAGTGTATCATTCCGTCGATTTTGGGGCGGTATTCGTCGAGTATGCGGCGTATGACGGGGGCATAGGTGCGCGTGGGCGAGAGGACCATTCGTCCAGCGTCGACGCCGTCGACTTCGGTGGGGTCGGTGAGGCGTTTGTGTCCGCAATAGACCACCTCGTCGGGCAGGCAGTTGTCGAAGCTTTCGGGAAACTGCTTGGCGTAGAGTTTCGCGAACACGTCGTGGCGGGCCGAGGTGAGGCCGTTGCTGCCCATACCGCCGTTGTATTCGGTTTCGTAGGTTGCTTGGCCGAAAGAAGCCAGACCGACAATAACATTGCCGGGACGGATGTGTGCGTTGTCGACGATGTCGGCGCGGCGCATACGTGCCGTGACGGTGCTGTCGACGATGATGGTGCGCACCAGGTCGCCCACGTCGGCGGTCTCGCCACCGGTGAGGGTGATGCCGATGCCGAGGTCGCGCATCTGCTGCAGGAACTCCTCGGTGCCGTTGATGACTGCGCTGATGACCTCGCCGGGAATGAGGCGTTTGTTGCGGCCTATGGTGCTGCTGAGCAGTATGTTGTCGGTGGCGCCTACGCAGAGCAGGTCGTCGAGGTTCATCACCACGGCGTCGATGGCTATGCCTTTCCAGACACTGAGGTCGCCAGTCTCTCGCCAGTATAGGTAGGCCAACGACGACTTGGTGCCGGCACCGTCGGCGTGCATTATGTTGCAATAGTCGGGGTCGCCGCCCAGAATGTCGGGGATTATTTTACAGAAAGCCTTTGGATAAAGACCTTTGTCGATGTTCTTTATGGCGTTGTGTACGTCTTCTTTGGCAGCCGAAACGCCGCGCAGGTTGTATTTCAGTGTGTCCATTTTTTGCAGGTTAATCGGGTGCAAAAATACGAAAATTTTGCCGTTTGCAGAAAAAAATGTATTTTTGTGTTGCGTTACATTATTGCAATAATATGATATGAAGCTGAAATATAATAGTTTGGTTTGCGTGTTTTGCGTCTGCTTAATGCTTTTTCCTGCGTCGGTCAAAGCCCAAAGCAGTGATGAGACGTTGGGTTTGCGCAACGATTTCAAGGTCACTCTGCTGTCGCTTGGCAGCGGATCGACACGCATCACCTATGAGCGTGCTTTCAGCCGCACCAACAGCGGCGAGGTGACGCTGGGCATCGTCGGCTGGGGCTGGGACTGGATGAACCACAGCCATCCGCGTGGACTTTTGGGCAAGGTGGCCTACAAGTGGCGTCTTGTGCCGCAGCAGTCGTCGCGCAGCTGGCTGGCAGGCCTCTATGTGAAGCCCGAGTTGGTGTGGGCGCAGTTTGCCTATGGCGGCAACCGTAGGGACGTGTATGGCTATTCGTCCAGCCACCCTGAGCGTACGCTGCAGGTGGCGTTGCTGGCCGAATGCGGCTATCAGGTTGTGCTCGACTGGTTTGTGTTCGATGTCTATTGCGGCTTGGGCCCGTCGGTGGGCACGGGCAACCAAAACAACTATTATCACAGTTTTATGCTTTATCCTGCCGACGGCTGGCTGGCTTTCACGGCAGGATTCCGTGTCGGTGTGGCGTTCTGATGTATTGATAAACTTACAGTTATATTTTATTATGAAGATACTACCGAAATATAAGGTGCGTCGTGTTTCCAACGAAAATGTCGTGCTTGTACAGGGCCGCAATGCTGGCGATATGACGACGGTTATAGCTCTCAACGAGACTTCGCTCTACCTGTGGAACGAGCTGAATGGCAAGGATTTCGAGCTGCAGGATGTCGTGCGTTTGCTGATGGGGCGCTACGATGTTGAAGAGGCTACGGCCACCAAGGATGCTGAAAGTTGGCTTGCTACGCTGCGCGAAAAATCGGTTATTGTTTGATGGACAGGGTTTTGCTTCTGATAGGAGGCCATTTGCTGGCCGTCGAAGGCGACTGCGCCGTGGCGTTTTTCTGCTCCTACCACGGTGCCAGACCCTTTTTGGCCAACGACGGCGAGCCTGAATGGACGGTACGATACGGTGCTGAATTGCCAGCTCTGCCAGATGGCGAAGTGCTCAGCCGGTTTGTTTTCAGCGAAATAGATGCACAGTGTATGTTTAGTCGCCACGGCGACAAGTATCGCTATTCGATGCGTGGCTCGTCGGACGACAGATTGCTCGTCGCGATGCGCCATCAGTTTGGCAGTAACCTTGTCGAGTCTACCGTTTGCGACAATGTGTCGGCCTTGCGCTTTTCGCTGTGGTTCGCGCTTGGAATGCTTGCGGCGCGTTCGTCGTTCACATTTGTCCATAGTTCAGTGATTGTCCATCAAGGCAAGGCCGTGCTGTTTCTTGGCGAGTCGGGTACGGGCAAAAGCACGCATACCGGATTGTGGCTTAGTAATATACCTGACGCACATCTGCTCAACGACGACAGTCCGGTGCTGACTGTCGAAGGTGGACGGCCCTTTGTGTATGGCAGTCCTTGGAGCGGCAAGACGCCCTGCTATGTGGCACGCCGCTTTCCGCTGGCAGCAGTGGTGCGCCTGTCGCAGGCGCCGCACAACGCTATGCGCCACCTGTCGGTCCCCGAGGCCTTTGCCGCTCTGCAGCCCTCGCTGCCACCGGCTTTGATGCAGGACGAGCGCTATGCCGACCTGCTGATTGAAATTGTTTCGGACACCATTTCAGCCGTGCCTTTCTTCCATCTGGCCTGCCTGCCCGATGCTGATGCCGCTCGGCTGAGCTGCAAAACCATATTCAACTCTGACCTATGACTTCGCAAAGATTGATACTGCCCAACGACGTAAACGGCTTCGTCATAGAAGAAATGATGGATCGGCTTGCCAGCGGCATCACGGTCACCATTGCCTTTGGGGGAAACAGTATGCAGCCTCTTATCAATGGCAGCAGCGACCGCATCGAGCTGGCTCCGCTGTCGGGCGAGCTGCGCAGGGGCGATGTGTATCTGTTTGTGCATCAGGGTCGGTGTGTTATTCATAGGCTTCTGAAAATCAAGGGCGACAAGCTTGTCTTTCGTGGCGACAATTGTCGCAACTGCGAGGTGGTGGAACACGATGCGGTCCGCGCACGCTTGGTTGCAGTCTGCCACGCCGACGGTAGCCGTACCGTTTGCGACACGGCAGAGTGGCGTCGCTGTTCGCGTCGCGTCGTCTGGCGCCGTTCGTTGCTCAATGCGCCGTATGTGCTTTTAGGCCGTCGTCAGCGCCGTTGGCAGCGCTGGGTCTATTTGGCTCTTTTGCTTGTTCTTATGTGGGCTCCTGTTGGAGGACTCGGCCTGCGGTTGGATAGCTTTGTCTTTGGGTTGCGTTTGGACCACCTGCTCCACGCTTCTGTATATATTCCGTTTGTGTTTTTTGTGATGGATTTTGGGAAAGGACGGTCCCGTTGGCTGGTTTTTCATTGGTTGGCTGGCCTGCTTTTTGCTGCCGTCACCGAAAGCGGCCAACTGGCGCTTTTCTATCGTGGTTTTGACCCTAACGACCTTGTCGCCAATTGTATTGGTGTCACTTTTGGTTGGATTTTATTGCTTGTAATGAAGCATAATCGGCGGTAAATCAATGCTGTGTTCTACGGACGTTCTGTTTTTTGCCGCCAATTGCAAAAAAAATCGTACCTTTGCAAATTGTTTTATAAAATAAAATAGATTATGTCAGACACACTGGTTATTACGCCTACATATAACGAGAAAGAGAATATCGAAAAGATTATCCGCAAGGTCTTTTCGCTCGAAAAGGAGTTTGATATGCTTATCGTCGAGGACAACTCGCCCGACGGTACGGCCGACATCGTCAAGCGCCTGATGCAGGAATTCCCCAACCGTCTTTTCATCAAAGAACGCAAGGGCAAGTTGGGACTCGGCACGGCCTACCTCGAAGGTATGCGCTGGGGCAACGAGCACGGCTATGACTATATGATTGAGATGGATGCTGACTTCAGCCATAATCCCGACGACCTGCCGCGCCTGTACGAGGCGTGCGCCAGCGGCAAGGGCGACGTGGTGGTCGGAAGCCGTTATGTCGACGGCAAAATCAGCGTTGTCAACTGGCCTATGGGACGTCTGATGATGAGCTATTATGCCTCGAAATATGTGCGTCTCATTACCGGTATGAGGGTATGCGATGCCACGGCAGGTTTCGTGTGCTGGAGTCGCCGTGTGCTGGATAAAATGAAGTTCGACAAAGTGAAATTCGTCGGCTACGCTTTCCAGATCGAGATGAAATATACAGCTACCCGCCTGGGTTTCAAGGTCTACGAGGTGCCTATCATTTTCACCGACCGTGTCCTCGGCACCAGCAAGATGAGTATGAAAATCTTCAAGGAAGCCTTCTTCGGCGTCTTCAACCTCAAGTTCCGCAACTGGAAGAACTACTAAGCTCCCCACCTGGCGCCGCTTTGTTCTCCTTGCCGCTGTCGCGGCAGAAATCTTTATTTCTGCCCATAGGGCAAGGAGTGTTTGGCAGGAGAGAAAAAAAGAACAAAAACTGAGATAAAAATGAAGAAGATATTATTGACACTGGCGGTGCTGCTTATGGCGGGCACCGCATTTGCACAAGGAAAACTACTTGAGTGGGACCAGCTGATGGACCGCAACCTTTACCCCAAGCGCGAGGCAATGAGCTTCATTTTCGCCCCCGACGGCAAGACCGTCACCTATTACAAGGGAGGCGAGCAGTACGGCTTCGACGGCAAGAAGGAGTTCAAACTCACTGATGCTCAGCAGGAATGGCGCAAGCCGCAGAACAACGACCCCAAGCTTGAAGAGCGTGTCGAAAAGAAAGAGGGTAACCTCTATGTTGACGGCAAACTCGTCGAGCGTGGCGACGGCTACAACATCGTTCTCGGCGAGAGCGTCCACCGCAACGAGTTCGGAATCAACGGTGGTCTCTTCTGGTCGCCCAAGAACAGCAAGCTGGCCTTCTATCGTATGGACCAGAGTATGGTGGTCGACTATCCCCTCGTCAACACCAAGGCCCGCGAGGCCGAGCCGATGCCCATCAAGTACCCGATGGCAGGTATGCAGAGCCACTGGGTCACCGTGGGTGTTTGGGACTGCGCAGCCCAGAAACTTGTATACCTCAACACCTGCCGCGACACCACCATCCACGAGCGCGAAATGTACCTCACCAACATCGCCTGGAGCCCCGACGAAAAGTACGTCTTCATCGCCAAAATCAACCGCGAGCAGAACCATATGTGGCTGGAGCAGTACGATGCCACGACGGGCGATTTTATGAAGGTCCTCTTCGAGGAAACCAACCCCCGCTACGTCGAGCCCTGCGAGCCGATGATGTTCACCCCCAAGGGCGACCAGTTCCTCTGGTTTTCGATGCGCGACGGCTATAAACACCTCTATCTCTATAACTTGGACGGTACGCTCGTCAAGCAGGTCACCAAGGGCGAATACGAGGTCGAGGGCTTCATCCAGTTCGACAAGAAGGGTGAAAACATCTTTGTCTATGCAAACAAGAACAATCTCGACGGCCGCGATGCCTATCGTGTGAATCTGAAAAATGGGACGATGAAATGCCTGACAAACTATAATTCAGCGGAAGGCACCCATACTGTTGTCATCAACGACGAGGGAACCCGTATGGTTGACTATTTCAGTGCTGTGGACAATCCTGGTGAGGTCAACTATGTTATTAACATAAACAAGCCGGCCAATCACCGCGATTATAACATCTACAGGGCTGAAAATCCCCTCAAGGACTACGCTATGCCTGGTGTCGAACTTGGCACAATCAAGGCTGCTGACGGCAAGACGGACCTTTACTACCGCCTCATCACTCCTCCCAATATGGAGAAGGGAAAGAAGTATCCCACGCTGGTCTATGTCTACGGTGGCCCTCACTCGCAGCTTGTCACCGACAGTTGGCTTGGCGGCGGCAACCTCTACTTTATGTTCCTCGCCCAGCAGGGCTATGTGGTCTTCACCGTCGACAACCGCGGCACCGACAACCGTGGCTTCGAGTTCGAGAGCTGCACGCACCGCCGTCTCGGCGAAATCGAGTTGGCCGACCAGATGGAGGGCGTTAAGTTCCTGCAGTCGCTGCCTTACGTCGATAAAGATCGTATGGGTGTCGAAGGCTGGAGCTTCGGCGGCTTTATGACCATCACGATGAAGCTAGCCCATCCCGAGGTCTTCAAGGTGGGCTGCGCCGGCGGCCCTGTCATCGACTGGAAGTGGTACGAAATTATGTACGGTGAACGCTATATGGACACCCCGCAGGAGAACCCCGAGGGCTACGAGGCCACCTCGCTGCTCGGCAAGGCCAAGAACCTCGAAGGCCGCCTGCTGGTCATCCAGGGCGCCGAGGATAACACCGTCGTGCCGCAGCACAGCACCGAGTTCATCGAACGCTGCATCAACAACTTCAAGCAGGTCGACTACTTCGCCTACCCCCACCACGAGCACAACGTCCTGGGCCGCGAACGCCTCCACCTCTACCAGAAGATGTTCCAGTACTACGAGGATTTCCTGAAATAATTATAGTGGCGAACAATACAACTATATGAAATGGAGCCCGACCGATCGGCCGGGCTCCTTTTTTGTGTTTTTTTGCAATCTTCCGCAATCAATGGAACAATCCTTCGACGTTGGGAAATGTATATGCAAGACTTGTGGCGGGCAGGCGCTTATCGCAGCCGGTTGCGCAGAAAATCCTTGCGTGTGGCAGCGAAGAAGAGGGCTACGCCGACAATGTGGACAGCGGCCACAGAAAGAAAGACAGCGTTGTAGCCTACGTGCTCGGCGATGATGCCGCCCAGCAGGATGCCCAGTCCCAACCCCAGATCCCACCCGGTAAGGATGGTGCTGTTGGCTGTGCCGCGCTCGTTGTGCTGTGCCAAGTCGACAATCATATTCTGCATTGATGGCCACATATGGCCGTTGCCGAGTCCGATTAGCAGCGCTGAACCGTAGTAGCCTATTGGACTATGAACGGTGGCGAAAAGCAGATAGCCCACCGTCGAGACGAGAATGCCCTCGGCGGCGTTCTGCACAATGCGACCCTGCCGCAGGGCACGCCCTCCTTGTATTCGCGACAGCATAAGGCCGCCGCTGAGAATGGCGAAGTAAGTACCTGTCCCCGTGGTAATGCCCAAGGTCTCTTTGCTGTAGATGGCCAGATAGTTGCTCAATACACCGTAGCAAAAGCCGAAGACTACCACATTCAGGCCCACCAGCCATCCGCGCAGCAAGATGAAGCGGTCGAGCGAGATTTTCTTACGGTCCTGCATCAGCTGACGCTCAGGGAGTTTGATGGTGGCGTCGACGGCAAATCCCACCAGCGCCACCACCATTGCCAGAATGAAGAGCAGCTGGAAGCTGTGCGTCTGTCCGTAAATGTAGACACCTACAGTTGGTGCGATGGCGGTGCCGAGGTTGTTGCTCAGGCCGTAATAGCCGATGCCTTCGGTGCGACGGCTCGAGGGCAGCACATCGATGGCTACGGTGCTGTTGGCCACCGACGAAGCTCCAAAAGGACCACCGTGCAGCGTTCGTATGATGAAGAATATCAGTAGGGTGCCTGCCACAAGGTATCCGCCGAATACAACGGCGTTCAATGCCAGTGCCAGTAGCAGTACCTTTTTGCGTGGAAAACTGTCGGCCAGATATCCGCTGAAGGGACGCACCAGCAACGCTGCCACTATGTAGCCTGCCAGCACCAAGCCGATGGTGTCCTTGGTGGCGCCGAACTGCTCGCTCAGGTACAGCGGCAGCAGCGGCGTCAGCAGATAGCCCGAAAAAGCCATCGTGAAGTTGGCAACCATCACCTTCCAATAGTTTGCATTCCAAAGTCTTTCCTGTTGCATATTATAGTTGCTCTGTTTTTCATTGTCGGTTGTTTTTATTGTTTTCTGCCCATAGCGGGTCGGTGGAATATCCGTTGCGTTCCGACTCCAGACTGCAGGCACAGCTGCGGACAACGGGCCGGTCGGGATACATCTCCCGATACAGCGCCACACGGCTTTCCAAATCCCTATTGCCAAGCGGGTCGCGATTGTCGTTGAGCCTCATTCCGAGCACCAGAGCCGGGTCGTGCAGCGGCGGCCGCCAACCATCGTAAAGACAGTATTCAGTATGGTAAAGGAATTTCATTCCGGCGATGCGCTCCGTCATTGGGTTGCCGTCGGGCACACGGCCTTCATCGTAGGCCTTGCACGCAGAGCTGTAGCTTTTGCCACAGCCTATGGCAAACAGCACACAGAGCAGCACGCCAGCCAGATACCACCACCTTGCAGCTGCGAAAACAGGACGAACCATATTGCGCAACACCAGCAGAAACAGAAACCAGAGCGGCACGGGCATAAACATCACCCACATACCAAGGAACAGGCACCAATAGACGTACACACACGTGCTGATGCCGCACAGCAAGGCATTCACACCCCTCAGCCGTGTCTGCTCCAGCCTTGTGAAACTGACGACGTTCAGGAAGCTGACCGCTTGTACAATGGCAGCCCACAACACCGGACGGCAGAAACCCGCGTTACTTGCAACGTTGCCACAAATGCAGATTGCAACCAACAACAAATTTACCACCGGCACGACCTTGTGCCAAAAAACACTCGAATCCTTCGCTATCATATTTAAAAAAATCTTCCAATCTAACGGCTATATCGCATATTTATTGCCCCAAATAATAAAAGCCCCCGCTATACAACGGGGGCTTACGCATATATTTACAAAACCAAGAAAAAGATTTACCGTTGGCAGTGGCGATGAAAATTATTTTAACGGTTTCGGGGAAAATCGTAATTTTGCATTTTGAAATTTTTTTCTTTCCCTGTAAAAAATTGTTGCAAAATGATACTAATATAGGTGTATCAAAATCGGAAATTATGAAAAGGGTTTTTGTTTGTTTTATTATTATGCTGCCCCTGCTGGCCGCGGCGCAGAACGGAATCAGCAAAAAGCAAAGCCGCTACCGGCTCGACGCCCTGAAGCGGCTGGAACAGACCTATAGTTATATTGGTGGTCAGCATTCCGGCGACCTTGTCGTCGTCCGCAAAGGCGATCTCTTTGGCGTTGTCGACCTTGAGGGGCGCACGGTCATCCCACTGCAGTACGACTGGGTTGCGCCCGCGTTGAACGGCGAGCGTTTTATGCTGTTCAGCGACACGCTGATGGGCATTGCCGACCGTTCGGGCCGTATGGTTGTGCCTATGGAGTACGACGCCGAATTATATGCAGAATTAAATGTTTCCGACCCTTTCCGCTACGGCCTCATCGTTATGTCAAAAGGTGGCAAATATGGAGTCCTCGACACTGCCGGCCGCACGGTCGTGCCGATGGTGTACGACGAGTGGCTCTGGCTTGTCGACTCCAATCTGATGATTTTGCAGGACTACGACCATCAAATCAGGCAACATTACGAAACCCTGATGCAACTCGATGGCGACACGGTGATACCCACCCAGCGCATTATTAACTGGTGGGACGAGAACCTTTTCGGGGTGCAGAACGACAAGAAGCTTTGGGGCATCTGCGACCGCTCGGGGCGCGTGGTCGTAGCGTGCCAATACGACCATATTGATTATCCACACAACGGTCTTGCCGCCGTGAAGAAGGACGGCCGCACCGGCGTCATCGACAGCCGTGGCCGCGAGGTGATCCCCGTCGCCGAAAACCGCTTCGGCGGCAAAACGCCTTACCCGCAGACACGCAACCTCTTCGTCCTGGAAAAGGATGGCCGCGTCGGAGCTGTCGACAGCCTGGGCAATACGGTGATACCGTTCGAATATGACTTTAATCCCGAAGGATCAGCCTCGCACCTTGTCTTCGTCCGGGGCGACACGGCCTATTTCCTGTTCGACAACACGGGACGCCTCGTCTGCACCTACGACAACTTTTACTCGTATTCAGATTGCGATGCGAGCGAACCTCAGTTGCTCTTTGCCGTTAGTCGCAACGGATTATGGGGGCTGGTCGACACGGCTTGGCGCGAGGTGGCGCCCTGCATTTACAAGGGTGCCGACTTTGTCGACGACCGCCATTGGCTGATGAGTCTCGACGAGGGCACAAGCTGCCTCATCGACGAGCAGGGGCAGGTGCTCTTCAAAGGCCCCTATTCGTATGCATATCCTTTCTGCGACGGCATCTGGCGTGTCGGGATCTATGATCGTGCCAGCAACAAATATATCCTCGGCGATGTCGATGCCTACGGCCAGACGACATTGAGCCGCAAGGAGTTGAAAGAGATGGAGCGCATATTGACAGAATGCGCAAAAAAGGAAAAGGAACTTCCGGTCGAAACCACCGTGCGCGAAGCCGACGAAACCATCCACACCGACACGATTCTCGCTGTCGGGACTGCCATTGACGAAGAGGAAATCGACGAGGTCTTCGTCATAGTGGAAAACCAGCCCGAATTTCCAGGCGGCGACAGCGCGCTACATATGTTCATCTGTATGAATCTCAGCTATCCCGACCAGGCCCGCGACAACGGGCTTGAAGGCGTAGTGATAGTCCGCTTTGTCGTCAAAAAAGACGGCACCATCGGCAACGTCAAGCTTGTGCGCGACATCGGCGGCGGATGCGGACAGGCCGTCGTCGAGATGGTCAAGTCTATGCCGCGCTGGAAACCAGCCACCCAGTCTGGCAAACCCGTAAACTTCGAATTCACCCTGCCGGTCAAATTCCAGCTCACCGACGACGTTCCCGACGGCACCCGAGAGGAAAGATGCCTCTTTCAGTACAGTGGCGGGAAATAAGTTTTTAGAAGTTAAGGGAAGTTAAAGGAAGTTAAGGGACAATAGAAACTGCTGGTCACATTTGTCCCTTAACTTCCCTTAACTTCTCTTAACTCCCCCCAAAAAATCCCTTAACTCCCCCAAAAAATCCCCTAACTCCCCAAAAAAACGAAATCGACACGTGCAACAATAAATTCCGCAAAGCTGCGTTACATAGAAAAAAGAACTATTATGTTTACAGGAATCATTGAAACGACGGCCCGCGTGGTCAATATCGAGAAAGAGAATACCAACTACCATTTCACGCTCGAGGTGCCCTTCGGCGACGAGCTGGCCATCGACCAGAGTATGGCCCACGACGGCTGCTGCCTGACGGTGGTGAAAGTCGACAAGGCTAAGAAACAGTACGTTGTGACGGCAATGGACGAGACGATGCTCAAGACCAACCTCAGCACCTGGCAGGTGGGCACCGAGGTCAACGTGGAACGCTCGATGCGTATGGACGGCCGCTTCGACGGCCACATCGTGCAAGGGCACGTCGACCAGACGGCGCGCTGCACCAAGGTTGTCGACGACAACGGTTCGTGGCGCTTCTATTTCGAATACGACACCAAGAACGCCCCCAGCATCACCGTGCCCAAAGGCTCGATCAGCATCAACGGCGTCAGCCTGACGGTGGTCGACTCGGAACCCGGTATGTTCAGCGTGGCCATTATCCCCTATACCTACAAGGTGACCAACTTCCACAATTTCAAGCCCGGCACGGTGGTCAACATCGAATTCGATGTCTTTGGAAAGTACGTGCAACGCCTTCTGGAGCAGTATCTTGCAGCAGTGCCGCTGACTGGGAAGCAGCAGTGACCTTTTTCCGATAAACCCTGGGCGCCCATTGTGCCGGCACGCCGTTGCCGTCGGCCAGGGACGGAAGCTGTATTTTCGCATACCGTTTTAAGGCAGTTCTTATATCGTTCTTATATCGCGAATATAAGAACGATATAAGAACTGCCTTAAAACGGTATGCGAAAATGTGGGGCGTGTATATGAAAAAAGCTTCGCGAATGCGAAGCTTTTTTTGTGGTTGACGATTTTTCGGCCGACTATTCTGCGGGAACGAAGGGGAATTCGTAGCGCAGCTTGTAGCCCTTGTCGGTGGCTTCCTCGAGCCAGATGCGCATATACTGCTGTACGGGGTCGTGGACACCGGCAAGGTTGTAGCTGTCGAGTTTTGCATCGCCCTTGACAGCAACGACATAGCCGTGTTTCTCGGCCACGGGCTGCTGGTTGGCGAAATCACCGTCGGCTGGGATTTCGTCGATTTTGCTCAGGCCGCTCACTTTGCCGAAATCGGCAATCTTGGCTGAGGTGGTGAGCTCCATTGTCGAGGGGATTTGCGTCAGGGCAGCATCCGATGTGAGGCCTTCAACGACGAGGTTGCCGCTGCTGAGGTAGACTTTGAAATGCAGTTTGTAGGCTGCGGAAGCGTCGCTACCAAAGTCTTCGATTTCAATGAATTCACCGTTGGCGAGTTCGATGCCATCATAGGTAAGGGGGTCGTCGGGGTCGCCGCAACTGACCATTCCGAAGGTCAGAATTGTTGCCATTGCTATGGCCAAAAATCTCATTTTTTTCATTGTTTTAGGGTTTTTGATATTTGGATGCAAAAATACGAATATTTTTTGAATGTATGAAAATATGAAGTATAAAATATGGAATGTTTTTTGTAACTGCCACGTTAGCAGTGTTATGGAACTGGGTCGTAGCCCGATCCTCCAAAGGGGTTGCAACGCAGAATGCGTTTCAGGGCGAGCCAGGATCCTTTAAATGGGCCGTATTTCAGGATGGCTTCTTTTGCGTATTGCGAGCAGGTGGGGGTGTAGCGGCAGGCCGCCGGTGTGAACGGCGAGATGCACTGCTGGTAGAATTTTATGAGTATTAGCAGTAGTTTAGTAAACAGGCGTTTAATCATTGCTTAACTCGTTGGTCAGACTTTCGAAGAGTTTGTCGAATGTGTGTTGCAGGTGTTTGAAATCGGGCGGTGTGGTGTGTATGTAGTTGATGCTCAGTGCCAGCTGCATTCCGCGCTGCTGCAGGATGTCTGCAATCTGCTGTTTGCGTGTGCGGTAGCATTCGCGAATCAGCCGTTTGGTGCGGTTCCGGTCTACGGCATTGTGTAGTTTTTTCTTGGGTGCCACGATGACTACCTGTAGCGGGCAGGGCTGTTGACCGTTGGGCAGGACGAGCCAGTGCACACTGAGCGGGTAGACCAGCAGTTTTTTGTTCGAGGTGTATAGTTCGCTGATAGTCTTTTTGTTGCAGAGCCGTTCTTTTTTTGTGAATGTGGGCATCAGTCGGCGCTTTTGTCTGACTTGCTTTTGTCGGGAGTTGTTCCGGCTTCTTTGAGGGCTTTCTGTGCTGCGCGTTCGGCGCGTCGTGCTGCGGCTTTGGCTTTTTTCTCTTCCATCAGCTGCTTGTATTTTGTTTTGCTGGCGAAGACGGATTTTGTCTTCTTGCTTCCCGTGGCCTTTGCCGAATGTGCTGATTTGGAGTTCTTGAGCGACGAGGGTTTGACGACGAGCACGGCCTCCTGTTGCTTGCCCTGGAGGTAGTTTTCGATGGCCATAGCCATTGAGGGTGAGTTCTTTGTGGGTGCTGCAATGGTTATTTTGATACCTGCGGCGTTGAGTGCTGCGTGGGTCGAGGTGCCGAAGGCGGCGACAAGGATGGATGCGTTTTTGGCATCGGGGAAGTTCATCAGCAGCGAGCGGACTCCGATGGGCGAGAAGAGGGCTATCATATCGAAGTCCTCGAGCTTGAATTTCTTGAGGTCGCGCGGCACGCTGCGGTACATTGGCGCTTTGGTGTATTTGAATTTGGCTTTGTCGAGCAGTTTGGTGTATTCGGTCTGTTTCTCGTCGGAGCAGGGGAAGAGGAATTTCTCGTCACGGTGCTTGGTCATTACGTCGACGAGGTCGGCAAAGTATTGGTTTCCAAAGAATATTTTGCGTTTGCGATACTGTATGTAGTTCTGGAGATAGAGTGCTATGGCTTCGGTGGAACAGAAGTATTTCATTGTTTCCGGAATGCTTTCGCGCAACTCCTTGGCCATACGGAAGAAGTGGTCGACAGAGTTTTTGCTGTTGAAAATCACAGCAGTGTATTCGATGATGTGGATTCTGCTTTTGCGAAATTCGGTAGCTGTGATGCCTACAACCTCAAAGAATTTGTAGAATGTCAGGTCGAGCTTAAACTCTGTAGCCAGTCGCTTGTAGGGCGATTTTTCCAAATCGGCGGGTTCCGGCTGCGAAATTAGAATTTTCTTTATTTTCATACGAGTCTGTTCAAACGTTACAACTATCTGTATTCTAATCTAATATAATCTTTGCCATTACCAAAATGGGTACGATTTCTGAAATGCAAAGATAATAAAATAAATACAATTTAGAGGTTTTTGAATTTGTTAAAATAAGTTGTAGACCCCTTATTAGTCTGATTATAAACAGGATGGCTATTAAAATGATTGTCGCTTCCAGGATGGCTTTTTGTGCCGGGGCGAAATAGAAGAGGACCAGCAGCAGGGGGGTGGCTACGAGTCCGCCGACGAAGTAGAAGAGGTTGTTGCTCGAGATGTAGAGCGCTGTGCTCAGGCGGTCTTCGAAGATGTTGCCCAGAAGCCGTATCATTCCGTTTTTCAGCAAGATGAAGGCGATGAGCGCCAGCAGTGTGACGATGAAGAACAGGTGTGGCGACAACTGGATGTGGAGATTGCTGAAGGTCTGTGTGGTGCGCAGGATTACCATTGCCAGCGATGCGAGGTATATTCCAACCATCGGCAGCAGGGATACGGTACGTATGTTGCTTTCGCGGAATACGCGTTCGAGGATGCGGGTGTCGAAAAGTGACAGGAATATGTCTTTGAGCTTGAATTTCTGATTGTTGAGGTATATGCTGACGAGTGCCAGGAGGAGGATTATGGTGGCGAACACCCAGTCGTTGGACACTGTTGCCGGGCGCTGTGACGGCAGTGGATAGGCTTTGCTGTGGGTGTTGGTGGCAAACATACTGCTGCGTTGGCGTATGGGCAGCGTGTCGTAGCAGCCGAAGACGGAGTCGTTGCATAGCAGCAGGTATTCGGTGGTGTCGACGGTGGGATTGAAGACGCTGTCGTGTGGCCGCAAGAGTGTCTGTGGTATCTCGTAACTGACTGATGCGGCGGTGTGTGTGCGTGTGGCTGGCTGCTGTGCGGCGACGGTTTGGGCAAGCGGGGTGCTGTCGACGTTTTGTGTCGGCATTGCAGCGACTGTGTCGGGCTGCTGCGGCGCGAGGCTGTCCTTTACCGTCTGTGTCATTGTTTGACGTTGGTTTTTAGCGGGTTATTATTAGTTTTTTTACTGTTTTTGTCGCCGGCGAGGCGTTCTCGAAAGCGACGCTGTAGATGCCACAACGCAAATCGTGTGTGAAATATTGCGTGAAGGTGCTGTTTTTGCTGTTTATTTCTTTTATCATCCGGCCTTGTATGTCGTATATCGTTATGCGCGTGAATGGCTGCAGGTTGCTGAATGTTACGATGTTGTCGGCTGGGTTTGGCCAGATGGCGATGTCGGAAGTCGTCGGTTCTGGCTTGTCGATTCCGATGGTGTTGTCGGCAGGGTAGGAGAATCTTTGTGCCGTTGTGTCGGTCCGGTGGCTTACGCTAATGGTTAGTATCAGGCTGTCGAGCTGGGCGGGTGTGGTCAGCGTGAAGTGGCATAAGGCTGTGTCGCCTGCGTCAAGGTCGCCGATAAGGCAGATTGTGTCGCCTGACGTTTCGGCATTCGATGCGACGGTGGCCAGCAGTTCTTTGGCGCGCACCCGTCCGCTGTTTGTGAGGCTGATTCCGATATCGTATGTTGTTGTAGGCTTGACGGTTGAGACCGCCGTGCCGTTGCTCGACAGTGTGGGCGGAAGCAGTTTGATTTGTGGCTCAAGCAGGTCGAAGCTTTTCTGTTGCTGCCAGTAGGTCGCCGTGTCGGCGGTTTCGAGGGTTAAAATGTATTCGTCGCCACGCTGTGTGGGGCATATTGTGAATTGTACAACAGTGTCTTGCATCGGGGCAAGGCTGGCAATGGTTGTTTCGCAAATCAATGCTGGTTGCATTTCGGCGTTGGAAACCAGAAGTCTGTGGCTTTGTGCGGTTGTTGTGCCGATGTTGCGGATTGTGGCTTTTGCGATGGCGCTGTCGCGCAGCGTTAGCTGTGAAATATGTTCGCCGTCAGTGCGTTGCAGCTCGATTGCAGCGACAACGAGCCGAGGCTGGTCAGGACGAAGTGTCCGTACCTGCTTCTGAACAGGTTTGTTGAATTGTGCTGTGGCGGTGAACAGGATGCTGTCGGGTGCAGGTATGCTTGTGTGCATCAGGCCGTTACCGTCGTTGCCGATGGTGCATATGCTGACGAGGGAGCCGTCGTGGGTGGCGGCAACTCGCGCGCCGGGCGTGCCGTGCAGTCTGATGGTTGCGTCGCCTGTTATTACGGTGTCGATATCAAGCTGTTGGTGTGCAGGAATGCCGATGTAGGGCATTAGTGACGGGTCGCCGAGAAGTGAGTAGATTTCCCAATAGAAGTTGCTGTATGGCGACCCGCTTGCGGTGACCGCCCAATTGCCGGCCAGGACGATTTGGCTCAATGTTGCGGCCTGCTGTGCGAAGTCTTCCTGGTGGGTGTGGAACAGGCGGTCGTAGGCTCCTGGCATAAGTGGCATATATTGAGGCGATAAAGTTGGTTCGCCGGTACCGCCTACGCTCCAGTAATAGTCTTCTTCCCAGAGCGTTTCATTGCTCGCGCCGATAACACCTACGGCACCTCCCGGACTTTTCCGCAGCAGATGCTCACCAAAGCAGTCGCCGCTGACATCGTTCGAGCGGCAACAGTTGTTGACCGATGTAAAAGGCTGGTAGCCAAGTGTCAATGAGTCGATATCGAAGTTGCTTAGGAGCGGGTGAAGCCACCCCTGCGATGTGCAGTGGGCTGTGTAGTTGACGAAGCCGATGCCTTGACGCAGATGCTGCTGGATCTGTGCGCCCATTGTGTCGGATTCGGGGTTGTGATAGCATATCGTGTTGTGCAGACTGTCGTGTTGTCCGATGCAGTCTCTCAGGTAGTTGACCTGCCCGTTGGTAACTGTCGGAGCAGGAGGGGTGTCCTCTTTTCCGGCCACGAGGAGGCTGTTGGCCAAATAGTTGCTGTCGGTGAGGTTGTATTGTTCGTAATTGATTGTCTTGCTGATTATCTGTTTCAATGTGGCGGTGTCGCTGACAGAGATGCGCCCAATCAGTGCATCGGGCAGAGCGTCGCCGGTGTATTCGGCATAGAAGAGGTCGGTGCGGTGTACGTCGAGGCCGTCAATGTGCTGGCGACCAGGCCATATGGGGATGTCTTGCACGTCGCCTACCAAGAGGATGAACAGCGGTGCCGGCTGGTTTGGAGTTGCGTTGTCGTAGCGTTGCTGCAAATTTGCTTTAATTTGTTCGCGACCAATGTTTTCGCAGTAGAATTCTTCTACGAGGTAACCTTCTTGGCGTTTCCAGGATATGAATGGTTGAAGGGTGCTGCTGAATCGTGGCGGTGCAACGACAAGGTATGTGTATGGTTTATCGCTTGGAATCAGTTGGTTGAAGTAGTTTTTGCTGTCATTTGCGGTTGTAAACACACTTACGGGGAGCAATGGGTTGTTGATTGGTGTTGTTGCTTCGCTGAATTCTATTCTGGTTGAAAGTTGTTTGTGTATGTCAAGTGTCTTGCTTGCAGGGTTATAGCGTATGGGCGCAATGGTCAGCAGGGCCAGATTCGTTCCGCGCATCTGTCCTAATGGTTTGATTTGGATGAGTTCTTCGCCATAGAACGAATCGGTTCGGTATGTCGGGTTGTCTTTCTGATAATCAGTACTTGGGCTGCTTTTTGGCGTTGGTTTCGGTGCCGGTGCAAGAGGTTTGTCGCATCCAAGGGCTTTTTGCTGGATGATGATGCGCTTCTCGGAAAGGATTTGTATTGTGTAATTGCTTGATTCAGGGATTGATATTATTTGACGGTAGACGGGCAGCATAGGTTTGCCTTCTTCGTGTGTATAGGCGTTTGCTGCCGGTGCGACAAGCAGCGAAAGGGTGTCGTTAAATTGCTTGGAATCAATATTGTCTAAATAAAAATCGAATGCAATCGCCTGGGGGGCGTCGTTGTGGAAAATTATGCCCTCACCGGGAGCGTATTGTGCTGTTGCATTGGGTTGAGCGGCAAAAAACAGGATGAAAGAAAGGACAGAGAGCCTTAAAAAAGCTCTTAATACTCTGATTCCTTGTTTTTTTTGCTGTCGCATACAATGTTCTTTTGAAATGCAAAATTACGTTTTTTTAATGATTTTTTTTTAGAGTAGATATTATTTTTGTAACTTTGCAGATTGCATTGCCGCCGTCGGTTGTGATGAAAATGTTTGTATTCAGTGATTTAATATATTTGGTTATCCATAAAAACAGTAAAAGTGATGCGTAGATTCATAATGTTCGCCTTCTTGTCGTTGGCTCTCTCAGCTTCTGTCCCCTGCTTTGCACAGGCGGATGATGAGTTGCCGGATTCGCTAAGACTGTATCGCGAACAGATAGACTCATTGACAAGGCAGATAGATTCCAATAGAGTGCTGCAGGGCGCTATGCGTCAACGGATGCGTGACCTGGTGATGCTGAAGGATTCGCTGATTGCTGCCAACGACTTGTACCAGAAGGAACTGCAGGAAAAGAACCGCCTGCTGACCGAGCAGATGACGGCGATGCAGGAGAAGGAACGTCTGGTGGCCGAAAAGGAGGAACTTTATCGTCAGGCGCTGACCAACTCGACGGTGGACAAGGCCAAATGGGAGGGCGAGCTGAGGGCCAAGGAGGCCAGCATTGAGGCCAAGAGCAAAGAGATAGAATTTTTGCAGAAAGATATTGATAGCAAGGAGGGTACGCTGATTTCGCAGCGCGAAATATATATCAACCTGCTGACCGAGAAGGAGCACTACCGCCACCTTGTGGACTCACTGCAGAGGCGCGTCAATGCCGCCGAGATAGAAAATATCCGCAAGCAGGAGGAGAACAAATACCTGGCGCAGAAGGCCAAGGATGCCGAGGAAAAGGCGGCTATAACGTTGAATAAGAAGAAGAAAGTGCGTCCGATACAGGGCATAGCGATGCGCTTTTTCCGCACGCCTGACTGGGACATCCGCCTGACGCCCGACCACGTGGACCAGACGACGGGTGCGGCGACCTATTCGAAGGTGATCCGCAACCGCAATGCCGGCGACATAGAGTTCGATTTCGTCACCGGCGCGTCGGTGATGCTGTGGGACCTGACGGATTTCTTCAACAGTCCGTCGAAGAAGGATACTTTGTCGATGTCGCGACTGCCTGAAATACCGCGTTTTGACCAGAAGTTTAACTACGACTTGGGTATCTATGTCGGCTTTGGCGGCACCAACCTGTTCAAGAATTTCTATATCGGTCCCAGCTTCCGTTTTGTTGACTTTTTCTACCTTACTTTAGGTGTGAATATCTGCGAATATGAGATGCTTATCGATGGCTATAAAGCAGGCCAGTCGCTCGAGACGGCTCTGACGCTCGACGACATCACCGCCAAGTCGTGGCTCGTCAAGCCATTCATCTCGCTGTCGATCGACCTCGACTTTTTGTCATACATAAAGAAGTAAAACGCTATGAACCACGATGTATTTATCAGCTATTCAAGAAAAGATTCGGCGATAGCAGACCAAATTTGTGCAGCTTTAGACCGTGCTGGTATAAGTTACTTCATAGACCGTCAAGGTATTGGTGGTGGGGAGGAGTTTCCTAAGGTGTTGGCTCCTGCTATCAAGAATTGCGGTGTGTTCCTTTTCTTGGCAAGTGAAAATTCTTATAATTCAAGTTTTACGGGACGCGAAATTACGTATGCATTCAAAAAAAATAAAGGTAAAAAAATGCTTCCGTACATACTTGATGATTGTGAGATGCCAGATGATTTGGAATTTATTTTTTCCAGTACCAATTGGCGCACGATGCGAGATCACCCCATAGATCCTGTCTTGGTTGACGATATTTTACAGTTGTTAAGACGTCAAAACGAGATTTCTTCCAAAGAAGAGACCGATAGCAAAGCTAAAGAAGAGGCTAGTGATAAAGGTGGTGCAAAAGGAAAGACTAAAGAAAAAGAGGATGATAAATATATCGTTGTAGGTACAGGGAAAAAGGTTTTGGAAAAAGAGGATGTGCCACGAAATGCAACGCACGTAAGAATTGCTGATGGCGTAGAAACTATAGGTGATGTAGCTTTTGCCAGATGCGAGTCGCTTGCATCGGTTGTTATTCCTCAAGGTGTCACCAGTATTAGATTTTCTGCTTTTAATGGATGCAAGTCGCTTGCATCTGTTGTTATTCCTCAAGGTGTCACTAGTATTGGTTATGGTGTTTTTAACGGATGCAAGTCGCTTGCGTCGGTTGCTATTCCTCAAGGTGTCACCATTATTAGAAGTGATACTTTTGCCGGATGCAAGTCGCTCGCATCGGTTGTTATTCCAGAGGGGGTCGTCAGTATTGGTTCTCGAGCGTTTTGGGGATGTGGTAGCCTGAAAACGGTTGTAATTCCAAAGTCGGTTGAGAAGATTGAGCAAGAAGCCTTTAGTCTTTGTTGGAATCTGAAAACCGTCCATTTACTTAATCCTAAGACAAAGTATAGGAAGCATAAGGGGCTATTTAATAACGACAATCCCACCTTCGATGACCACACGGAAATTGTAAAAGGTAAGATATAAAATGGTGCCGTTGCGAATGATAGAGAGAATTCGATTTGAAAGGTGAAATAATAACAGAATTTCACTTTTGCAAAAGCGAAAAATTTAGTAATTTTGCATTTTGAAAAAGTGAATTTCAGATGGTGGAATGCTTAATAGAGAATATCAATTTTGTAAAAATATAAACTAATAATATGGAACAACAATTTTTGATTTATAATACTTTATCGCGTCAGAAAGAGCTCTTTACGCCTCTGACGCCCGGCAGGGTGGGAATGTACGTCTGCGGCCCGACGGTGTACGGCGACGCCCATCTGGGACACGCCCGTCCGGCAATCACGTTCGACATCTTGTTTCGCTACCTGCAGCATCTGGGCTACAAGGTGCGCTATGTGAGGAACATAACCGATGTAGGACATTTGGAGCACGATGCCGACGAAGGCGAGGACAAGATTGCAAAGAAGGCCCGTCTGGAGCAGCTGGAGCCGATGGAGGTGGCGCAATACTACACCAACCGCTACCACGCCGCTATGGACCGCCTTAACGTGCTGCGCCCCAGCATCGAACCCCACGCCAGCGGCCACATCATCGAGCAGATAGAGCTTGTGCAGAAAATCCTCGACGCCGGCTTGGCCTACGTCAGCAACGGCAGCGTGTATTTCGACATACGCAAGTATCAGGAGAATACCCACAAATACGGCAAGCTCAGCGGCCGCGTCATCGACGAGATGCTGGCCACCACGCGCGAGCTGGACGGCCAGGAGGAGAAACGCTTTGCCGGCGACTTCGCCCTGTGGAAGAAGGCTTCGCCCGAGCACATTATGCGCTGGCCATCGCCCTGGAGCGACGGTTTCCCCGGCTGGCACGCCGAGTGCACGGCTATGGGTGCCAAATACTTGGGCTCGCCTTTCGACATCCACGGTGGCGGTATGGACCTCGTCTTTCCGCACCACGAGAGCGAGATTGCGCAGTGCGTGGCGTCGACCGGCCACGGCCCCTGCAAGTACTGGATGCACAACAATATGATTACCATCGAAGGCCAGAAGATGGGCAAGAGCCTGGGCAACTTCATCACCCTTGACGAGTTCTTCAACGGCAGCCACATCAACCCCAAGAACGGCGAGGAAATGCTGGCGCAGCCCTACGGCCCGATGACGATACGTTTCTTCATCCTGCAGGCCCACTATCGCAGCACTGTCGACTTCAGCAACGAAGCCCTGCAGGCCGCCGAAAAGGGCTACAACCGTCTGATGCAGGCCTTCAAGACCCTCGGCTCGCTGCAACCGTCGAAGAGCAGCTCGGTCGACGTGAAAGGCTACCGCCAGTTGTGCTACGACGCGATGAACGACGATATGAACACGCCCATCGTCATTTCGCATCTGTTCGACGCCGCCAGGGTCATCAACACCGTCAACGACCACAAGGCCACGCTGACGCAGGAGGACATCGACGAGCTGAAGTCGGTATTCCAGACCTTTGTGTTTGACATTATGGGTCTGCGCGATGAGGCCGCGACGGACAACAGTGCCTTGATTGACGGCCTGATGCAGATGATCCTCGATGTGCGCGCCACCGCCAAGGCCAACAAGGACTGGACCACCAGCGACAAGATCCGCGACAGCCTGTCGGCCCTCGGCATCGCCGTGAAGGATGGCAAGGATGGCGCCACGTGGGAGCTGAAATAATGACATAAGCCGGTAGCCGACTGACAAAATGTCAGCCGGCTGCCGTTTCGATGCCTGTTTTGGACATTTGGGACAGAACGGAATGCCATTTTTTCAGAGGAAAGACGTGTGCGAGGAATAAGGAGGGTTTCTTGATGGATTCATTATAGAAGTCATTATAATTATATATAGTATGGAAAACATAGTTCTTTTTGGAGCGCCCGGAGTCGGCAAGGGCACACACGCCAACATTCTGGCCGAGAAATACGATTTGTTGCATCTCTCGACGGGCGATATGTTGCGCGCCGAGATCGAGGCCGGAACTGCACTCGGGCAGCGTGTCCGTGCAGCGATGGAACGTGGCGACCTGGTTGGCGACGATGTCGTCATCGGTTTGGTCGACAAGGCTTTGTCGTCGACAGAACAGGGCGTCATCCTCGATGGTTTTCCGCGCACCGTGCAACAGGCCCAAGCCCTCGATTTCCTCTTCAAACACCACAACAGGCGTATGAACTGCGTCATTTCGATCGACGCCCCTCGTGAAGAACTGGTGCGTCGCATCCACGAACGCGCCCTGATTTCGGGCCGCACCGACGATGCCAACGACGACACCATACGCCATCGTCTCGAAGAATACGAAGCCAAGACCAAGCCCGTCACCGACTACTACAAGGTCTCCGGCCTGCTTGTCTGCATCGACGGCAGCGGCGAAATCAATCAGACCAGTATGCGCCTGTGCAAGGTCGTCGACAGCCTGGTCCGCAAAAGTAACAGATAATCACTCAAACTCATCAAATATGGAAATGAAAAAAGAGCTCAGCGACCTCATCTTCTCGAAAGGCGAGCTGAAACACGACATATATCATTCTACCAAAGAGGCCTTTGCCCTTTTCCGCAACACGGCGAAGGATATCATAGCCCAGCTCAAGGAGCGCAACAAACAGATTGAGAAGGATATGCGGTTCGATTTTATCGACCGCGGCGATTTTGAATTCGAAATTCGTTTTGCCAGCGACACGCTGATTTTTATGATGCACACCAACGTCTTCGAGTTCTCGCGCAACCACGAGGTGATGAAATCGCCCTATATCCGCGAGGACCCCGAACGCTCATATTGCGGTGTCATCCACATCTACAATTTCCTGACCGACTCGTTCCTCTACCAGCGCGACAGCGATTTGGGATATCTGATTGGACGTGTGTTTGTTAACAAAGACAGTCACTACTTTATTGAAGGCAAGCGCGAGTTGGGAATGCTATACAATAATTTCAATACTTCGCTGATTGACAGTGCTTCGGTGCAAAACATCATAGAGTCGGCTATCGAATATACCACCAATTTTGATCTTTTGACCCCTCCGTATGATGAAGTAAAGGTGGTTTCGGTAGGCGAAATGCGCAACAATTTTGACAAAATGTCGATGGTTACTGCCAAACGTTTAGGATTTCGTTTTCAGGCTGATACGGATGCCTAATAGGTAATATCGACAGTCGACGGTGAAAAAAAATTTTGCCAGTTCAAAAAATGTTTGTACTTTTGCATCCGCTTTTGAGAGGTAATATGGCAAAATAAAGGTGCAAATCTTTAAACCTTATTAAGCTCAAAACAGCAGGCTCCGTTCGTCTAGCTGGCCCAGGACGTGAGATTTTCATTCTCAAAATCGCGGGTTCGAATCCCGCACGGAGTACCAAGAAGATAAAAAAAGAAGTATTAATTATTATGGCACATCACAAGTCAGCAAAAAAAAGAATCCGCTCCAACGAGAAGAAAAGAGTAGAGAACCGCTATTACGCAAAGACTATGCGCAACGCGCTGCGTGATTTCCGCGCTCTCGAGGACAAGGCCGTAGCCACCGAGCGTCTGCCCAAGATGGTTTCCATCATCGACAAACTGGCAAAGCGTTCCGTGATCCACAAGAACAAAGCCTCCAACCTCAAATCGAAACTTATGAAGCAGGTCAACGCTATGTAATATAAAGCGTTGTAGTAAATAAAAAGAGGATACCTGATAGGTGTCCTCTTTTTTTGTCTGCGAAATAATGGCAGGTTTCGCTGGCGAGATGCTTGCGCAAGTATATGGTCAAAAATAACTTTCACTTTTTTAACAGGAATTACCATAAATTGGCCAGGAATTAACCAGAAATTAATTTTTTCTTTTAACAGCAATTTAACAGCAATTATCAGCAATTTTTTTTTAGACCGTTAATGTCCGTGAATTAACATAAATGCCAAAATTAATTGACTGATTACTTACCATTTTTTTTGTATATTTGCACTTTAAACCAAATTGGTATTGTTATGGCAAACGAGCGTATCTTTATCAGTTACAAGCGAAAAAACGACAAGCAGGTTTATTCTCTGGTCGAGAAAATCGAGAACGAACTCGGCGTGAAGTGCTGGGTTGATATTGACGGCATTGAAAGTATGGCACAGTTTGCATCGAAAATTTGCAGGGCAATAGACCAGTGCGATGTTTTTATGTTTATGCATTCGTCCGAGCATTTGGGCATCAATTATGGGCGTGACTGGACGATACGCGAGCTCAGCTATGCCGACAACAAGCAAAAACATATAGTGCTTGTGAAGCTGGACGACGCTCCGCTTGAGGATTATTTCCTGCTGATGTTCGGAGCATTGAACTATACCGACTCGCGTAACGCAGGACAGTGGAGCCGCCTGATGGACAATTTGCGGGGAAGACTCGGAATTACAGGTGGCACCCGGTAGCCGCGACTCGAAACACAGCAAGCTTCTGTAGAAAGAGACAAGGTCTTTAAGATTGACGGCTTGGAGTTTAGAATGAAGTATGTAGAAGGTGGCACTTTTATGATGGGTGCTACGCCGGAGCAGGGCAGTGATGCTTTTAACTTTGAAAAACCTGTCCATCAGGTTACGCTGAGCGACTACTATATTGGCGAGACGCAGGTCACTCAGGCCTTGTGGCGAGCAGTGATGGGAAGCAATCCGTCATATTTCAAAGGAGATGACAATCCTGTGGAACAGGTTAGTTGGGATGACTGCCAAGAGTTTTTGAAGCGGCTAAGCCAGCGGTCGGGCTATAATTTCCGTCTGCCCACCGAGGCGGAGTGGGAATATGCCGCCCGCGGCGGAAGTAAGTCGAAAGGCTATAAATATGCTGGCAGCGATAATATTGATGAAGTTGCGTGGTATGAAGGCAACAGCGGCAGCGAGACTCATTCTGTGCGAGGCAAGAAACCCAATGAGCTTGGTCTGTATGATATGAGTGGTAATGTTGATGAATGGTGCAACGACTGGTATGGCGGCTATTCTGCCAATAGCCAGACAAATCCAACAGGCCCTGTATCGGGCTCCTTCCGCGTCCTGCGTGGTAGCGGCTGGTTCGGCTACGCCGAGTACTGCCGCGTGTCGTTCCGCTGCAACTTCACCCCGTCGAACCGTTTCTCCGACCTTGGGTTCCGGCTTGCTTTGTCCCGCTAGTTCACCAAAGCTACTGAGCTTAAGCAGGGAAAGGTTCAGAAAGCAGCGTGAGTGCATAAAAGCGGCGAAGCCGGAGGCCGCCGCTTTTATGCACTCACGTGGCGGTTTAATATATGTTATTTTGACTGAATCAGTCCTTCTTGGTCGAACAGGTCTAGGATTGTCCCGCTGGCCAGATGCAGGCCGTGGATGCCGACGGCGCGGGCGCCGTCGAGGTTTTTGGCTATGTCGTCGATGAATAGCGTCTCGGCCGGGTTGAGGTGCTGTTCGGCGATAATCTGTCGGAATCCGTCGGGCGAGGGCTTGCGGCAATGCATAAATTGCGAGAAATATGCGGCGTCGAAGCAGCGCTCGAAGATGTCGAAGCCGAATTTCTTTTGCAGCCTTGCGGTGAAGCAGTCATAGTTTATCTGGTTTGTGTTGCTGAAGAGGTAGGTGTGGTAGTGGTTGCGAATTCGTTCGAGCAACTCGACGCGCTCGGCTGGGACATCAATCAGTATGGCGTTGACGATGTCGTCGATGTCTGCGTCGCTTAGGTCGCGGCCCGTGGCGTGGCGTATGTAGTCGCGATACTGGGCAGGGGAGAGTAGCCCCTTTTCGAACAGGTCCATTTCTTCAGTCTGAAAGTCCTTGCTGTAGAAAGTGCCGAGATTTGTAATGCCGTGGCGTACAAAAGCTTCGCTGACGTTCTCGTAGCGTATATCGTGGATTACGCCGCCAAAATCGAAGATGATATTTTTGATTTTTTCTGTCATTATTTTATGTATATTATTGACAATTTGATATTTATGTGTTATTTGCTGTCGTAGTGATTTGCAAAGGTACGAATTTTGTCCGAAATGGCAGCGAAAATGTTCATTTTGCAATATGTCGGGCTGAAAAACTGATAAAATTTTACAATTGAAAATCAGTAACTTCAGAAATATTTTCAATAAAAAATGAAAAAAAATTTGCCAGTATCAAAAAAAGTCGTACTTTTGCACTCGCAATTAAGGAAAGGTCTTTCAAATATTGCAAACGGTTCGGTAGTTCAGTTTGGTTAGAATACATGCCTGTCACGCATGGGGTCGCGAGTTCGAGTCTCGTCCGGACCGCCAAACAAAGAAGCTCTCAGATTGAGGGCTTTTTTTGTGTGGAATAATCTGTTGGATGTTGACGGGTTGATACAGATGATATAATTTTCAACTCTAAACTTTCATCTTTCAATTATCTGGGGCTGACTGGTTTTGACAGCAAGGATAATGGATTTGTAAGCAAGCAGGCTCACGCATCAGCAGCCTTGAAAACCGATGCAGAACAATAATTGGCGAAAATAACTACGCTCTTGCTGCCTAACCGAAGCACAGTAGGTTAGCTTAATTCCCGCAACAGTTGCGGGAACAAGACATCTCCCGCAGGCCCCGACCGTCGGCGTGCGACCAGGAGGTGCTCAGAAAGACGGGATAGCCGGCATAAGGCCTCGAAGTGCCGGTGAAGTTTTAGAGGCTAAGGGCGGCCTTGGGTGTCCGCGTCCGGAGCCACCCCGACAACCAATCACGGAATAAGCTTGTAGAAAGCACATCAGTTACTTGTATGGACGGCGGTTCGAACCCGCCCAGCTCCACGGGAAAAAGAGGCGGCTAATCTCAGATTTGCCGCCTCTTTTTTCCGTGGAGCTGGGCGGACTTTATCCCCTGATATTCTATAGCACTGACAATCATTTTTGTCCAAAATCACCTCGACCCATAAGGTCTCAGATTTTGATATCCGGTTGTCTCTTTCATATACTGAATTCCATTTCCATTCTCTTTTTAGGCGATGGTAAGAAGATGTGTGAGGCTAAATATTTTGTGTTTCAGTATGTTGAAGGATCCTTGATGTGCTTTCGTAAACAAATTTGTTGAACAAAAATGTTAAATAATTTTGTCGAATAAGAAATGTTTTGTATTTTTGCGGCTGAAATTAGTTCGATAAAAATGTTTAAAAACTGATATAAGTTATTGATATGAAAGATAATAAAAAACAGAAGAGGATTTTGGAGGTGGCCGAAGAAGAGTTCTTGATGAAAGGTTTTGCCGGAGCCAGGACTGTTGAGATTGCGCAGAAGGCGGGTGTGAGCCATTCCATGTTGCATTATTATTATAAAACGAAAGAACAGCTTTTCGAGCATGTGATGGGCGAGAAGCTGCAGCAGTTGAAGGAATCGGTGGCAACGGTCTTTATGATTGAGGATATGCCTGTGGTGGAAAAGGTTGTGGAGTTGGTTGTGCGCCATTTCGAGTTCCTTAGTGAAAATCCGGACTTGCCGAGGTTCATCATCAACGAAGTGATAGTGCGTCCGGAATATGCAGAGATGCTGAAACGGGAGGCACTTCCGATACTGAAGGATGCAGTGGCTTGGTTGCAGCGCGAACTGGACGCTGCGGCGAAAGAAGGGGAGGTGCGGACGATGGATGCCGCCACGCTGCTGATGGACATTGTCTCGGTGAACTTTTTTTCGTTTATCGTTGCGCCGATATTATCCTCGGTCAAACCGGACATGGACTTCCAAGCCTACTACCATGCTCGTTGCCAGGAGAATGTGCAGCTGATTTTGAACAGGATTAATCCGGATATAAAATAAAGAATATGAAACGAGTTATACTTTTTTGGTGGTTGGCGATGGTGCCGGCGGTAGTGGGGGCTCAAGGCGTGACGCTCGACAGTTGCCGCAGCTGGGCACGGAGCCATTACCCGCTTGTGGAGCAGTATGGGTTGGTGGCACAGAGTGCGGAATACAGTGTGGTGAATGCTTCGCGTGCATGGCTGCCGCAGGTGCGCCTGTCGGCACAGGCCACCTGGCAGACCGATGCAGCACGGTTCCCCGATGCGATGAACACCATGCTTGCCGCCCTTGGCACCGACCTGGAGGGCATAAGACAGGACCAGTACAAGTTGGCTCTCGATGTGCAGCAGAACCTTTGGGATGGAGGACGCAGCAAGGCGGAAAAACGTATTGCCAAAGCTCAGGCAGAGGCGGACCGGTTGGCCGCCGACGTTGATTTCCATGCACTGGAAGGGCGAGTAGACAATCTTTTCTTCGGTATCCTGCTTTTGGAGGAACAGCGATTGCAGACCGAGAACCGCATGGCTCTGCTGGAGGAAAACTTGCGGCGCTGCCGTGTGATGGCCGAGAACGACCTGCTGATGCAGAGCGACGTGGACGCCGTTGAGGTGGAACTGCTCACGGCCGGACAGCAACTGGAGCAGGTTCGCTACTCGTGTGTCGCCTATCGCGAAATGCTGTCGTTGCTGACAGGCAGGCCCATGGCAGAGGCTACTCTGGCAATGCCGGAGGAATTGGGAGGAGACTTGCTGGTTGCCGAGCGTCCGGAGATGCGTTTGCTTGATGCCAGAATCGGGCAGGGCCAGGCGCAGGAAGACCTTCTGCGCTCTGCGTCGATGCCGCAGTTGTCGCTTTTCGCCCAAGGGTGGTATGGCTATCCGGGATTGAACATGTTCGAGAACATGCTGAATGGCGATTGGAGTCTCAACGCCGTGGTGGGCATCCGGTTGGCATGGAATATCAGTGCATTCTATACACAGCACAACGACCTTGACAGGCTGCACAACACTCAGCGACAGTTGCAAGTGCAGCGCGACGTGGTGGCCTTCAACGAGGGTTTGCGACGTTCGGAGCAGAGCAGCGAGATGTCACGTCTTCGGAAGGCTTTGCGCGACGACGACCGTATCGTGGCCCTGCGTCGCTCGGTTCGCGAGGCCGCCGAAAGCAAGCATCGCAATGGTGTTATCGGCACCACGGAACTGCTCCGCGCCATCACCGAGGAGAGCGCGGCTCAGTCGGCCAGGCTGCTACACCGTATTGAATTATTGAAGAAACAATATGAATAAAGGGTTTAAAATAGAAAAAATGACAAATATGAAAAAGGGAATCTTTCTTTCGGCTGTGTTTTTGCTTATTGCCTGTGGAGGCAAGCAAGACTTCGATGCGACGGGCACATTTGAGGCTACGGAGGTGACACTTTCTGCTGAGACAACGGGGCGCCTGCTCACCCTCGCCTCCGAGGAGGGTATGTTGGTGCACGAGGGGGAGGTGTTGGCGGTTGTGGACACTGCCGCGCTGCACCTGCAGCTACAGCAGTTGCGCACCCAGCAATCGGCATTGCTCAAGAGCCGTCCCGACATCGGGAAGCAGGTGGCCTCGCTTCGCAGCCAGATTGTCAAGCAGGAGCGCGAGGTGGCACGTGTGGAGAATCTGGTGAAAGACAATGCAGCCACGCGGAAACAACTCGACGATGCGCAGACCCAATTGGGTGTGCTGCGCAACCAACTCGACGCCACCCTGTCGCAGTTGGGTAGCAGCAGCGAGGCTATAGAACAGAATGCCGCTGCCATGGAATGGCAAATCAAGCAGGTGGCGCTGCAGTTGGAACGCAGC
>JAFROL010000003.1 GCA_017429685.1 Bacteroidales bacterium | reverse complement strand
GAACTGAGAAGTGAGAACGGAGAACTGGCTGCCGCGTCAGCATAGTTCTCAGTTCTCACTTCTCCGTTTTCACTTCTCCGTTCTCCGTTCTCACTTCTCCGTTCTCAGTTCCTTCGCCTTTTGGCATATTTTTTTGAGGCAGTTCTTATATCGTTCTTATATCGCGAATATAAGAACGATATAAGAACTGCATTCGAACGATGGGCGAAAATGCGGGCGAAGTGCGGGAGGGAAAACTTTTCAACAACTGTTGATAAATTTTCCCGAAAAAGTGATTTCCTGACAAAAAAAGCGTGTGAAAAAATGTTGAAAAACCGACGGAAAATGATGTCTGAAATGTAAAAATGTGAAGTTGTAAAATACTGTAAAACAGTTGCGCCGAAAGATTTTAACTTTTTTTAAGAATTATGTCTGTCGTAACATTTTGCCAGTATCGAAAATGGTCGTACTTTTGCACTCCAATTTATGGGCAGACTATGCCCACAAAACCAAACGGAAAACATTAATTTAGAAATAATAATATTAAAAATCGAAAATGCCAACAATTCAGCAATTAGTTCGCAAAGGACGTCAGCAAATGGAGTACAAGAGCAAGTCTCCCGCTTTGGACTCGTGCCCGCAGCGCCGTGGCGTCTGCACCCGTGTGTACACCACAACCCCTAAGAAACCTAACTCGGCTATGCGTAAGGTGGCCCGTGTGCGCCTCACCAACCAGAAGGAAGTCAACGCATACATCCCCGGCGAAGGCCACAACCTGCAGGAGCACTCCATCGTTATGATCCGCGGCGGTCGTGTCAAGGACCTCCCCGGCGTTCGTTATCATATCATCCGCGGTGCACTCGACACCTCGGGAGTCGACGGCCGCCGTCAGCGCCGCTCGAAATATGGTGCCAAACGTCCGAAACAGGCAGCAAAGTAAATTTTTTCGTAGAATGATTTTTAGCTTGATAAAGTAAAATGAGAAAAGCAAAACCAAAAAAGAGAATAATCCTTCCGGATCCCAAATACAATGATGTCCTCGTCACCAAGTTCGTCAACAACCTGATGATGGGCGGCAAGAAGACCATCGCCTACAAGATTTTCTACGAGGCTATCGATGTCGTCGCCGACCGTACGAAAGAGGACGGCCTTGAGGTGTGGAAAAAGGCTTTGGCCAACATCACCCCCTCGGTCGAGGTGAAGAGCCGCCGCATCGGTGGCGCCACCTTCCAGGTGCCTACCGAAATCCGCCCCGAGCGCAAGCAGTCGATCGGTATGAAGAACCTCATCAGCTTCTCGCGCAAGCGCAGTGAGAAGACTATGGCCCTGAAGCTGGCCGCTGAGATTCAGGCTGCTTACAAGGAAGAAGGTGCTGCCTTCAAGCGCAAAGAGGATATCCACCGTATGGCTGAGGCCAACAAGGCTTTCTCGCATTTCAGATTCTAAAAGTATTTATAGTATATATTCTTTATTCATTAATTCCATAAACAGTCCAGAACAATGTCCGACCTTCACTTGACAAGAAATATTGGTATAATGGCTCATATCGATGCCGGCAAAACGACAACGACGGAGCGTATCTTGTACTATACGGGCAAGAACTACAAGCTGGGCGAGACCCACGAGGGCTCGGCCACTATGGACTGGATGGTGCAGGAGCAGGAACGTGGTATCACCATCACGTCGGCTGCCACTACCGTATACTGGAATTGGAAGGATAATCGCTACAAATACAATATTATAGACACTCCTGGCCACGTCGATTTCACTGTCGAGGTGGAACGCTCGCTGCGCGTGCTGGACGGCGCTATTGCCATCTTCTGCGCTGTGGGCGGTGTCGAGCCCCAGTCGGAAACCGTCTGGCGCCAGGCCGACAAGTACAAGGTGCCGCGCATCGCTTTCGTCAACAAGATGGACCGCGCCGGCGCCGACTTCTTCTCGGTGGTGAACCAGATCAAGGAACGCCTGGGTGCCAACCCGATACCCATCGAAATACCCATCGGACAGGAAGACCTGTACAAGGGCGTTGTGAACCTTATCACCAACAAGGCCCTGATTTGGGACGAGGAGTCGAACGGCACGAAATTCTACGAGGTGCCGATGCCTGAGGACCTGAAGGATACCGTGGCTGAATACCGCCAGAAACTCGTCGAGGGTGTGGCTGAAGAGAACGAGGAACTTATGATGAAGTTCTTCGACGACCCGGACTCGATTACCGAGGACGACATTATCGGCGAAATCCGCAAGGCTACGCTTGCAATGAAGATCACGCCCGTGATGTGCGGCTCGGCCTTCAAGAACAAGGGCATCCAGTCGCTGCTCGACGCAGTGGCTGCTTTCCTGCCTTCGCCACTGGATATCAACGATGTGGAGGGTATCAACCCGAAGACCGACAAGCCCGAGACGCGCAAGATCGACGTCAAGGCTCCTTTCTCGGCGCTGGCATTCAAGATTGCCACCGACCCGTATGTGGGCCGTCTGTGCTTCTTCCGCGTCTATTCCGGTTCGCTCGATTCGGGCTCGTATGTCTACAATGCCAATACGGGCAAGAAAGAGCGCATCTCGCGCATAATGCAGATGCACTCGAACAAGCAGAACCCCCTGGACCGCATCGAGGCTGGCGACATCGGAGCTGCCGTGGGTTTCAAGGAAATCAAGACGGGACAGACGCTCTGCGACGAGCAGCACCCGATTATCCTTGAGTCGATGAAGTTCCCCGAACCGGTCATCAGCATCGCTGTAGAACCTCTGACACAGGGCGATATGGACAAGTTGACCAATGCCCTGATGAAGCTGGCCGAGGAAGACCCCACGTTCCGCGTGAAGAGCGACGAGGTGTCGGGACAGACCATCATCAGCGGTATGGGCGAGCTGCATCTGGACATTATCCTTGACCGTCTGCGCCGCGAGTTCGGTGTCGAGGTCAACCAGGGCCGCCCCGAAGTGGCCTACAAGGAGGCTATCACCCAGACTGTCCAGCATCACGAGATATACAAGAAACAGACCGGTGGCCGCGGCAAGTTTGCCGACATCCTCTTCGAACTGGGCCCTGCCGACGAAGGCGTCAAAGGGTTGCAGTTCATCAACGAGGTCAAGGGTGGCAATATTCCCAAGGAGTTCATTCCCAGTATCGAGAAGGGCTTCAAGGAGGCTATGCTCAACGGTGTCCTGGCGGGCTATCCGCTCGACAGCCTCAAGGTTCGCGTCATCGACGGCTCGTTCCATCCGGTCGATTCCGACCAGCTCTCGTTCGAGGTCTGCGCCAAAATAGGATTCAAGAACGCCTGCCGCAAGGCTGCGCCTGTGCTGCTTGAGCCGATTATGAAACTCGAGGTGTTGACTCCCGATGCATATGTGGGCGATGTCACTGGCGACCTGAACCGCCGTCGCGGAATGCTCGAAAACGTTTCGGCCAAGGTCGGTGTGCAGGCCATCCACGCCAAGGTGCCCCTGGAGCAGATGTTCGGCTACGTCACCTCGCTGCGTACCATCACTTCGGGCCGCGCCAACTCGACAATGGAGTTCTCGCACTATGCCGTCGTCAGCAAAGACCAGCAGGATGCAATACTGAAAAGCAAATACAATTATTAATATATTAGATCTCTAAACTTAAAAACCGTGAGTCAAAGAATCAGAATCAAACTCAAATCGTACGATCACAACCTCGTCGACAAGTCGGCCGAGAAGATCGTCAAGACCGTCAAGATGACGGGAGCAGTGGTCAACGGTCCTATCCCGCTGCCCACGAACAAGAAGATTTTCACTGTGAACCGCTCGACTTTCGTCAACAAGAAGTCGCGTGAACAGTTCGAATTGAGCTCGTACAGACGTCTTATGGACATCGAAATCAACGACCGTACCAAGACCATCGACGCTCTTATGAAGCTCGAACTGCCCAGTGGTGTCGAAGTTGAAATCAAAGTGTGAAATTAACTCAGCCAATGTTGATGCACCCGTCAGGGTTGTGCGCAAGCTGAAAACTAAAACAACAATTTAATCCAGAAAAAAAAGAAATGTCAGGATTATTAGGAAAAAAAATCGGAATGACCAGTCTTTTTGATGCCGACGGTAAGCAAATACCGTGCACAGTTATTGAAGCTGGTCCTTGTGTCGTGACACAAGTGAGAACCATCGAGAAGGATGGTTATGAAGCCATTCAGCTGGCTTTTGGTGAGAAAAAGGAATCGCATACCACCAAGCCTATGAAAGGCCATTTTGCAAAAGCAGGTACCACACCGAAACGCTATCTTGCCGAGTTCTCCCGCTTCGAGGAGGGCCACAAGAAGAAATACGGTGAAGTCCTTACAGTGGATGTCTTCCAGGAAGGCGAATTTGTTGACGTTGTAGGAACCTCGAAAGGTAAAGGTTTCCAGGGCGTAGTCAAGAGACACGGTTTCGGCGGTGTTGGAGATCTCACTCACGGTCAGCACGACCGTCTCCGCGCTCCTGGTTCGATCGGCGCATCGTCCTACCCCTCGCGTATCTTCAAGGGAATGCGTATGGCTGGCCAGACCGGTAACCATCGCGTCAAGATTCAAAACCTCCAGGTCGTGAAAATCATCCCTGAGAAGAATTTAATGATTGTTAAAGGTTCTGTACCGGGACCCAAAGGTTCAATTTTAAAAATGGAAAGATGGAGTTAAAAGTTTATAATATCAACGGAAGCGAAACCGGTAGAACCATCAGCCTCGACGATTCTATCTTCGCAATAGAGCCCAACGACCACGCTATCTATCTGGACTGCAAGCAGTATCTTGCCGACCAGCGTCAGGGCACCAGCAAAGCTAAAGAGCGCAGCGAGAACGCACACAGCACACGCAAGCTGAAACGCCAGAAAGGCACCGGCGGTGCACGTTCGGGCGATTTGAAGAGCCCCGTGTTTGTCGGTGGCGGCCGTATTTTCGGACCCAAACCCCGCGACTATCGTTTCAAACTGAACATCAAGGTGAAACGTCTGGCACGCCGCTCGGCTCTCAGCTACAAGGCTGCTGACAACGCTATGACGGTTGTCGAGAACTTCGCATTCGATGCTCCCAAGACAAAGAAGATGGTCGAGGTGCTGAACAAACTCAACGTTAATGACAAAAAATCACTTTTTGTTGTTGAGAATCAAAATAATTTCGTATCTTTGTCTGCTCGTAACCTCAAGAACGTGAAAGTGGTAAGCGTGTCGCAATTAAATACTTACGATATCGTTAATGCCACGAATATTGTTGTTTCAGAGGGTTCAATTCCTGAAATTACCCGCGTTCTTGCTACGAAATAAAGAGATTTTTTAGACCGTTTAAGAATTTTTAACAAATGAATATTATAGTAAAACCGCTCATCAGCGAAAAAATGACCCGCCTTACCGAGGCTGCTGCTGAACCCAAGCTCAACCGCATCCAGCGTAACAAAGGCATTCAACTCAAGCCGGCCAACAACCGCTATGGCTTCATCGTTGACAAGCGCGCCAACAAGATAGAGATAAAGAACGCTGTCGAAAAATTCTACGACGTCAAGGTCATCGACGTTAACACGATGAACTACTCTGGCAAGTCGAAGAACCGCTACACCAAGGCCGGTTTCATCCAGGGCCGCACGAACGCCTACAAGAAGGCTATCGTCACACTGGCTCCTGACAATGTCATCGATTTCTACAGCAGTATTTAATTAAGTATAAACAATAATAGTAAGTTCCACTGATAAGAGAACATTAAAAGAAGAGAAATGGCTTTAAAGAAAATCAAACCGACAACTCCGGGTCAGCGCCATAAAATCGTCGTCACCAACGACGACATCACCGCTAAAGCACCGGAAAAAAGCCTCGTGTACGGCAAGCGTAAAAGCGGCGGCCGCAACAACCAGGGTAAGATGACGATGCGCTATATCGGCGGCGGTCACAAGAAACTGTACCGCTTCGTCGACTTCAAGCGTACCAAGGATGGCGATCCCGCTGTCGTCAAGACAATCGAGTACGATCCCAACCGCAGCTCGCGTATTGCCCTCATCCAGTACTCGCACGGCGAGAAGAGCTATATCATCGCTCCCCAGGGTCTTAAAGTTGGCCAGACCGTTATGTCGGGCAGCGGCGCTGCCCCCGAAATCGGCAACACTCTGACTTTGGCCGAAATTCCTTTCGGTACACTGATCCACAACATCGAGCTCAATCCTGGCCAGGGTGCCAAGATGGTCCGTTCGGCTGGCTCCTACGCTCAGCTGATGTCGCGTGACGGCAAGTATGCCATCATCAAGATGCCTTCGGGCGAAATGCGTATGATCCTCCAGGCTTGCCGCGCTACGGTGGGCGTTGTCTCCAATCCGGAGCACAACCTCGAAGTTGGTGGCAAGGCCGGCCGCAACCGTCACCTGGGCCGTCGTCCGCGCAACCGCGGTGTCGTTATGAACCCTGTCGACCACCCGATGGGCGGTGGCGAGGGCCGTCAGAGCGGCGGACATCCTCGTTCGCGCAAGGGTATCCCTGCAAAGGGTTACAAGACTCGTGCACCGAAGAAGCAGTCGAGCAAGTTCATTGTCGAAAGAAGAAAGAAGTAATAACGATTAAAGTTACAGTAAAAGATGAGTCGTTCATTAAAGAAAGGTCCGTACATTTTCCACAAACTGGAAAAAAGAGTTATCGAGGCACAGCAGTCCAACAAGAAGGTCACCATCAAGACTTGGTCGAGAGCATCTATGATTTCGCCCGATTTCGTTGGCCAGACCATCGCAGTGCATAACGGCAACAAGTTCATCCCCGTATATGTTACCGAGAATATGGTTGGACACAAACTCGGAGAGTTCGCCCCCACGCGCATCTTCCGTGGCCACGCCGGATCAAAAGACAAAGGTAAAAAATAATTGGATATCCACCCCGATATCGTAAAACGTAAAAAGAATAATGGGACGTAGAAAACATAATAGTGCTGAAGCACGCAAAGAAGCCAACAAGACTTACTATGTGGCCAAGTTGATGAACAATCCGACTTCTCCGCGTAAGACTCGCCTTGTTGCTGACCTCATTCGTGGCGTCGATGTCGACAAGGCTCTTGCAATCCTGCAGTTCAACCCCAGAGAGTCCGCTCCCAAAATGCGCAAGCTCCTCCTTTCGGCTGTCGCCAACTGGCAGGCCAAGAACGAGGGCAAGCGTATGGAGGACAGCCAGCTCTATGTGAAGAGCATTATGGTTGACGAGGGTCGTACGATGAAACGTATGCGTACCGCTCCGCAGGGCCGTGGCTACAGAATCCGCAAACGCAGCAACCATATCACTTTGGTCGTAGGCAGCCGTCTCGACGACGCTGCTGTTGCTCCGGTCAAGGATCAAACAGAAGAACAATAAATCAGTAATCAATAAGAAGAATTTCAAGAATGGGACAAAAAACTAACCCAATTGGAAACAGATTAGGTATCATCCGCGGATGGGACTCTAACTGGTATGGCGGAAGAAAATTCGAGCAGAAACTTGTTGAGGATAATAAGATTCGTAAGTACCTCAATGCTCGTCTTGCCAAAGCAGGTATCTCGAAAATATATATCGAGAGAACCCTGAAACTTCTCACTGTCACCATCAACACCGCTCGTCCGGGTCTGATTATCGGTAAGGCAGGCTCTGAAGTTGACAAACTGAAAGAGGAATTGAAAAAGCTCACTGGCAAGGATGTCCAGATTAACATCACCGAGGTGAAGCGCCCCGAACTGGACGCTGTGCTCGTGGCCCAGAACATCGCCAAGCAGATTGAAGGCCGTGTCCAGTATCGTCGCGCCATCAAGTCCGCTATTGTCTCGACGATGAGAATCGGTGCTGAAGGTATCAAGGTGTCCATCTCCGGCCGTATCGGCGGAGCCGAGATGTCGCGTACCGAGCATTACAAAGAAGGCCGCACTCCTCTCCACACTCTGCGTGCCGACATCGACTATGCACTGGCTGAAGCTCACACCGCATATGGCCGTATGGGTGTCAAGGTGTGGATCTGCCGTGGTGTTGTCTATGGCAAGCGCGAATTGGTGCCCTCCACCGTCGGCGGTCAGGCTACCAGAGAGAACAAGCGCCCTGTGGGAATGAGCCGTCCGGCTGCAGGCCCCCGCAAGAGAAATAACAATAGAAATAATTTCAACAAGTAAGATTAAGACAGACCGGATGTCCATCTTACCAAGGACTCACCCCTCCGGAAAGTTGAATCGATAAAAAAAGAAGTAACAATGTTACAACCGAAGAAAACAAGATACAGAAAGCAGCAAAAAGGAAAAATCAAGGGTAATGCTTTCCGTGGCCACGAACTGGCTTTCGGTACTTTCGGCATCAAGTCCCTCGAAACCTGTTTCATTACAGGACGTCAAATAGAGGCTGCACGTCAAGCGGTGACCCGTCATATGAAACGTGAGGGTCAAATTTGGATTCGCATCTTCCCCGATAAGCCTATCACCAAGAAGCCTAACGAGGTGCGTATGGGTAAGGGTAAAGGTGCTCCTGAATATTTCGTGGCTCGCGTTATGCCCGGCACAATGCTCTTCGAATGCGAAGGTGTGCCTATGGACGTGGCTAAGGAAGCTCTCCGTCTCGCCGCTCAGAAACTCCCTATCACGACCAAGTTTGTCGTGAGAAGAGATTATATCGAAGAAGCTTAACACAAATAAGAAGAAATGAAAAACCAGTTAGTATTAAAAGAGCTTTCAACTGCTGAAATCAAGGAACGTTTGGACAACGAAAGAGCTATGTATCAGAAGATGCTGCTGAGCCACGCTGTTTCACCCATCGAGAATCCTAACAAAATTAAAGAAAGTAGAAAAAACATTGCCCGCTGCCTGACCGAACTCCGTAGACGTGAACTGGAAGGCCAAAACTAATGGGCAATTAATCCAAATCTGAAGATGGAAAGAAATTTAAGAAAAGAAAGAATCGGCGTTGTCGTGAGCAATAAGATGGAGAAATCCATCGTTGTGCTTGTCGAGCGTAAGGTGAAACACCCTAAATATGGTAAATTCGTCAAGAAGTCTACCAAATTTATGGCTCACGATGAGAAAAATGAATGCAACATTGGTGATACCGTAAGGATTATGGAAACTCGTCCTTTGAGTAAAAACAAATGTTGGAGATTAGTTGAAATAATAGAAAGAGCTAAGTAATTATGATACAGCAAGAAACCAGAATGACCGTTGCCGACAACAGTGGTGCAAAGAGCGCCCTGTGTATCCGTGTCCTGGGAGGTACCAAGAAACGTTATGCCACCATTGGTGACACTATCGTTGTTGCTATCAAGGATGCGCTTCCTTCCGGCAATATTAAGAAAGGAGCTGTCTCCAAGGCAGTAGTGGTTCGTACAAAGAAGGAGATTCGTCGCCAGGATGGTTCTTACATCCGTTTTGATGACAATGCCTGTGTGCTTCTGACAGCATCAGACGAGCTTCGCGGCACCCGTATCTTCGGACCTGTTGCACGTGAACTGCGTGAAAAACAATTTATGAAGATTGTCTCATTAGCTCCTGAAGTATTGTAAAACATTTTGTGTCTCTCACAAAAATAAAAGAAAAAAGAAATGAAATTGCACGTAAAAAAAGGGGATATGGTCCAGGTGATCGCCGGTGACGACAAAGGTAAAGTCGCCAAGGTCCTGAAGGTGTATCCCGAAAAGAATCGCGCCATCGTCGAGGGTATCAACGTGAACAAGAAGCATACCAAACCCAATGCCAAGAACACGCAGGGCGGTATCGTTGATGTTGAAGCTCCCATTCACATCTCCAACCTTATGGTTGTCGAGGGTAAGACTCCTACCAGAATTGGACGCAAAATCGACGAGAAGACAGGTAAATTAGTCCGTTATTCCAAAAAATCAGGGGAGGTTATCAAGTAATGACATACATTCCGAATTTAAAGACAAAATATAATGAGGAAATCAAACCTGCATTGATGAGCGAGTACCAGTACAAGACCGTTATGCAGTGCCCTCGTTTGCTTAAGATTACCTTGAACCAGGGTCTTGGCAAGGCTGCCATCGCTGACAAGAAGGTCATTGACAAGGGTATCGAAGAGATGACTCTTATCGCTGGCCAGAAGGCTGTTGCCACCAAGTCGAAGAAGGATATTTCTAACTTCAAGCTGCGTCGCGGTATGCCTATCGGTGTCCGCGTAACCCTTCGCGGCGAGCGTATGTACGAGTTCCTGGAGCGTCTTGTTACTGCTTCCATCCCTCGTATCCGCGATTTCCGTGGCATCAACGACAAGGGTTTTGACGGCAAGGGCAACTATACCTTTGGCATCGCCGAGCAGATTATCTTCCCCGAAATCGACATCGACAAGATTGACCGTATTCAGGGTATGGACATCACCTTCGTCACTTCGGCCAGGACCGACAAGGAGGCTATGTCGCTGCTCAAGCAGTTCGGTTTACCATTTAAAAATCAACAAAAATAAGAGATAAATGGCTAAAGAATCAATCAAAGCAAGAGAACGCAAAAGAGAAAAAATGGTGGCCCAGTACGCTGCCAAACGTGCTGCCTTGAAGGAAATCGTCCGCAAGGGTGATCCCGAGGAGGTCGAGAAGGCTGTTATCGCTCTTCAGAAACTCCCGAAGAATTCGTGCCCTATCCGTTTGCACAACCGTTGCAAACTCACGGGTCGTCCCAAAGGTTATATGCGTCAGTTTGGTATTTCGCGTATTAACTTCCGCGAGATGGCTGTCAATGGTCTCATCCCTGGCGTTAAGAAAGCAAGTTGGTAATATTTTTAACAACAGCCTCGCAAGTTGGCTAATGCCAAAACTACAAGACTGAAAAAAACAGAAAATAAAATGGTAACAGATCCTATTGCAGATTATTTGACTCGAATGAGGAATGCCATTATGGCCAAACATAGAGTTGTTGAAATCCCTGCATCGAATTTGAAAAAAGAAATCACCAAAATATTGTTCGAGAAAGGTTATATCCTGAACTACAAGTTTGAAAACGAAGGTCAGCCCAACCAGTCCATCAAGGTGGCTCTCAAATACCATCCGGTAACCAAGATGTCTGCCATCTCTGAACTGAAACGTGTTTCGAGCCCTGGTTTGAGAAAGTATGTCTCGGTCGATGAGATGCCCCGCGTCCTTAACGGTCTGGGTATTGCCATCGTCTCGACCTCCAAGGGTCTTATGACCGACAAGGAGGCCCGCAACCTCAATGTGGGTGGTGAAGTTTTGTGTTATATCAGCTAATAAAGAGAGGAGAATAAAGAAATGTCAAGAATTGGTAAATTACCTATCAAACTGCCTAAAGGCGTGGAAGTCTCTATGTCGGACGACAATGTGCTGACAGTAAAAGGACCTCTCGGACAGCTTACCCAGCAGGTTAATCCTGTCATTACGATGAATGTCGAGGATGGTGAACTTCATTTCTCTCGCCCCTCTGACTCGAAAGAGCACAAAGCTCTGCACGGCCTCTATCGTGCCCTCGCCGCTAATATGGTGAAGGGTGTTTCGGAAGGCTTCAAGGTGGTCCAGGAAGTCATCGGCGTCGGATATAAAGTCCAGGCCAATGGCCAGGTTCTGGAGATGGACCTTGGATACTCGCACAAGATTTACTTGGAGCTGGCTCCCGAAATCAAAGTCGAGACCGTCACTGAGAAGGGTAAGAACCCTATCATCACAATGACCTCCATCGACAAGCAAATTTTAGGCCAGGCAGCTGCAAAGATCCGCTCGCTGCGTAAACCTGAGCCTTACAAAGGTAAAGGTATCCGCTTCCAGGGTGAGGTCATCCGCAAGAAAGCTGGTAAAGCTGCTGCTAAATAATAGTAGAAAGGTTTAAAACTGACCTTAAACAGAAAAAGTTATGGCAACAAAAAAAGACATAAGAAGAACAAAAATCAAATATAGAATTCGTCACCGTGTCTCTGGCACCGCCGAGATGCCGCGCCTGTCTGTATTCAGAAGCAACAAGGAAATCTACGCACAGGTGATTGACGATGTTAAAGGCGTAACACTGACCGCAGCCTCAACCCTTGAGAAGACTGTCGAAAAGAGTGGTACGAAGAGTGAAATGGCAGCCAAGGTCGGCAAGCTCATCGCTGAGCGTGCCCTTGCCGCCGGTATTAATACTGTGGTTTTTGACCGTAATGGTTATCTCTACCACGGTCGTGTTAAATCGTTAGCTGACGCAGCCCGTGAAGGCGGCTTAAAATTCTAATAGGTTATGGCAGAAGTAAACGTTAAAAGAGTAAAATCGAGCGAGATCGAATTCAAGGATCGTCTTGTCGCAATTAATCGTGTAACCAAGGTTACCAAGGGCGGTAGAACTTTCAGTTTCTCTGCTATTGTCGTTATTGGAAACGAGAACGGCGTTGTTGGCTACGGACTTGGCAAAGCCAAGGAAGTCCAGGCCGCCATCCAGAAAGGTGTTGACGACGCCAAGAAAAACCTTATCAAGGTTCCCGTTCTTAAGGGTACTATACCCCACGAGCAGACTGGCAAATACAGTGGCGCTCGCGTATTCCTGAAACCTGCAGCTCCCGGTACTGGTGTTATCGCCGGTGGTGCTATGCGTGCCGTTCTCGAGAGCGTCGGTGTCAAGGACGTGCTTGCCAAGTGCAAGGGCTCCTCGAACCCCCACAGCGTGGTTAAAGCAACTATCAATGCCCTTCTCCAGATGAAGGATCCTTATATGGTTGCCCAGTTAAGAGGTGTGTCCCTCGACAAAGTGTTTAACGGCTAATAATAGGAGACTGAAATTATGGCAGAAAAGAAATTGAGAATCAAACAGGTCAGAAGTAAAATCGGTCGTCCCGCAGACCAGAAGAGAACTCTCGAAGCCCTTGGCTTGAGAAAGATTAATCATACCCGTGAGGTTGTCGCTACTCCCCAGATTCTCGGTATGATTAACAAGGTAAAGCATTTAATTGCCGTTGAAGAAATTTAATCTGTAAATTAGAAAGGAAAAAAGATAATGAACTTAAGCAATCTTAAACCTGCAGAAGGTGCTGTTAAGCGCTCCAAACGTATCGGTCGTGGCGCCGGTTCCGGCAAAGGTGGTACTGCTACCCGTGGTAACAAGGGTGCAAAGGCTCGTTCGGGCTACCACGCCAAGATCGGTTACGAAGGTGGTCAGATGCCTCTTTATCGTCGCGTTCCCAAGTTCGGTTTCAAGAACATCAACCGCGTCGAATATGTGGGCATCAACATCGACACTTTGAACGACCTTGCTGAGACCAAGAATATCACTGACTTCAACATCGAGGTCTTCAAGCAGAACGGTCTTATCTCGGGCAAAGACAGAATCAAAATCCTCGGCCGTGGCGAACTCGCCAAGAGTGTCAATGTCACTGCCCACGCTTTCTCGGCTACCGCCAAGAAGGCCATCGAGGAAAAAGGTGGTGTCGCCACTATTATCGAAAAATAAATTAACACTTAAACAATGAAGAGATTTATCCAGACACTCAAGAATATTTGGTCGATAGAGGACCTGCGTAAAAGAATACTCTACACATTAGGTTTAGTACTCGTTTACCGCATTGGCTCCTATGTCGTCCTCCCAGGTGTCGACCCCTCACAACTCGGTGCTCTGCAGAAGCAGGGTTCTGAGGGTCTGTTGGGATTGTTGAATATGTTCTCGGGTGGAGCTTTCTCCAACGCGTCGATTTTCGCACTGGGTATTATGCCCTATATTACAGCATCCATCGTGATTCAGCTGTTTGTTATGGTTATACCTGCTTTCCAGAAAATGCAGCGCGACGGGGAGAGTGGCCGTAGAAAAATGAACCAGATTACCCGAATCCTTACTGTGGCTATTACTGGTTTCCAAGCTCCTGCCTATATCACGAATATGATGTATCAGCTGCAGGGTTCTACGACGGCACTTCATCCGTTTGATGGTACTGGTCCCTCGACATTCTTCTGGATTTCCAGCATCATCATCCTCATCTGTGGCACTTTGTTTGTTATGTGGATGGGTGAACGTATTACCGACAAAGGTGTCGGCAACGGTATATCTCTGCTGATTATGGTGGGTATCATTGCCCGTCTGCCTTTCGCTCTGGCTGCCGAGTTTATGGCTCGTCTGACCGAGAGTGGCGGACTGGTTATGTTCCTGTTCGAGATCGTGGTGCTTCTCGCTGTCATTCTACTTGTCATCCTGCTGGTCCAGGGTACTCGTCGTATCCCTGTGCAGTATGCAAAGCGCATTGTCGGCAACAAGCAGTATGGTGGCGTCCGCCAGTATATCCCCATCAAGGTTAATGCTGCTGGCGTTATGCCTATCATCTTCGCACAGGCTATAATGTTCATCCCCATCACGTTTATGGGTTTCAACAACAACACTCCGTCCAAGTTTGCAATGGCTTTCGCCGACTATAATGGGTTCTGGTACAATTTGGTGTTTGCTATTCTGGTGATTCTCTTCACCTATTTCTACACTGCTATTGCTATCAACCCCAACCAGATGGCCGACGATATGAAGAAGAATGGCGGTTTCATTCCCGGTGTCAAGCCTGGCAAAAAAACTGCTGAATACCTTGAGGATATCCTTTCCAAGGTTACCCTTCCGGGTTCGTTCTTCCTCGCTATCGTTGCTGTCCTGCCGGCTATCATCCGCCTGTTCGGTGTCAACACTCAGTTCGCCCAGTTCTATGGCGGCACATCGCTGCTCATTATGGTGGGTGTTATTCTTGACACCTTGCAGCAGATCGAGAGCCATCTTCTGATGCGTCACTACGACGGTCTCACCAAGACTGGACGCATCAAAGGTCGTACTTCGATGGCCATTCAAGCATAAAAAAGTAGAATAAGATCGGAAAATGATAGTTCTCAAGACAAAAGAAGAAATTGAGCTTATCCGTAAGGCAGCCCTCCTCGTCGGCAAAACGCTGGCTGAGGTGGGCCGCCATATCCGTCCGGGCATTACGACTCAGTTTCTGGACCAGATCGGAGAACAGTTTATCCGCGACAACGGCGGCATTCCTTTGTGCAAAGGGTTTGAAGGTTTCCCTGCAGCTCTGTGCATTTCGGTCAATGATGTTGTTGTCCACGGTATTCCGGGCAACTTGTTTCTTAATGATGGCGACAATGTCTCGGTCGACTGTGTTGTTGAGCTCGACGGTTATGTGGGCGATTCAGCCTATACTTTCCCCGTTGGCGAAATCAGCCCCGAGATGCAGCGTCTGCTCAAAGTGACGAAAGAGTGCCTCTATCTGGGTATTGAGAAGGCTAAACCTGGTAACCGCATCGGTGATATAGGACACGCCGTACAGATGCACGCCGAGAAAAACGGTTATGGTGTGGTCCGTGAACTTTGTGGTCACGGTGTCGGATTCAAGATGCACGAGTCCCCCAATGTGCCTAACTATGGTGTCAAGGGGACGGGTGCCCTTATCAAGGAAGGTCTTGTCATTGCTATCGAGCCGATGATCACGATGGGGTCGAAGAACGTGAAGTTCTCGCAGGTCGACGGATGGACTTGCCGTACCAAGGACGGCAAACCCGCTGCTCATTTCGAGCATACCATCGCTGTGGGTGCTGACGGTCCGGAAATTCTTTCAAGTTTTGATTTCATAGAAAACAATAGCAAATAAAAGAGATAAGTTTTATGGCAAAACAAGCATCAATACAATTGGATGGCACTGTGGTAGAGTCGCTCGGCAATGCGATGTTCCGTGTGGAGCTGGAAAACGGCCACGTGATCATAGCACACATTTCGGGCAAGATGCGTATGCATTATATCAAGATTCTGCCTGGCGACAAAGTCCAAATCGAGATGTCGCCGTATGACCTTACCAAGGGAAGAATAACCTACCGCCACAAGTAAACCCACATAGCAAAAAAGAAAACAGATTAATTATCAATACAATGAAAGTAAGAGTTTCTGTAAAGAAAAGATCTCCCGAATGCAAAGTCGTTCGTCGTAAAGGGGTCGTTTATGTAATCAACAAGAAAAACCCGAAATTCAAACAAAGACAGGGTTAATTAACAAAAAAAGCATTATCAATTTATGGCAAGAATTGCAGGTATTGACTTACCCAAAAACAAAAGAGGTGTTATAGGACTGACCTATATCTACGGCATCGGAAGAAGCCTTGCCTCTGAGATCCTGGCCAAGGCCGGCATCGATGAGAACAAGAAAGTTCAGGACTGGACAGACGACGAGCAGAACGCTCTCCGTACCATCATCAATGATGAGTACAAGGTGGAAGGCGCTCTCCGTTCCGAGGTTCAGATGAACATCAAGCGTCTTATGGACATCGGTTGCTACCGTGGTGTCCGTCACCGTTTGGGACTTCCGCTGCGTGGTCAGAGCACCAAGAACAACGCTCGTACACGTAAGGGTAAGAAGAAAACTATCGCTAACAAGAAGAAAGCCACCAAGTAAAGTTAATTGTGGCTGACGGTTGACAGTCAACCGTTGAAAAATGTAAAATCAAGCAAGTAAAAAAAATTATGGCAAAAACTTCTAAACCGACAAAGAAAAGAGTCGTAAAAGTTGAACCTCAAGGAAGGGCGTGCATCTTTGCATCCTTCAACAACGTTATTGTATCGTTGACCAATAATGCCGGACAAGTGATTTCTTGGTCGTCAGCAGGAAAAATGGGCTTCCGCGGATCGAAGAAAAACACTCCGTATGCCGCACAGATGGCAGCGGAAGATTGCGGTAAAGTTGCTTATGATTTGGGCCTAAGAAAAGTCAAGGTCTTCGTTAAAGGACCTGGTTCGGGACGTGAATCTGCAATCCGTGCAATCAACGGCTGTGGTATAGAGGTGACAGAGATCGTCGACATTACCCCGCTACCTCACAATGGTTGCCGTCCCCCGAAACGCCGTCGCGTCTAAGGGAGTGTCGTTTATTCATTAACCAATACAATTAAGATAAATTATGGCAAGATATACAGGTCCCAAAACCAAAATCGCAAGAAAGTTCCACGAACCGATCTACGGTCCCGACAAGAACTACGAAAGAAAACCTTATGCACCTGGAATGCACGGTCAGAACAAGCGCCGCGGCAAGACCTCCGAGTATGGTATCCAGCTGCAGGAAAAACAGAAAGCGAAATACACCTACGGCATTCTTGAACGCCAGTTTGTGAAAATATACGAGGAAGCCTCCCGTCGTGGTGGCATCACCGGCGAGGTGCTTCTGCAACTCATCGAGTCGCGTCTTGACAATGTGGTCTATCGCCTCGGCATCGCCCGCACTCGCGCACAGGCTCGTCAGCTCGTATCTCATCGTCACATCGCCGTTAACGGCAATGTCGTCAACATTCCTTCCTATTCTTTGAAAGAGGGTGATATCGTCTCGGTTCGTGAACGCTCCAAATCGCTCGAAATCATCAACGATTCGCTTGCATCGCGTGCCAACAACTATTCTTGGTTGGAATGGGACGGAGCAGCTATGGCCGGCAAGTTCCTCAACTACCCCCAGCGTGCTGACATCCCCGAGACCATCAACGAGCAGTTGATCGTCGAACTCTACTCCAAGTAATAGATTGTAAGGAGTAACTCAATTTAAATTTCGTAGAAAACAGAAAGGAAACAGTAAATGTCAATATTAGCTTTTCAGCAACCAGACAAAGTCGTTATGCTTGAGTCTGACGACTTCAGGGGGACTTTCGAATTCCGTCCTCTTGAGCCTGGCTATGGTATCACTATCGGCAATGCGCTCCGTCGTGTTCTGCTCTCCTCTTTGGAGGGTTTCGCCATCACTTCGGTACGCATCGATGGTGTCGACCACGAGTTCTCCTCATTGCCGGGAGTTGTCGAGGATATGACCGACATTATCCTCAACCTCAAACAAGTCCGTTTCCGCCGTCAGGTGGAAGACACCGATGCAGAGAAAATCAGTCTTGAAGTCAAGGATCAGACCGTCCTCAAGGCCGGCGATCTTAACGAGCACCTGCAGGGTTTCCAAGTCCTCAATCCGGATTTGGAGATATGCCATATGGAGGCTTCGACGGTTCTCAAGATTGAACTTACCATTGAAAAGGGGCGCGGTTATGTTCCCTCGGATGAGAACAAGAAACCCGGCGATCCCATCGGCGTCATCGCTATCGACTCTATCCACACGCCTATCAAGAACGTGAAGTATGAGGTCAGCGACTATCGCGTTGAACAGAAGACCGACTATGAGAAACTCACCTTCGATATCCAGACCGATGGTTCTATAAATCCCAAAGAGGCTCTCAAGGACGCTGCTACCATCCTGATACAGCATTTTATGCTCTTCAGCGACGAGCGCATCTCCCTTGAACTTGAACCCAAGCAGATTGTTGAGGAGTTCGACGAGAACACCCTCCACATCCGTCAGTTGCTCAAGACCAAGCTTATCGACCTCGACCTTTCGGTGCGTGCTCTCAACTGCCTGAAAGCTGCCGAAGTTGAAACCTTGGGCGATCTGGTTTCTTTCAATAAAGCTGATTTGCTGAAATTCAGAAACTTCGGCAAGAAGTCGCTCATCGAGCTTGAAAACCTCGTGGCTTCGAAGAACCTGGATTTCGGTATGAACATTTCAAAGTATAAATTAGATAAAGAATAGTAACTATGAGACACGGTTGCAAAGTAAATCATTTGTCAAGAACTCATTCGCACAGAATTGCGATGATGTCCAATATGGCCACGTCTTTAATAATGCATAAGAGAGTGGAAACCACTTTGGCTAAAGCCAAAGCGTTAAGAGTATATGTAGAACCGATTATCAATCGCTCAAAAGAGGATTCGACGCATAACCGTCGTATCGTCTTCAGCTATCTGCATAGCAAGGAAGCCGTCAACGAGCTTTTCCGCGAGGTTTCGCAGAAGGTCGCCAACCGTCCCGGTGGCTACACCCGCATCCTCAAGACCGGTATCCGTAAGGGTGACAACTCGGAAATGGCTATCATCGAGCTGGTTGATTATAATGAGAATATGCTGAAAGAGCCCAAGGCCAAGAAGGCCAAGAGCACCCGCCGCGGTCGCGGTGGTAAAAAAGCTGAAGAGACTGCTGCTGTCGACACTCCGGCAACGGAGGCTCCTGTGGCAGAAGCTCCTGCCGCTGAAGAACCCAAGGCCGAATAAGGACAATCAGCTGCTGTCGTTCCCGACAGCTGCCAAAACTGCAAAAGTGCAGGATTTCGTTGGAAGTCCTGCACTTTTTTTTGAACGAATTGGTTTGCTCTAATTCATTAGGCTTTATTCTCGCCTTAATATACGAGCAAGCTCGTCTGTGTTCGGCTTATCGAAAACGTTGACGTCAAAACAGAATGCTTTATAAGCAATTCGGAAGGAACGATTTTTTAGAGGTCGTCAACAATAGAAGAACAGAACTTTCGCGAGAACATCGTGGTAGTGGCGGTAGGGCAATCCGCAGATACATAAGGTCTATTGGTTTTGAGCCATTATCTGAGTCGCTTTCTGCTTTCGGCGGCCGCTTTCTGCATTGCTTCGTCAGCCCATTTCATCCTCATTCGGGCTTTGTCTCTTGCATCCGATGCCCATTTGTTTTGCATTCGGGCTTTATCCAGCGCATCTTCTGCCCAGCGAGTATACATTTTTGCCTTGTCGGGGTTGTTGTGCCTTGTGTAGTAGTCGGCCTCGCGTAAATAGTCTTGTGCTTTTTTGTTGTAGTATGCAGCTTCCCGCTCATAACTCTCCGCCTTCTTGTTGTAGTAGTCGGCATCATTCATATAAGACTTTGCCTGTCTTGTGTAATAGTCATCCTGTGCCGTTGCCTTACAGGAGGGGATGATTATTAAAAGGGTCAATATCAGACCCAATAGATTATTGTGAATAATGTTCGTTTCCATAATTTTATTGAGATAGATAAAGTCATAACGTGGTTTAGTATTGTTTATTGTGTGTTAGATGATGTAGGGCTCTGTTTGTGTGTCGGTTTGGTTCATTGTAGCAGATTGGTAGGTGTAGGGCGACAGTCAATCCGCTGTATTTTTTTCAAATATTTTGTGCCATTTCAAAAAAAAGTGTATTTTTGCAATGTCAAAGTGTTAATACAGATACTAAAGCGACTGCTTGTATAAAACTGATTATCAAATTCCTGTTAATACTAACTGGATTGATTCTTTGACAGGATAAAATAATGACGTTGAGTGCAACGTTTTATCTGCGGTCGTCAGAATCTCGCAAATTCGAAACCATCCCGTCAGTTAAAGCAGATGCCCCACGTCCTATGCTTGGACATATACCAGCCCTTGTTGGATATGTGTCTTATGCGTGGGCAAAGGCATTGCTTGTTCCGGATGGTAGGCAATGCGAGAGCCTTGACGACGGGATTAGCGATGTGCTGAGATACCCGCGCTTTTTTTATCTCTTTTTTTAGAATCATTTTGTTTGGCACTGGTATCAGCCAATAAACTGCTGCTATAGCTTTAGTCAGCATAATAATTGTCGATATGAGAACTATTACGATTGGCCGATCCCGCACAAACGAATGTGTGTTTACGAACGACACAGTATCTTCTTCCCACGCCGTGATTTCGCTTGACGATACAGGAACCACCGGCGTAATCAAAGATTTAGGGTCAACAAACGGCACCTTTGTCAATAACCGTCGAATCAGCGGTCCGACACGAGTGTCGATATCCGATACCATCCGTTTTGGCACAGAAGTAACGTCGTTGAAAGGTATTATAGTACAAAGCAAAATATCCCAGCCTCAACCCTCGCCATCATACAGGGACTTCAGTGCGTCCGCACCGACACCCAGTACTCCAGTGGCCCCCTCTGCTACCAAAAAGAGCAACAAATGGATTATTATTGTTGCCGCAGTGGCGATTGTTTCAATTGGAGTGTGGAGTATTTTGCATTTTGTCTTGGGCGGAAAAATGAAGCCTGAGGAAATATACGCACAATACAAGAAAAGTGTTGTGCTGATATACAACGAATATGCCTTCCGCCTTAAGGTTGGGGATTACGACCTAAGCAAGGTAATCTCTGGTATGCCGGACAATGTTCACCTCAACGAGAAAGACGAGGTTGTGGCTGGCACAACAGGAGTTATGGGTACTGGTTTTTTCGTCTCAAACGATGGAAAAATAGCCACCAACCGTCACGTGGTAACCCTTATGGGGCAGGAGGAAGCCATAGCCCAGTATATCAAGAAAGTTGTATCGAATGTATTGCTGGAAAGCTACAATTACGACTACCGGGTAGTGAATTATGTGAATAACCTTACGGTAAACTATGTCAGTTCGTTGTCGGTCGCGATGAACGATGCGCACCTAAGCGATGCCCGCGACCTGACTCCTTGTACGCTTCTTAGGGTAAGCGACAACGCTCAACTTGATGTGGCGGTGATACAGATCAATTCCAAACAGACGCCCTCGAATGTGACCAAGATTGTCGACGTGTCGGACATATCGTCCGATAAAGATTTGGCTATGGGCAAGAGCCTATACACGATTGGATTCCCCAATGGATTGGATTGGGCTCTTACACAGCAAGGGGTGCAGGCTACCAATGAGAGCGGTTCTGTCAACCAGACAGTTAACGACTATGTCTATGGTCACAACATAAACACGACTCACGGCGCAAGCGGCTCGCCGATATTCGACTCGAAAGGCAAGTTCGCAGGTATCATTGTCTCAGGTATGGAATACCGCAGTGTCGGTCCCGATGGCGCTATACAGCGCATTCCTGCCCAGCACAATCAGGCCATCAAGCCCAGAGCTGCATCCGATTTCATAAAACAAACGTTCTGAAAAGTCAAGCAAGCAAAACGTTAAATATCAATAATATTATGGCAACAAAAAAATGTCCCAATGGTCACCAGTACGATTCCAACATCTATGGTGACAACTGTCCCTTCTGTCCTGAAAGCGGACACACAAGAGTGAACGACGATTCTAACGATTTTAGCGGCGAGACCCGCGCGGTGGGCGAGGGCTGGGGCTCGCCTGCGGCCACGATGGCAACTGCTGCATTCCAAGATGATTTTGCCGGTGGACACACCGTAATCCGTACCGCTGGCGGAAACGAGTCCAATCCTGATGGAGGTCGCAAACTGGTTGGATTGCTGGTATCCTTTAACGACAATCCGGCGGGCGAGGTATACAAGATATATGAAGGCCGCAACATTATTGGACGTTCCAATACGGCCGACATCCCTTTCGTTCGCGACGATAAGATGTCTGGTCAACACCTCTTGATTCTTTATGTGGAGGCGGAGGGTATTGTGTGGGCCGAAGACCAGAAGTCGTCGAACGGAACCTACATCAACGGCAAGTTCGCCCGTGGTCTTGTGGAACTTCACACCAACGATGTTATCACTGCCGGCAATACAAAACTACTCTTCCTCGGAATCCCGGCATTTTAATTTTCTGCTATGAAAGATAAAAATCCATACAGCTACTGCAACGTGGTAGGCGACACCAACGTGGGCTGCAAGCGTAAGGCCAACGAAGACTGGCTCACCTATTTCGAAAGCGAGAACGGCCTTGTCAGTGTGGTATGCGATGGAATGGGCGGCCACGTGGGTGGTGCGGTGGCTTCGCACCTGGCTGTCGAGACCATTGAGCAACTGCTGAAAAGCCACTACTATGACGACCCGCGCAGGGCTATTGTCGATGCGGCAAATGCGGCAAATGCGGCAATATTGAAACGCACTTCCGAGCAGCCCGAACTGAAAGGTATGGGTGCCACTTTGGTGATGCTTGTTGTCCGTGACGGAAAAGTCTATCTGGGTTCGGTGGGCGATAGCCGCATCTACTTGATACGCAGCAAGACAATCACTCAACTTACCAAAGACCAGAGTTTCGTGCAAATGTTGGTCGATTCGGGCGAACTGACTAAGGAACAGGCCGAGCATCATCCGCGCAAGAACGAAATAACCAACGCTCTCGGGTTGGAGGGTATGCGGCCGGCCACAGTGCTGCCCGATGCCATCATTCCCGAAGCGGGCGACTGCTTCCTGCTCTGTTCTGACGGCCTCAGCGGTATGGTTAGCGACCACGATATTCTTAAGGTGGTCAGCAATCAGACGGGTATGACTCAGCGCGAGAGGGTCAATGAACTCATCCGCCGCGCACGCGAAAAAGGAGGTTTGGACAATATCACAAGCATCATCGTCGAGTTTGCGGTCAGCCCTCAAGAACTGAGCTTACAGGCAGCAAAACGCAAAAAATGGCTCACCTGTGGAATCCCGGCAGCAATAATAGTTTTAGCATTATGCCTCTTCCTTTTATTTAAATACGTAAGGAATAACAAAGCAGAAACTGCTGAAAGCGAGCAGACGGAACAGACAGTGCTGACAGACTCGGCTGGACAGACTGACGCTCAACCCGAAGCACTGGTGAACGACGATGATGCAACATCGGACAACAATGCCGCTACTGGCAATCAGCCGAAAGCCGTCACAAAGGGCAGGGGTAATGCCGATAGGAAGAGTGATCCTGCATCGACGGTGACCGATTCGAAGAAAAACACTGCTGCAAACAAGGAACAAAAGACCGATTCGCAACAAAAGGAAACCAAACAGGACAATCCGACCAAAGGCAGTTCCGACGCAGGGTCCGGTCCTGACGACAGCAAGCAGCACGAAAGCCAGAACCAGCCTGCGCCCAAGGCAAACAGCACGAACGACGGCGAGAGCAACTCATAAATCCCTTTTCTTATGTCAGACTATAGAATCATAAAAGAAATCGGACACGGAGGAATGGGTTGCGTCTATAAAGCCGAGGACGCCAATGGCCGTACTGTGGCTCTTAAGATGCTGAGCAACAAGGTGACGTGCTATCCCGAATACCGCGAGCTCTTCCAAGCCGAGGTCGACACCCTGCGACAGATGGATCACCCTTCGGTGGTGCATATTCTTGGCGAACCCTATTCGGACAGCTCCGGAAACTATTACCTCCCTATGGAGTTTGTCGAAGGACAGACCCTCGAACAGATTGTGCGTCAACAAGGTCCCTTCCCTTACCAGTATGCCATTGAGCTGATGTGCAAGATTCTGGATGCTATGCAATATGTGCACGACCAACGCCGCATCCATCGCGACATCAAGCCATCCAACATTATGCTCCGTCCTGACGGTACAGTTTGTATCATCGATTTCGGAATAGCCAAGGATGCCAAAATTGGCGGCACCGGACATACCGTCGGACGCATCATCGGCACCGATGGCTATATGAGCCCCGAACAAGCTTATGGCCTCAACATCGACCTTCGTACCGACATCTACTCGCTGGGATGTGTATTCTTCTTCATCGTCACTGGCCAGAATATGATTCAGAAAGGCTCCAGTGATTTTGACACCATTGATGCCATCATTCACGGCAAGGTTCCTATTCCGTCCCAGATAAACCCTTCTATTCCTCTGGCTGTTGACCAGGTGTTCTTCAAGGCTGTCGATAAGGATATGCGCAAGCGCTATCAGAGTGCTGCCGCATTTCGCGAAGCTCTGCTTGCTGTCGACGCAAACACAGTTCCTACTGTTACCGTTGGCCGTGATGCTGACAACGATATACAGATTAATAATCAGTACGTAAGCCGCCGTCATCTTGTCATTCGCGGATGCGAAGAAGAAATTCCTTCGGGTGTACGCTATTATTTGGAAATAACTAATAATGGTACCAATGGAACCGGTGTTGACGGTCGTCCACTCAAAGGCACTATGAATGTCCCGTACGAGTCGTCAGATATGTTGCCCCTGGTGTTGCTGGCCGCGCGCATTGAGTGCAAACTGCCGTGGGATAGGGTAGTCACCTTGCTTCGCTCACGCGGCTGGAATCCTCCAGACGCACTCTCTGCTCCTCAACCCGACTATAGTCAGCAACAGTCAGCAACAGTCAGCGAAGACGCTACTATTGCAAACTCAGCAACAACGCAGTCTGTTTCAGGTAATGTGCCGGAAAAAGAGACAGGCAATGGTTTGACAAAAACATTACTCATCATATTGTTCGTGCTTGTTTTTGCCTTTATTGTAGGAATTATTGTCGTGATATCGAAGCTTAACAACCGAAACGAAAACAATTGGGGATATGATTTGGTGTCAGAAGAGGCCGCCAGTGAGGACTACCCTTATGCTGAACCAATGGATGAGCCAGTCCTTGGGTCGGATTATTACTATGTGGAACCGACCGATAGCACTCAAGGCTATTGGACAAATGGACGCGACATCTGATGGATAAAGGCACGTATTACAGCGTCGAAAAAAATGAAACTAATTAAACAGTCAAAAACTATCATTTTCTTTTAAATCGAATCACCATAAATGTCAAATAAATATGTCATATTACATATCAATTTAATTTTCAGATATTATGAAATCAATGTTGACCATAGGGCGCAGTAGTAGTTGCGACATCATAGTGCCCGACGAAAACGTCAGTCGTGAACACGCGCGTATTTCAATAGTAGGAGGCAACTACGTATACGAGGATGTCAGTAGGAACGGCTCCGTGATAGGTGGTCGCATCATCCGTGGCGAGCGTATCACCATAAGCCCCGGCACAGAGATACTTATTGCCGGTCGCATACCCCTGCCGTGGGCTCAAGTCTACAGTATGCTCCCACTTCAGCACTCGCGCCCCTACGACGGCGGCACTCAGGTTAGATCCTCTATGCCTCCGTCGTCAGCCTATCAGCCTATGGGCGACCAGAGTCCTATCGATATCACGAGTGGAATTTTAGCCTTCCTTGTACCGATAGCTGGATGGATAATGTTTTTCAAATGGAGGAAACAATATCCCAAGAAAGCGGCTCAAGCTAATCTGCTTGCCTGGATGTCGGTTGCGATCAATGCGGTTTGGTCGATAACGGTATTGATAATTAGTTTGTCATAGTCATTAATTTTAATAATTCAACAATTAAATCCACATTAGTTATGATAGGTAAAGAAGTATTGAACTATAAGATAATATCGCTGTTGGGTAAGGGCGGTATGGGAGCAGTATATCTCGCCGAACACAAGCTTATTGAGAACCAAAAAGTTGCCATTAAGGTCATTAATGCCAATATGGTCAACGATTTCACCCGAAAGATGTTGAAGGATGAAGCGGAGCATCTGGCAGGTCTTCATCATCAAAATATTGTCACTTTCCACGATTATCATATTGATGAAGATGGAACCATTTTTCTGATAATGGAATATGCAGACGGACAAAGTCTCGAATCCTTCATCAATAATGTTAACGGCCTTATTGTCGAGGACCGAATATGTCCTCTTTTTGAGCCTATCCTCGACGGTGTGGGCTATGCTCACAATAAGGGTATTCTTCATCGCGACATCAAACCCTCCAATATCGTCGTCACTGCGGATGGCACTCCAAAGATACTCGATTTCGGTATCGCCAAGATTATGAATGAGACCGAAGGCGAACAGCACGACAACCTCATTATGGGAACACCGTCGTATATGAGTCCAGAACAAGTGAGGGGCGACAAACTCGATGCCCGTTCGGATATCTACTCGCTCGGAGTACTACTGCACCAAATGCTGACGGGCAATGCACCATACGACACCACAACTCTCACTGAACACGACATCAATAAATTGGTGGTCAGCGAGCCGCTGCCTCGAATGCGCACTTACTACAAGTTTGTGTCTGAGGGAATGCAAAAGGTGGTCGACAAAGCTACTGCCAAGAATCCTGACGACCGTTTCCAAACGTGTGAGGAATTCAAGCGAGCCCTGCACAATGTCGTCTACCCCTGGAAACCGAAAACGTGGATGAAGATAGCCGCTGTGGCTGCTGGCTTGCTTGTCGTTGGTGCTGGCTTGTGGATATGGGACTTCAACCGCACCAAGACGACATATTTCAAAGACTATGTCGAGGTGTGGGGAGTCCCACAGGGTGTACACAAACTCTCCAAGTCCGAGTTCTCGCATCGCCACAATTCGTATGTCTTCCAAAGCAAACGGCACAAATTGCAGTCTGTCAAGTTTGTCAATTCCTATGGGAAGGTTATAGACCAGGTTCAGTCGGAAAAGAATGAAATACCTGTATGGCAAGAGTTCTCTTATTCCGATAATGGCAAAATCAGCCGTGTTTATGTCAAAAACCGTTCGGGCAGAGTCCTTTATGTGAAGAGTTATAACGACAAACTGAACACAATGGCCTACCAATTTAATGACGAGCACGGAACTGAGCGCACTCTGTCAATGCAATCAACGACAAGTGTTGATATTGAGATGGACTTCAGAAAAGATGGCAAGGGCCGCATAACTCGCCATTGGTTGGAATACGACGAGAAAGGCTATCTCGTAAGGGTCAGATATGCAGGAATCGACAACAGCGTACAGCCCGATGCCAACGGCATCTACGGCTGCGTCTATGAGCGTAACGAGAAGGGCCTTCCCGTAAAGGTGCGTTATATCAACGCCGATGGTGAACCAAAGTCGACAGTTTGGGGAATGGCAATAAAAATTTTCACCTACAATGACGATGACGATCTCGTTCGCGACGAGTATCAAACTTTCGACGAACAGCCGGCTCCTGAATTTGTCGGCGGCGCATACGTGACGATACGCGAATACGACGCTTATGGCAATCCGGTGAAAGAAATGTACCAGTATCCCGACGGTTCGTCGATGTATCCTGCTGTTACTGGTGTCGCCGGGGTTAAAAACTCATACGACGACAAGGGCTTCCTTGTGCAGACCGACTATCTGGACGCTGATGGAAACATAATGTTTGTAAGCAATAATGGTTATGCAACACTTAAATACGAATACGACGATAATGGATATGTAAGCAAGATGTCAAGCTACGACACCGAGGGTAAACTGGTAGACAATGGTGAAGGTATGGCTCATCAAACATATCTCAACGACGAGAATGGCAACTGGATTGAAGCCTGGAACTATACGTCAAACGATGAGTTGGTTGCTCAGAAAGGCTATTCTTCGGCAGGCTTCAAGTGCGAGTATGACAGCTTGGGCCGTCAGATAGAAATAATGAGTTATGGTGTCGACCGCAAACCAGTCCCCAGTGTTGTTTCCAGCCCTAATTGCGGAAAGCGTATGGCTTACGACGACCGCGACCTCTTGGTGAGGGAGACGTATATAGACGCTGACGGCAATGTGTCGGTCAACGATGCAGGGGTTTCCTCGATTGAGATTATCTACGACAACCGTGGAAATATGATCAGGCAGAACAACTACGCGTCTGACCTTGTCACCCCCAAGGCTAATAGATATGGTGTGGCAAGCACAGAGTGGGTTTATGATGAAAAAGGCAACTTGACGGATGTTAATGTGTATGATGTCGACGGGAAACCCACTATCGATAAAAAAAGCCACACTGCCCACTATCGCTGGACCTATGACGAAAATGGCTATGTGTCTTCTTTCAAAACCTTCGACCTCAACGACCGTCTGGTCATTAATGACCAAGGAATTGCTGGCTACATCTCGCGATGCGACAACCGTGGTAATGCTGAGGAGATATGCTTTATAGGCACCGATGGCAAACTAATGCGCAACTATCTGATTAGCCGTTATAAATATGACAACAGCAACAACAAGACCGAACTGTCGGTATTCGACGGCAACAACAAGCCTACGACAAATCAGCACAAGGTACATCGCTACGAATACAAATACAACAGCCGTAATCAAATGACCGAAGAGAGTTGTTTTGGTACCAATGGCAAACCTACCCTCAACGACGAGGGCTGGGCAGTAAAACGAATGGATTACGATGCACGTGGTAATATGTCGTCCTATTCCTATTTCGGAACCGACGGTAAACCTATAAAGGTCAAGAACGGTTGGTCGCAGGTCAAGTGCGAGTATGATGCTTTTGGCAATCCTGTAAAACAATGCTACTACGGCACCGATGGTAAACCCACCGACCCCAATGTTGTGGCTCCTGTCAACATATCACAGTACGATAATCGCGGAAACCAGATTCTTATTGCCGCTCAGGATGGCCTTGGCAACTACATCAACGCTCCCGGCCGTAAGTGGTCAATATGCCGCTATGAGTACGACAGTCACAACAATTTGACTTCCGAAAGTTATTTCTCGTCAGAGGACAAGCCCGTTCTCTGTCCCGACGGATACCATAAACTTACACAGGATTATGACGATAACAACCGCCTTGTGACCTCGGCCTTTTTTGGCACCAACGGCAACCCGATGTCAATCGAAGGCTATCACAAATCCGTTAACAAGTATCTTGACAATTCAGACAAGGTTAGCGAAATGGCCTATTTTGGAACAACAGGCAAGCCTGTAAAGAGTGATTATGGATTCCACAAGGTCGTTATCGGATACAACACCGACAGGTCGCTGCAGGTTAAACGACGCTACTATGATGTCGACGGCACGCTGTTACTGACTCAAGTATGGAATGGCAGCCAGTGGAAGACACAACGCGATACCGATGATGCTAAGACGACTGTAGAAGCAAGTCCGGCCGCTGACGGTTCATCCAAGTCCGCCGCCGGCTCTAGCGGTGGTGGCTGGCGTAATGCTGTTGCAGAGCTTAACAAGATGTGTCCCTACGACTACGGCGAGGAGATGGGACATCTGTATATGAAGTCGGCCACCGCGACTGGCGACAATGAATGCACGTTGGTTTTCGTTTTTCCGATAGTGTCGGTAAGCGAACTTGACGACGCTACCGTCGCCGCAATGAAGACCGAGTTGGTGACAATGACAAAAAATGTCCGCGCTATTCTTGACAATAAGCCCAATATGGTCACTAAGCTGCTTGATAAGGATGGCAAGGTCATATGTACTGTAAGAGTTTAAAATCCAAATAACAGAAATCAGCACCAGGTGGACCGTCTCCCCTGGTGCTTTATTGTGGGGACCTCCATAAACAACTCCGTAGGAGTTTTCTTCTATTCTGTATTAAATATAACACACCAAAATTTAACAGGATAACGCAACAGATGAAAGAACAAGAGCATTTCATCCCGTGGTACCAACCTGATGCCACTGTCGACAGCACCGACATTTGCCGTCGCCTGCGGTCGGCAGCATACGTCTATGTCTCGCAGTCGAAACCGAAGTCACAGTCCTACACTTCATCACGTGAAGCATACAGGTCCGCCGACCTTGTCTTTATGGAATTGACTGTCAGGGCCAGAAAGGATTTCCGGAACGAAATCCCGTTCCAGTGGCCAGACGATGTTTACAAGGTTATATGCAACTCGTGGTATGAAGAGCAGAAATGTAAAGGCATCTGGGACATCGTCTATCTTTGTGGAACGGAAGTCGAGGCTGTCACAAAACGCAATCATTACTGCTGTCTGGTATGCTGGTATGCTGATGGCGACGTAAAAGCTTTTATTCCTGGCGAGGAAGTCAAAGACGGAACGACCAAACCGGTTATCAAACCGATTGCCTTGTCGCAGCAGGACTACCATCGACCCGAATTCCCTGATAATGCTGTGACGTTCAAGAAAGCATTGGAAGCCATTGCCGCCTACGCGCCTTTCGACTATTGGATAAACCATTTCAAGGCTGGCCTTGACATTATGAATTGCGAAAGCGTGGAATATAGCGGTCAGCCCGACACTTTCCGCATCCAGGAGCCATATTTCAAGTACCTTCTTGCTGCGCAACTCACCAAGTTGGGGTATGGTATGGGGTCGTGGTACGACCTGCCGATGACGGGAACCGAAGACCACAAAAGAATAACCGACCTCTTCACCGCCGAGCGCAACAAGGCTTTGATGTACGCCATTAACAATTGCTGACCTATGTCCGACTATACTCTGTACCCAATCAAAAAGGCTGATGTCGACATCATTCTTTACCAGTTGGTCGCTCATTTCCTGAAGGCCAGGTATCATCTGGACCTGACCTTTTCCGACGAAACCAGTGGCATAAGCTTCCAAAGCCTTGACGACGATGCCACCAAAGACGATACCGGTTGTTACTTCTTGGTTTTCCCGATAGAGGAACCGACAGTTAGTTACAATCCAGAAGCACTTGAAAAAGAGGCAATTGTTCTGAAGCCGTATTTGCCTATTGAAATCCCTTATGCACCTCTGATTCCCGAATTCGACGATGACGGTGAACTGATTGATACAATTACCGAAGATGTGCCAATGGAGTACTTCTACTTCTCGGACAAATCAGGAAATCTTACGTTGGAACACGTCAAAACCGACGAGCCAAGCCGGTTTCCGGACATCTTGTACAACGGTGATGCTTTTTCGGAAGCTCTTGACAAGCTCCTCAACTTTCTGAAAAAGAAAGACCTCACCGAAATACTGTGGTACGAACGGCTTCAGGCTGTCCGTAGAATGCTTGACGACGATGCCAACGAACTGCACATCCTTCACAACGCCGGCCTTTACGACAACTCGTCGCTATGGGCCTGGCTGAAAGACTATGGTATTGCGGCTTCTGAATTCGAGCAGATAAAGGAACGTTATGTCTCGCAACTCAAGAAATACGCGATGTATGCGTTGAACAGACTTGATTGGTACTACGGCACACCAGTCGAACAATCGGACAAGAAAAACCGTGCAGGCCTGTTCAATACCCGTATGACCGACGAGCAGAATGACGGCGCACTCGAAGAACTCAATCGAAGGACTAAGATGATGCACAGTCACGTCGATGATTCACAAAGCCACATTTCGCCAACAATACAATCATCGCCAACAAAACAGTCTGCCTCGGCGGAAAAGGTTGGACCAGCCGACACTGACACCCCAAAATACACAGGCCACGGTCGTTGGCCGCACGAGCATATTTTTAGCGCGGAATTCCGCTATTCGATGATAATAGTGGGTTGTTTGCTCCCCTTCCTGTGGGGTGCTTTGGCTGCGCAGGTGGGAAGAGCTTTTGGCGACGCTCTGTCGTTTGAAACCCAGCTTGGGGCTGTCGCTGTTCTGGCGGTAGTATTGATTGTCGCTGCCTATGCCATCAAACCTCCAAAGGACAAGATACGCTACCATCAGCGCTGTGTCGCCGCCATCATAATCTCTATATGTATTCTTGTCGGTCAACTCGGCGGTGCTATATTTCTTGTTGTAAACGACTGAAACAAACGCAGTTATGTTTACATTCCGTTTATGCAAAAAAAATACAAATAATACACAATAATAATAGAATTCAGACGTTATTATTAATTCAAATATTTAAACTATTAAAAGTATGTCACAAATTATAGGTATCAGGGGCCGCCAGATTCTCGACTCGCGCGGCAACCCCACAGTGGAAGTCGAGGTTTTTACCGATCAGGGCGCTATGGGACGCGCCGCCGTCCCGTCGGGAGCATCCACAGGCGTTCACGAGGCTTGCGAGCTTCGCGACGGCGACAAGTCGCAATATATGGGCAAGGGTGTTCTGCAGGCTGTGCAGAATGTCAACAATGTTCTGAACGAGGAGCTGCGCGGAATGTATGTGGCCGAGCAGCGCGCCATCGACCAGAAGATGATCGAACTCGACGGTACCGACAACAAGTCGCGTCTGGGTGCCAACGCCATCCTCGGCGTGAGCCTGGCCTGCGCCAAGGCCGCGGCAATGGAAAGCAACCAGGAACTGTTCCACTACATCGGCGGCTGCAACGCCTACACGCTGCCTGTGCCGATGATGAACATCCTCAACGGCGGTTCGCACGCCGACAACAGCATCGACTTCCAGGAGTTTATGATTATGCCGGTTGGTGCGCCTTCTTTCAGCGAGGCATTGCGTATGGGCGCCGAGGTGTTCCACAACCTGCGTTCGGTGCTGAAAAGCAAAGGCTTGTCGACCAATGTGGGCGACGAGGGCGGTTTTGCTCCCAACCTGGGCAGCAACGAGGAGGCCGTGATGTGCATCCTGCAGGCCATCGAGAAGGCTGGCTACCGTCCGGGCGAGGATGTCTTCATAGCCCTCGATGCCGCCGCTTCGGAGTTCTACCTGACCGACGAGAATATGTACCACCTGAAGTGGAGCACCGGCGACAAACTGACTCCGACCCAGATGAGCGACTTCTGGAAAGACTGGGTCTCCAAGTATCCCATTATCAGCATTGAAGACGGTATGGCCGAGGACGATTGGGACGGCTGGCGTCTGCATACCGATGCCATCGGCGACCGTTGCCAGCTGGTGGGCGACGACCTGTTCGTCACCAACGTGCAGCGTCTGCAGATGGGTCTGGACAAGAACGTTGCCAACTCTATCCTCATCAAACTGAACCAGATAGGCACCCTCAGCGAGACCATCGACGCCGTCAATCTGGCCACCCGCCACAAGTACACCTCCATTATCTCGCACCGCTCGGGCGAGACCGAGGACACCACCATTGCCGACCTCGTCGTGGCCCTCAACACGGGCCTTATCAAGACTGGCTCCGCCAGCCGCACCGACCGCATCTGCAAGTACAACCAGCTGATGCGCATCGAGGAAAGCCTTGGCGACCAGGCTTACTACCTTGGCAAGGACTTTAAATTCATCAAGTAAATAGTATCATTGAGAAGGGGAGGAGATGAAATTTTTTTCATTTCCTCGCCTTCTTTTTTTAAACCAAAACCAATCGATGTTAGAATACCAGGAAGGCCGCACCGAGCTTGACGCTTTTGGCGAGTTTGCGCTGATCGACCGCCTTACCGACGAGTTTGAGCCGCGCAATGCTTCGACCGTCAAGGGTGTTGGCGACGACTGCGCCGTCATCGGCGAGGGCAAGCGCAAGATGCTCGTCACGACGCAGACCCTTGCCGAGGGCATACATTTCGATATGATGTATACGCCGCTCAAACATCTGGGCTACAAGGCTGTGGCCGTGGCATTAAGCAATATTGCGGCGATGAACGGCACACCGCGCCAGGTGACGGTCAGCGTTGCCGTGTCTAACCGCTATTCGGTCGAAGCGCTCGAAGAGCTCTATGCCGGTATCCGCCTGTGCTGCGAGCGCTACGATGTGGACCTTGTCGGCGGCGACACCAACAGCAGCCGGTCGGGTATGGTGCTGACGGTGACGGCTATCGGCGAGGCCGACGAGGACAAGCTGACCTACCGCAGGGGTGCGCAGATGCACGACCTTATTTGCGTCAGCGGCGACCTTGGCAGCGCCTATTCGGGCCTGCTTATCCTGGAGCGCGAGAAGGTGACCTATCAGGCCAACCCCAATTTCCAGCCCGACCTGGACTCGTACGACTACGTGCTGGAGCGTTTCCTCAAGCCCGAACCGCGTCTCGACATCGTGCAGTCGCTTGCCAAGGCTGGCGTTGTGCCGACGTCGATGATCGACGTCAGCGACGGGCTGGCGTCGGAACTGCTGCACCTCTGCAAGGCGTCGCAGTGCGGCTGCGAGGTCTACGAGGAGCGCCTGCCCATCGACTACCAGACCACGCGCGTCTGCAGCGAGATGAGCCAGAATATGCTGCCCGTGTCGAACGCCCTCAACGGTGGCGGCGACTACGAGCTGCTTTTCACCGTCGCGCAGAAGGACTACGAGCGCGTCAAGGATATGGAGGGCGTGCACATCATAGGCCACATTACCGAAGATGGCCTTGGTGCCGTGATGGTTACGCCGCAGAACAGCACTATCACCCTTGTGGCCCAAGGTTTTAGAGAATGAAAGGAGAGGCTATTCTATAATGTTGGAAGACAGTTTCAAACACAAAGGGTGGCGTATGGAGATGGTGCGCCATCTGAGCGAAAAAGGCATCAGCGACCGTCGCGTTCTCGACGCAATGGCCGAGGTGCCGCGTCATCTGTTTTTGGAGACGATGCTCGACTATATGGCCTACGAGGACCGTGCGCTGCCCATCAAGTGCGGCCAGACCATCTCGCAGCCGTCTACGGTGGCGTTCCAGAGCGAGCTGCTCGACGCCGAGCCCGAGATGAAGGTGCTCGAGGTGGGCACCGGCAGCGGCTACCAGACGGCGGTGCTGTGTGCTATGGGATTGCGCGTCTTCACCATCGAGCGCCAGAAGGAGCTCTACGACATCACCAAACCGCGGCTGGAGCGGCTGCACTATCGCCCCAAATGCTTCCTTGGCGACGGCTACAGGGGCCTGCCCGAGTACGGTCCGTTCGACCGCATCATCATCACCTGCGGCGCACCTGCGGTGCCAGAAGAGCTGCTGGCCCAGCTCAAGGTGGGCGGCGTGATGGTAGTGCCTGTTGGCGGCGAGCACCAGGAGATGCTGCGCATCGTCAAGACCGGCGACGGTCCTGCCGACACGCTGCGTCAGCGCTATGGCGACTGCAATTTCGTGCCTATGCTCGAAAAGCTGGACTACGGCGGCAAATAGGCATCGTGCCGTCAAAAGATGCGGAAAACAAAGTGTTGCCGCGACAAATGCTTTGAAGTGAAAACCAGTCCCGCGTCGAACAGGTCGACCGACAGTGTCACATCGGGTTCTTTGAAAAGTTTTTGCCACTCCTGTTCGCTCCCTTTGTCGCGATGCGGACGGCACACAAGGCCAATCAGCCCCTCGCCGGTGGTCAGGACGGCGTCGGCTCCGCGCAGCGCGATGCTGTTTTCTGCAGCGGTTGCGCCATAGTGGTCGGCAATCTTGTAGCATAGCTGGCCGAACTTGTCGCGCCGGCTCAGTCCCAACCTCGTCAGCGCAGCGCGGTCCAGTTTTGGCAAAAGCACATTCTCGTAGAGGTCGTAGACAAACGGCGACTGGATATTGTACTGAGTTTTAGCGCATACTATGTATTCGAGCCTGTTCATATAAAGCAACTACAGATTTGCAAAAATAAGAAAAAAGTTACAGATAATGGAAAAACGCCACATAATACATTTCGCATTGCTGCTGCTTTTGGCGACGCTTTTTGCCGCCTGCGGCGGAGGCGACAGCTATACGCCCAAGCCCAAAGGCTATATGCGCATCGATATGCCGGAGCACAAATACTGGCTTGTCGACACCTTGCCCATTTCCGACACGCTGATATGGGAGGGCGACACTATGGTTGCCATTTCGCACGACAAGCCTTTCCACACTTTCCCCATCGTCTTCGAGGCCAACCAGTGCGCCGAAGTGGGGGAGAAGGATGCCCCCAAGGGCGTGACGTGGATCGACATCACCTATCCGCAGTGGAACGGCATCATCTTCCTCACTTACAAACCGCTGCGCCGCCCGTCCGATTTGGCTGCCGAGGTCGACACGTCGTATCAGCTGCTGTCCAAGCATTTCGATTTCTCGTCGGGTGTCGACGAGCGCCAGTTTGTCAACGAGGCCGACCGCGTCTACGCCACCACCTATCGCCTCAGTGGCCAGAATGTGGCGTCGACGTTCCAGTTCTGGGCCACCGACAGCGTCCGCCATTTCCTGCGCGGCTCGCTCTACATCGACTGTGTGCCCAACAACGACTCGCTGGCTCCGGTGCTTGAGTATCTGCAGCAGGATTTGATTCATCTGGTCGAAACAATGAAATGGAGGTAACAATGAAGAAGATAGCCCTTACTCTTGCCCTGCTTGCGCAGTTCGCCGTGGCAACGGCCCAGACCGACGCGGTGTCGCAGTTCGAAGGCCGTTGGTGGCTGGGTGTACTCAAGGAGGCCTCACTGCCCATCAATTTCACCTTCAGCGATGCGAAGCCGGTTTTGTACAGCCCTATGCAGACGTCCGATCCCATTCCGGCATCGGAATGGAGTTTTGTCGGCGACACGCTGCGCATCAACCACAAGCCGGCGGGTATGCGCCTTGTGCTTGTCTGGAATGCTGCCGACAGCAGTTTTCGCGGCACTTTCCGCCAGGGCGCGATGCGCACACAGATACATTTCCTCCCTGCCGACACCATCTTCAGCGTCGTGCGTCCGCAGACGCCCAAGCCGCCGTTCCCCTATACCGAAAAGGAGGTGGTGATAGAGCGCAAGAAAGCAGGTGTCACCCTTGCCGGCACGCTGACCGTTCCCGACGGGGCGGGCCCCTTCCCGGCAGTGCTTCTTGTCAGTGGCAGCGGCCAGCAGAACCGCGACGAGGAGCTGCTGGGCCACAAGCCTTTCTTGGTTTTGGCCGACCACTTGGCACGCAACGGCATTGCCGTGCTGCGCTGCGACGACCGCGGCACCGGCGGCTCGAAGGGCGAAGTGCAGAATGCCACGACGCTCGATTTTGCCGACGATGCCGAGGCCGCGTTCGACTTCCTGCGCAAACAGAAAAAAATCGACCCCAAGCGCGTGGGCATCATCGGCCACAGCGAGGGCGGAATGATAGCCCCCATAGTGGCGTCGTGCAACCGCAAGGTGGCCTTCGTAGTGCTGCTGGCGGGCCCAGGAACGACGGGCGCCGACATACTGCTGCAGCAGAACGAGCGCATCCTGCAGCTCGACAGCCTTCCCCAACGTCTGATCGACTGCCGCCTCGATGTGCTGCGCACCCTCTATGCCGCGATGGACACGATGGCGGCCGACAACTACGAATCCTTCACTACGCGTCTGTGCGAAGAGCGCACCAAGGGCCTCACTGCCGACGAGCGGAAGAGCATAGGGCTGCGCCGCGGCGACGCCATAGGCCTTGCCGCCCAGATGCGTTTGCCCTGGATGCGCACCTTCATAGGTCTGGACAACAGCGTCTACCTTCGTCGCTTGCGCTGTCCGCTTCTTGCCGTCAATGGCGACCGCGACTGCCAGGTGCTGCCCGTCAACCTCGACGCCATTGCCGAAGCCACCGGCCACCGTGCGCAGACGGCCCTGATGCCAGGCCTCAACCACCTGATGCAGCACTGCCAGACCGGCGCCACCAGCGAATATCTGCTCATCGATGAGACGATTGCTCCTGAGGTGATGGCGCTGATTGTCAGTTTTATAAATAAAAACAAATAGAAATATACGCAAAACGGACTTCGGTTCTGTAAATTATTCGTAATTTTGCATCCGTAAAAACAGAAACACATATTCCTATGAAACGTTTATTAATCTTTATTGTAGCCCTTGCCACCCTTGCGTTGGCATCGTGCAAGAAAGAGTACACCATCACAGTGAAATCCAACAATGAGGCTCTGGGCTCCGTCACCGGTGGTGGCGAGTACAAGAAGGGCACGACGGCCACCATTGGAGCCATACCCGCTCAGGGATGCATATTCCAAGGCTGGCAGGACGGCAACAGCGACAATCCCCGTTCGGTCGAGGTGACTGGCGACGCCACGTATATGGCCAACTTCGTCTCGGATTCGTACTATGCCGACCAGTTCGTCGGTGAATATTCAGTAACGACCAATGCCACATTCAACAACATCCCCATTGTGGGTACCTATTCGATGGATTTCCCGACGATGACGGCCACCATCGTAAAGACAGGTAGCGGCAATGAGGTGGAGGTGACAATGGCTGGCCAGACGCGTCCCGGCTACGCCAACAGCACAGGACTCCACGTCGAGCCGATTGTTGTAAACCAGACCATCTTGACTTCGACCGTTGCCGTAACGGTGACGTTCCCCACCATCAGCGCGCCGGTGAATGGCACCACATCGTGGACCTCGACTCTCTCGGCATCGTTTTCGGGAGTGGGCATCAACGGCACCGCCGAAATGACAGCAACGAAGATATAAACGATTATGCGGTAACCTCTAATAATCTCTTTTTCGACCGCGAATTACACGAATTTAACGAATTAATTTGATGTAATTCAGAATTTTGTTTTGCAAGCAAAACGCGAATTAAACGAATTTATAGAGGTTGCCTTAACTCGTTGATTTGTAAATTTGTTAGTACCTGCCGCAATAACACACTAACGCAATAACACACTAACGCAATAACGCACTAAAAAAGAATGTACCTCGTAACTGGTGCCACAGGATTCATAGGCTCTTGCCTGCTGGCCGAGATGGAGAAAAGAGGCTTTAGCGACATCGTTGCCGTCGACACGTTTGGCGACGGTGCCAAATGGCGCAACGTGGCCAAGCGCGGAGCTTTGCGCTTCGTTTTTCCTGCCGAGATGGATGCCTTCGTCGCAGAACACCGCTCGGAGATTAAGGCTGTCCTTCATCTTGGCGCCATCTCGTCGACTACCGAGACCGATGTGGACCGCATTGTCGAGAACAATTTCCAGCTGACGGTTAGGCTTTACGAGTTCTGCCGCCAGAATAGCATTCCACTGGTATATGCCTCGTCGGCAGCCACCTATGGCGACGGCACGAATGGTTTTGTCGACAACGACGCGTTAGACTTCATCTCGTCGCTCAGGCCCCTGAACCCTTACGGATGGAGCAAGAACGCCGTGGACAAATATATAGCCTCCACGGGAGGCTACACCGAAGACGGCTCTCAGGTCGTGGGACTGAAGTTCTTCAATGTCTATGGCCCTAACGAGTATCACAAAGGCCAACAGATGAGTGTGATGCGCCATTTCTACGAGCAGTTCCGCACCGCGGGGCGCGTGCGCCTCTTCAAATCCTATCGCGAAGACTGTGCCGACGGCGAGCAGCGGCGCGATTTCGTGTGGGTAGGCGACTGCGTCAGCGTGATGCTCTGGATGCTCGACCATCCCGAAGTGCGAGGACTTTTCAACGTCGGCACTGGCCACGCCACATCGTATAATGTTGTGGCGCAAAGCATAGCGCGTGCTATGGGCATAGAGCCTGTTATAGAATACATAGAAATGCCCGACTCGGTGCGCCACCAGTACCAGTATTTCACCGAGGCGGATCTGACGAAGCTGCGCGGCGTGGGCTACGATGCGCCTTTCCTTTCGGTGCCCGAAGGTGTGGAACTATATGTAAAAAACTTCCTCGCCACCAACGACATCTATTTGTGATTAGCCAAATGTATTGTCCCTTAACTTCCCTTAACTTCCCTTATCTCCCCTTAACTCCCCTTAAAACATCCTCACCTTTCAAAAAAATCTGCTGACAAGTATTGCCGTCGCTACGGCGGCGTTGAGCGACTCGCAGGTGCCGCCAACGTTTGGTATTGTCAGCCGTTGGCGCAGACGGGCAGCCACGGGAGCCGAAATGCCACGCCCCTCGTTGCCGACAACCAGTACTGCCGGGCCTTGCAGCGTGGCCGAGCGGTAGTCCGTCCCGTCGAGCATAGCTCCGTAGGTGGCAATGCCTTTTTTGTTCGCCTCGTCAATCCATTCCGCAAGGTCCACATATTCGACGCGAGTCCTGAATATGGCACCCATAGTAGCCTGAACCACCTTGGGGTTATAGACCGACACAGTGTCGCGGCTGCAGACGATGTGGCGTATGCCGTACCAGTCGGCCGTGCGCATAATGGTCCCCATATTGCCGGGGTCCTGCAGCCCATCCAGCGCCAGCGTCAGCCGCCCCTCGCTTTCCGTTTTCCGCTTTCCGCTTTCCGCTCTCCGTTCCACCAGCATCCACACCTTGTTAGGGGTGCGCAGGCTGCTGAGGCGCTCCAGCTGCTCGGACGACACTTCGTACACTTCGCCAGCAACGGTGGCGTTGGGTGCGGTAGCCAGATAGTCGGCTGTTGCGCAGATGACTAAAATCTTATGTTCCGATGCAAGTGCTTCGTGGCACATCTTTTCGCCTTCTACGACAAAAACGCCCTCTTCGTCGCATCGTTTTTGTATGCGGTAGGCTGCAAGGGCTTTGAGTTGGTTTTTAGAAAGACTGCTCATATCAACAAAACGCCTAAAGAAGTAAAAAATTGTGCCGCCCTGTTTTTTATACGGAGAAGTGAGAACGGAGAAGTGAGAACTGGCTACCGCGTCAGTATAGTTCTCCGTTCTCACATCTCCGTTCTCACATCTCCGCTTTCCGTTCTCACATCTCCGCTTTCGGCTTTCTAGTTGTACATATTCATTGCGCGGTCGGGGCCGAGGGTGACGAAAGCCTGGACTGCCTGGACAGCGCGGTCGAGGGCGGGGTCGAGCAGCGTCAGCTCCTCGTCGGTGAAACGTCCCAGGACGTAGTCGATCTGGTGCCCCTGGCCGAAATTGTTGCCCACACCGATGCGCAGGCGGCAGTAGTTGGCGGTGTGCAGCAGCTGCTCGATGTTGGCCAGGCCGTTGTGGCCGCCGTTCGAGCCCTGCTTTTTCATCCTTATCTTGCCCACGGGCAGGGCTATGTCATCGACGACGACCAGCAGGTTCTCCAGCGGCACTTTCTCCTTCTGCATCCAGTACTGCACTGCCTTGCCGCTCAGGTTCATATAGGTCGTCGGACGTATCAGCACCAGCGTACGGCCCTTCATTTTGACCTCGGCGCGGTAGGCGTGGCGGTCCAGCACATAGGTGGGCCGTTCGCCGCCCTCGCGCGTGCAGGCCTTCAGTAGGCGGTCCAGCACCATAAAGCCGCTGTTGTGGCGCGTACCCTCATATTCGTCGCCGATGTTGCCCAGTCCCACTATCAAATATTTCATTGTCGTATCTTCCTCTTGTTGTTCTTTCTTTCTGTGAAACAGAAAATCGAATATTCCCATTTATGATTGTGTTTATTTGTTTTCTGCAACGCCCACAAGCGTCTCGAATTCGCTTCGCAATCCGCGGCCCAGCGTGGTCTGCTGAGCCACAAACTCGCCCTTGTTGGCTTCAACGCACACCCACCCCTCGGAGGTCAAGGCCATATCCCAGCCTATGTAGGTGACATCCGGAAATCGCAACGCCATCCGCTCCGTAAGCGACAGCACCTCGTCCCAACGGGGCACTTGCCAGCCGCAGAAGGTCATTCCGCTGTCGGGATGCGCCGCAAAGCGGTTCCCCGACTCGTCGAAACCATCGGTAATAATGGTGCCGCTGCGGACATCGATCGAGGCGAACAATCCTCCCTGCGCTCCGTTGTTGACAAAGCTGCCCTTGCGCCCCACAAGGATGAACGGCGTATAGTGCAGCACCTTGCCGCTACGCGTTATCGTATTCATTCTGACCGTATTGACTGCATCGGCATTCCATTGGGCCATCTCGTCGCCTTGGACAATCCGTTCTTCGACAATCCATCGCCTGTTTTCGGCCAAAAGACTCTCCAGCTGACGCCTGAGCCCAGAGGCATCGACAGCCCCAAGCAGCCTCACCCCACGCCCACCGCAGCCGTCGGCAGGCTTGGCAACAAGCTGGCTGGAAGCCGAAGGGCCATAAAGCGAAGCAATCCGTTCGGCATCGGCAGGGCTCTGCAAAAGGAAAGCCTTCCTCTTGTAAAATTCACCGCAACGGTTGTAGCACAGCCACTTGTCCTCCACCTCGCGCTGACCTTGGCGGCTGTTGATGCGGCGGCAGATGTGGTTGCGCACAGCATCGGTCAGGTACTGGCGACGCTCGGCGTCGCTTTTCGAGGCGAAGCCATACAGGGCGTATTCCTCATAGAACGTCCCGTGCAGCAACGTCTCGCGCACCATATCCACGTTGCCATCGGCACGACGCAGATAGTTGCGGTAGCGGCGCGGCATCAGCAGCCTATAGGCAGCAATGTAGAGGTTCATTGCCAACAATTTACTTCGACGACACCAGCGTCATCTCGTCGACCAGGTGGCCGGCACCGGCAAACTTGTCGATGATGAAAAGGCAGTAGCGAATGTCGAGCGTGATGTTGCGGCAATAGTCGGGGTCGAAGAGCAGGTCGCTCATCGTGCCTTCCCAAACGCGGTCGAAATTCAGGCCAATCAGGCGGCCGTCTGCGTTGAGCACGGGGCTGCCGCTGTTGCCGCCGGTGGTGTGGTTGGTGGCGATGAAGCCCACGGGCATCGTCTTCGAGGTGTGGGTCGTGTAGTTGGTGATGGTTTCGTTGCCGTTTTCGATCACGGTCGAGTCGACGGTGGTCGTGGTTATGCCGTAGCGGCCATAGTCGCGCAGCGCATAGAGCTCCTTGAGCTTGGGCTCGACGACGTAGTCATAGATGTCGGGGTTCTCCTTCTGCATAATGCCTTCGAGGGTGCTGTAGGGCTTGTAGTAGACGCCGTCGCGCGGACGGAAACCCTCGACGTGGCCGTATGCCACGCGCAGCGTCAGGTTGGCATCGGGGAAGAAGTTGACGTCGGGCTGCATCTCCATCATACCCTTGACGTAGGTACGCATCAGCCGCTGTATGTCGGCGTATGCGCGGCGATAGGTGGCCAGCTTCTGCGGGTCGTAGGCCAGCGTGTAGGCCTGGTCGAAAAGGGCCACGGCGGGGTCTTTCATCAGCTTCTTGCCGCTCTTGACGGTGTAGCTGTCGAGGAAGCTGCGCAGCTTCTTCTCGTTGTTGAGCAGCGACTCGTCGTAGATTTTTTCCAGCTGCTTCTGAACCGAGGCGCGGTCGCCGGTCTTGGTGTTGAGGTAGGGGGCGTAGCCGGCCTGCCACATATAGAGCATCGTCTCGACAAAGATGGCGCGGTCGACGACGGTATGCTGCTCAAAATCCTTGAAATACTTGTCGTTGGCCTCCTTGAGCTTATTGACAGCACCCACGGCGCTGACTTCGTCGTCCTCCTGTGCCAGCTGGCGGTAGGCCTGGGCGCGCTGCATCAGGTCGCTGGCGCGGACGGCCTCGCTATAGTAGGTCAGCTCCACCTCGATGGGACGCAGACGGTCGTAGGCCTCGTGCATCTGCGGCAAAACATTGTAGTACTGCGGCTTATCCTTGGCCCACTCCTGGTAGCGGCTTTCGAACTCGCGCTTCTGCTCGACGCCCTTCAGGCGATTGATTCCCTGCGTTTCGCCCTGCCATTTTTTCCATCCGTTGGCAATCGAGGCCACCTTCGAGGCATATTTCAGGCGCTGGGCGGGGCTCTGGTTCATAGCGTGGTTGTAGTGTTTCAGGCGTATGGTGCGCAGGTCGATGCGGATGGGGTTTTCGATATTGGCGGCCAGTTCTACGGCGTCGCTGGTGACGTAGCGCTGCGTGGTGCCGGGGTATCCGAAAACAAAGGTGAAGTCGCCCTCATTGACGCCGTCGAGCGAAATCTCGAGGAATTTCAGCGGCTTGTAGGGGCGGTTGTCCTTCGAATAGCTGGCGGGCTTGTTGTCGGCGCCGGCATAGACGCGGAACATCGAGAAGTCGCCCGTGTGGCGCGGCCACATCCAGTTGTCGGTGTCGCCACCGAACTTGCCGATGTTCGACGGCGGGGCACCCACCAGGCGCACATCGGTAAAGACCTCGTTGATGTACATAAAATATTGGTTGCCATAGTAGAAAGGCTTGATGATGGCTTTGTAGTGCGTGCCCTCGACGGCGCGTTCGGTGATGCGCTTGATGTTGCGTTCGACGATGGTGGCGCGTTCGCCCTCCGACGTTTCGGGGCCCACGCCGTCAAGCACCTGCGCCGTGACGTCCTCCATCCGCACCAGGCGCGTGGCCGTCAGGCCGGGGCAGGGGATCTCCTGGTCGCGGCTCATAGCCCAGAAACCGTTGGTCAGATAGTCGTGCTCGACGGTGCTGTGCATCGTGATGTAGCTGTAGCCGCAGTGGTGGTTGGTGAGGAACAGGCCCTCGCCGCTGACGTATTCGCCCGTGCAGCCCTGGTTGAAGAGCAGTATGGCGTCCTTCAGGCAGGCTTTGTTGATGTCGTAGATATCCTTGGCGGTGATGCGCATTCCGGCCTTCTGCATATCGGCCTCGTTGCGGCCCAAGAGCATAGGAATCCACATACCCTCGTCGGCCAAAGCACTGAATGTCAGTGCTGCCAACGACAGAAACATAAATATTTTCTTCATATTATTATCCTTATTTTTTTTGCAAAAGTACACAATTCCGCAAAAACGGCAAAATAAATTTTGCCACTCGCGAAAATGTTGCTATCTTTGCAAACGAAATATTAAGTTACAAATCAGAATTAATGTACATATTTTATAACACGAATTGCCACGAATTATCCATAAATTTATGGTTAATTAGATGATAATTATATGTAAAATTATTTTATAACACGAATTGCCACGAATTATCCATAAATTAATGGTTAATTAGATGATAATTATATGTAAAAATATTTTATAACACGAATTGCCACGAATTATCCATAAATTAATGGTTAATTAGATGATAATTATATGTAAAATAAATTTGACCAATTACTTAACAATAAAATACTTACAATTATGAAGGACATTATGCCAACGGACGGCCAATTTGCGATGATGACGCTGCCCTACGGGGCCCTGGACAATGCTGTCAGCAGCGAGACCCTTTCTTTCCACCACGGCAAGCACCTCAAGGCTTACGTCGACAACCTCAACAACCTGCTGCCCGGCAGCGGCCTCGAAGGCCTGTCGCTGCAGGAGGTGGTGCGCCGCAGCCAGGGCGGACTTTTCAACAACGCCGGACAGGTGCTGAACCACACGATGTATTTCGAGCAGTTCTCCAACGAGCCGCATCCGATGAGCTCGCGCCTCGAGGCGATGATTGTCAGCAGCTTCGGCTCGGTCGAGGACTTCCGCAAGGAGTTCAGCCAGCGAGGTGCCACCCTGTTTGGCAGCGGATGGGTGTGGCTTAGCGCCGACAAGGAGGGCCGCCTGGTCATCACACAGCAGCGCAACGCCGAAAACCCTGTCACCGATGGCCTTACGCCCCTGCTGACCTTCGACGTTTGGGAGCACGCCTACTATCTTGACTACCAGAACCGCCGTGCCGACTATATCGCTGCCCTGTGGCCCAAGGTCGACTGGCAGGTGGTCGAAAGCCGTCTATAGGACACAGCCAAAACCTCTTCCCGTCCCCCGCCGGCGGGCGGCGCCGTGGTCGGCATCCCTGTGCGACCACGGCCGCCATTTTGCACACCTTTTTTATTCAGTTCTTATATCGTTCTTATATCCGCGATATAAGAACGATATAAGAACTGCCTCCGAAAACTATGCCAAAAGGCGAAGGAAGCGGAAAGCGGAGAGAAGGGAGCGGAAAACGGAAAGCGGAAAGCGGAAAGCGGCTGCCGCGTCAGCATAGTTCTCCGTTTTCCGCTTTCCGCTTTCCGCTCGTTTTGTTCTCCTGCTCGCGTCGCGAGCGAAATCTTGTAAATCTTGTAGATTTTCCGCTCGCATCGCGAGCGAATTGCTGATAATTATTATGTTGCAGTTTATAAAAAATATTGCTGATAATTGCTGTTCAATTGCTGGTAATTGCTGTTAAACTAAAATAAT